>NZ_JBSWYQ010000002.1:0-600421 GCF_056161165.1 Alteromonas sp. ABV2_168 | reverse complement strand
GCTAACCTGTACTAATTGCCCGTGAGGCTTAACCATACAACGCCTAAGTAGCTTTTACTTAGAAGTTGTAAGTTAAAGACTGACTAATTAATGAGTTAGAGTAGCGTTACTCTGATTGATGAAGATATCCAGCTTTCCAAGATTGTTAAGATAAGCATTGAGGACTTGGCACACAACTGAGTGTAATGAATGTCCTCCTTGCGCAAAAGTCGAGAAAAGCACTCGATTTTGCACGACAAAGTTTATGCCTGACGGCAATAGCGACGTGGTACCACCTGAATCCATTCCGAACTCAGAAGTGAAACGCGTTAGCGGCGATGGTAGTGTGGGGTCTCCCCATGTGAGAGTAGCACACCGTCAGGCTCCCAATTCGAAGAAGCCCGCTCATCTGAGCGGGCTTTTTTCGTTTCTGACTCAAGCATCTATTTGTGTAATACAAGACTCTTCAATTCGTTATGGTCACTCACTTCTGACATAAGCTGACTGAATATCTTTGATCAGGTTTTCAGGATCATGAATACCATACTTCAATTTCAATTCATCAATACGTGATTCATTGCCGGTCAGAAAGTCATTAATCTGTTTGATAAGCCCATGTTGCTTTATGCTCGCAAGCTTAAAACCAACGATATTGTGTGGCAGAACCGGTGACATAGTGAATTCGCCAATCGTGGGATTTGCTTCAGATAAATAGCTGGTAACGAAATAATCGACTTCTGCCACATCGGTTTTACCCTGCTCAACCAATTGCAGCGCTGACAGGCTGTCCTCAGTCTCTACAAAATCAATGTCACCGTTTTTCTCTTTACCCTTCCAGTCAAGTGGGGTAAAGCCAAATGGTAAACTCACTTTTGAAACTTCATTGATTTCCATGTTCACATTGCTGCGTTTAATAATTGCACCGCTTAAAGTTTTCACCACATCCACAGAGTAGTGTTTTTCAGTTGATTCAGTAATACCCGGATGAAAGATTGAGTTATCGGGATATATCAAATCAACCGTGCCTTTAGCCAACTCTATCTGCAGGCGTGGAACAGGCATTGTCTGATAAATGAATGTATGACCGGACTCCCTGGCATAAAGCTCGAGAACTGCCCAGATGAAGCCTCTGTCCTGATCTGAGGTGAAATTATAATGAGGGTAATAATCAAAGTTTTGCAGCCCTACAATGTAGGTTTCTGCCTTTGCCGGCGGGCTTGGATTAATAAAGGATGACAAGAGCAAAGCAAGTGATGAAAGGCGCTTTAGCGGCTGTTTATTCTTTTTAAATAACACTGTTCATGCCGGTGCTTACTCTGATTAAGAGTGCTTGAAAATTGACCATATTTTATGGAATCAATAAGCAATTGCAAGTGCCGGTTTACAAACCGGCAACAAAATTTATGTAACTAAAAATGGTATGAATAGGACACGTTCAGGAAGTCCAGACCGGGATTATCGCTGTTCAGTCCGCCATTGGAATAGTGCATGTACCTCAGAGCGAGTTGATTGACTTCTTGTTCATCTAAACTAAGGAGTAGTCCGAGACGATCTTCAAACTGATAATGTGAACCAATGTTCTTTCCGGCAAAATGACGGTCATTAACCAGACTTGCCCCGATACCTGCTTCAAGATACAACGGATACTTGTCGTATACCGTTGAAATTTGCTTTACCAAAACCGGAGAAAGCGCCAGTGCCAGATTGGTGTCGTGATCATTATAACGGCCGTATTCCCAAACATTAAAGCTTGCCTCCCAATATAGTTTGATGTCTCCAAACCAGTCGGTATACAAAGATGTGGTAACGGGACGGTAAGCAACTCTGACACCTTTAATGTCATCAAAGCCATGAAGATAATCGATCGCTACAGACTGGCCTGCCATTGAAGAGAATGTGATGCCGTACAAGAACGCGGCAAATAAACTGTATCTGAAAAATGAAAACATGTGTTCCTCCTGAGTATTGCAACATGTTTGTGTAAACACGTTTGCAAAATGCTCACCAATAAAAAATGCGCCAATTTACAGGGAGATAAATGGAGGTTTGAAAACAAACATTCAAGGATGTTTGTAAGTTAGTGTAAAGGTAAGTAAATCTTTCATAGTAGAAAACAGCATAAAAAGTTTAGTGGAAGTTTCTTGCTCCTGAATTCAATGTATCCAGCCAGCTACTTCTGTCAGTCAGCTTTCCCGCAATAATGTGAATAACCCCTTCGGGTGAACGTTCAAGAATGCCATCAATTTGCAGGATCTGTGATTTGAGATATGCCTGATGCTGATGTCTGGCGGTAGCTTGCCAGACAACCACATTCATGTTGCCGGTGTGATCTTCAAGGGTAAAAAACGTCGCGCCGGATGCCGTGCCGGGGGCTTGTCTGCATGTAACGCAACCCAGTACGTGTACTACAGATTTGTTGGGTCTGTTAATTAACTCCCGCGCCAATGTCAGTTGCCTGACAGAATAGTCTCGCAGGATAAGCTCAACCGGATGTTGCTTTAACGATAATGTTGTTGACGCATAATCTTCCAGCAATGCGTCTTTGTCATCCGGTGCAAAATCGAAGGGCAGTTGCTCATTCTGATCAGTGAATAAAGGCATTGTGCTGTGCTTATCCATCATTTGCCATCTTGCACGGTAACGATTACCGGATATGCTGAAAAAAGCATCCGCACTGGCCAGAGAGGACAAATCAGATTCCGCAAAACCGGACATCTTAAGTTCAGTTAAACTCCGGTAACCTTCTTCAGGTCTCTTAGATTCAAGCAATACAGCGCCATTTTCTGATAATCCTTTCACCAGTCGTAGTCCGAGCCGGATTTGCTTAATCCCTGCCTTCAGCTCTATCTTGTGATCAAAGTCCGACGCATTTACACAGACCGGTAACACAGTGATCTCATGATGTCTGGCATCCTGAACCAGTTGTGAAGCCGAATAAAAGCCCATAGGTAAACTGTTGAGCAGGGCAACATAAAACTCTGCCGGGAAATAGCATTTCAACCAGCAGGATACGTAGGCCAGTACAGCGAAAGAGGCTGAATGCGATTCGGGAAACCCGTAACCCCCGAAACCTTTTATTTGTTCAAAAAGGTGTTCCGCAAAAGCCGGTTCGTAGTTCCGTTCCGTCATGCCTTTAATCAGCCTGTCCCGGAATTCATAAATGCGGCCATCTTTTTTCCAGCTCGCCATAGCACGGCGAAGCTGATCGGCTTCCCCGCCCGAAAAGCCGGCAGCGACCATCGCCAGTTGAATAACCTGTTCCTGAAAAATAGGCACGCCCATGGTTCTGGATAGTACCTGTCTGACTTCCTCTGACGGATAAGATACGGCTTCTTTGCCATGACGACGCAGTAAGTAAGGATGCACCATATCGCCCTGTATCGGCCCCGGCCTGACGATAGCTATCTGTACGACTAAATCATAATAACAACGTGGCCTGAGCCTCGGCAGCATGGTCATCTGTGCACGGGACTCAATCTGGAATGTGCCCACTGTATCGGCTTTACAAATCATATCGTAGACTTGCTGATCATCGCCCAGTGCGGTGATAAACGGTATCGATACCGGCACCGGAAACTGACGGTTTAGCAGGGCGAAGGTCTTCCGGATGGCGGTTAACATGCCTAAAGCAAGTACATCAACTTTCAGTAATCCTAAGGTTTCTAAATCATCTTTGTCCCATTGAATGACTGTGCGGTCTGCCATCGCAGCATTTTCAACAGGTACCAGTTCATATAACGGACCGGCTGAAATGACAAACCCTCCCACATGCTGAGACAGGTGCCTCGGGAAACCCGTAATTTGTTCAGTTAAGCTGATTAACTGACTTACCTTAGGGTTTTGCGGATTTAAACCGCAGGATTCTATTTGAGTCTGCCAGGGCACGGCTCTGTCGCGCCGGTTTATATTTTTAATCACATAATCCAGTTGGGATTCGGGAAAACCCAGCGCCTTACCTGTTTCGCGAAATGCGCTTTTAAACCTGAAGCTGATTACTGTCGCTGCCAGCGCTGTGCGTTCACGGCCGTATTTGCTGTAAATATACTGAATGACTTCTTCCCGCCGGCTGTGTTCAAAATCCACATCAATATCCGGCGGCTCATTTCTTTCTTTAGAAATGAAGCGCTCAAATAACACATTAATCTGTCTGGGATCGACAGCGGTGATTTCAAGGCAATAGCACACAACCGAGTTAGCTGCTGAGCCACGACCCTGATACAAAATATCGTTCGCGGCAGCAAACTGAACAATGTCGTAAATGGTCAGAAAGAAATATTCGTATTGCTGTTCCTCAATCAGTGTTAGCTCCTTTTCTATGATGGCCCGCACAGAGTCAGATATCCCTGCCGGAAATCGCCTTGTAATGCCTTCTTCGACGCATTTCCTCAGCCAGCTTGTTGCGTTATAACCAGCCGGAACCAGTTCCGCAGGATATTGATATTTGAGTTCGTCAGGACTGAATACACATTGAGACGCAATTCTGGATGCGGTTGCAAGCCAGGCTGCCGGATACAGCTTTTGTAATTTACTAAGCGGACGGAGTGCTCTTTCTGCATTTGAGACAGCATTAAGACCCAGTTTGTCTACCGTGGTATTTTCTTTCATAGCATGCATGACATGTTGTAATGCAAGCCGCTCGCTGTGATGAAAAAGGGCGTGGGTACACGCTGTTACCGGCAATGATAAACTATCATGAAGTGCCTCATACTGAGCGAAACGAAGATGATCTCTGCCATCAAGGTGACGGACAGCGCCGATGTATGTTCTTTCAGGATGAAAGCGTTTGAACCATTCTCCCCAGCGGACATTTTCTTCATCACTATGGTGAGGAAGCCAGATGATAATACAGTGCCGGATAGATTTGATGTCCCACTCTGCCAGCGCATATTCTCCTTTGGGACTGCGTCGTCTGGCATTGGTGATGATACGGCACAGTTCGCTCCATGCTTTTTTATCCGGGCAGAGCAGCACAAATTGTAATGATTCGCCGAAATTAAACAGGCTTCCGCTGATCAGTTTTACCGGCAAGTGATGGCGCGATATCTCGCTGTGCGCCCGCAAAATACCAGCCACAGAACACTCATCAGTGATAGCAATAGCCTGATAGCTCAGGAATGCTGCTGTGGTTACCAGTTCTTCCGGTGAAGACGCACCATAAAGAAAACTGAAGTTACTTTGAGTAACGAGTTCTGCATATTGCATTCAGGCATACCAGCCGCTGATGTACCATCCACCCTGTTCCCTAAATATCTGCATGCGCTGACCGTGTTGATTCAGCGCGATGAAGTAATCTCTTTGTTCCGGTGCATTGTCCCACCAACCGCTTTCTATTCTCACCGGGCCGAACTCAATTTTAGGCGTTCCTGTCAGGCGTTGTGGCTGAGATAAAATAAAGGCCGGAATATGTTGTGCAGCCTGTTCACTGAAAGCGTGAGAGCGGGGCGCTTTTGCCATCGTAAACCGGTGGTCCTCCGGCCAGGCGGCGTCAGAAACTGCCTGATTACCCAACCGGGCGGTGAGTTTACTCAATAGCTGCTGGCGGGCGAAGAAATGCTTCCTGGCATTAAAAAAGTCGGCTTCAGTACCGGCATATTCATTAATTTCACCGGCACATAACGTGAATTGAATAACCGGCTCAGCCAGTTCTGTCGTTTCCAGTTTAAGGGCGATCAGGTTCGCCCATTCATCAAAGCTGAAGCGAAGATCTGATTTTCTGATATCCAGCGTTACAGGGTCTGTTTCTCTGTAAAAGAGGGTTAGGATGAGCCACTGCGTGCCGGCATTCCGGAGTCGCAGAAAAATGCCTAAATCCTTCAAAATTTTACTGAGGTACGCATTCAGTTTATCTGTACCGGTTACTTCAAAAGGCAGAATAACCGTTTGTTCGAAGGTCGCAGGCGGATGATAAAACGGTCCTGCACGATAACTGTCTCCTTTCAGTGAGAACAGATATTTGAGTAAATCGCTGTTAAAGCGCTTACCAATTTCAGTGGCAGGTAATTCAAACAGGGCTCCCAGGTGTTTTATGCCCGCTCTGTATAACGCATGACTCTCTTTCTGACTGAGCAGTAATGCAGAAACGGGAAGATCATTCAGGGCGCGGCGAATTGATGCGTTCTCCAGCAGCAGAATATTTGTTTGTTGCCTTGCAAGTACGCGGGCCGCGTCCGGGCTCCATGCTGAAGCATAATAACACCGTATGTTGCGTGAGAGGAGCACCGCTTTTACGGCCTCCCATATTTGTTCGTAGCTGCCGTAATAGCGCACCAGATTATCGATACGTATTGCCAGTCCATCCGGCGGGCTAACTGATATCTCAGCGACACACTCATAAAGCTGAGAGGCCAGATTTTTCAGTAATGACAACTCCATGGATTCATCGTAATCGATGAGCTCCAGGTTTTCACATAAGGCCGCGGCCTGAGCCAGTCCCATTTCCTGCTCAATGCCTGCTGCACGGGCAACCCGGTTTAACTGAATGAGGGCATTGCGTTTCTGGTGGTAAACCGCAACAGGTAAACTGTTGTCAGTGGCTCCTGCATGCAGTGCGTTATCCAGCGTCAGCCGGTAACAGTATACATACAGCCAGCGCTGATCAGCCATGACGGGCACCATCCTGCTCCGGCAGACGGTTAAAGCGGGACATTGCTGATGCAATAGCACTGTTATCCGGCGTGTATTTAAAGCGCTCTTTTACTCCCCGGACTGGCCAGCCTTTCAATTGCTTATTGATATTCACTTCAAAACCTTCAGTTGCCGGCATAAAAAGTAAATCTAAGGCGATGGGAAGCGGGTGTTGTACATTCACAGGGTGCTCGAAAAGTAGCACCATACATTCATGCTGAGCCGCCGCCACCTGAAGCCGCCGGGCCTGTCCGGGGAGGATAGATTTTGTCCAGCAGCACACGAGTGAGCAGGCATCAGATTTGATGGCTTCTTCCGTTGCCCAGCCACTCAAATCATCCGGTGCGGTGACAAGTTTGCAGTCAGAAGGATTTAAGCCGGTCCGGTTCAGCCAGGGGGCGGTAAGCATACCTGGCGCATTAATAAACACCGCCAGCGTTTCAGCTTGTAATGAATTGAATACAGATTTAAGAAATGACAATTCACCGCAACCCGGCAGACACACGATGCGGATTACCCCGGATGCAGGGAAGCCTCCAGACAATGCTGAATCAAAATGAGTGAATCCCGTCGCAAGCAGACGGCTTTGTTTCATCTGAGCCTGACTGCCACGCCAGACTCCGGGGTGCATTTCAACCAGAGAAAGCGAATTTGCCATAATAATTTACCTGTATATCTATACAGTATTATAGGCAGAAATAAACAGTGATCAAGACACCTGTTTATCTTTCAACAGAGTGATTGTTTTCTAAAGCAATGTTATTCAGACGCGGAAGAAGAGGCGCGGGGAGCCAGTAACCCTGATGTCATAAGATCACAGGCTTTAATAAAACCATCGGCGGTATTTTTAACCCAACTGATACGCACATCATTAGGTTGTTCCTGCATAAAGCTTTTGATGTCTTCCATAGAAAGTTCGGTATCACGCAAAGCGATATTGAGCCCTTCTTCAATTGAATGTCCCTTCTCACAATTATCAAAAATAATCTTTGCAGATGAGGACACAATCAAGATTAAAACATCATACTTTTTACCACTGATAAGGCCTTTGCTACTAGCGGATTCAACCCGTTCGATAAAGATTTGCTGCAGAGATTTGGCCGTAGTACTCAAAGTGACAAAAGCACTATTGGCTTTACTGGCATTTTGCTTTGCCAGATGCTTATTTGAATTGACTAATTTCTGTAAGCTTTGCACTTTAAGCACAAAAAATATCAGGATTAAAACTAATACTGCAATAATGCTAAAAGCCAGCAAAGCAACAACTCCGGTCAGTTAAGGAAATTCAGTCTTTCTTCGGCGTGTAAATCGGGCTTGGGAACGCGGTTACTTTTTCAGAAAGTTGCGTGATTTTTGCCGTGCCCTGTTTTTTGACTGCATCAATGCGTAACACATTGTGCATAGGTACATACGTCCTTTCGACATCTGAAAACTCTGTTTTCAGTTTCTCATGGCTGGTATCAACCACAAGACTGGTATGAGTATCCCAGACAAAATCACCAATTTCTACAAAGCCGAACATACTGTCCTGACTTAATTCCCTCACATATAACTCATAGCGTTCACCGTTACTGACAAACTGGATGCGGTACAAAGGGTTGTTACTACTCATGAAATTGAAAACCTGAAATGCACATTCGGGAGCATGATTTTACGGTTTTCTGTTAAACCTGCAACGGGGTTAGCAGCGCTTCTGTGGCAATGACCATCTCTTCACGGTTTTCAGCAAGGATGCCGTTTACGGCAAAACCCTGAACATAACTGGTAAGCTGAAGGGCTGCAGACTCAATATTGATGTCTGGTTTTATTTCCCCTGACAATTTGGCTTTTTCCAGACAACCGATGAAATCGAGTTGCAGACGGTCCAGGTAGTGTCTTCCCATTTCTCTGATTGTGGGATCCTGTTTTCCCAATTCGCAGACACAGTTAATCAGCAGACAGCCTCTGCCGTAGACCAGGGGAATATATCGCAAAAAGAAAGTATTGATGGCGGTGATGCCGTGGTGATTTTCCAGTTCACTGACTACGGGCATCAGCTGAGTTTTCTGATAATGCTCTAAAACTTTGTACAGGAACTGTTGTTTAGAACCAAATTCCAGATAAAAACCGCGCCGGTTAAAAGAGGTGCGGGCGATAATTTCATCCATGATGGCGCCGTGGAAACTATATTCAAGGAATATGTCCACAGCTTGTCCGAGTATCTCGTCTATATCGTATTGTGCGCTTCTTGGCATAGCGGTCGCATTAGTGTGTACTTCTATTGAGCGTAGCGTAAACCATGGAAGTATCAAGGGATAGGGTTAATCGCCTTGCTTAAATCATCTTCCGGGTTAACATGCCCGTGGTTTATGCAATTTTGAAGATGATTATGATAAGAAAATTAATCCTGAGCGGGCTGTTCGCTGCGTCTGCTATTACGGGTGTGGCGGCGCAGGATGATGCCGTTAGCAGCCATTTCAATCCTGACACGAACAGAATTAAATCTCACCTGTTCTTCCTTGCTGATGATTTGCTGGAAGGCCGTGATACCGGTTCCCGCGGGCACGATATTGCTGCGTTATATATTGCCACCGAATTTGCCAAATATGGTCTCAAACCGGCTGGTACGGATGGCTTTATGCAACCAGTACTTTTCCGCAAGGCCAGTCTGGTGCAGGAATCTCCCGAATTTACTTATCAGACGGAAGGCGGGACGTTGTCATTTGCTTACCCTAAAGATTATTTGACCGGGCCAGATTTAATGGCCACCGACTCTGCTCTGAGCGGTGAGATGGTCTTCGCCGGTTATGGCATTATTGCTGATGAACTGAATCACGATGACTACGCCGGTCTGGATGTGGAAGGCAAAATTGTAGTGGTACTCTCCGGTAAGCCGGCCTCTTTCCCCAGTGAAGAAGGGGCGCACTTCGCGTCGGGTTATCAGAAACAGTCTTATGCTGCACAGCATGGTGCCATTGGTATGATAACGGTTTCTACGCCAGTGGCTGAAAAAGTACGCCCGTATCAGAATATGCTCAGCTACATTCATACTCCCCGTATGGCATGGCTGGATGAAAACGGCGTACCGGCGAACACGTTCGCACAGTTGAAAGGCAGTGCTTATCTTAGCGAACCGGCCGCACAGCAACTATTTGCTAATGCTCCTGATTCTTTGAATGATATTTACGCGGAACTGGAAGAAGACAAATCGCCGGCAGGTTTTGTGATTCCGGGGACGATTTCTCTGAGTAAGAAGAGTCTGCATTCTCAAATTACCAGCCCGAATGTGGTGGGTATGATTGAAGGGAGCGATCCAACCCTTAAAAATGAATATGTGGTTTTTTCTGCCCACTCCGACCATATCGGCTTTGCCAAAACAGTTAAGAAAGACAACATCAATAACGGTGCCATGGACAATGCTTCAGGTACTGCCGTGATGCTCGAAACCGCAAGGCTGTTCAGTGAATTGCCCGATAAGCCATCCCGGTCAATTTTGTTTGTTTCCGTAACCGGCGAAGAAAAAGGGCTGCTGGGCGCTGATTATTTCGCCCGTAATCCAACGGTGCCGGTAACATCCATGGTGGCTGACGTAAATCTGGATATGCCAATCCTGACGTATCCCTTTGCTGATGTTATTGCATTTGGTGCCAGTCACAGCGACATGAAAGCGTCAGTAGAAGAGGCAGCAGGCAATGCCGGCATTACTCTGAGTCCGGACCCCTGGCCAGAGCAGGCATTGTTTACCCGCTCTGATCACTATGCTTTTGTAAAGCAGGGTGTGCCTTCGGTGTTTATGGTACCCGGTCTGACATCTAAAGATCCTGATATAGATGGCAGTAAAAAATTCGGTGAGTTTCTGGCAACCCATTATCACAAGCCCAGTGACGATATTAACCAGCCATTTAACTGGGAAGCTGCAAAAACTTTCACTCGTGTGAACGCTGAAATCGGACTGACACTGGCTACTCAGGCTAACCGTCCTGAGTGGAATGACGGAGACTTCTTCGGCAATACATTCAGTAAGCAGTAGTTTCAGAGTTTTTAAGCTTAACGAAAAAGAGCGCGGTATCGCGCTCTTTGTATTTCCGGTACAGACAAATCAGATAAAGACCTGTCTGAACATCTGCCATTGTTCGTTGAACTGCTCAGTAGGCTTGCGGGTGAAACCACTGCGAATGAACTGGTTTATCCGGCCGTCGACATAACAAATCATCATATTAGCTACTACACCTTCGTCTGCAGCCAGCGTTTTACCTTCCCGTAACTTGCGTTCACGCAAAATTTGCTTCAGTTGGGTTTCCAGCCTTTCGAATAACTTGGCAATCCGTGCACGCAACCGGTCCTGTTCACCCATCAGGGCATCGCCATTCAGGATGCGGGTTATGCCGGGATTCTTCTCTGCAAAGCCCAGTAACAAGTGCAAAATGAGCTGGCACCGTGCTGCTGAATCCTTTTCCTCGTTCAGAATTTTATTGATACGGGAGAATAACGTTTCTTCAATAAATTCGATGAGCCCTTCGAACATCCGGGCTTTGCTCGGGAAGTGACGATAAAGTGCCGCTTCTGATACACCCACCTTTTCAGCGAGTTTCGCGGTTGTGATGCGCTGGCCCTGGTGCGTTTCCAGCATGCCGGCCAGTGCTTGAAGTATCTGGGCCCGGCGGTTTGTTTTCTTTACAGCAGGCATAAGGCGAGTGTTTCCTCTGCTTCAGGATCAGTTCTCAATCCCGGTTCCATTTTAAACTGGTCTGTGTTTTTGATTATCTTATGTCGGTTTATCGACCGGCAGACCATTAATTTGATTGTTTATCATTATATTGTTTTGCAACCAGCGCGATTAGCGATTTGGCTAACTCTGTTTTATTCGCCGGAGGCAACTTTAAGTCATCCTCTTTCCAGATGACATGCAGCGCATTTTCGTCACTGTTAAAGCCAAGCCCTTCCAGGGTGATGTCATTCGCAGCAATCATGTCGAGGTTTTTATTTTCTAATTTGCCCCGTGCATAAGCTTCCACATTCTGGCTTTCAGCAGCAAAACCTACCGTAAATGGTGGAGAGGGTAATGCTGCTACAGTCTTAAGAATATCAGGGTTTTTAACAAAAGTAAGTGTTAACTTATCATCAGATTTTTTAATCTTATTTTCTGCCTGATGATTAATACGATAATCGGCAACGGCTGCCGCTGCAATGAAGATTTGCGCTGAGTTGATCTCACTCATGACTGCTTCGAGCATATCATCAGCAGTTTGCACACTGATGCGTTTTACCCCGGGTGGTACTGTCAGGGAAACCGGGCCGGACACCAGCACAACCTCTGCGCCCTGCTCAGCCGCAGCCTGTGCTACGGCGTATCCCATTTTGCCACTGCTGTGATTTGATAAGTATCTGACCGGGTCAATGGGCTCTCTGGTTGGTCCCGCAGTAATGACAACTTTTTTACCTTCCAGCTTATTACCGGTCAGGGCACTGGCTAATGCAGATACGATAAGTTCCGGTTCTTCCATTCTGCCCGGTCCCACATCGCCACATGCCTGTTCGCCTGCTGCCGGCCCTATGAAACGGATGGCACGAAGTTGCAATTTTTGCAGGTTATCCTGCGTTGCCCGTGCCTGCCACATTTGCTGATTCATGGCAGGAGCAATGAAAACCTGAGCTGTGGTTGCGAGGTATAATGTTGAAAGCAGGTCATCCGCCAGGCCATGCGCCAGTTTAGCCATGCAGTGCGCCGTGGCCGGTGCAATCAATAAAACATCGGCCCATTTCGCCAGTTCGATATGACCCATTCCGGCTTCAGCCTGCTCGTCCAGCAACTCGCTGTGAACCTGATGGCCGGAAACCGCCTGTAACGATAATGAACTGACAAATTCTGTTGCACCACGTGTCAGTACCACTCTTACGTCAGCGCCCTGCGCTTTCAGTTTTCTTACCAGATCCGGTGTTTTATAGGCAGCAATACCGCCGGTAACACCCAGAAGAATTTTTTTATTGAATAAGTGCATAGTGCATTTTTCAGACAATAAGATTGCGGTAAGCCTACCAGATGTTTTCTGTTACCGGTAGACAGAGCGATCTGGCATTGCAGCCAGTAGTGAGCTTGTTTGTTAAAGCGTAGGCTGTTGTTCCGTATGATAAAGGAACAGATATGACCGGGTTAAAAACATGGCCGCTGGCTGAAAGGCCGAGGGAAAAGTTGTTTGAAAAGGGCGTGGCAGCACTTTCTGATGCTGAAGTGCTGGCAGTGTTATTTGGCAGCGGTATGGGTGGTGCAGGGGCGTTGTGTATCGCGCGGAATCTACTGGACGAGTTCGGTTCTCTGCGGGAAGTAGTGTGTGCAAAAAAAGCCCGTTTATGTGATATCAAAGGGGTAGGCGATATGCGTTATGCACAAATTGCCGCAGTATCGGAAATATCCCGCAGAGTGCTGGAAACCCCGTTGAAATCGAGATCGGTTTTTAATCATGTCAGTGATGTTGAAGCCTTCCTGCTGGCATCCTTGCGTCATGAATACAAAGAGCACTTTGCAATTATGTGCCTTAACAGTCAGCACCATCTTATTGCCTTCAGAACACTTTTCACAGGCACATTGAATGCGGCAGCCGTTTATCCCCGTGAGATCGTGAAGCAGGTCATTGATGACAACGCCGCTGCGGTCATTCTGGTCCATAACCATCCTTCCGGCGTATCAGATCCCAGCGATGCCGATATTCGTCTCACCCGGGATGTAAAACATGCGCTCAATCTTATTGATGTCAGTGTGTTAGATCATTTTATCGTGGGAGATAATTCTGTGTTTTCTTTAGCACAGAAAGGATTGATGTAATTTTGAACCTTGCTATACTGAAGTCTACGATCCTGACAGATCGTCGGCGATCCATGCGACGAGCATGTGAAACGTATATTTTTTACGACCAAATTATGCCTGGAGAGTAGTCACTTAGTGACAAATGCTTTAGGATAGTGCGTCGGTGGATTTTTAATAAAGGACAATTATGAAACAGTCATTAATTTCATTGGTCATCGGTGCAACCATGGCTTTTGGTGCTGTTGCACAAGACAATTCTGGGGAAGGTTCCACTGGAGCTACTGGTAGCTTGACTGCCGGTTCTATCGCTACTGGTGTTATCGGCCTGGGCGTATTAGGCGCAATCGTGAGCAACAACCGTGGTTCAGCTGACCTGGACGATGGCGTTGTAGATCCAGATCCAACTTGTAACGATGGTGACGAGCTGGTTGACGGTGTATGTGTTGGCTCAACAACTACAGTAACTGACACTGTTACTGTATCTGGTACGCAAACTATTACAGTTACTACTCCTATCACAGTAACTTATACTTACGCACCTCAGTAAGTTCTGAATGTATTTTGAAAGCCGCCCCTTAACCGGAGCGGCTTTTTTATTTCTGGTGTACCCCGCCGTTTTTTCATCGCTTTACTAATAAGATGTTTAGGAATATGTTCCGCAGGATTCTTTCTTCTCTGTTCGCCCTAGCACTGGTCAGCGGTTGTTCCAGCACGAATAAAGCTTATTACGACACGCTCAAACTGGCCTTCACGCAATCTGACAACACCGTTTCCTCTGAAACTCTGAGACAAAGCAAAGCGGATTTAATGGCCGTTAAACATGGTGATCGTGTGCAGATCATCATGGCGCTGGCCTATATCGAAGGTGAAACACAAACCTGGGTATCCGCTGATCATGCCTTACTTTCTATGCAGAAGGGCGTGATTACCGAAACCCACGGGCTCGCAAACGATTTAATTTATCACTCAGATCTTTTGGCTAATCCACTGTTTGATCCAACTGGGGCAGCGTTGTCATGGGATTATCTGGTGGACGTTGAAAATTATGGCTACGGACTGGATGTACAAACTGTCTGGCAGCGCAGTGAGGCAAGTCAGTTAACGATTATGGATTATGAATTTTCTGTGTATCTGGTTGAACAAACAGTCAATTTTAACGGCGCCAGCCCTTTTTATGAAACGGGGACACAGTGGGTAAACCGTTACTGGTTTGATGATAAAAGTGGTGAAATGCTGAAATCTGAACAACTGTTATCGCCGGCCGGAGAGTTAATTACCATGACGTATCTGAGCCGTGCCCAGCGACTGATTGATGGTCAGGAGGTGAAGCCATGAAAGGATTGTTGGCGCTAATCATTATCTCATTATTCAGTGCATCCACGCTGGCATCGGTGAATGTAAAAGTAAACGGTCAGCAGTACCGTTATCTGAATCCGGTCAGGCTGTCTCTTATTTTGCAGACAACCGCAAAAAATGGCGACTGGTACTGGCCCGCCTGTGCTATTTACAGCGAGAACACTGCAGACGTTGAAGCCATGCGCAAAGACGTGTTGCAGTCCATTGATGCGGTAGCTGTAGATTTAAGTGTGAACGACGATAAAGCGATTGCACTGAACGCCCTTAAAAGACAGGTAGAAAACTGGACGTTGGCAAAACGCCTGCCTGTAAAGTTGAACCGGAACGCGGCCCGGCTTGACGTGAAGCAAAATCCTATGCTTCAGGATGGGAATTACGCCATTTACCTTACCGGCAGACCGGATACCGTGTGGCTCAGTGGCATGGTGAAAACGCCGGGGTCATATGAATACCGCAATCAGAGTACGCCGGCAGATTACGCTGAAGGGGTGAACCTGAGAGGCTATGCCGACCCTGATTATGTGTATGTTATTTCCCCCCGCGGAGAAATCACTAAACAGAATATCGCGTACTGGGGGAAATCTTATTCTCAAGTCATGCCCGGCAGTCAAATTTACGTGCCGTTGTTTACCTGGTTGTTATCGCCTGACGTTGATGATTTAAATGAAAAAGTGGCCAGTCTTGCTGTTCATAGGGTGCTGCCATGATGAAATTTAAAGAAACGCACACACGTTCTGCGATAGCTGTTGCTGCAGCCTGTTTTAGTAGTGCTGCGATGAGTAATGACAGCGTAACACTGCAGGTTCAGCCTTCACAGATGGTGCAGGGCGGAACCGGACTGATTCAGACACCGACTTCGCGAATGGGTGAGGAAGGTGACTTATTTATTAATTACACCGACAATCAGGAATACCGGTTCTGGTCGGTGAATTTACAGTTGTACGACTGGATGCAGGCCACTGCCCGCTATACCGACGTACGTACCCGGCTTTACAGCGATGTACCAAGTTTCAGTGGTGATCAAACGCTGAAAGACAAAGGTCTGGATGTAAAATTCAGATTATTGAAAGAAGGGTTTTATTTCCCTGAAGTGTCGCTGGGTTTCCGTGACTTTGGTGGCACCGGTTTTTTCGAAAGCGAATATGTCACAGCATCAAAAGCCTGGGGGCCGTTCGACTTTCACCTTGGCCTTGGCTGGGGTTATATGGGCACCGCTGACGATATTACTAATCCTTTCTGTAAGCTGAAAGACAGTTACTGCGACAGACCAGCCGGATTCTCCGGCCGGGGCGGTAAAGTTGACTATCAGCAATTCTTCAAAGGCCCTATGGCTGTATTTGGTGGTATTGAGTATCAGACTCCCTGGGAGCCTCTGCGCCTAAAGCTGGAATACGAAGGAAACAATTATACCAATGACCGCGCGGGTGCACTGGAGCAGGATACCCGCTTTAACATCGGTGCCGTGTACCGTTGGAAAGGATTCGACTTCTCTGCAAACTATCAGCGCGGAAATACATTCGGATTTGGTGTGACTTATCACTTCAATATGAATACCGCTAAACAGGTGAAAATAGATAAGCCGCCAAGAGATATCGTGCAGTCAAAACCTGCTGCAGGTGTGGATTCCGTTAATAAGCGCCGTTTATACCGTGACCTGGCATTTGATGGCGGCTTTATTCTTTCTGATGCCTCTATTGAAGAAGACAAAGCCATTTTCTACGGTAATCAGATTGCATACCGTGATAAAAATGAAGCGGCTGAGCGTATTGGGCGTATTGCTGCGTCTGAGTTGCCTGAATCGGTGAAGTCTTACCATATCGTCGAAAATGCCGGTCGTTTACCGCTGGTGGATACTGTCATTGATGCGGATGCATTTAAAGTGGCTGCTAAATACGAAGATATCGAAGCAGATATTAAGCAGACATACACACGACAGGCGCCGGAAGACAATGTACTCGATAAGTACGACCCGGAAAAAACCAGCGGATTGTTCCATTCTGTCGACTTCTTCTATACCCAGACATTCGGTAACCCGGAAGATTTTTATCTTTATCAGGGCGGCCTGATCCTGAGTGGCGGCTATGCGATAAACCAGAACTGGACCGCAATTTCCAGTATCCGCGCCACACTCTTCGATAACTTCGACAAGTTCAGCTTTACCGTTGACCAGGATACATCAACCCTTCCCCGTGTACGAACCTACGTGCGTGAATATGTGGAAAATGACTTGTGGGTTGATACCGCCTTCATGCAGTGGAATGACAGCCTTGGCAACGATTTCTTCGCCCAGGCTTACGGTGGTTACCTGGAGACCATGTACGGCGGTGCTGGTGGTGAAGTTCTCTGGCGTCCTGTAGACAGTTCTCTGGCGTTTGGTGTGGACGTAAATTACGTTAAGCAGCGTGATTATGATGATCAGTTCAGTTTCCTGGACTATACAGCCTTCACCGGCCACATCAGTGCTTACTGGGAACCTGAGTTTCTGGATGACACCATGCTGACGGTGAGCGCCGGACAGTTCCTTGCTAAAGACAAAGGGGTGAATATCGATTTCGCCAAGCGCTTCGACAGCGGTATTGTGGTGGGAGCGTATGCTGCATTTACCGATGTATCGTCAGAAGAGTACGGAGAAGGAAGCTTTACCAAAGGTTTCTATATTTCCGTGCCGCTGGATTTATTTACGCTGAAGCCGGCGAAAGGGCGTGGTACGTTCCCCTGGATCCCGATTTCACGTGATGGCGGACAAATGTTAAGACGGCCGGCGAGACTGATTGATTTCACGAATGCGCGATCGTCATTCCTGGATTGATCTGATCATTGAGTAAAAGATCTGCGATCAGATCGTTACAGGATCGATTTTAGGTGGTATTATGCGCCCCCGATTGTGCGTGACGGATGAATTTTCATGGTCTGCGCGCGGCTAAAAAATGAGTTAGCGTAAAAAATGTCGCGAAGAAAAGAAGGTTTTTAGCCTTTTTTATTGAAATCTGCGTCTGTTTGCTGTATAAAATGCGCCCTCTAATTTATCGTAATATCGTCAACTGACCCGGAATACTTATTAGGTGGGATCGATTGGCGCGACAGTTTTGTAGTTCTGGAGACAAATACAATGTCAAGAGTATGCCAAGTTACTGGTAAGCGTCCAGCGGTTGGTAATAACCGTTCGCACGCGCGCAATGCGACTCGTCGTCGCTTTTTGCCAAATCTTCAAACTCACCGTTTTTGGGTTGAGAGCGAAAACCGTTTTGTTAAACTGCGTCTGTCTGCTAAAGGCATGCGTATCATCGATAAAAAGGGTATCGATTCAGTTCTGACTGATCTTCGTGCCCGTGGTGAGAAAATCTAAGGAAGCCGACAATGCGTGATAAAATTAAATTAGTTTCTTCAGCAGGTACAGGTTTCTTCTACACCACTGACAAAAACAAGCGTAACATGCCTGGCAAAATGGAGATCAAAAAATACGATCCCGTTGTGCGTAAGCACGTTATGTTCAAAGAGGCAAAAATCAAGTAATAAAACTTGCTTTTGTCTCCACGAAAACCCGGCTTTTGCCGGGTTTTTTGCGTTTAGCCTCCAGTGCGTTAATCTTACCGGAAAAGGCGCAACACCGGAGTGAGCGCCCGTTCAGAAACCGTCTGCCGCAGGGATGCGGCAGCCGAGGCCCCATGGATGGGTTTACGCCGTGTTTCTGAACGGGCGCTGACAGCAGGTGTAGGAGCCTTTCCGGTTTCTTTAGTGAGTAACTTTATGGCTTTTCTTTCACAGCGCGGTATGAACAACGTAGTGATATTTTCTATGTTGCTGATGATTGCCTTGTTCAATCTGGATACATTTTTGCCATCGGCAAAAGCGCCCGCCGTGGTGCCGTTGATCCCGCAAGACGCTTATGTGTTAAAAATAGAGCAGGGGCAGAGCCAGCTGGTCAGAAACGGACAGGGGTGGCGGCAGGTGTCTCCGGACCCGGAGATTGTCACTACTCCCGCGCAGCAAATCAGCGCCTGGCGTTCAGCAACGTTGCAGCCTGTAGAAATGTCGGCGGAGCCGCAAACTGAGCCTCTGGTAGCAGTGGTGTGGCTGGCCGGCCAGTCTGACGGCCTGGTGTTTGCCTTTTATCCCCAACAAGATAAAACGCTGGTGAAAACAGAGAATGCCTGGTACCGCCTGAGTGATGCTACACTCACCGGTTTACTACCCTGGGATCAATAGGAAGTAATGTTCTATGCCTGAATTACCTGAAGTTGAGGTAAGCCGCCTCGGCATTTCGCCCTGGCTGATGAATCAGACAATCAGTAAAATCATTGTGCGTGACAAGCGGCTTCGCTGGCCTGTTCCGGATGATATTTTTAAAGCTGAGGGATGTGAGATCCGCAACATCCGCAGGCGGGCGAAATATTTATTGATAGATACCGGCAACGGAGAGATTGTGCTGCATCTGGGCATGTCCGGAAAATTACGTGTGATTGACGCCACGCATCCGCCGGTTAAGCACGACCATATCGACATTGTGCTCAAAAGCGGTAAATGCTTGCGTTTTAACGATCCCAGACGCTTCGGAGCCTGTTTATGGCAGCCGACAGGTGAGATGCATAAACTGCTTCTGAAACTGGGGCCTGAGCCGCTTACAGACGATTTTGATGCGCAACGGCTGGTGGAACTGGCCAAAGGGAAAAAGAGCCCGGTGAAAACCTTCATCATGGATAATGACGTGGTAGTGGGAGTCGGGAATATCTATGCCAATGAAGCGCTGTTTATGTCGGGTATCGACCCGCGCCGTGCAGCCGGACGGGTAAGCGCAAAACGTTATGTCCTGCTGACAGACGCCATTAAAGAAGTGCTGGCAATAGCCATTGAACAGGGCGGTACTACACTGAAAGATTTTGCTCAGAGCGACGGCAATCCGGGCTATTTCGCCCAGCATTTAAGAGTCTATGGCCGTGCCGGAAAGGAGTGCGAAGTGTGTGGCAGTGAAATCAAAAGCGTGGTGATTGGACAGCGCAATACCTTTTACTGTCCTGACTGCCAGAAATAGCTTTCATTGAGAAATACGGCGTAAATCCATCCAGCGGGTTCTGACTGCCGCATCTCTGCGGCAGACGGTTCATCACATTCTGCAAACTATCACTTACCGTGAAAGCGCTGCTTCAGCGCTTCTTCCACGACAGGATGACAAAAGTCAGTCACTTTACCCTTATGCAAAGCAACTTCTTTGACCAGCGTGGATGAGATAAACGAGTTTTCTTCTGCCGGGGTCAGGAACACACTTTCCAGCTTCGGATTCAGGCGGCGGTTCATATTCGCCAGTTGAAATTCGTACTCGAAGTCCGACACCGCCCGCAAACCACGGATAAGTATCGTAGCGTTAATCTCATCCGCGAACGCGGCGAGCAGTCCGGTAAAGCCACGAACTTCTACGTTAGGTAAGTCTTTGGTGACTTCACGAATCATCTCCACCCGTTCTTCCAGCGAGAAAAGTGGCTTTTTGCTGGGGTTTGACGCAATAGCCACAATGACATGTGAAAACATTTGGGAAGCACGCTCGATTAAATCTGCATGCCCGTTTGTTATCGGGTCAAAAGTGCCCGGGTAAATGGCTCGTGTGTGCATAGTGTGTCTTCTTTTCTGTAGAGATAACGAAATTACCTGTCTGCGGGCTGACTTTCAATCACACAGATTGCAAGCCCTCAAGAAAGGCATTCCAGTCGCTTTGCTGCCAGTGAAATCCGGCATGCTTATTTTTTTCTTTAACCAGTGAGCGTAAAAAACGCGCCACGTTTCGGGTTTTCCATTTATCGCCGGCGCGGAAGTCACAGCGATCAAAATCAATGATCCAGATTTCTTCCCGACTATCTATCATCACGTTTCTCACATTCAAATCGTGATGGTACACACCGGCACGGTGCATTCTGGCTACGGCAACACCTGTAGCAAACCATTTATCTTCCGGTAACGGTTGGCGGCATAGCACAGCATGCAGATCCTGACTTTCAGGAATCATTGCGGTAATTAAATCCCCCCGGTATACCAGACCACTACGCTGTACATGTGCTGCCACCGGGCGGGGTACGTTCAAACCCTGGTCCCGCATGGCTGACAGCAAACGAAGTTCTTTAAAGGGACGTGTTGCCTCAAGTCCGCCAAACACATACTGGTCGTCAAGCAATTTGCCCGGTAATCCGCCGCGACGATAATGGCGCAGCACAAGCGCATCTCCATCTACGTCCAGAAATAACGTGGTCCCCCGGCCTTTCGCCTGACCGGTAACAGCACCTTTTTCCTGCCACCATTGCGGGTCAAACCACTGCGGTGTAATTTGCGGATATTCATCTGCGCAGATCAGGATATGGTGACTGCCTGCTGACACTTGTTTTATCGCCATGCTACATCGTTAATGTGGTAAATTGGTCATTGTAATGAAAATTTCACAGTTTTCAGCTTTAGAGGTGGGTCCTTGAAGAAAAAGATTTGTTTGATGAGGTTGTCTGCTATTGGCGATGTCTGCCACGCGGCGGCGTTAGTCCATCGGATAAAACAACACTGGCCGGATGCAGAGTTAACCTGGGTCATCGGAAAAATTGAATATGAGCTGATGAAAATGTTGCCGGACGTCCGTTTTATCGTGTTCGATAAAAAGCAGGGCAAACAGGCCGTTAATGCCCTGCGCGAAGCCGTCAGCGGAGAATATTTTGATGCATTGCTGATGATGCAGGTGGCATTAAGAGCGAATCTGGCTTCAAGGGTTATCAAGGCCCGTGAGAGGATCGGCTTCGACTGGGCCCGAAGCAAAGAGCTTCACTGGCTGTTTGCCAATAAAAGGGTTAAAGCGAGGCAGCATGCGCATGTTCTGGACGGCTTCATGGATTTCGGCGACGCACTTGGTCTGCCTCCTGCCGGAAAGCCTGAGTGGGATTTACCCCTGCCTGAAAGTGCTTTTGAATTTGCCGCAGAACTGGCAGAAGAATATGGCCGTTTTGCGGTAATCAGCCCTGCAGCAAGCAAAGCTGAACGAAACTGGTTACCTGAGCGCTATGCGGCGGTTGCTGACCACCTGCATGAAAAAGGCATTCCTGTGATACTGTGCGGTGGCCCCGGGCCGGTTGACCGGCAACTTGCCGATGCCATTTTACGTTGCACCAGTCATATCGCCCGTGATCTTGTAGGTAAAACATCATTGCACGATATGCTGGCTGTGCTTGAGCGGGCATCACTGGTGATCGCACCGGATACCGGCCCTGCGCATATGGCAACAATGGCCGGCACTCCGGTTATCGGTTTATACGCCCACTCTAATCCCCGCCGGACCGGTCCGTACAATGATTTACAGCACGTCGTGTCGGTTTACGATGAGTGTATTAAAGAGCAAACTGGTAAATCATGGGAATCACTGCCCTGGGGAACAAGAGCAAAAGGACCGGACTTGATGTCCCGTATTTCAACGGCCAGTGTTATTCAAATGGTTGACCAGTTGCTGTAGATTTATTGGTCATTTTGTATGAATGTGATTTTCCTCAAAAAAAATCACGCAAAATGGCCAGAACCCTCTACACTGTATATACGCAAAATTCTATCAGACACGTTTCTTTAAGGATGAGGTGTCATTTGCTCATTTTCTTCCGCCAGGACGTTGCGACCAGACAGGGTCTCCCGCTGCTACGGATGCTTGTAGCCTGCATTATTCTGTGTATCACTTTTTCAGCCCATGCTTCTGAAGCGGCAGTGATTCTGAATAAAAATGTTCAGCAACATCAACTTACCCGCAGTGAAGTGCGCGATATTTTTTCAGCCCGCAAACAGTACTGGCCCGATGGCACAAAAATTACGGTGTATGTGCTGGAATCAAATTCAGATGCTCACCGGGACTTTTGCCGGCAAGTGCTGAAAATGTTTCCCTATCAGCTGGAAAGGCTGTGGAATCAAATCATTTATTCCGGTCAGGGAGAGCGGCCTCAGACTCTCGCTACTCAAACTGAAGTGCTGGAAGCCGTAGCCAGCACGCCGGGCGCCGTCGGTTATGCGTATCAGGGAACCTGGTCGCAGGACGTCAGGGAGGTTATCGTACCATGAAGTCTTTTCCTGCCATTTTTGTATTTTTCTTCTCCGCACTGGTCGCCGGGGACTGCCTGGCTGAAGATGCGTTCAGCTGGCACGGGTTTCTCTCTCAGGGAATAAGCCAGTCAATCGACAGCGACTTTATCCATGAAGATGATGAAATCAGCTTTGACCTCACTGAGTTGGGAATAAACATGCGCTACGATATGAACGCCTCCCTTGCTGTGGTCGGGCAGGCTGTTTATCTGGATGGCGGCAATCGCTATGAGCGCGGTGCCAGAATTGACTATTTGTTTGTCGACTGGCGTTTGCCGGATATGGAAAACTGGACCGCAAATATCAACCTGGGCCGTTTTAAAAGTCCGCACTGGTTATATTCTGCCACCCGGGATGTGCCGCAAACCCGTTCTACTATCATTCTGCCGCAATCCATTTATTTCGATAATTTCCGTGATGTAGCGCTGGGCAGTGATGGAGTGTTACTGCAATTGTACCGCTCCTCTGACGAGGGAAATCTGAAGATAAACTGGAGTTACGGCAGTTCCCCCATGAGCAGCTATCAGACAAAAGCGTTGCTGGGCGAATTTGCACAGGGAGAATTGAAGCAGGACTATGCCCATCAGTTCAGTGTGTTCTGGCAGCCGCCGTCACTGGACTGGCAACTGGGCGCCAGCTGGCTGGATTCCGACTTTACCTACCACCCTTCAGCCACGGAAAACTTGTTCGGGGGCGGAAGGACTGTCAGGTTATATACGTTGTCTGCGGTTTACTATGCGGAAAACTGGGAGTTTAATGCAGAGCTGCAGCGTAATCACAGTCGTGATTTCGGCGGCTATTCACCAGCCTTCTTTGATGAAAATAAAGGGGAAGGGGGATACGCGCAGATCCGTTACATGCTCAATTCTCAGTTTACCCTGACGCTGGGATACGACATGTATGTCTCCGACCGCAATGACCGTGATGGTGAAAAGCTTGAAGCGGCAACCGGCGGTGTCATTCCTGCTTATTTTGGCTATGAGAAAACCGCTACGGTAGGTGTTCAGTGGGATCCAAGGCCCAACTGGCGTATCCAGGCCGAACACCACTGGGTAAACGGAGCTGGCCGGCTGACAAGCATTCCCAGCCCTCAGAATACACCAGACACAGCCGAGTACTGGCGAATGTGGGCAGTACAGGTTATGTACTGGTTCTGATATGAAAGTTAAAGTATCGGTTACCACCAAATTACTGAGCATTGTTGTTGCAATGATGCTTACTGTAACAGTCGCTATCGCGGTAATGCTGATTGCGCAGTCGCAAAGCAATATCGAGCAGCAGCACAAAGACTTCCAGCTCAAAAATCAGCGTCAGATGGCATGGATGGACGAGTTGTTTACCGTACGGCTGTTGGTCTGGGTGGAAACTTTCTCCCGCTGGGGCCATACCGAAACCTTGTCAGAGCAGGAACTGCTAAATGCTTTGAAAGAGTCCGAGGATGCGCTGAATGTCAGCCTGCAAATCAGTGAAATGTGGTTGTTCAATGCAGACGGTAAGCTGATAACCGGCAACCGTGACAAAATGCCCGCGTTCATTCCGGAAATGGAGCAACATACCCGGGAACAAATTCGCCCGCAGAACCGGTTTGATTGTCGTGAGATGTGTTACCGATACGTGACCGCACCCATCATGACAGAAGATCAACAAATCGCGGTGCTGGTGCTCAGTTCCAGCTTCGGTGAACTTCTGGCAGCACTTTCCCAGTTCTCCAGCGCTTATAAAATTGCCATTGTGCGCTACGAAGGATACAGCGCTGACAATATTGATTTAAAAATTGTCAGTCAGTTGTCGTATCAGAATCAACAAATCGTCAATACTGTACTGGCAGCGACACCTTCTGATGCCACCACTGAAGGGATGGTTGAACGGGGCGTGCTGGTCAAACAGGATAAGAAACGCTTACTGGTAAGCTTGCTGCCTATGTCTGAACAGGATTACTACATTCTGTTTATCCGCGATATAACAGCGGTTGTTGAGTCGGTGAACGCCTACCAGAACATGGTCATTGGTACCGCCATCACACTTTTCTTTCTCTTTACTATTTTGCTGCTGTTACTGATCCACCAATATAAAACCAAGTTGCTTCAGCTGGTGGAGCGGCTACCGTTACTGGCAGAACACAGGTATCAGGAGTTTTCCCACGGCAGTAGTTTTCGCCGTCAATGGAAAGACAAGCTGTTCCCGGATGAACTTGATTTGCTGGAAGAAACGGCGCACAACCTTGCTGAACGGCTGGAAGAACAGGATTCAAAGATTGCAGCTTCGAACGCCCAGCTTGAAAATATGGCCATGTTCGATGGCCTGACAGGCCTGCCAAACCGCACAATGATGACCTTTCAGATTGAAAAACACATTGTGAATGCCACCCGTGATCAGGGGCTGGCTGCGGTGTTATTTCTCGACCTGGATGATTTTAAAAAGGTCAATGACAGTCACGGCCATGATGTCGGCGACAAATTAATTCATGCCGCCGCTGAGCGTATAGCCAATGCTGTGGGAGAACACGACCTGGTCGGGCGCTTTGGCGGAGATGAGTTTGTTATTTTACTCAGTAAAGTCCGTGATAAAAGCGAAGTGGAAGCGGTGGCGAAATCAGTGATTAACGTGTTTTCGCGGCCTATTCAGGTAGATTCCCTGCCGTTTTACGTGTCTACCAGTATTGGTGTTGCCATCACTAATCAGCCCGAAACAACGGCAATGGAGCTGTTGCGGCATGCTGACATTGCCATGTATGAAGCCAAAGCACTGAAAGGTGCTTCTTTCAAACTTTACGATGCATCGATGAATATTAAGGTCATGCGTAAAGTAGAACTTGAACGGGAAGCCCGTGTAGCGCTGCGAGAGAACCAGTTCAGTCTGGCATTGCAGCCTCAAATCAGTATTGATACTTTTCGTCTGGAGGGTTTTGAAGCACTTATCCGCTGGTATCATCCGGTAAAAGGATATATTTCCCCGGGAGAATTCATTCCCATGCTGGAAAATACTCCGTTTATGCTGGAACTGGATTACTGGGTACTCACCCGTTCTTTGCGTATTCTCAATGAGCTGAATATAAGCGGTTACAGTGAACTGAAAATGGCAATTAATATCTCTGCTGCACAGTTTTCGGACATCACACTGCCCAATTTTCTGGCCCAGCAACTGGCGCTCTATGAACTGGCTCCGGATAAAGTGGAGCTGGAGCTGACAGAAACCGCGCTGGTGTCTGATATGGATTCCGCCATTGATGTGTGCAAAGCCTTGCAGGATATGGGGTGTCTGGTGGCCATCGATGACTTCGGGACCGGTTATTCGTCCTTGAGTTACCTGAAATCCCTGCCTGTAGATTACGTAAAGATCGATCAGTCGTTTATCAGCGGCATGCTGGATAATCCGGAAGATGCCAATATCGTGGAATCTACCATAGCCCTCGTCAGAAGTCTGGGAAGAACCGTGATAGCTGAAGGGGTGGAAACGCCGGAACAACTGGGCAAACTGGGAGAGTTTTACTGTCATCAGGCCCAGGGTTATTTAATCAGCCCGCCCATTCCTGAAGCGCAACTCTGGGAGCGGCTGGAGAAAAATGTCAAAGACGGCTGCTGGCAAAATGTGGATAAACGCAACGCCGGCAGTTCTCAGCATCAGTTTGAGTTTTGAGCTCAGAAATAATCCGCATATGCCGGGCAAAGGTGTGCGAAAAAATTTACACTCCCCGTCTACAGGTTTGAACCCTTGATACAGCAAGGCTGTACCCATCAATACCCAACCATTAGAATACGCGTTTTCGACGACGGAGAGAAACATGTCACAGTCATTTATCACGCATTTACGTGAGCAGATAGAAGAAGTAAAACAAGAAGGTCTGTACAAAAATGAGCGGGTTATTACTTCACAGCAGCAAGCTGACATTGCCGTCGACGATGGCAGTGAAGTCATTAACTTTTGCGCGAACAATTATTTAGGTCTGGCTAATCATCCGGATCTGGTATCGGCAGCCAAAGAAGGCCTGGACAGTCATGGCTTTGGCATGGCGTCGGTGCGCTTTATCTGCGGTACGCAGGATATTCACAAACAACTGGAAGGGAAAATCAGCGATTTTCTGGGTACCGAAGACACCATTTTGTACCCGTCCTGTTTTGATGCCAATGGCGGCTTATTCGAAACCTTACTCGGGCCGGAAGATGCGATCATTTCTGATGCACTGAATCACGCCAGCATCATCGACGGTGTCCGCTTATCCAAAGCTAAACGTTATCGCTATGCGAATAACGATATGGACGCACTCGAAGCGCAATTGAAGCAGGCCGTTGCTGATGGCGCACGGTTTAAAATTATCGCCACCGACGGTGTGTTTTCCATGGACGGTGTTATCGCGAACCTGAAAGGCGTGTGCGATCTTGCAGACAAATACGATGCGATGGTGATGGTTGATGACTGTCACGCTACCGGTTTTCTTGGCGAAAATGGTCGTGGCAGCCACGAATATTGTGACGTAATTGGCCGCGTTGACATCATTACCGGCACGCTGGGTAAAGCCCTTGGCGGAGCATCGGGCGGTTACACCTCCGGCAAGAAAGAAATTGTTGAATGGTTACGTCAGCGCTCACGTCCTTACCTGTTTTCTAATTCCGTCGCGCCTCCCATCGTATCTGCCTCACTGAAAGTGTTCGATATGATGGCTGACGGTCATGCATTGCGCGAGCAACTGTGGAAGAACGCCGTGCATTTCCGTACACGCATGGAAGAAGCGGGCTTTACTCTGGCGGGTAAAGATCACGCCATCATTCCGGTTATGTTAGGTGATGCCCGTCTGGCCAGTGAAATGGCTGAAAAAATGCTGACGAAAGGTATTTATGTTGTGGGCTTCTCTTATCCCGTCGTACCGAAAGGTCAGGCCCGCATCCGCACACAAATGTCAGCCGGTCACACCATTGAGCATGTAGATAAAGCTGTCGATGCGTTTATCGAAGTGGGTAAAGAGTTAGGAGTTATCTGATGAAGTCACTGGTAAAAGCGCACCGCGAACCCGGGATCTGGATGCAGGATACGGCAGAGCCGGAAGTGGGTCACAATGATCTGCTGATTAAAATCCGTAAAACCGCTATCTGCGGCACCGACATGCATATTTATAACTGGGACGAGTGGTCTCAGAAAACGATTCCTGTACCCATGGTCGTTGGTCATGAATATGTGGGTGAAGTTGTGGGCATGGGTCAGGAAGTGGCCGGTTTCAAAATTGGTGACAGAGTGTCCGGTGAAGGCCATATCACCTGCGGGCATTGCCGTAACTGCCGTGCCGGGCGTCGTCATCTGTGCCGGAATACCGAAGGGGTTGGTGTTAACCGGGCCGGTGCTTTTGCAGAATATCTGGTGATTCCGGCGTTCAACGCATTCCGCATTCCTGACAATATCAGCGATGATATGGCGTCAATCTTCGACCCGTTCGGTAACGCTGTACATACCGCATTGTCCTTTGATCTGGTCGGTGAAGATGTGCTGATTACCGGTGCCGGTCCTATCGGTATTATGGCTGCGGCAGTCGCGAAGCATGTTGGTGCACGTCATGTGGTGATCACTGACTTAAATCCGTACCGTCTTGAACTGGCCGAAAAAATGGGGGCAACCCGTGCGGTCAACGTGGGTACCACCTCATTAAAAGATGTCATGAACGAACTGGGCATGACTGAAGGCTTCGATGTGGGCCTTGAGATGTCCGGTGTCCCTGCTGCTTTCCGTGACATGTTAGATAAGATGAATAATGGCGGAAAGGTTGCTATGCTGGGGATCCCGCCAACTGATGTGGCGGTAGACTGGAATCAGGTGATTTTCAAAGGCTTAATCATTAAAGGTATTTACGGCCGTGAAATGTTTGAAACCTGGTACAAAATGGCCAGTCTGTTACAAAGTGGTCTGGATATTTCTCCTGTTATTACCCATCAGTACAGTATCGACGATTTTCAGAAAGGGTTCGATACCATGGGGTCAGGGCAGTCCGGAAAAGTTATTCTTAACTGGTAGTTATCAACAATGTCAGAATTTCAGCATATCAGCGTACAGGATGCAGCAGCCAGACTCGGCGAGTTTGCGGTTGTCGATATTCGTGATCCGCAATCTTTTGCAACAGGGCACATGCCTGATGCTCTTCATCTCAGTAATGACAATTTCGCTGAATTTCTGACAAACACTGCCAAAGACAAACCCGTGCTGGTGGTGTGCTATCACGGCGTCAGCAGCCAGCAGGCGGCTAACGTTATCGCGCAGCAGGGCTACGATTCCGTATACAGCATGGACGGCGGCTTTGAAGCGTGGAAGCTCTCTCAGGATGTGGTGACAGCATAAACGTGAGTACACCGTTAATTGCTATTACCAATGAAAGTTACGCTCATCTGCTGGCGAATTATCTGACCAGCCAGCAGTTACCTTCTCAGGTTGCAGATTCTGAAAAAGAGGGTGAGTACATTATTGTACTCGCTGACGGCGGAGACATTAGCCGTGCGACTGAAATTTGCGAAGAGTTCATCCGTCAGCCAGGCCATCCTAAATATCAGCAGGCTGCCTGGGAAAACGGTGAGCATGTGGCATTACATCCTTCGAAATCCGGTAATCTCAGCATCGGCAATTTGTTGTCGTGGGCGAAAACTGCGCCGTTCGCAGCCTCCGTTCTGTTCATCTGTACACTGGTTTATGCCCTATCCTGGCTCGGCTTCTTCGGTACTGTCAGTCAGTACCTGAAAATGCAGCCTGTGGGACAGTTGCTGCAAACCCATGAGTACTGGCGCCTGATTACGCCTGCATTCATACATTTCTCTGCCCTGCATTTTATCTTTAATCTGCTGTGGTGGAGCATGCTGGGTGCGCAGATTGAACGCACCTTTGGTTTCTCCATGTTGCTGCTGGTGTTTGTGGTCTCCGCGATAGCATCAAACCTCGCGCAGGCTGTGGTCAGTGGTCCTGCCTTCGGCGGTTTGTCCGGTGTGGTTTATGCCGTACTCGGATTCGTATGGTGGATTGGCTGGCTGAGACCGTCCTGGGGATTATCCATTCCCAAAGCCATTGTCGGTTTCATGCTGGTGTGGCTGGTGCTGGGCTATGCTGATGTGCTGTGGGTGAACATGGCCAACACGGCTCATACTGTCGGCCTTATCAGCGGTTGTTTGATGGCGGCGTTACTGGCACTGGGCTCAGGCCGCCGCAAACCGGCTCAGCTGTGATACAAATACTTGGTAAAGATGACGTCTTTTACAATGCTGGCGCCGGTCTCTTTACGCATGTGATCCTGCAGCGCCTTTAAAATCGCCAGCCGGATGTCTTCCCGTCCGGTGAGCGATTTCACTTTATCTTCCGGTTGCTGACCAAATATTTCGATGGCTGTCGCACGCAATAATGGCAGGTGATGCTCTGCAATATCGAGTACATCCACACTGTCTATCATTAATTCTACCGTGACCCGCACATAGCCAAGTTTCTTCGCGGAAGGACCAATGTAATTAGTAATAATGTCCGGCTCCAGGCTTAAATACCCGTAGTTCGGAGCATCCTGGGCATGGCTTGAAAAGCTCAGCAGGCTACAAAGTAATGACAACGCAGCGAATGCACGAAGAGATAACATTTTCATAGGCTATACAGAATTTCAGTCAGTTAACGCGTTACAAGTATGAGTGTAGTTTAGCAAACGCCGCAAAATAAACACCGCAATATAGGGTATCTTTGCACAGGACTTTGGGCTCAGTGCTATACCAATGCTAAGATAGGGCCGTTATCTTCAATGGTGTATTAGTCTTTGGAATTAGATCTAACCTTTCCCGCCGGTCTTGATGTTGCCTGGGAAGCTTCCAGTGCTGCTCAGGCTTTGCCGGTCTGTGCCCGTTCCTGGTTGCTGGACACCGGTTCACTGACCGACCGGATAGAATCTCTTACTGACAAATTTTCTCTGGCACTGGTGGGGGAAGGCAATGCGCCGCTTCATGATGCTGAATTATCTTGCCTCAGTGCTGTGGCGGCACCAGATGGTGACGGCAAATACATTGTTCGGGAAGTCCTCTTAATGAACGGCGGCACGCCCTGGGTATTCGCCCGCTCGGTAATTCCGGTGGTGCTGATGGAAACTGAATTTAATCAGCTTGGCAGTCAGCCTTTGGGTAAGCGTTTATTTAATGATGACCGCTTCGTGCGCGGTGCCTTTGAGCTATGTAAAGTGGATAATTCATCTTTCGCCGGCGATACCGGAATCACGCTTCTGGGCCGGCGTTCCTGCTTTCATTACCGGCAGCATGCCCTGCTGGTTGCTGAACTGTTCTTACCTGAATCACCTGTTTATCAAACGGAACGTTAAACATGTCACTTGAATTGTCTTTTAGTAACTGGCGGGCGTACATGCAACTGACCCGCATGGACAAACCTATCGGTATTTATTTACTGTTATGGCCGACTATCTGGGCGCTGGTTATCGCTGCCGGTGGCCTGCCGGATTTAGGGATCTCGCTGATATTCATCGCCGGCGTGGTACTGATGCGTTCTGCCGGCTGTATCATCAACGACTACGCAGATAGGAAAGTAGATGGCAGTGTAAAGCGCACCAATCAACGTCCGCTGGTGGCGGGCACAGTAACTGAAAAAGAAGCCTTGCAGCTGTTTGCTTTGCTGGTCGGGATCTCGTTTTTACTGGTTTTACTGCTTAACTGGCAAACCATTGCATTGTCCGTGGTGGCCCTGTTACTTGCTGCCAGTTATCCGTTTATGAAGCGTTACACCCATATGCCACAAGCTGTGCTGGGCGCGGCATTCGGCTGGGGGATCCCCATGGTCTTTGCCGCCACACTGGGATATGTACCCATTGAAGGCTGGCTGCTGTTTATTGCTAATCTGGCATGGACCATCGCCTACGATACTTACTATGCCATGGTCGACCGTGACGATGATTTGATTGTCGGCATTAAATCGTCTGCCATTTTATTTGGTAAAAACGACCGTCTGATCATTGGTTTACTGCAACTGTTCACGTTGGGGGTTCTGGGAAGTATTGCGGTTTCACTGAATTACGGCTGGCCAGTGTACGTGGCGCTGGTAGCCTGTGCCGTTTTATTTGCTATTCAGTCTTACGAAACACGGGACCGCGGGCGGATGGCCTGTTTTAAAGCGTTTCTGGACAATCACTATGTCGGACTAGTGTTTGCTGTGGGGTTAATGGTGGACAGAATAGGCCTTAACGCATTGTAGCGTTAAGGCATGTGTTGCAACGCCGGAGCACTTAAGCGTCCGGCGTGTTGTCTTCTTCAAGCTTAGCCAGACGGGCTTCCAGGGCTTCCAGTTTTTCACGGGTACGGATCAGTACCTGGCTTTGAATGTCAAATTCTTCCCGCGTAACAAGGTCCAGTTTGCTTAACTGGGCCTGCAATACCTGCTTCACCCGCGCCTCGGCTCCTTCGGCCATGTTACGTACCCCGGGCGGTACAGCGTCTGAAATTTGTTTGGCGATTTCTTCGAGTTTTTTCGGATCAAGCATACTATTTCCTTTATAATGCGCGTCATCGCGACTATGTGTTTCGTATTCTAATTAGATGCCACGCACATGCAATTAAAAAACCGTCATTCTCTCAAACCGTTAGCTCGCTCCTTTTCATTATGAAGTTAAATGATGCACAACAATCTGCTGTGACGTACGTCTCCGGGCCTTGTCTGGTACTGGCTGGTGCCGGAAGCGGAAAGACGCGCGTAATCACCAATAAAATAGCTCACCTGGTGAGGGAATGCGATTTGCCGGCGCGGCAAATTGCCGCTGTGACCTTTACCAATAAGGCTGCGCGGGAAATGAAAGAGCGGGTAGGGCAGACTCTTGGCAAGCAGGAGGCCAGAGGCCTGAAAGTGTGTACGTTCCACACCCTGGGCCTGACCATCATCAAGGCCCATGTTAAAGAACTTGGACTCAAACCCGGCTTTTCATTATTTGACGATAAAGATTCCACAGCGCTACTGAATGACTTAACCGAAGACACTATCGACGGCGACAAAGATCAACTTCAGTTGCTGCAAAGCTGTATTTCAAACTGGAAGAATGACCTGTTATTACCCGATGCGCTGGCGAAAAAAGCCACCAGTGCCGGTGAGCGGGAATTTGCAGAAGCTTACCGCCATTATCAAAATCACCTGCGGGCCTATAACGCGCTGGATTTTGATGATCTTATCCTGCTGCCTACCTTATTGCTTAAAACCAATGAGCAGGTCAGGTTAAAGTGGCAAAGTAAAATCCGCTACTTGCTGGTGGACGAATATCAGGATACCAACACCAGTCAGTATGAACTGGTTAAACTGCTGGTGGGAGAGCGGGCAAGGTTTACTGTGGTGGGTGACGACGATCAGTCAATTTATTCCTGGCGTGGTGCGCGTCCGCAGAATCTGCATTTGCTGCAAGAGGATTTCCCGAAACTGAATGTGATAAAGCTGCAACAGAATTACCGGTCTTCAGGCCGGATCCTGCATTGCGCCAACATTCTTATTCAGAATAACCCGCACCTGTTTGATAAAACCCTTTTCTCTGAGATGGGCTACGGCGAACCCTTGCGTGTTCTTTCGGCCAAGAACGAAGAACATGAAGCGGAAAGAGTCGTCGCCGAACTGATTGCGCATAAGTTTATGAACCGCACCCAGTACAAAGACTACGCGATTTTGTACCGAGGTAATCACCAGAGCCGCCTGTTCGAAAAGCTGCTGATGAGCAACCGTATTCCGTACCGTATTAACGGTGGCATGTCGTTCTTCGGCAGAACTGAAGTGAAAGACATCATGGCCTATCTGCGCTTGCTGGTGAATCAGGATGACGATAACGCCTTCCTGCGTGTTGTTAATACACCGAACCGGGGAATTGGCCGTGCAACACTTGAGAAACTGGGGAATTTTGCTAATCAGGTCGGTATTTCGCTGTTTGCTGCTACCACTCACTCCGGTCTTTCCGGCGTATTAGGTGAATCGGCTTACCAGCGTGTTGCCGGATTTGGACGGTGGGTGGTGGAAACCTCGGATAATGTAGTGCGCGGCGACAGCAAAGCGGTATTAAGGGATATGATCCGCTCCATGCAGTACGAAGAGTTTCTGTATGAGCATAGTCCCAGTCCCAAAGCGGCTGAAATGGCCATGGCGAACGTCAGTACCCTGTTTGGCTGGGTGACTGATATGCTGGAAGGGTCTGATTTAGAGTCACCGATGACTATGCAAGAAGTGGTAAACCGTCTTATTTTGCGCGACATGATGGAGCGGGGCGAGGAAGATGGCGAAGCCGATCAGGTGCAGCTGATGACACTGCATGCCTCAAAAGGTCTGGAGTTTCCGGTGGTGTTCCTGGTGGGAATGGAAGAAGGCCTACTGCCTCACCAGAGCAGTATTGATGAAGATAACGTGGAAGAAGAGCGCCGCCTGGCTTATGTAGGGATCACCCGTGCCCAGCGCGAACTTATCTTCAGTCTGGCGAAAGAGCGCAGACAGTTCGGTGAAGTTATCAACCCTGAACCCAGTCGCTTCCTCTACGAACTGCCTGTAGATGACGTTGTGTGGGAAGAAAAGAAAGTGAAACCCTCAGCAGAACAGCGCAAAAAGACCAACGAAGCCGGACTCGCCAGCTTAAAAGCCATGTTAGGGAAGAATTAAAGCGCGTTGTTACGCGCGTTTCTGCCTTGCCACCGGTTCCGGGGTTGAAAGTATCTTGCCCTGGGCATAGTGACAATCAATTTCATTTAAGGCTTTAAGCTGGGCTCTTGCGTCGACGCCTTCGGCGATAACGTCGAATTTCAGATGTTCTGAAATCAGCATGACCGACTGAATCAGCTTCAGGTTCCGTTGTGACCGGGGGAGGGATTTCACAAATCTGTGGTCAATTTTGATGTAGTCGAAAGGATAGGCAAACAGGTAGCTCAGTGATGCCAGACCACTACCAAAGTTATCCAGCACCAGGGTGATGCCGGCCCGTTTCAGTTTCTTAATTGCAGGCAGGATAAACTGGGAACGCCGGTTTAAATCGTTTTCATCAAACTCAAAAACCAGCCTGTCAGGGGATACCTGGTATTCTTCTACTAACTGCAGAATTTTTGTGACCAGCGATGCCTGCAGCAGATGATTAATCGACACATTCACTGCAATCTTTTCGATGCCGGCAGGTTCTTCCGTTTCATTGTTCAGCAATTCACAGGCTTTACGGAGCTGGAATAAATCAAGGTCGAGTGTCAGGCCGCTTTGCTCTGCCACTTCCCGGAAATGCTTACGGTTAACTTTACCGTGTCTTGAATGCTCCCAGCGCACGTAAAGTTCATGATAAAACGCGCTGTCGTTCCGCAAATCCATCACCGGTTGCAGATAACAGTCGAACTCCTCCCGGCGCAGAGCAAGACGGAACTCGTTTTCCAGCTCAAGCTCCTCAATCAGGCGGTCGCGCATGGATTTATCGAACATCACAAAACGGCCACGACCCAGCGTTTTGGCCTGGTACATAGCTGCATCTGCATCCCGCAGCACTTCATCAGCGGCGCGGTAATATGATTCAAGATGAGCTATTCCCACGCTCGCGCCGGAATACATCTCCTTGCCATCAAGAAGGAAAGGTTTAGAAATCGCATCAATGATACGGGTTGCTACGTCTTCAGCGGCGGCAGCATCTTCAAAGTTATCCAGCAATACCACAAATTCATCACCGCCAAGGCGGGCAAGCAGATCGTGTCCGCGGATACACAAAGCGATACGGCGGCTGACTTCGATAAGGAATTCGTCGCCGGCATGATGGCCGAGGGTATCGTTAATGGTTTTGAAGCGATCTAAGTCGATAAACAGTACTGCAAACAGGTTTTCCGGGTAGCGCTGCTTGTTGGCAACAGCCAGCTCAAGCCGGCTGGTGAACATCGTGCGGTTAGGTAAATCGGTGAGACTGTCATGATGCGCGTCATGGATCAGTTTAAGTTCTATTTCTTTTCGTTCTTCAATCTGCTGTTTCAGGAAGGAATTGATCTTATCAAGTTCCCGGGTGCGTTCTCTGACCTTTTCCTCAAGCAGTGCATTGTATTGCTGAATCGCGTCGGTATTCCGCTTTCTGCCAATTGCTGCTGCAATGTGATGGGAGACAAAGCGCAGCAATTCGAGATCTTTAGCCGTGTATTTAGCCAGCTTACCGTAGGTCTGAATACCTATAACGCCGGAAATCTTTCCGTCTACCACCAACGGGGAACCAAGCCAGGAGTTCGCACTTTTTAGCATTCGCTGGGCAGCTGCCACATCCAGTTCGCCTGCCTGAGTCAGTTCCAGTACCCGTGGCGGGTTGATAAGCTCCGTCTGGCCGGTACGTAAAACGAATTCTGATAAGCCCAGTCCCAGCGGCCGGCGTTCAATAGTATCTTCGGTGGTATCGCTGAAGTAGGGGAAGTCGAGGTATTCTCCGGTTTCATCCAGCGTGGCAATGTAACAGTTAGGTGCAGTGATCAGGCGGGCCAGTATTTTGTGTATGCTGGCGTAGAAGGCATCCATATCGCCTTCCAGGTTCGCCGATAACTCTGAAATTTCATACAACGCCTGTTGCAGGGTTTCTATTTTCTGGCGTTCAAGAATTTCTTCCTGTAACTCGTCATTGATTTTACGAAGTTGCCGCGTTCTGTCCCGGATGGTGCGCTCAGTAAGCTCGCGGCTTTTCACCCGGTCTACCGCATTCACAATGTGCTGGGAGACAAACAACAACACTTCCAGATCTTCATCTGTATAGAACATTGTGTCGTCGTAAGTTTGCACCACCATTGCGCCGATAACCTGCGAGCCACGCTTTAGCGGTACACCGAGAAACTGATGGGGAACAGCGCCAACAATGCTCACCCCGGTTTCACGGGTGAAGGCTTCCTGATTATCTTTTTCAAGAAATACATGACGGCCGGTACGCAGAATGTGGCCGGTGATCCCGTCCATCAACGATTCTGCCGGGATTTGTCTGATAGTTTGCTCGTCGAATTCATCGACAAAATAAACAAAGTTAACGAGGTTTGCGTCTTTTTCGTAGAAGGCAACGAAGAAATTATCCGCATTCATGAAGTCACCAATGATTTCATGGATAGCCGGATAGAGGCGGTTTAGATTGCTGACGGAACTTGCCAGTTCGGCAATATCGAAAAGCGCTTTCTGTACGCGCTCAGACCGTTTGTACTTGTCCGTAAGTTGTTGCAGCTGCGGTATGAGTTCGCGAAGCTCTTCCTCTGACAACTCGTACTGCGTTGACTCTGAAGACATCCTGATTAGCCGGTTATTATTCTGTTTAGTGCCCGCTAATAAATTAACCGATTTGTATGAAAAATGCTACTTATTGACGTTAATCTGAGGGAGTTTGTCAGGAACTGGCGGGGAAGTGTATGAAGATTAATACCCTGCAGTCAAAATGCTTATTATGAATGCAGGGTAAAGTATTTGTTAATTAAATGCCTTCGATCATGAACTCGATGGCTGCTTTAATCTCGTCATCACTACAATTGGCACAGGTACCTTTGGGTGGCATAGCGTTAATACCATTCAAAGCATTCTGCCATACGCCGTCCAGCCCACGCTCATCCAGGCGGGGTTGCCAGTCTGCAGCATTGTGCAAACGCGGCGCGCCTAAAACACCTGAACCATGGCAGGCGACACACGCGCCATTGTAAACATCCTCACCTGAACGGGCGGCAGATGCGCCGGCGCCTGCAGCCGCTGCACCTGCGATGTTCAGTTCACCGTAAGGCTTTGTTCTTTCTTTTATTGCTTCGTCTGTCATTTCCTGTGCATGGGCGGTGGTGAGCCCCAAAGCAACAGTCATCGCTATCAATGCTTTTACTTTCACATCTGTCTCCGGCAACGGTCTTATTAGCAGTAATTGCCTGATTATAGCGGTTAAAAAGTCCCCGACAACATTTTGGTCATAAATACCTGGAAAAAGTGGGTGAAATATTCTTTAACCTGATTTCGGTCATGAAAACGCCAGATTCATGAAGACGTTAGCCGAAGCTTTAGGGTTTTGAGTATGTCGTGCGTGTCCGGATGAAATAATTCCGATCCTTTAAGCGAAGATATCGTAATGCATACGGTGGTGCGAATGCGTTACCGCCGAGTTAGTTGAATACCGCTTGAATACTGTTTATTCTGCGTGTTTTAAGCGCGAAATGTTGTATAACCCGGTACGGAAGTTATGAATTATTGGATGAATGGCACGGATGCTGAAAGTGGGCACACTTTACGGGGCAGGTGTTCGTCACAAGGTGTGAACCGATGAACGAACAGCAGGCCATACCCAAAGCGCCCTCCGCGCATAAATTAAAGCCGCTTAACGATGCGGCAACCTCACCGTTTGGTTTCTTTTTGTTGTGTTTATACACGGCACTGGTTTTTATTCGTCCTCACGAATGGCCGTTCTGGGAAGTTGAATTCCCGATCCTGCGTACCATTCTGATCTCCACATTCGTTGCTTATCTGCTTTTCCTGAGACCGAAAATATGGGATATCCAGTGTACTTTGCTGGTGTTATTGCTGTTTTCCATGGTGCTGTCTGAGTTCCGCGCCGGGCGGTTCTTAAGTGATCTCACGCCGGTAATTGACTGGGTAAACTCGAACGTTATTCCATTCATTCTGTATCTTGGCTTTCTGGTGTCATTGAAGCGGCAACGCATTATCCTGCTGATATCGCTGGTGGCGTGTCTTGTCATGGTTCATCAGGCATGGAGCCAGCTTGCCGACCCTCTCGGACAGGGCTGGGCGGAAAGCGCCATTTACCGGTACGACAGTGCTAACGAAATTCAGCAGGTTCGTTATATCGGTATCTTTAACGATCCCAACGACATGGGGATGTTCCTGGTCATGAACATTCCTTTTGCTGCTTACTTTCTGGTGACAGCAAAAGGCAAACTGGCCAAGCTGGCATCCTTAAGTGTGTTTGCGCTGTTACTGCTCGGGGTTTACTGGACTGGAAGCCGGGGCTCCATGATTGGTGCGTTTGCTGTTTTCTTCGCTTTCTTCTATATCCGCTTCGGCAAGGTAAAAGCTATGCTGGTGGCCGCAATGGGCGTGCCTGCAGGATTTATTGCTTTGATGTCTTTCCGGTCAATTGACGATAAAGACGCCAGTGCCATGGACCGTCTGACTGCCTGGTATGAAGGGATCCAGATGGTTAAATACCGGCCTCTGTTTGGGTTTGGTAAAAACCGCTTTCTGGAGTATCACCCCAAGGTTGCTCATAACTCATTTGTAACCATTATGTCCGAGCTTGGCATCATCGGGTATACGCTGTGGATGGCATTTTTCATCTTCATCTTTTACATGCTGTTCCGTATCCGCAGAATGCCAGATATTCCGGGTGAAGCCGGAGACAGCCTGCGCCAGGAGAAAACGCTGAGCTTGTACATGGCGGTGTCAATTATCGGCTTTGCCGTAACGGCATTCTTCATCAGCCGCAGCTACGCCATGTTCTTCTACATTTTTGCGGCAATCGTGTCGGCGTCTTTCTACCGCTTGCGTAATAAGTATCCGAAGTTGCCGCTGGCATTTCAGGGTAAAGATATTGCGCGGGGTATCGGATACAGTGTTGTCAGTTTGATTCTGTTGTACCTGCTGCTGAAAAGCTTGCTGTCGTACTTCTACTAAAGCATTCAGGGAGAGGTAAATTGAGTACTTTGAAAGCCAGTGTCATTGTTGCCGTATACAACGGTGAGAAAACGTTGGGCTTAACCATAGACAGCCTGCTGGCACAAACGTATCCCAACCTGGAAATACTGCTTATTGATGACGGCTCTACTGACGGCTCAAAAGCACTGATCGAAACCTATCTTCATGATCCACGGGTGAAATATCACGCTAAGCAAAACGGTGGTGTTGCCTCTGCACGTAATTACGGTATCAGCGTGGCCGAAGGGGATGTGATTGGTTTTTGCGATCAGGATGACCAATGGAAACCTGAAAAGCTGGAGTACCAGCTGCCGGCCTTTGATAATCCGGAAACAGGTCTGGTTTACAGCTGGGTAGAAGTGAGAAAACACGGCGAAGTGTCGGTCAGTAAGCCGGAATTCGAAGGACAGTGTTTTGAAGCGTTACTGAAACGGAATTTCATTTCCTGCTGTACCGCCATGGCCCGTAAATCGCTGTTTCTTGAAATTGGTGGTTTTGATGAAAGCCGGGAATTGCATGGTGTGGATGACCGCCACGTGTGGCTGCGTATGGCCCGTATTTCTAACCTTGCCGTGATAAAGCGTCCGCTCGCCATTTATTTCATTCACGGAGAAAATTATTCCCTGAATGAAAAGAAAATGCTGATCGCTGACCTGGTTTGTGTGCGTAAAATTGCAGCCATGGACGGTGTTAGTGCGCAGGAAAAAGCACTGTGTAAACAAGCCGAGTACGGCATTTATCTGCACTATGCCAATAATTTGTTATATCAGAATCACCCGCAGGATGCCGGTCACTGCTACCTGAATGCCTGGAAAGTACAACCCGGACAGGTGAAATACCTCATTTCCGGGCTGTTGTTATCTGTTACGCCGCCGCCCTTGCTGCGCACCCTGAAATCATTCCGTAAGAGAGTTGTATAAATGGAACAGAAAGCCGTTATTGTGATCGGAATGCACCGCAGCGGTACTTCCGCTGTCTCCGGTATGCTTGCCGAACTCGGTGTTTTCATGGGCAGTGCTTTGTTTGCGCCGCAAAAAGGGGTAAACGAGAAAGGGTTTTACGAGAACTCGTATCTGGTCAACATGAACGAAAAGCTTCTTGATGAAGCCTTATGGTCCTGGGACGATCCTCTTGCACAGAACATGTACGCCGCGCCACCGGAAAACGGTAGTCATTTGCTTGATGAAGCGGTAAAGGTGCTTGAAAGCGATTACGGCAAACAATCCTGCTGGGGAATGAAAGATCCCCGTACCACGTTACTGCTGCCTTTCTGGCAACAGGTATTTGATAAAATGGCGTTATCGCCGTTTTATCTGCTGATGGTGCGCTCTCCCTTTGAAGTATACGGCTCGCTGAAAAAGCGTGACGGTTTCTCTGCCGACAAATCATTAATGTTATGGCTAAACTATACCCTCACCGGCTACTTCTGCAGCCAGGGAAAGCCCCGTTATATATTAAGCTATCACACGTTACTGGAGCATCCAGAGGAGATGGCAAAGGCTGTGTCTGATGCTGCCGGACTCAACATCGATGTGGATGCGCTGAAATTGGGTTTTGTTGACAAGAAAATGCGTAATCAGAAAAGCGTTAACGTACCTGAAGGCGAACTGTCTGATATTGCTGCGCAGGTGTATAACGCACTTACTGCACCGGAAACAGATCATGATAAACTGGTCGCACTCAGTGCGCGGTATCAGGCGTATCTGGACAATTTGTCCCCCGTGCTGGTGGAACATTTGTTATCGCTGAAGAAAGAAGAAGTGTACTTCCGCCGTCATTTTCTTGAAGCCTACGAATCACTGTGGTGGAAAGTCAGCTGGCCGCTTAAAAAGCTGGAACAGTTCGTTAAAAGCAAAAAGTAAGATTTTAAAAGGTAAAGTAGTAAATGTTCACAGTGGGCGTGTACCGGCCGCAGACGCTGCCGGAAAGCTTTAATGTCTGTATCGACAACATCGTGCAGTATTTGCCGGAGCTCGGTGCGTCTTACTTTTGTTCCGGTGATCCTGCGCAGTTATCCACTGCTGACGTTATCTGGGATCCCCGCGCAGGAGGTGGTCACGCACCGCCGAAATGGCTGACGCTGCTGGAAAAGCCGCTAATCATTACTCTGCACGGTGTGGGCCCGCTGGTATTTCCGGAACATTACAGTGAAGGTTTACGTCATCGCTTTGAAATCTATAAAAGTAACCGTCGTAAGAAAAAAGCGTGGAAAGCGGCGTCCGGTCGCTACAGCCGCATTGTTACCGTGTCAGAATTTTCTAAAAAGGTAATAAACGACACCCTGAATATTCCGTCAGATAAAATCGATGTTATTCTCAACGGTGTGGATTTATCGGTATTTACGCCGCCTGAGAACCCCGCTGAAAATACTGCGCCTTACTTTCTTCATGTGTCCAACGACGAGTCGCGCAAGAACGTCGACCATATTATTAAAGCGTACGAAAAAATTAAAGCAGACAACAAGTGGCCGCTAATTTTAAAGCTGGCCGGTGACCGAACCTGCGATGTACCCGGGGTTAAAATTATCAATAAGCGCCTGTCGGCAGAAGAGCTGGTTGCGCTGTATGCCGGTGCCGGCGCATTTGTATTCCCGTCTGTTTACGAAGGCTTCGGGATCCCGATTATTGAAGCGATGGCCATGCGCTGCCCGGTGATCACTTCATCAGGTACCGCCTGTGAAGAAGTTGCTGCCAGTTACGCAACGCTGGTCGATCCGGCGTCTGTTTCTGCTCTGTCGTCAGCAATGGAATCACTGATGCTCAATCCTGTTTCAGAGCAGGGGATTGAAGCTGCTGTTAAACATGCCGGCTCTTTCAGTTGGAAAGAGACTGCTGAACAATATTACCGCGTTTTTCTTCAATCCGCCGGTGAAGGGAAAGCGTCTAAATAATGAAAAGCATTGTTCTGCATTCACTGAAGTGGGTGGCTATCGGTAAAATCCTCGGACAGAGTGTGCGCTGGCTTACCACCATTTTCACCCTGCGTTTCCTGTTTCCGGAAGATTACGCCGTTATCGCTTTATCGTCGTTCTTTACATCACTGCTGTGGGCGTTCAGTAAAAACGGTATTGCTGCTGCGCTTATCCGGGAAAAAGACGTCGATGATGACATTCTCGGACAGTTCTATACGCTGACCATCATCGCCCATACCTCACTGTTTCTGTTACTTCAGCTACTGGCGCCGGTTCTTGCCGGTGTATACGACGATCCCAGGCTGGAAGATGTCATCCGCGTGTCATCCCTCACTTTCCTGATCTCCCTGATAGGCTTCATGTCGGGCACCATGCTCAACAAGGAAATGCGCTTCAAAAAGTTGTCTATGGTTGATGCAGCGTCAGAGTCTCTCGGCGCGCTTTCTACTGTATTTATGGCATGGTACGGGCTGGGTTACTGGTCAATCGTATTTGGTGTTCTGGCGATGGAAACGGTGCGGCAAACCGGTTATCTCATCCGTGCCGGTAAATGGGTACGGCCCGGCAAGCTTACTTCTAAAATCAAAGGGATCCTCGATTTCTCATGGAAAGCGGCCCTACAGGCTACCGTGGGTTACAGCATCTTTAATCTCGATATTGCCATTGCCGGTTTATATTTAAGCACTACCGATCTTGGTTTTTATCAGTTCGCCGCCGTGCTGGCGATGATGCCGGCGGTAAAAGTTTTACCGCTGCTCAGGCAGGTCGCGCTGCCGGTTTATTCTAAGATTCAGGATCAGGCTTCGCAGATTGAATATTATTTCCTGAAAAGTCAGCGCATGAGTGCCTTGCTATTCGTTCCCGTCTTTTGGGGCGTCGCGGCCACAGCCAATACTATGGTACCGGCATTCTTCGGCGAGAAGTGGGTGCCGGCTGCAATGATCATCACACTGTATTGTTTATCTATGCCAATGCGGAGCCTGGAACAGCTGTTCGGGCCGGTGCTGAAATCACTGAATAAAATGAATGTGATCATCGTCAACACCATCATCTTTGCCGCTATTCTGATCCCCGGCTTCTATATCGGTGCACAGTTTGGCAGCGGAGGCATGGCATTGTCGTGGCTGTTCTCATTCTTTATCAGCTTTATGATTGCATCTTACCGTTCATGCCGCTGCCTGAATATCCGCTTTAAGCGTTTTATCGGCGCGGTGTACAAGCCCCATCTGATCGGCTTGTGTATGCTTACCGCTACCTGGTGGCTGGGGCAGTACCTGATGCAATCCATGACTCCCTGGCTGGTATTTATTATTCAGGTCTTTACCGGTGGTGTGATTTATACCGGTCTGTCTTTACTGTGTGCCCGGAAAGAGAGCATGGAGCTCATTAACCTGGTCAGAAACAGGAACAGCAAATGAAAAATGTGGTCATTGCCGTTATTACCTGTCGCCGCCCGGAATGGTTGGGGCGGTTACTCGACGGCTTGCTTGCGCTTAAGTGCGATGAAGACATCAACCCCCGCATTCTGGTGGTGGATAACGATGCCAGTGAGAGCAGTAAGGAAGTTGTTATCTCCCGTCAGCAGGACGGAGCTATTCCGGTGTCTTACGACGTGGAAAAACAGCAGGGTATTGTATTTGCCCGCAACCGCTGCGTGGAACTGTTCCATCAGATGAACGGTGATTACCTGGTGTTCATTGATGACGATGAATGGCCGCAACAACCTGACTGGCTTAACCGGCTGGTCAGCGCGGCGGGTGAATTCAATGTGGATGTGGTGACCAGCCATGTTATTTCTGTGGGTGAGCCGGGCACACCGGAGTGGGCTGTCGATTTAATTTACGGCAAAAATCCCTACACACACGGACAGTTCATTGACGTGTTTTACACCAATAACCTGTTGTTGAGCCGGCGCATGACCGAAGCCCTGACGCCGTGTTTCGATGCCCGTTTTGCCATGACCGGTGCCAGTGACTATCACTTTGCCCTGCGGGCGAAGCAGGCGGGATATCAGTGCGTTTATATCGATGCACCGGTGGTGGAAGAATTTCCCGCTTCACGGGCATCCGTTAAATGGTTCTGCCGGCGGGGATTCCGTTCCGGGATCGGCTATACCCGTTCCCACGTATTTGAAGAATCATACAAAACTGCCTTACTCCGCTGTGTGGCATTAAGTGGTGTCAGAGTGCTTCGCGGACTGGCGAAACTCATTACCGGTGTTGTTACCAATAATAAAACAACCCGGGTGGACGGGCTGTTCCGCCTGTGCTCTGCCGCAGGCACTATTGCCGGTTTATTCGGTATACAGCATGAAGAATATAAAGTGATCCACGGCAAATAATTCGCTGTGCCGTGAACGCTGATTGCATCAATAAGGAAATACTGTGAGTACAAGTAAGCCGCACGTTGTTATTCCGTTAGCATCCAATGCCCGACATTTGCAGCAGGTTTACACCGGTATGGAAGCGCTGGCTGCAAAAGGACACATCAGGCTGGATTATCAGTTCGACTGTCAGCGTCATCACAAAAGCGGGCTGTCATTTACTGTGGATAACCGCTCAATGTTTGTCGATACAGCCGACTCGCCGGCTATCAGCCAGCAGGATTACGATAAGTGCGATGTCTACTTCAAGCGTACCCTGAAGCCTGAAGATGCGGCGGCAATGAACAAGCTGGAGCCATTCGGGCTTTATTTTGAAATCTATCCGTCAGTCCGCTCCGTGCTCACAACCCGCCGGTACATGGCCTATTCTGACAGCGGCGCATCCAATAAACTGAAAACGTTTATTAAGTCTGTGGATACGGCCAACAAAATGAGTTTTATGCCCCGTGCTGCTCAGTTTGATAATCCGTATCCGGCCGGCAATACCGTGATGTTTTATGTACGGTTGTGGGACCCGGATTTTGATAAAGAATTTCAAATCAGCGAAGCAGAGGCCGAAGACCGGCGCTTAATTAATTCCCTGCGTATTGCCTGTGTACGTCAGCTGAAAGAACGCTTTGGCGACAGAGCGCTGGTGGGGGTGATGGATGACGCGTATGCCCGCAAGGTTGCACCGGATCTGGTTATCGCTGCAAACGACACCTCTAAACAAAACTATCTGGAAAGAGTAAAACAGGCCGGCGTGTGCATTGCCTCTACCGGCTTACATGAGTCCCTGGGCGCAAAATTTGCGGAATATGTGGCACTGGGCAAACCCATTGTCAGCGAAGTGTTTAACTACAGCCTGCCCGGCGATATTCAGGATAAACAGAATTACCTGCAATACACCACTGCAGAAGAATGTACTGAGCAGGTAGCCAGCTTGCTGGAATCTCCTGAAGCCATGCAGAAAATGCGTGATGCGAACCTGAACTACTACCGCAATATGCTCACGCCGCAAGCCATAGCACAGCGTATTATCGATACTGCACAGCGCCGCTGAGGCGCTGCTGTATTTCACCATTCGTGTGCGTCAGAACGATTTAATTTCTATGTAGCCACCTTCCTGTGGCCGTAACTCTTCGATTTTTTCCATTGTCGTGACAATCGGAGGCAGTTCCCGGTTGCCGGTAATGGTCACTGCAGAACGGTCGTCGCCGTCACCGGTTTCATCCCGCTTCAGCAGACGGGTATCTTCCGTCACGTTATTGTTCTCAAGGGTGATCACCGGGTGGCCTTCTACCCAGTTTGCATCCGGAATTTCATCTGTCAGCAGTACCGTCTCATTCTCATCTTCAATGAAGGCAATAGAATTATTACGCAGCGTTACTGAGTGCAGCCCCTGAAAGGTTCTGACAATGGTGCGGCCAAAATCTTCATCTATTAAAAAGAGGTTGTTTTCGTACAGTGTATCGCCTCTTGAGCCGCTGTTACCGTCACCACCTGTACGGCTGCCCAGACCCGGCGGGCGCATAAGCATCGTGTTGCCCTTTACCTTAAATTGCTGGCCGGCGAAATCGTATTTCTGATCGTATCCGATAAGCTCCACCAGGTATTTCGCCTGAGGATCTTCACCGGATTCAATCCAGTTATTCTCAATCAGTGTGTTTTCAAAACGGGATTTCACACTGTTGCCACGGTTGTCGTGCAGAAAGCTGTCTTTCAACAGAAACTGGCTGCCCGGAAAGCTGTGCTGATCGCTGGCTACGTACACTGCATGTCCCCAGGAGCGGCCCGGCTTCTTACCGCCGCTTTCCGTGACTTCCACATTGATCATCGATAAATTGCCGGAATTACGGTCGGTGGACAGCACGCCGGTGCTGCAACGGCGGATAAGTACATTCTTCAGTACGGTATTCGTGGCTTCATTCCGGAAACACAGCCCGCCGTCCTGCAGGACCACGTTTTCTATAGTCCAGTTATGAGAATGGCGCACTGCCAGCGTCCAGTTGAAACGCTCTGTACCGCCCGCAAAGACCGGTCTGTCTCCGGCATTTTTTGTGTTACCGATAAGCCGGATAGGCAGCGCTTCTGTGCCGGAGATGTTTTTTATCTCAACCGGCTCATATTCGGCATCCGGATCCAGATAAATTGTATCGCCTGCGGCAAGTTGCGGGAGAAGGTCCTTCAACTGACGGTACTGACGGGAAGGGCCCACGTACCAGGTTTCAGGTTTTCTGGGCGTATTGGCGGTTTGTGTTACCCATACAATGCGGTAAATCCCACGGCGGCGCTCAGTGTCTGATTCTTTGAATTCCAGACGGTTTGTCCACATCGTATTGTATCTGTCCGGTGCCTGCAGACTGACCCGCAGCGTGTCGCCGTCTTTTACTTCAACGGGTTGATCTTTCACAGCCGGTGCACCGTTAACTGAAATCGCAATGCCTCTGGCTGTCAGTGTAAGCGGGTATTTGCCTACACCTTTCATGGTAAAGCATTCTTCCACCATTGCGCCGGGTGCCAGTTCCAGACGGGCCGGCAAATCAGCAGGATGACGTACACGCCACTGATAATCAGACACATCTTTTACCAGACATTCACCGTCAGCCGCGTTTGCCTGTGTGATGCCTGAAAACAATATGGAAAAAAGAAGTGCTGGTACTGCGTGTTGCCATCGGCGCATAGAAATCCCTGTAAAATGGTGTTGCAAGTAAAGCTATACGGGACATTACCCAAATTAGCTTAATCTCACAAGTTACCGGCAGATGACAAAGGCCGTATTTACCGCCTTTTACGGCATACTGCATAGCGCCGTGAATGCTTGAAATACAAAGGCTTCGTTGCTATGTTGCCTGTTCAGGGAATGCCGATGCCTGAAACAGGTGAACAGCTCTAAGCAGTCATCAGCGCTAACACTTACCGATGTGGTATCAGCTAAACAATGAACGTGTATTTCTATTTACCGGAAGATCAGAAACCTGCTCAGTTACCCGCGCAGACCGACTTCACATGGAAAGATTATTCGCTGGGCAAATATTGCTGGGGTCTGCAAACCTATAACCGTTTGCAACTGGCCGGCGTACCCTGTGAACTTACCCACACACTGCCGGAAGAAGGCGTGATTATTGCGCACCGGGCATTCCTGCCGGACTCCATAATTCCAACCCGTAAGCAGGTGCTGGTGTGTATACAGGCCGACTGGAGCCGTCATCCCTTCGCCCAGTTGCATATTTGTCAGAATATGGCGCAAACCAAAATGTCCGGTATACCGCGGCCGGAACGGTTCGCCACCGGTGAAACCTATTTCGTGCACCACTGGCCACAACCGAGTATGACGCCCAGAGATCCTGCCCGTGGCAATACCTTTGAGAACATTTACTACTTTGGCCTGGCCGAGAACCTGGCGCCGGAGCTGAAATCAGACGACTGGCTTCAGTTCATGGAAGAAAACGGCCTTAAATGGCACCTGGAATCGTCACCGGCAAACTGGCGGGACTACAGTCAGGTAGACGGTGTGTTATTCGCCAGAGACTTCACCGGTAAGAAACACATCAACAAACCCGCCAGCAAGTTGTTTAATGCCTGGATCACCGGTGCGATTCCAATTTGTACACCGGAATCTGCTTACGTCGATGAAATTGAAAATGATACCCAGGCCGTTGTAATAAACAATTACGACGATTTGAAAGCCAAGCTCGTTGCACTTAAAAACGACCCCGACCGCATCCGCAATATGCAGCAGCAAGGGGCGGTTAAAGCTAAGCAGTATTACCCCGAAGCCATTGTGCAGGAATGGGCAGCCATTCTGGAGAAGGTAAAACAATACAGGATGAGCCGCGGCCAGTACGCAGCATTCATCGCCAAACGCAGCTTCAGCTGGTTGCTGTGTAAGTGCGTGCGCTGGTTAAGATAACAGCAATAAATACAACAGCCGGCTTCTTAAACAACGAATATGCCCGATAACGGATAAATCAGTTGAAGCCGGTGCAATGCATCAGTATCATTAGCGCCCGATTGAGCAGACAACCACTGTCATTCAATCCCCCTTCTACGCACCCGTAGCTCAGCTGGATAGAGCGTTGCCCTCCGGAGGCAAAGGTCAGAGGTTCGAATCCTCTCGGGTGCGCCATTTGAATCAGGCTCTGTCGCCAATTTCTAATCGTATCGCTCTGTGAGTCACCATTCATTCCCCTGAAGCTTCTCTGTCAGCTAAACCATGCGGAAAAGAGTATTCAAAACCAGAAAATCAGCCCCCGGAGTCAGTAAATCCGGTATACTCCGGTTCGGTACTTAAAGGTGGAGTTTTGTAATGCGTGTATGTGGTGTAGAACTGGCGGGAAATGATGCAAACATTGCCCTGTTGAATCTTGAGAACGATATGTTCCGGCTTCCTGATTGCCGCACTCGTAAATTGAGCCTGCAAAAAGCTGCGACTGCCCATGAGCTTAAGTACTTTCAGAAATCCTTCGCTCAGTTGGTACAGGATTACAAAATCGAAATAATCGTTATCCGCCAGCGCCCGATGAAGGGGAAGTTTGCCGGTGGTGCCATTGGCTTCAAATTGGAGGCGGCGCTGGAATTACTGAGCGGCGTGCAGGTTATCATAATGCCGCCGACCGAAATTAAAGCGGCGTTAAAAGATAGCCAGATGTATGTAGAGTTCAGCGAGACTGGTTTAAAAGGTTTCCAGAAGTCAGCATTTGAAACTGCTCTGGCCTACATGAGTCAACACCTGTAATTTTCCCGCAAGGCCAGTTTGCTGAGTATCTCACCCTTGTCCCAAACCCGCCTTGCTGATATACCTGTTTCATTCAATTGCATCTTGCAAATAGCTGGCGAAGGAAACGCTGCTTGTCTGACAACATCACCTATTATTCGAAGCATGCTGAGCGTTTGACTGCGCAGTACAACAGTGTGTCTTTCGAACAGGTGCATGAGGACTGGCTGGAAGAAATACCGCAACAGGGTTTTGCGCTGGATATTGGTGCCGGTTCCGGTCGTGATGCACGCTATCTGGCGTCCAGAGGGTTAAGTGTTGTTGCAGTTGAGCCAGCCGGCGGCATACGCGAGCGGGCACAACACTATGCCGTAAATCAACCTGTTCACTGGCTTGATGACAGTCTGCCGGAACTCAAAAAAGTGTTTAACCTGTCTGCCCGGTTCGATCTTATCTTACTCAGCGCGGTCTGGATGCACATTGTGCCTTCTGAGCGGGAGCGCTGCCTGCGCAAAGTCAGTGGTCTGCTAAAAGCCAATGGCAAAATTGTTATCTCTCTTCGCCATGGTGGCGCAGTTGATGACGGGCGCACGATGTATCCGGTTTCCGCAGATGAACTGTCAGCGCTGGCAAAGCGGTTTGGATTAAGCTTCAGGCTGCTGAACAAAAAAGCAAAACCTGATGAACTTGGACGTAGCGACGTAACATGGGAAACCGTGGTACTCACGCTACCGGACGACGGCTCCGGTGCCTTTCCGTTACTTCGAAATATCATCGTAAACGACAGCAAGTCGTCGACATACAAAGTCGCCTTACTCAGAACCCTGCTCAGAATAGCGGAGGGTCATCCAGGAGCAGTTATCGACCGTACCGACGGGTATGTTGTATTACCGGCGGGACTGGTGGCGTTGTACTGGATCCGTTTATTTAAGCCTCTCCTCGATCATTTTAATCTCCCGCAGAACAGCGACCCGGCTAAAAAGCCCGGATTCCTGAAAGAAGATGGCTGGGAAAAACTGACTTCCTTTTCCGGCAATGATTTGTATGTCGGGGCGAACTTCTCAGACCCTCTGAGTGCCCGCGCTGTTCATCGCACCATAAAGGATGTGGCCACCGTTATCAGAGATATGCCGGTCAGATACATCACGCTTCCCGGTACAAAAGACGGTGTGTTTCATGTCACTCTTAGCCATCCCCGTGTTAAGGACAACCTGTCACTCGACGGGGCTTATTTTGCATCTGTGGGTAAATTCTATGTGCCTGAACGCATCTGGGATTCCCTTTCACGGTTCAGCGTTTGGATAGGGCCGTCGCTGGTGAATGAATGGGTAGCGCTGATGGAAAGCTACATGACCAGACAAAACCGCACGGTCTCTAAAGGGGATTTACTCCGTGCACTGAGCTGGGAAGACCCTGTCAGAACAACAGCCAGAGTCAGGGGCCGCGTGGACGAGTTGCTGACGCAGGAAGAAGTGAAATGCTGCTGGTCCAGCAAGGCTATCAGGATAAACAGCTACGCCGTTGATCACGCCATGCCATTTTCACGTTGGCCTAATAACGATCTTTGGAATCTTTTACCGGCAAAATCAAAGATAAATGCTGAAAAATCCGATAAGTTACCGACGAGTTTGCGGATGATGAATAGCCGGCATGTCATTACCGGATGGTGGGAGCAGGCTTGGCAGGATCAGGCTGATGAGTTTTTTATTCAGGCTAACCTGTCTCTTCCTAATTTAAGTGCCGCAAACCGTAGTTTTTCAGACGTATTCGAAGCCATGGTGATGCAGCGGGACAGAATTAAAGATTTCCAGCAACTAAAAGAATGGTAGTACGGCGCGGCTTTAACCCCTATAGTGAGCTTACTGAAGCCGCCCGAACCATTCGCCAACGAGGGAACAATGATCGCATTTAAACACCTGTTACTACTGACAACTCTGATGCTTACTACACTTACTCAGGCTGCTGAGAACGGTAACTTTGAAAAGCTGCCTCCGCTGAAGAATTTTCAGGTAAATACTGAGAATATGGTGAGTTCCGGACTGCCATCAAAGCCTCATTTTGATGTGTTCAAAGCACAGGGCGTTACCACCGTGATTGACCTGATCCCCGGTGACAGAAGTGAGGAACGGGAAATTGTTCTGGATACTGGCCTGGCGTACGAGAATGTGCAGGTGGTGTGGGATAACCCGACGCTGGAAAATTTTCAGGAGTACGTGGGTTATATGCAGCAGGCACAGAACCGGGAAGGAACAACGCTGACCCATTGTAAACTGAACTGGCGTGGTGCTGTGTTTACCTATTTGTACCGTGTCACCCAACTGGGCGAGCCTGAAGCTGAGGCGAAGGCAGACCTGGATGCCATCTGGCAACCTAACGAAACCTGGCAGGCTTTCATCGACACCGTTAAAGCGCATTATCAGGTAAGCTGAATGCCCTGCGCATTTCATCAAATGCGCCTTCCACTTCGCCCCTTTTTATTTAAGGCACTCTGAAACCGCCCCTAATCTGCCCGTAAGCCCGGTTTTCTTATCGGGGCCGCGCTGTAGTCTGAGTCTTCTACCTTACCGGACTACCTGAATGACACATCCCGCCCGTGCTTTTTTGCTCATGATTGTCACTGTCTTCTCTGCTGCTGCGCTGGCAAATAAGCCTGTTGATGAAGAAAACATGCCTCTTCAACTTGCTTCACAGTACTCAGATTCGATTGATATTCAAAATTACCTGGTAAGTGAAAAGCTGGATGGCGTCCGGGCCCGGTGGACGGGTACAGAACTGAAAACGCGAAACGGCAATAAAATACATGCGCCTGAGTGGTTTATTGCGAACTGGCCGGCACAGGCGCTGGACGGAGAGTTATGGACGAAGCGTAATGATTTTCAGCGTATTGCATCGGTGGTATTGCGTGATACGCCAGATGAACGGTGGCAGGAAGTCAGCATGATGGTGTTCGACCTGCCGGGTTCCGCAAAACCCTTTGCTGAGCGGGTAAAACTAATCAATAAGCTGGTGGCCAGTACAAACAATATTACGCTTAAAGCTGTGCCTCAGGAGCAGATGGCTACTGCTGCAACTTTGGAGCAAAGGCTGGATGAGGTCGTTAATGCTGGCGGTGAAGGGCTTATGCTGCATCACAGGCAGGCCCTGTATAAGGACGGTCGCAGTGAGTTGCTGCTGAAACTGAAACGTCACGAAGATGATGAAGCTGAAGTGATTGGCTATGTGCCGGGGAAAGGAAAATATGCAGGACTGACCGGCTCCCTCATCGTGCAAAGCCGGGATGGCCTGATTTTCAAAGTAGGCAGTGGCCTGAGCGATGCAGACCGCGCCAGTCCGCCACCGGTGGGCAGTTGGATCACGTACAAATTCTACGGCAGAACACAAAAAGGTCTGCCCAGATTTGCCAGTTTTATGCGGGTGAGGCCGGACAAGGATATGCCGTGAACTCACAGAGCAATATATCAGGCGGCACCGGTGATTAATGCGACTGAAGTCTTAATACTCATAATGATACCTTTCAGAAAAACCATTCTTTTGCATGCTTTGACACTACCTCATAACCATCCGGGAGCGATTGACATTTGTCATAGTGCACCTTTCTGAGTGGTTATAAGGTGATTGCACCACGGTTATCTGAACCTGAATAAGAAATGTAGTGGCTGCAAGCCGGCCGGAACATTCGAATCTTTTTAATTATAAGAGTGAAAAGGCAAACGCCACGAGTGAAGGAACTGAACAACATGAAACATCCTCAATTTAAGCTTCGTCCGCTGGCAACGTTGTTTGCTTTAATGCCACTGACGTACTCTGCGCTGGCGCAGGAAACCGCAGAAGCTGACGATCTGGCAATCGAAAATATTACTGTTACTGCGCAACGCAAAGCGCAAAGTATTCAGAGTACGCCGGTTTCAATGACGGCACTTACCGCCAGCGATGTTGAGCGCATGCAGATAGATAACGCGAAAGACCTTACTCAGGTAGCGCCAAACGTAAACATTCGCGGAGTAACAGGCGGCAGTGCAGGTATTGCTCCCTATATTCGCGGTGGTGGTGTTACCGATGGTGCGAATATTACAGCGGAAGCGGAAGTCGGTATTTATATTGACGATGTGTATCAACCCCGCTCTGCCGCTTCGTTTATTGAAATGCTGGACCTGGAAAGGGTGGAAGTGCTTCGCGGGCCGCAGGGAACGCTTTACGGCCGGAACAGTTCGGCGGGTGCACTAAAGTTTATTTCAAGAGCGCCGGACGAATTATTCCGCTTTAAAAATGAAGCCGGAATTGGCCGCTGGAATGAAAAATACGACAAACTGATGGTGAGTGGCTCGCTGAACGACAGTGGTACGTTACGTGGCGGATTCAGCGGCATGTACCGTGACCGTGATGGCGGCCGGCAATACGCAGAAACACTTCAGAAGGATGTGGGCGCTGAAGAATTCAAAGGTTTTCAGGGCGACTTATATTATGTCGGCGACGATTTTTCTGCACGTTTGAAGGGGTTTTATACCGATTTCGACGCAGATGGCATGTATGCCTCCGCCGTGGATATGGAAAGCATGGACAAGCCATACGATGAGTGGGAATACTCGTCGGGCAGTATTGATACCGTGTTGTCGCCAAATGCTTCATTCACCAGAGATAAGCAAGTTGGTACGAGTTTACATTTAGAAAAAGAGCTTAGCAGTCACCTGACTGTCAGTTCCGTTACTTCCTGGAACAACCTGAAGGATGACTGGGGCGTCGGCTTTTCCGGTGGTGTTGAATACCCCTGGTTCGGTGAAGGCTACATCGAACTGTTTGGTCGGGAATCGACCAGTGATCAGGATGCGTTTTCTCAGGAAATACAATTCCAGGGTGACGCTATGGATGGCTTTATCAGCTTCGTGAGCGGATTGTACTATTTCAACGAAAGCGGAACACAGCATGTCGAGTCTGTGATTTATCTGGCAGAGTCGTATACCGATTTTGATGTCAGTACCGACAGCTACGCTGCATTTGGTCAGGTGAATCTCAACGTCAGTGATGATGTAAGTGTTATTGTTGGCGGTCGTTATACAAAGGAAAACAAAACCCTCGACGCGTCACTTTCCGGTGAGGCGGTTGTCTCCGATGATGACTTCAGCAAGTTTACGCCAAAGCTGGGCGTGGAATATCAGGTGAATAAAGATCTTTTCCTGTTTGCCAGTTACACAGTAGGGTTTAAAGCCGGTGGCTACAACAGTCTGGCATCAACCGCTGAGGCTCTTGGAACAGCGTTTCAGATGCAGGAAGTAAGTGCATACGAAGTCGGCGTGAAGTCAGACTTGATGGACAACAGACTTCGTCTTAACGTATCTGCTTTCTTCAATGATTATACCAACCTTCAGCAACAGTCAGTAACGGCAGACGGCGCTTTCATTACCGAAAACTACGATGCTGAACATACAGGTATTGAAGCTGATATGCGGGTCCGGCTGACTTCAAACCTGAGCCTGTGGGCAAATGGCGTTTATCAGGACAGCGAATACACTGATACTGCCGCTACGGGCGGAGAATCTACCGGTGCTCTGCTTGGCAATCAGATGACGAACGTCTTTAAATTCCAGTATGCCACGGGTCTGGATTACACGGCTGATATTGGTCCGGGCACGTTTGCAATTGGCGCGAACGTAAACCGTAAAGCAGATTTCTTCTCAACCTCTGACAATGCTGAAATCGGCCATATTCCTGCGCTGACACTAGTCGATGCTTATGCATCTTATGCAGTGGATCGCTGGAAATTAACGCTGGCCGGCAAAAACCTCACCGATGAAAAATACTGGTACACAGGCTTTGGATTCGATGTCGTTCAGCCCCGGTTCATGGCTGACCCCATGATGTGGCGTTTGTCTCTGTCTTACGAGATGTAATCCGGCACATCTGCAGGTGAACTACTCTGGCGCGGCCGGTTGCACTGTTGAAGGGCAAACCGGCCTTTCTTGTCTCCGGCCGCGCTTCACTCATAAATATTAATGATATTACGATCTGCCATTCATCTATTTAAATCAGAGCGTTATCTGATAATTTGACTTTTCGCAAAAATATATTGTTAATATTTTGTAAAAGAGCACGTTTATTGCTACTTGCATTGTATCGTGAATAGTCGTTTGCCAATTATCTTTCCTGAACTGTGCGGAAGATGGGGAGCCATGTATTATGTTGCAATTATGTCATCCAACTGAATCGCCCGTGCGTCAGAATGACTGCCCGTTATTCAAATCGTTGTCGGCAGATGAGATGCTGGTACTGTCGCAAAATGCCAGGCTCAGATTAATGGACAGGCAACAATACCTCTGTTTGCAGCATTCCCCTTCAGACCGCGTATTCAATATGGCTTCAGGTTGCGCCATGGTTGAGCGGATTTCCAATGATGGCCGCCGCCAAGTCCTCGCTTTCGTGTTTGCCGGTGATTTCATCGGATTATCGAATTCAGAACATTACGAATATGGGATCAAGTGTCTTACTCCCAGTACTGCTTACGAATTTAAGCGTAAGAAGCTGTATGAGCTTTCAGAAGAAATTCCCACGCTAAAGCAAAACCTGAAAAGCCTGCGTTCAATGATTCTGCAACTGACGTTTGATCAGGTGTATTTGCTCGGTCAGCTCAATGCTTACGAACGGGTGGGCTATGCGATTTCCCATTTCCTGAAGCGTATTCCGGGTGCTACGCCTGAGCACATTGAGCTGCCTATGACGCGGGCTGATATCGGCGACTATCTTGGCCTGACGGTCGAGACGGTCAGCAGAACGCTGAGCCGGCTTAAAAAAGACGGGTTGATCACCACGCCTTCACCAACATCTATCCGCATCATGGATCCTGAAAGCCTCACCAGCCTTGTGAATATCGAGTGAGTAAAAAAACTTCGGAAGAATAGCTGTTCTTTAACTATTATCAATTCTTCATTAACCGGAACGCTATAGCATTAGTGTTTTGGTTATCTGTATTTACTGCAAATTATCCCGCGACGCTGCTTCCGGTTGCTATGCCAGTTTAAGTAACCAAATTCTCTGTTTTTCAATTCGTAACATTTGTAATATAGTTATATCTATATTTTATTCGGTGTTCATTCTGTCTGAGGAGATAATATGGAGCTTTCCAATAAAACAGCCCGGGAAATCTACGAAGAAGTCAGGGCTAATCCTGCACGTAAACGTTTCGGATTCGGCAAGAAAGCCATTCTGGTGAACATTGATTTGCAGAAAGCGTATACACGCACAGACTTATTCAAAACTGCTTACGAAACCGATCCTAACCAGCTGGAATATGTGAATACTCTGGCGCAAAAGTTCCGCAAACTGGGCTGGCCGGTTGTCTGGACTAACGTTGCTTACATGGAATCCGGTGAAGATGCCGGTATCTGGGGCACCCGCACAGATACGCCGGACAGCTTACAAAATATCAAGTTCGGCAGTGAGCGCTCGGAGTTGGACGACCGTTTGATCACCGACCCTGAAAAAGATGTGTTTTACTGCAAGAAAATGCCATCTCCGTTTTTTGAAACACAGTTGCAGAGTCTATGTGTGTGGCATCAGGTCGATACCGTAATCCTTACCGGCGGTTCTACGTCAGGTTGTATCCGTGCCGGTGCGGTAGACAGTCTTTCACGCGGATACCGTACCATCGTGCCGGAAGAGTGTGTGGCAGATAAGCACGAGAGTTTCCATTTTGCCAACCTTACCGATTTGTCACTGAAGTACGCCGATGTGCTGGCGGTTCAGGAAGTCTTTGACTGGCTGGATAATCAGGCGGAAGGCTAAGCTGATGAAGAACGATCCCGGATATTACGACTACTGGCCTTATCATGACCGGCCGAAAATTACCTGGCCCGACGGCGCTAAAGTGGCGTTCTGGGTTGCGCCGAATATCGAGTTCTATGAATTAGATCCGCCCGCGAACCCGTATCGCAAAGCCTGGCCCGGTCCGTATCCGTCTATCGGCGGGTATGGGATCCGTGACTATGGCAACCGGGTAGGTCACATGCGGCAAATGAAGCTGCTGGACAAATACGGGATCCGCGGCTCAATTTCTCTGTCGACTGCGCTGTGTGAACACCATCCGGAAATTATTGAATTATGTGCAGAGCGTGAGTGGGAGTTTTTCAGTCACGGTATCTACAACACCCGCTATACCTATGGCATGAGTGAAGAGCAGGAGCGTGAGATGATCACGGACTCTATCGAAACCATTTTCCGGCACACTCAGCAAAAGTGTGCAGGGTATCTGGCACCGGCGCTTTCCCACAGTGAGCAGACGATTGATTTATTTGCAGAGGCCGGTTCGGCGCTGTTTGGTGACGACGCCGGTTTCTACACCTGCGATCTGTTCCATGACGATCAGCCAACGCCCATTAAAACCCGCTCAGGTAAACGTTTTGCGTCCATTCCTTATTCATTGGAGATGAACGACACCATCGCTTATGTGGTGAACAAAGTGGAGCCCCGCCAGTACGGCAAGATGCTGAAAGCCAATTTTGACCGTTTGTATCAGGAAGGCGCGGAAAGCGGCACCATCATGTGTATACCCACTCACAATTATCAGGTCAGTTGTCCCCACCGCCTGAAAGCGTTTGAAGAAGCACTGGAATACATCACCGGGCACAGCGATGTATGGGTGACGACCGGGCGCGAAATTGCGTCGCACTTTTTGAATAACCACTATGACACCGTTTCAAACGATATCGCTGCGAAGCGGGGAGGCTTGCGATGAGTCTTGATGCTGAACACCTCAATTACCCTCTGCGTCGCCACGGCATGGACCACGATTTTTATGACTGGTCGATGCTGGAGAACCGTCCCCGTATCTTCTGGCCGGACGGTAAAAAACTGGCGGTATGGGTGAATGTTAACGTGCAGTTCTTCCCGCTTAATGAACAGAAAAACCCGGTGCCGGTACCCGGCGGTATGAAAATGCCTTATCCGGATCTGCGTCACTACAGTTTGCGGGATTACGGAAACCGTGTCGGCATTTTCCGTTTATTCAAAGCGTTGGATTCGGCAGGTGTTAAACCGACGGTGGCAATTAATGGTGCCATGGTTGAGCGTGCACCATACCTGATGGATTTCATTGCCGGGCGTGGTGATGAAGTGATTGCTCATGGCTGGAAAATGGATGATTTGCATCATGGCGGGCTATCAGAGAGCGCCGAAAATGCATTGATATCAGAAACACTCAGCGTACTGCGCAACCGCTTTGAACAGCCGGTTACCGGCTGGCTAAGCCCCGGCCGTTTGCAGTCTGCAAGTACACCGTCTTTGCTGGCGAAAAATGGTATCAGCTACATGTGCGACTGGGTGAACGATGATATGCCTTATGCATTTCGCACCAATGCCGGCGGGATAACGGCCATGCCTTTGTCCAGCGAACTGGATGACTTTTTCATTATGGGCAGCAATCTGCACAGCGAAGACAGTTACGAAACACAGTTAAAAGATGCCTGCGACTTACTGCTGAATGAAGCTGAAGAGCAGGGCGGCCGTTTACTGGCTATTAATCTGCATCCGTGGATGACCGGACAACCACACCGTATTGGTTGTCTTGAGAATGCGCTGCAATACATTGCAGATAAGCAGGGCGTATGGTTCGCAACGGCATCAGAGATCCAACAGGCATGGCAGTCTCAACAACCGTAATTGGGCACAACCGGTAAATTTAACGCGGGAAAAATATGGCGAAAACGCTTTTCGAAAAAATCTGGGACGATCATCTGGTCGCCTCTCTCCCGGATGGTACATTTCTGATTTATATCGACCGGGTGTTTCTGCATGAAAGAACCGGCTCCATTGCATTGCAAAGTCTGGCCGAAACCGGCAGACCGGTGCGCCATCCTCAGCAAGTGTTCTGCACCATGGATCACATTGTCGATACTTTCCCCGGCCGTGGTGATGACACGCTGATGCCATCGGGTAAGGATTTTATACAGGCCACCAGAAAAGAAGCCGCAGATGCGGGCATTACCTTGTTTGATATCGGCGATGACCGGCAAGGGATTGCTCACGTGATCAGCCCCGAAATGGGTATTGTTCAGCCGGGCATGACGCTGGTATGTCCGGACAGCCATACCTGTACGCAAGGTGCGATGGGGGCAGCAGCGTGGGGGATTGGGTCTTCGGAAGCTGAGCATGCCATGGCCACCCAGACTTTGCGTATCAGCAAACCCAAACTGATGCGGGTGAACTTTGACGGGGCAACCGGGGAAGGCGTGACTGCCAAAGACATGATCCTGCATCTGATTGGTCAGTATGGTGCCAATGGCGGCGCCGGTTATGCCATCGAATTTGCCGGCAGTGCCGTTGAAGCGCTGTCTGTAGAAGGTCGTTTAACCTTGTGTAACATGGCGGTAGAGTTTGCCGCCTTTACCGGGCTGGTGGCAGCCGACGATAAAACATTTACTTATCTGAAAGGCAGACCTTACGCCCCGGAAGGAGAAATGTGGGATGCGGCGCTGGCTTACTGGCAAACGCTGGTGACTGATGACAATGCGGTATTCGACAAAGAAATCACTATTCAGGCACCGGAGATTGAGCCTACGGTGACCTGGGGTACCAGTCCCCAGCATGCCTGCGGTATCTCTGAATTGATACCCGAAATGGACTGCTTTAGCAGTGACGATGCTAAAACCGCCGCTGCGCGGGCACTGGACTATCAGGGCTTATCCAGCGGAATGGCCGTTAAGGGCCTGAAAATTGATAATGCCTTTATCGGCTCCTGCACGAATGCGCGCATAGAAGATTTACGCAGTGCGGCAAGTATCCTGAAAGGAAGAAAAGTCGCGCAGGGCGTGAAGGCGATTTGCGTTCCGGGTTCGCAAAAAGTGAAAGCGGCGGCTGAATCGGAAGGGCTGGACAAAATCTTTACCGAGGCCGGGTTTCAGTGGCGTGAAAGTGGCTGCTCCATGTGTTTCTTTGCCGGCGGAGAGCACTTTGGCGCCGGAGAACGGGTGATCTCAACCAGTAACCGGAACTTTGAATCCCGTCAGGGTCCGAAAACCCGTACCCATCTTGCCAGTCCTGCAACGGTTGCTGCCAGCGCCATTACAGGTGCTATTTGCGATCCGCGCCAGTTAAGAGATTTTAGCTAATGGAACCATTTGTTACCCACACGGGCGTTGCCGCTCCGCTACTTCAAATCAATATTGATACCGATGCCATTATTCCCAGCCGCGAAATGCGCAGGGTATCTAAAAAGGGTTTAGGTGAAGGCTTGTTTGCGGCCTGGCGATATCAGATGCCGGACTCCCGAGAGCCGAATCCGGACTTTGTATTGAATAAGCCGGAGTACGGTAATACATCAGTAATACTGGCCGGTAATAACTTCGGTTGCGGCTCGTCCAGAGAGCATGCCGTGTGGGCGCTTGCTGAATATGGCATCAGGGCAATTATTGCCCCCGGGTTCGGCGCTATCTTTTATCAGAATTGTATCCGCAATGGCATTCTTCCGGTTGTACTGAAACAGGAATGTGTTCAGGCACTGGCTGATGAAGTGAGTACTCACCCTCAGGATTCGAAGGTTTCGGTGGATCTTGAGAAGCAGGCTGTGATCAGCAGTGCGGGAAGACTTTATCATTTTGACATTGAACCCGGTCACAAAGAAATGTTACTTAAAGGCCTGGACAGCATTGGTGTTACCTTGCAGCACGTTTCAGACATCGCCGCCTATGAGTCAAAAGATAAACAGCGCAGAGCATGGCTGTATACGGCAAGCTAAGCAGATTAAGCAATGGCAAAAAAGCCACTGGTTATCTCCACAACCCGCGGTGTGACGTTTAGTCAGCAGGCCGGACAAACCCTGCTGGATGCCAGCATCGCCTCGCAGTTTCCGGTTCCTCACAGTTGTCACTCAGCGAAGTGCAGGCAATGCATTGTGACAGTGGCTGAGGGCACTACACACAAATTCAGGGATGAGAATCTTACACCCGGCGAGCTGGCAAGTGGTTGTATACTTGCCTGCGCCCGCACGGCTACGTCTGATTTACTGATAGAGGCCGGAGAGCTTGTCCATAAGAACATCCCGCCGGTCGTGAATATTCCTGCTATGGTGTCTGTAATCAAACGGCTTTCTTCTGAGCTTATTCTCGTCACTTTACAGCTGCCCATGTCGGCCCGTTTTCATTATCTGGCAGGACAACATGTTGCTGTTACAAATAGTGACGGCATACGGCGGAATTACTCTATGTGTGATGCGTCTCCGCGAAACGGGCATATCCGTATTCTGATCCGTAAGCATGAAACCGGACTCATGAGCCGCTACTGGTTTGAATACGCCGCGCAAGGTGATCTGCTAACCCTTGAAGGTCCATCCGGTACATTCGGCGAAAACATCGCCCGCTATAACAGGCCGCTATTCATTGCAGAAAAAGAAGGGGGGGGCCCGCTTATTGCGCTTATAGCGTCAGTCCGTACTAATCATTTACCGCTGTTCTGGTTTGGTGTCGATAAAGCCGACGGTCGCAGTATCGCAGGGGAACTTGGTGTATTAGCTAAAACTAACGTGGAATGTATTTCGGATTGTAGCGAAGTAGCTTTGCAAGGACTCGAAAAGTCGCTGTTAAAAGAGGCTGGCGATTCTGTCGTTGATGCTGTGTATGTATGTGGCAGCGCAGGCTTTTTAAAGCAATTAAAGCCGCTGCTTAAGCGGGAGCCCTTAACAGGAATCCCTTTGTATAAAGAGGTCTTCATACCGTCAGGCCCCGGATAGCTGCAGGTATGGCCTGCTTCTATCAGACTGGCTTCATTTACATTCTGGTATGAGGTTATAAAAATATCATTTGCCTATTGGCATGAATTAAATTTAACAGAGAATCCGAGCATGGCGGCATTTCCTAATAAGCGACTCCATTCACGAATAGGTACGTTCCGGCAACTTGAAATTCTAATTGCGGTGGAACGTTTTGGAGGTATCGCTGCGGCAGCGAAAAACCTGCATTTAACGCAACCGAATATTTCTATGCAGATGAAAAAACTGTCTGAAGGCATCGGCATACCTATGTACGAAACTGTGGGAAAACGCCTGAAATTTACCTTTGCTGGAAAGATGGTACTTGAGTACGCCAAAGAGATTTTTGCCTGTACAGACAGACTGGAAGTGGCTTTAAACGAACTTGAGAATATCAAAAGCGGAGAATTGAGCATCGGCGTGGTTACTTCAGCGGAGTACTTTATCCCGCATTTGCTGGGCCCGTTTTGTCGCCGGTATCCGAACATCACTGTTGCCATTGAAATCGGTAATCGGGGGCGCATTCTCGACCGCCTTAATCGCAATCTTGATGATCTCTATATTTTTGGACAGCCGCCGGCACTGGAGAACATTGACAGTGTTCAACTCGGGGTCAATCATCTGGTTGTTATTGCGCCATCTTCCCATCCCCTGGCGTCCCGTCCTAGCTTGATCTGGGATGACATTGCAGCAGAGCAATTTATTTTGCGTGAAGAAGAAGCGGGCATCCGACAAATTATTGATACACAGCTAAATGAGCGTGGGCTGACTATAAACCGTCGTATGACAATCGCCAGCAACGAAGGTATCAAACACGCTGTATTGGCCCGAATGGGGCTGGCGATTGTGCCCGCGTTAAGCCTTGACGAGGGGCAAAGTAAGCAGCTGGTAAGGCTGCCTGTTCAGGGATTCCCATTGGTGGATCACTGGCACGTCGTGCACCGGACCGGAAAGGTGTTATCGCAGGTGGCAGAGCTCTGCAAGCAATACATTCTGAATGAAGGACTGGGCATGTACCGGGAGGCAACCCGCTATTGGGAAGCCAATAATCAGCCGAAACTGCCCACCCGATAACAGGGTTACTGTGGCATAAATGCGGCTTTGTAGTCCGTTAGAAAGTCTGCGGCAGAGCGGGGTGGCCGGCCGAGCAACTGTTCAATTGTACCGGTAATATGAGTGACACAGTTATGTGCCAGTGCATCCAGTTCTTCACATACTGCGTTAACCCGCCATTCATCATCAATAACGTTACTTAATATTGCTCTGTAAGTCTCAAGTGGCATATCTTTGTATGTTATCTGCCTTTCCGTTGTGCAGGACAATAAGGCCGCGATAGTATTAAACGACAGCAGCTCCGGCCCTGTAAGATCATAACTTTTATTTTCGTGACCGCTTTCAGTCAGTACCTTGGCGGCGACTTCAGCCACATCTCTGGCATCAGTGACAGCCACAACGCCATTACGAAGAGGAAACGATAGTGTATCTGCCGTGGTGACGCCTCTGGCACAGGTCAACAGCATCTGAGCAAAGAAAGTTGGTCTTATCATCACCCAGTTCAAACCTGATGACTTGATGTATTTTTCAGACTCAACATGCAGTGCAGGAATTGGCTTGTCAGATGCTTCCAGTGATTCCATCGAAGATTGTTTCACCAGCAACTTGACGCCGCACTCGACAGCCATGTCGGTGATTCGCTTTTCCAATGACAATTGTGTTTCGCTGTTACCTAAGAGTAAATAGACTTTTGAAACCCCTTTAAAGGCTTTGGCTAGTGCAGCCTGATCCACGATCTCACCTTCGACGATTTCTACCTGCTCTCCAAAGAGGTCCCGGGCTTTATCAGCCTGTCGAACCATTACTTTTACCGTGGCCTGCTTTTCCAGCAATGCCTGTACCACGGCCTTGCCGGTACGGCCAGTTGCGCCAAAGACCAGAATCATAATGTCACTCCTATCAATCGTAATCGCCGATGCAGATGCAGCCGGTTGGATTCTTAAATATCATAAAGAGATAACATTATACTAAATTGCGCCGTTTACCAACTTCTTCTCAATCTGACATTTGTCATATCGGGATAAAAAACCGGCCAATAGAATGAAATTATGGGCAAACACCACACATCGCCGGGGCGACAATGACATTAAAAATTGGGGTTACATTCTTATTTGTCATTCTGATGATCACGTCGGTCTGGTATGGGGTTGTTGCGGCAGAAGAGTGGCCCGGCGATGCCCAGCGAGAACTGGTAAAGTCTCGTCAAAAATCCTTTCCTGTGAACAGCTATGTTTATGATACAAAATGGTTTTCGCCTTTGGAAATTGTTGTCGGAAATAATAGCTGGCCGCTTCCTCGTGCATTAAAAGACAACGCGCAGCACCACGAAGCTATCGCGCTAGCCAAACAACACGACAGTTATGCATTGCTTGTCTGGCAGCATGGTGTTGTTACGCTGGAGTATTACGGCAGCGGTTTTTCGCGAAATACGCTGTTTGATACGGCGTCTATGCACAAATCTGTGGTGGCTTTGTTATTTGGTACCTTACTGGATGACGGCCTGCTGGACTCACTTGATGATCCGGCAGAAAAGTATCTCCCTGAATTGCAGGGCACAAAAGTTGGACGCGCACCAATACGCTCCATGCTTGAAATGACCAGCGGCATCAAAACGCCTTTGTTTGATAATCCGGTGGATAATCCATACACCTATGCTTATTTCGGCAACGACTTGCATACTGCCTTCGCCCGTTGGCCGGTGCCGTCAGCGCCGTATGAGGAATTTCAATACGCCAATGCTAACACTCAGTATCTGGGGTGGATTATTGAGGCTGTCACTGGTAAGCGCTATGCACAGTATCTGTCTGAGAAAATATGGCAACCGGCAGGTGCGTCCACAGCAAAAGTCTGGTTGGACAAACCTGATGGCAGCGCACGTATGGCATGTTGTTTACAGGCAACCGCTGAAGACTGGTTACGCACCGGCATCATTCTGGCGCAGGGTGGCCGCATCAATGGCAAGCAACTGGTTTCTGCAAAGTGGACCACGCAAATGATGGCGCCGGGCACTATATTTCCTAATTATGGCTGGCAGGTGTGGCGTGGTAGTCCGCACAATCCTGCCCGTATTTATGGCAAAGACATACCTGCGGTAATACCGGCCGCAGCGCCATTTGCCGCAGACGACACTATTTTTTTTGACGGTTCAGGGGGACAGAGAGTTTACGTCAGTCCTTCACAATCCATGGTTATCGTGCGTATTGGTCGTCCGTCAAAAACCTGGGATGACAGCGCGTTACCCAACATTCTGATGACAGCAAACAAAAACAATAATGGCTGATCCATTTTTCTTTTAACTTTTGAGGCAACAAAACAAATGAAAATAAACAGACGGGATTTGATGAAAGGTGCGCTGGCAGCGTCAGCCCTTTCAGTCGCAGGAAAAATACAGGCAAAAGAGGCTGAGAAAACACAAGTCGTCGTTATCGGCGGCGGGTTGTCGGGTCTGAATACCGCACTCCTGCTTAAGGATGCCGGTATTGATGCCATTGTCCTTGAAGGTTCGGACAGAGTGGGTGGCCGGGTATATACCGCTGATGATGTGGAAACACGACCAGAGTATGGTGCCAGCCAGATTGGCCGCTCTTATGCCAGGCTAATTGCGTTGTGTTCGCGTTTTAACCTCAAGCTGGTGCCTGAACATCGCCATCTGATGCCGATGTCGAATTACATTGAAAAAACGTGGATCAAATCAACAGAGTGGGAAAACTCGCCACTGAATAAAACCGTGGGTAAAGAGCGCAAGATCATTCCGCCCCTTTTAGGCTCTAAATTGCTGATTGAAGCCAATCCGCTGGAAAATCTGAACGACTGGCTTGATCCGAAAAATGCCGGCTACGACATTTCAATTGGTGAATTACTCAGACAACGCGGCGTATCGGAAGAAGCCATTAAGCTGGCTTCTGCAACCACAGACATGCAGAACGCATCCGCGCTGGGCATGCTTCAGGAGAAAAACCGCACATTGTTTGATGCATCCTTTGGCGGCCAGAAACTTGAAGTTATCGACCGGCCTTATGGTTTTGAGAACAAGAAAGGCGAGCACGACGGTCTGGCTCAAATTAACAACATTGAAGGCGGCGCATCACGTTTGCCTGAAGCGATGGCAAAAGCACTGGGCGACAATGTACGCATGAATAAAATTGTGCGTCAGGTCGACATGAATGAAAAAGGCGCGGAAGTAAGTTGTATGGACGGCAGCCGTTTTCAGTGTGACTACGTGGTTTCTGCTATTCCGTTCTCAACACTCCAGTACGTCAATATTTACCCTGAAGTGGCAGGCCGCCAGGAAGAGGGGATTTATACACTGAATTACGTCGACACCTGCCGTGCATTCGGCATCATTGAAGAGCCTTACTGGGAAGAAGATGGCATTGAACCTTCTTTCTTCAGTGACGAAACCGTGCAGATGTTCTGGGCACTGGAAAAACGCCCTGACGAAGATAAATCACGCTTCATGGTGGTGTTTACCGACAACGCAGCATCGCGGATGGATCAGATGTCGAAAGCGGATGCGCTGGCTCTTATCGAATCAGAAATAAACCGCATGCGCCCTTCTACCAAAGGAAAACTCAAGTTCCTCGATATTTATGGCTGGAAGAACGACCCGCTTATTCAGGGTTGCCGTCACATGTACACTCCAGGGCAGGTGAACCGCTTTGCGAAGGAAATGATTGAGCCGCATCACCGCATGCACTTCGCCGGCGAACATACCCGTCGTGTGGATTTTGGTATGGAGTCAGCCCTTGAATCCGGTGAACGCGTAGCGTTTGAAATTCTGTCCCGCGTATAAAGAGAGGTTGCAATGAAGAAGGTATTGATTAGCACTTTTTTTTTGCTGTTGTCCGGCTTGCTGCAAGCCAATGTGGCATTCGCTGATGAAGCGCAGGTAAAGAAGGGTAAGCAACTGTTTATGCTTTGTCAGGCATGTCATGCCTACACAGAAAATGCGGGTATGCGAATTGGTCCTAATCTGGCCGGCATTGCCGGCAGTCAGGTGGGGCATGATAAAACATATGCCTATTCTGCTGCATTGAGCGGCGCAGATTTCAAATGGACAGACGACAAGCTGGATGCGTGGCTGCAAAGCCCGGTATCTGTTGTGCCGGGTACACAAATGGCCTTTGCAGGGTTACAAAACCCTGAGCAGCGCGCAGCGTTAATCGCATTTCTGAAAACGCTATAGCGCACAACATCCGGCGGCATCTGTGTCGCCTGATAGTTAAATGAAAGATTATGCAAAATATAAAAATAATAGATTTTTTCCTGATTCAGGGAGCTGTTAAATTTTAAAAAGGCATAAAGCTAATACAATAAGATTTGGAGGAGAGCTATGCGTCCACACGTAGAGATGATTGATGAGAAAGATCTCATCTGGCACCCGGCCGAGCTGGTTGGTGCAACCGGTACTGCACGTCAGCGTAACCTGTCTTACGATGAAGAAGACGGTTCAGTATCTGCCAAAATTCTGTTTGATACAGACTGGTCACGTCCGGCTGGTGTTCACGTAGCCCAGACCGAGTGGTACGTGTTAAGCGGTGAAGTGAAAATTGGTGACGAAGTGCTTATTGAAGGTGGTTACTGGTGTACCCCCCCGGGCGTAGTTTGTCCTGAACTTCACGTTAAACCTGGCACAGAAATTCTGTATTTCCGTGAATACGGTACATGGGAATTTGAAGCGACTACTGAGCAGAAAGATTTTGTCCGTGAAGATCAGGAACTGGTTATTAAGCACAGTAACCTGATGGAATGGGTACCTGTTGAAATTGGCAGCCCTATGGATTTCGAAGCAGGTGGCACTCCGGTACCGGGTCTGTTCATTAAACTGCTGTTTATCGATAAGAAAACACAGTTTTATACCCGTCTTATCAAAGCAAAACCGGGTTGGGTAGAGCATCCTCTTGCGCATCACCCATGCTTTGAAGAAGCCTACACGCTGGAAGGCACATTTGAGTTTAACTTCGGTGAGCAGTGGCCGGGTGTCTATTTCTTCCGTCCTGCGCTGGTGCGTCACGGCGACTTTGCGGCAGGTCCGAACGGCACTACCTGGTTGCTGCGTTGCGATGGCCGTCTGGTTGACTGGTATACTGATAATGCGAAGATGGAAATGCATGGCGACCCTGTGAACTGGGGCCCTGACTTCCCGGGAACGCAAGATCCTGTTCCGCTGCAACCTGTTCGCTCGCGCTCTGTAGGACCGATGAAAGACCCGTACTACACCTGAGCTTCCGCTGTTGTTAATCACGCAAGAAACCACGCCTTGACCGCGTGGTTTTTTATTGCCTGTTGTTTGGTGTAATGCTCCGCCTGTTACCGGAAGTCAGTGAAATTTATCAGTAAATTTTCGGGGTATCCGGCTATACGGTATGTCTATAACAGATTAATAAATTGATTTAGAAAAGCTATTTAAAAGCCCATAAGATGATTTTGGTCAATAAAACAACACATCTACGGGAGACGCCATGAGCGTACACAATCATGATGAACTGGAAGTCATCGGCCTTGTAAATCATTTTCCTGCTGCGGTAGGTAAGGCCCCCTCAGGCATCGACTTCGATGCAGATTATATCCGCTCGTCAGCACATCTTCAGGAAGCAGCAGGCTACGACAGAGTTTTGATCGCAAACGCGGCCACCATGCCGGAGAGCTTTGCAATCAGTGCTTACCTGGCTTCTTCAACAACCTCGCTGAATTTCTTAATGGCACACCGCCCGGGCGTCGTGCCGCCAACCGTGGCAGCCAGACATATCGCCACCATCGACCGTCTGAGCAAAGGACGTTGTGCTGTACACATCATCGCCGGCGCTGATGACAGGGAAGTGCAGGCTGACGGCTTATTCAACACCAAAGATGAACGCTATCTGATTGCCGCTGAATACGTGGAAGTGATGCGCAAAATGTGGTCTTCAGAAAAGCCTTTTGACTTTGACGGCGAATATTACACATTTCGTGGTGCGTTTGCCCGCGTCCGTCCCGGCAATGGCGCAGTACCGGTTTACTGGGCCGGCACATCCGATCTGGCCCTCGATTTATGTGGTAAATGTGCTGACGTGTATGCCTTCGGTGGTGACACCTTTGACCGTGCAGCCATGCTCACCGGAAAAGCCAGAGCAGCGGCTGCCAGATATAAACGTGAAATCAGTGTCCTGATGACCATCGTGGTGATTGCCAGTGACAGCGAAGATGCTGCCTGGGAACGGGCTGCTTCATTGTATGAAAAAGTGGTGGCGCAGCGTGAAAATGGCGACATCGGTATTGTCGGCGATCATGAGAAAGCCGGTGATGAAGCAGCTTCCGGGGCATTCCGCAGAATGCTGGACCAGGCAAAAAGTGGTGACCGTCTTGACCGGTGTCTCTGGACCGGTCTGAACAAGGCGTACATGGGGCGCGGAAATAACAGCGTGCTGGTGGGTACCCCTGAGCAGGTTGTCGACAGCCTGATGGAGTATCGCCGCCTGGGTGTAGACCGCTTTCTGCTGCGTGGTCCTGATCAGGATAACGATGCCGGCTTCATTGGTGAAAAGGTGATTCCGCTTCTCAAACAAACCATTGCAGAAACAATGCAATCCGTTGCTGCAAACGAAAACTAATTCGGTTTGAGACCCGACATTTATCAATTTCTGACACTGCCATACCTAATAAGATAACAAATGAGGTTTGCCTATGGTGGTTCAGACAGCTCTTAACCACACAGTCAAAGCAGTATCTTGACCACCGCCGGTCCGCTCCATTACCAGCACACAAAGATGTGTTTTAACCGGTGGATTATAAAACTACAACAACAAGGTTAAATCATGGAAAACAAGGCAAACGCGAAACTCAATAGCATCACAAAAGGGATCCTCAGTCTGGCCACATTAGCCGTTAGCGGTCAGGTCTGGTCGGAAGAGGCTGCTTCTCAGTCTTCAGGCGTGGAACGTATCGTCGTTACCGCTAAAAACCGTGCCGAGCCGCTACAGGAAGTGCCGCTGGCGATCAATGCATTCTCAGAAGAAGAATTACGCAATAACCAGATTAATGAAGTCCGCGATCTGCAGGACATTACCCCGAATCTCTATCTGGCCGGCGGCAACCGGAATGATCCCACCGCAGTGGGTATGCGGGGTCTGACGCCAAACACCTCTGATGAGCGTTATCAGGGCGTATCGTTCTTTCTTGACGGCATTCCGTTAAGTGGTCAGCTGGCATCTTTCGGCTTTATCGGCATTGACCGTATCGAAGTCATAAAGGGGCCGCAAGCAGCCAGCTTTGGCCGCGCAACATACAGCGGCGCCATAAATTTTGTTACCGCAACGCCTGATGCTAATGAAACCGAAGGTGAGTTCCGTGCGTCTGCCGGAACTGTTTCCGGCGGTGCTGACAACAGTTATTCTGTGGCAGGCTCAATTGAAACCCCTTTAATTGAAGACAAGCTGTGGCTGAATGTGGGGGCGACCAAATTCCAGAACGGTGGTGTGGCAGAGGCTACCGACGACGGTACATCTATTGGTCGTGAGCGATCGGAAATTGTCACCGCGCAGTTATATTATGCACCGTCAGATACATTATCTGTGAAGTTCAGAACCATGTATTCCCATGACGAAGATACCGGTCAGCTGGCGGTTATTCAGCACCCCAGAGACTGGGTTGAAAATGGTGCTGACCTTATCACTCTGCCCCGGGCAAGCGGTTCCTTTTATCCGTCAGTGGTGCCAGACCCTGATACCGGCACAATCGCCAGCTTCGGCGCGGCGGGAACGGCCAGAGACCGTTATTTTTCTTCTCTGATTGTCACCAAAGATATTGCTGATTACCGTCTGGTTTACAGCGGGGGTTATTACAAAAGCGAAGACGACAGGGATGCCGCATTCTCAACCCGTGCGTATCTGCCGGGGCAGGATCCGGTATTCGGCGATGTGGTGGGCACCGACGAAGTCAGCCTGACGTTCTATGCAGGTTTTACTTACCCGTCACGGGAAATATTTAAGAATACCAGCCATCAGTTACTGTTACTTTCACCCGATGCACAGGATTTACGCTGGCGCGCCGGTCTTTATTACTTTTGGGAAGAAGACGAAACCCAGTTTACGTCTCTGGCGAGTGACGTGAACCCTTCTGGTACTGCGCGGGTGGATGAAATGCAGAACTATGCTGCGTTTGGTGGTCTCGATTACGATATCACTGAGCAACTGATGTTCAGTGCTGAAGGCAGGATTGCCACAGAAAAAGTCATCTACAACGCCTGCCCGCAATGCACCACGCCGATGCCTGAAGAGGGCAGCAACAGTTCCACTAACTTTTCTCCGCGGCTGACACTGACTTACAAGCTGTCAGAAGACAACATGATTTACGGTTTGTATTCATCAGGCATAAAAAGTGCGAGGTTGAGCCGAGTTGTGATTGATGGCGTACCGCAGGCCATTGCGGCAAAACCGGAAGAGCTGGATAACTTCGAGCTTGGTTCTAAAAACCAGTTTCTGGACGGCAAAATGATGCTGAATCTGGCGGCCTTCTATCAGGATGTGTCTGATCAGCAACTTACCAGTTCTAATAACCTGGAAGTGGGCGATCAGATAGTGCCGCTGACTTACGTTGATAACGTGGGTAACTCTGAAGTTTACGGTTTTGAAGCAGAGAGCAAGATTGCTGTCACAGACAACTTGTCTTTATCTGCCTCAGTGGGCTATGCGCACCATGAATTTGTAGACAGCGATCCCTTCGTTATGTCTGCTACATCTGCATGGGGCTTTGAAGGAGAGAGCGGCGACCCGGTTTCTCTGAACGGTAAAACTCAGACTAACGTGCCGCGCTGGAACGGCAGACTGGCAGGTGAATACTTTGTACCGGATGTTTACAACAACATGAGTTTGTCAGTCCGTGTTGACGGTAATTATCGCGGTGAGTTTTACGCGGATTTATCAAACCTTGTCACGGTTGAAAGTGCATGGACCTTCAACAGCCGCATCACTCTGGCGGACGATATTCTCGATATCTCACTTTATGGCCGGAATATTTTCAACCAGGACCGTGCTATCGGAACAGGACTGGCGGGCGGTTCTGCGCCTTGCGTGTTCAATGAAAACAACACTGCTTTGTACGGCAATAACCAGTTGTGCCTGAGTATTGCTGCGCCACGTCCTGCAGAATTCGGTGTCGAGGTAGGCTACAAGTTCTGAGAAATCACAGGAGGGCTTGTATAAATGTTGTTGCCGGCCCTCCTCAAATATAGGCAAGAACAGAATAATAAAGGGGAACAACATGGCAAATGCGCAAGCAGAAAGTCCGGGAGCTGACGGTTCAGCTGTAAAACCCGATCGCATCCAATATAAAACGTTCTATTCAACCGGTGGACGGTTAACTATCGCCGCCCTGATCATTACCGCTGCACTCTGTACCATGGACAGAATGGTGTTATCAATGGTGGTTGATCCGTTACGGGCTGACTTAGGCCTCACAGAAACCCAAATCGGCGTATTACAGGGCTTTTCTTTTTCTTTGCTTTTCGCTGTTTGCGGCATCCCTCTGGGATTAATGGCAGATCGCCTTGCAAGGAACAAACTACTGGCCTTTGCAGTGTTAACCTGGAGTGTTGGCACACTGGCCTGTGGCCTGGCAAACAGTTTCGAGTCTCTATTTGTGTTCAGAATGCTGGTGGGAGCGGGCGAAGCAGCACTCTGGCCTGTGGCCATATCTTTGATTGGTGATTTGGCCCCGAAAGCCTATCGCGGCATGCTCATAGGCGGGTTGATTGTCGGGCAATTGTTCGGAGGCAGCTTTTCACTCATTGTTGGCGGGCAGGTGCTGGAGTCGGTTACCGCCGGCAGTCTCACACATTTACCTGTAATTGGTTCCTTTGAGGGCTGGCGCTTTCTGTTTATCTTGTATGGCAGCTTCGGTACCCTGGCTATTTTACTGCTGCTTACCGGTAAGGAACCACCAAGGGAAATAGTGTCTGAAGCAGCGTCAAAGAACCCTTTCAGTGGTCTTCGTGTTTTTTATGATTTCTTCAGGGCCAACTGGAAATCGGTGGGTTCTCTTTACTTACTGACAATGGTGGTTGCTGTTGTGCAGTATTCCGGATTCGCCTGGAATGTGCCGCTTATGCTTCGCCGGTTCGATATCGGGCCACAGCAAGTGGGTCTGATCATGGGCATCATGTCTTTTGCAGCCGGTGCGGCGGGCTCGCTTGCCGGCGGATTTGCGGCAAAGAAAACCGGCAAAAGCCCGGTGAACCGGTGCAACGTGATTATCTTCACGTATTGTATTTGCATCAGTTACGGATTGATTGCGTTTAACCCTGCGCTTTATACCACTGTGTTTCTCATTGCTATTCCATCGGTGCTGCTTGCCATGGCGGGGGTAATGTCTCTGGTTATTCTGCAGGATATTGTTCCTTCTAATATGCGCGGGGTAGCGACATCAGTGAACCATCTTTTTGCCAGCCTGATTGGCGCATCCATTGGTCCGGTACTGGTGGCCATGCTGACCCAGCATGTGTTTAAAACTGACGATATGGTCGGTGTTTCTCTTGGGCTTGTAGTGGGTCCTGCTATGGCGCTCGCGGCTTTCTTTGCATTCACCATCAAAAAAGAAATCGTGAAAAAGTATGACGGCATGGAAGCGTCTGTGGCTGATATGGCGAAGCCGGGAAAAGGATAAAAAATGCATTATTTACTGAAATGGTTTTTAGCCGTTCTGGCAGTGTTGTTTATTTCTGCAGCGGCCATCATTGGCTCTATGCGTGCCGGATGGTGGAATCCCTCCCTTGAAGAGGTAAAGGCAAAGCATGCCGCTGCACCGTCAGAATTTATTAAAACAGGTGATGTTACCCTGCATGTTCGTGATGAAGGGGAAGGGCCGGCTGTCATTATGCTTCACAGTTCAATGACTAACCTGCGTATTTACGATGGCTGGGCGGAGGCGCTGAAAACCGGTTACCGTGTCATCCGGATAGACTGGCCACCTTACGGATTATCTGATGATCCTGAACCTTCAAAGGGCATGCCCGGTGTGGTTACGCTGCTGGAACAGTTTGTTCAGCAGCAAAACATTTCTGAGTTTACTCTGGTGGGCAGTTCCAGCGGTTCAACGATTTCAGTGTTATATGCTGCGAAACATCCTGAACAGGTAAAAGCACTGGCACTCTCTACATTGCCATTGTCTGCACCGCCCACCTCTGAGCCTCCTTTTCTGGTGGATATCTTTCAGTATATTCATCAGAACTGGACGCCGGGTTACTTACCGGAAGCCTATTTTTCGGCATTCCTCGGCTGGTTGTATGGTGAGCCTTCCAGGCTGACACCGGAAACCGTACGCTGGTATTACGAAACCAATAATATCCCGGGTAAGTTCGCGCTGGTGAAGGCCTATTATGAAGCGAATCTGGCTGCGGTGTGGTCGAAAGGTGCGAAAGAGGAAGCTTCACAGGTTACCGCGCCGATCTTATTGCAATGGGGCGACAGGGACGCCGTACTGCCGGAATATCTGGTGGAAAAAGCCGTGGCTGACTTTCAGAGTACACAAGTCGATGTGATCCACTACGACGATGTGGGTCATTACCCCATGTTGGAACTGCCCGGTAAAACCGGTGAAGATCTGAAAAAATGGCTCGACGGGGTATATCAGAGAAAAGGTCAGGACTGACTGATTTTCTTCAGTGCCGCAATAAAGGTTTTTTCACTACGGGAGAGCAGTGCCTCAGCGCGCCAGAACAGGCCGACGGGACGCATGTAAGCGGTCTCGCCGAAATCAATTTTGATGAGCTCTCCCGCATTGATTTCATCGGCATATTCTCTGTGATTGCCCATTGAAACCAGGTCGCAGTTCAGCAGGCAGCCTTTCATCAGCAGAAAGGACGAGGTGCGCAGGCCGATTTGCGGGCGGGGAAGGTTGTGCATATTAAAAAGTTGTTCCCAGCGTTTATACATCACAGGGTTATCCGGCACTATCCACCGTGCTCTGGTTAAATTTTTCAGGGAAGGCTTGCCGTTTTTCAACAGCGGATGATTAGCCCTGAGCAGAATGCTGGCGCCTTCTACAGACAACTCTTCAAAGGTGAGTCCGTTCATATCCAGGTCCGGTGCTTTAGAACCCAGCGCCATTTGCAATCGTCCTTCCCGTACCCGTTCCAGCAGTTCATGAAAACTACCTTCTTTGACAATCACCTGAACATTCGGATCGCTGATTGCCAGCATTGAAATAGCCACGGGCAGGCGGTTTACCGTGAACATGCTTTCTGTCCCGAGGGTGAGTTTTTCTTCGCGCCTGTTACGCAAAGAATTGATGGTTGCCAGTGCCCGGTCCCGCTCAGTCATGATGATCCTTGCATGGGGCAGCAGTTCTTCTCCCTGGGCAGTCAGATATATTCCTCTGGAACTTCTTTCAAACAGCTTTATATCCAGCGCATCTTCGAGCATCTGGATACTGCGTGACAAAGACGGTTGCGATATAGCCAGCGCTTCAGATGCCTTATTAAAACTCCCTAAGTCGGCCACGGTGACAAATCTGCGTAACTGGCGGATATCCATATTCTTGCTCGCTGCATTTGATATAAGTGTATGACTTATCCTGCTATAGAATAACTCTATAATCAATGCGTATTTTCATATAGAAATATTATACCCCTGTCTCTAAGGTAGCTTAATCCGGAACAGATCAGGGAACCCGTTATGCCAGCTATTGAGCGGTACAACATCGCAATGTGTAATGCGCCTGTCAGGCCTGCTTTCAATGCAGATGGCACGCTATGCAACAAGACACTGCAAGCTAATATCGCGCTGTGCTGCGCACGGATAAAGCATGCGGCAGAGTGCTACAACGCTAAGGTGGTCGTGTTTCCTGAATTCACCTTTACCGGCTATCAGCAAATGGACTATGAGGGCTGGCTGAAGGCATCAGTCACTATGCCCGGTCCCGAAACAGAGGCATTTGCTGAGGTGGCTGCTGCCACCGGCACTTATGTTGTTATCCAGGCTGCTGAAACCCACCCAGATATTCCCGACAGATACTTTTTATCGTCCGCATTACTTACACCTTCCGGTGAAGTTGGCATGGTGTACCGGAAAAATTACGCCATTTCCCTGCGCACCAGTCCGAATGATGTATTCACTCAATACACGCGGGTATTCGGGGAAAGCGGTTTCTTTCCTGTATACGCCTGTGAACTCGGAAACATCGGCATGCTGATAGGCGCTGAGCCTCACTGGCCGGAAGCTGTCCGCAGTCTTGCCTTAAACGGCGCTGAACTCATTGTTAATTCTGTGGCTTCCCTGACCGGTGTGGATTATATGCAGCGGGAGGGCGCTGCCAGTGTAAGAGGCGTAAGAGCATTCGAGAATCAACTGTATTTCGCCATGGCGAATGTGCAGGGGGAGTTAGCGGCAGCATCTGCCTGTTTTGATTACAACGGTAAGAGTATCGCTGTTAAAGCCGCCGGCGATGAAGACCTGGTCATCGCTGAAATAGACATTACCGCGTTGCGAGAGGCGCGAAAAAAACCAGCCACCAATTTTCTTGCGCAACTTCAACCCGCTATACACAGCCCGGTTCAGCAGTATCCACTGTGGCCTTCGGATGTGTTCGCACAGGCGCCTGCTGCAGACGCTTGTGCACTGCTGAAGGTTGAACAGGATGCCTGGCAGCGGTTTCTGTCAGCAGAAGATAAACACCCATTAGTGAGGGAGAACTGATCATGCCTTGTGAAATCGTAGGATTGCACTTTTACGCCGATTCTTCGGAGCTGCGTCCGGTGGACACAGTTTTTGATACACAATTTGCTGTTGATTACGCCATTGCCCACGAAGAGGCCGGATTTGACCGCGTGTTAATCGGTCAGACAGCTACCTGGCCGGACGGCTTTGCCATCGCCAGTCATATCGCTGCGGTCACCAGCAAACTGAAGTTCATGGTAGCACACCGTCCGGGATTCATCGCACCTACTATGGCTGCCCGCATGTTCGCCACGCTGGACCAGCTTTCCGGTGGCAGAGCGGGGGTACACATCATTACCGGCGCCAGCGACAAAGAACTGGAATGCGACGGCGATTTTACCAGTAAAGAAGAGCGCTACTATCGCAGCCGGGAATACATCGATGTATTACGAATGATATGGGGAAGTCACTCGCCGGCAGATTTCAAAGGTGACTGGTACCGCTTCAATCAGGCGTTTTCCAAAATCAAACCGGTACAAGCCGTTCTGCCTGTCTTCTGGGGCGGTGCCTCAGACCTTGCTGTAAAGCTGGGTGCGGAATGCGCAGATGTGTATGCCATTGGCCCAGGTACACTTGAACAAACCCGCGCCTTAATCGCAAAGTTTAAAGCCAGAGCGGCTGAGTTTGGCCGTAACCCGGGGAGCTCAATGTCAGTGCGGATCATTGTCGGCGACACCACAGAAGAAGCCTGGAAGAAGGCAGAAAATGTTCTGGAGCGGGTGACGCAAATTCAGCAGGACGGCACAAAGATTGGGCGGGATAAGGGAAAGGATGATCTCGCAGCCAGCCATTTAATGGCACTGGCCTCGCAGGGGGAATGTTTGGACACCTGTTTGTGGACCGGCGTTGCAAAGGCCACTGAAGGGCGCTTACAGGCAATGGCGCTGGTGGGGACGGCTGAAGAAGTCTCTGATGCTCTGCTTGAATATTACCGCGCCGGCGTAGACCGGTTTCTGATCAACGGCTTTGACACCATTCAGGACGTCAGACTGTTCGGACGGGATTTGATACCCATGATTAAACAAAAAGTCAGCGCCGAAGATGCGCGCTGAACTTGCCTTCATATTCACACTGCAAACAGAGAACAACATGACCAGACCAATGAAAATTGTGGGGATCGGAGGCACGACCTCTGAAAACTCATCAACTGAAAAAGCACTCGCTGTTGCCCTGGCTTCAGCGAAAGAAAGAGGCGCTGATGTAGAGCTTATCGGCAGCAATACGCTGGCGGCACTGCCTCACTATGCTTATGGCGTTGTAGAGCAATCAACAGAGGCCGCAGAATTTGTCGCGAAAATCAGGCAGGCAGATGGCTTGATCCTGGCGACACCCTGCTATCACGGCTCCGTGTCAGGGTTAATGAAAAATGCCCTCGACTATGTCGAGGAGACGGCAAAAGACAGCAGAGTGTATCTGGACGGTGTACCGGTCGGGCTGATCGTCAATGCCTACGGCTGGCAAGCCATCGGGCCGACATTAACCACCATGCGTTCGATAGTGCATGCCTTGCGCGGCTGGCCGACGCCTTTCGGTGCCGGTATTAAAGTCAGCAGCGGGCTGTTCGACGGCACGCAGGTCACCGATGCTGATATTGCCGCTCAACTGGCGCTGGTGGGCAGTCAGGTTGCTGATTTCACTGCACGAAACCAACTGGCAGCAGCCAGCTAATAAAATAACAATAATCAGAGGCACGGGAAAAATGATACTGGTATTTGGATCGACAGGCAGAACAGGAAGAGCATTGATTTCGCAGCTCCTTAAAAAAGGCGAAAAATTGAGGATCATGGTGCGTAACGCCAAAAAGGTCAGAGAGCTGCGGTTGCAGGGTGTGGATGTTGTTGAGGGAGAAATCGATAATTACCATATTCTCAGTCAGGCGTTTGAGCGGGTGGATAAAGTGTATATGTTGCTGGGCAACAGCGAACATCAGCTTTTTCTGGAAAAATTAATTATCAATATGGCGCTGGAGAAAGGCGTCAGTCTGGTGGTGAAGCAATCCTCGCTGGAAGCACTGCCGGATTCAGATAAACCTATCCCGAAACTGCATGTTGAAAGTGAGCAGTATTTAAAGCGTTCGAGGCTTAACTGGGTGATGCTCAGGCCAACCTTTTTCTCTCAGATGCTATTTCTCTGTGCAGAGGGCATCGTAAAAGCTGATAAGCTCGCATTCCCCATGTCAAACGGCGTTGTCGCAATGACAGATGCAAGAGATGTTGCGGAGGTAGCTGCTCATGTGCTGACCACATCGGGACACAGCGGGAAAAGTTACGATATTACAGGGCCGGAGCTGGTTTCTTTTGAAACTGTCGCCGCAATTCTCAGTAAAGAGCTCGGTAGAGAGATAACCTATACAAGCACACCATTGGAAGACTTCAGGGCCAGGCTGGATAAGGTTGTTGAAGACAAATGGCGGGTGAATGCGGTTTGTGAGGAAATTAATTTTCTGGCTAACGCGCAACACGGATATACCACGTCTGTTGTTTCAGATTTGCTTGGTCGTCCTGCAAGAGGCGCAAGAGATTTTATCAGTGACTTCAGACAGGCATTTACACCGGAGTAGCCGATATTTTTGGCGGGCAACGTGTTTAGATAAGGCAGGTGAGCTTACAACCCACCTGCGTTTTTATTTAAAACTCAGACAGCAAACGGCCAAAGCCGGAAATTTTATCTTCAATACCGTTGGCACGCAGAGCATGCCAGTATGTGGCAGTGTTAATAGCGATAACTGGCTTGTTCAGCTCCATCTCCAGACGTTCAGCCTGTCTGGCCATACACAGGTTCGTACCTACCTGCACGATGGCGTCAACGTCATCTCCGTTCAGCGCGTTAACGGTTTCGCGAACCGTTGAGGGCGTTACCCGGGCAATATCGTGCCAGCTAGGGCATTGAAGAGGTTTATCCCGCACTGTTTCATAGCCGTGGTCGCTGAGGTAGTTTGCCACTTCGGCATTCGCCACCGGATAGTATGGTGACAGGAAGGCGATTTTTTTAATGTTGCCGTGAGCTTTCAAAGCTGCGGCAACAGCTTCAGAACCCAGAGAAATTTTCAGACCGGATTTAGACTGGATATTGTCTTTCCACTTCTGTGCGCCTTCAGCACCACCGTAAAAGGTAACCGCAGACATACCCATCACCAGGTAGTCAGGGCCCATGGTGAGCACACCTTCTACTGCTTCGTAGGTTTTACGGTCGATTTCCAGTGTTCCCTGCATAAAGGTTTCATTAGAAATGGCACTGGCATTTTTAATCACAATGCGGCTGTAGTGATTCGTTACGCCTGCCGGACGCATTTCTGAAAATTCAGGTTCTACAATTGTGTTGGTTGAAGGACCCAGTACGCCAAAGCGGGCGCGGTAACCTAATATATCTCTTTCCATGTCAGCTCCTATAATTGTACAACGCGGATGCCGCAATCGGCGCCGTTAAACAGACTCTCAAGGGCGGCGGGGGCAGACAGTAAGCCGTCGTAAACTACTTCCGTGGATTTCATCTGTCCGCTGTGATACCAGTCGATCAGTTCCTGTTCTGCACCCGCGAATGACTCGTGGTAATCCCACACGAAAAAGCCTTCCATGCGTGCGCGTTTGTAAATCACGTTGTAGTAGTAGCGCGGACCGGGTAACGGTGGATCGGTATATTCAGTGGCAATCTGTCCGCAGATAACCGCGCGGCCGCGCAGAGCAATATTCTTCATTGCCGCATCCAGCGTGTCACCGCCCACATTATCGAAATACACGTCGATACCGTCGGGGCACAAGGTTTCAAAACGCTCGTATAAATCTTCAGATTTATAATCAATGGTCTGGTCGACACCCACTACGTCTTTTAGCCACTGACATTTTTCCGGGCCTCCGGCAATGCCAATGACGTTACAGCCTTTAATTTTGGCGATTTGCGCCACAATCGAGCCTACACCGCCGGCAGCAGCAGAGACGACTACGGTATCACCGGCAACCGGCTTACCGATATCGAGGAAGCCGAAGTAAGCTGAAAAGCCGGAAGAGCCCAGAATGCCAAGGTGCAGATATAAAGGCGTTTGCGGATTCGTGACCTTTTGCAGTGTTTTCACCAGCAGGCCTTCAGTGTCGCCACTCTGAACAGAGTAGTCCTGCCAGCCGGTTGAGCAGGCAACGACTTCCCCTTCTTTAAAATCTTCATGTCTGGAAGCGATAACCGTACCTACACCACGGCCACGCATTACATCACCAATTTCAATTGGCTCGTGGAAACGGCTGGCTTCACCCATAAGATAAGCTCGCTGGGCAGGTGAAAAGCCAAGAGCATCGGTTTTTACCAGAAACTCACCGTCTTTCAGTGCGGGCACTTCAGACTCCGTCACCTCAAATAAATCCATACTGACGGCTTCACCTTGCTTTATGTGTTTTTTCAGGCGTATTTGCCGGTTGATTGTCATCCCAGATTCCTCTCTTGTTCGTTTTATTCGGGTCTTATTTTTTTGTAAAAGCCGCAAACCCTGCCTGCATTTCCTCTAACACGGGGGCGATGCAGGAAGACGCCTGACAGGCCTGCCACCACTTGTGTAATTCAGCGTGAAACATCAGTGGAGACGGGCGGTTAAATTTGAGTGCCAGGGTTTCGATGTACCAGGCATTGGTCGCCATCGCGAAATCGCCGGTGTGCCAGGGCGTCGTACTTTCACCACGGCTGATACGCCAGCTCTGCCAGCGTGAAAGTAACAGCTCCAGTGGTTGCCACAGGATGGCGCTGTCTTCATTGGATAAGGGCTTGCCGGCTTGTTTGAAAAGTGCAAACAGCGCCGGTGCAATATGGGTATTGGCCATGCTGACTGTGGTCCGCACGCTGGCTTTATCAAACGGGGTTTTCGGTAAACAGGGTGTACCGTCAAATTCGTCTTCGATGTATTCCGCAATCGCCGCCGATTCTGAAATGGTGCGGCCGTCATCAAGCACCAGTACCGGAATTTTGGCTAAAGGATTAAGGCGGGAAAATGCATCGCCGGCAGGGCTGCTTTCCGGTTTGCGGATATCAATATCCAGACCCTTTGCCAGAATTTGCATGCGTAAGCGCGCTGCATAGGGCGAGTGTGGCAGACTAATTAAATACATAACTTACGCTCCGGAATATCACTTAATGTATTAAAGGTATGACAATAAACATTAATTGGGTTAGATTCAAATGCTGTTGTTACTTATTTGCATGTACGCACTGTATTACTTATCAATTAATCACGAATTGATAATTGTTAAGGCAGCCAGATTCCCCTGTCTCATAAACTTGCCGCATAGCATCATTGTTCTGGATTTAGGGGAAATTATGTACGAACTGAGTATATTGCGGTGGATTCACATCGTTGCCATGGTGTACTGGCTGGGTGGTGAATGGGGCGTCTTTCAGACGGCTTACAACATTGTTAACCGTAAGCTTTCGATGGAAGAAAGGCGTCGACATTTAGAAACCGCATACCGTATCGATATCCTTGCCCGCACTGGTATTATTTTGTTATTACCACTGGGCTTACACATGGGTCATATTTGGGGGGTGCAACCCTATGGCGGAACTACTCTGGTGGTAATGTGGATTGCGGTAGCAATCTGGCTGAGCCTATGCTGGGCGGCATTCTTCTTCCGTGAAACCGATAAGGGTATCCGGTTGACCAAAATGGATGAAAGTGTGCGCTTTGTGCTTATTCCAGTCATGATGATTTGTGCAATCGGTACCTTCCTGGGTTACGGCCCGTTTGCCACCGGTGAAGGGCAAATGTGGTATCCAACAAAAATATTTATTTTTGCCTGGCTGCTGGTGATTGGTCTGAAACTGCGTTTTATCATGCGTGAGTGGACTGTGATTTTCAGGCAACTGGCACAAAAAGAAGATGAGGTACTGGAAGCCCGTCTGGAGCAACAAATCAGAATGTCCCGTTATCTTGCGTATCTTTACTGGATTGGCATTCTTACCGTTGCCTTCCTCGGTGCAACGAAACCATTCTGAGTTAGTGGCAGTGCGTTTGTACTGCTTTTTTATTGCAAGATACTGCTGTAAACAGGAGAGTTCTATCCTATGAATACCGTTATTTCGCCCGCTGTGATTGATTCAGTTACGAATATTACCGGCCCTCAATATCTGCTGACTGACCCTGCGTCATGCGCGCTTTATGCTCAGGATGTGTATACTAAAGCAATACCCGCGGGTGCAGTTGTTCAGCCCGGCAATCTTGATGAACTGAGTCAGGTTATCAAGACCCTGGTTGAGAACGGCATTGTGGTTATTCCCCGGGGGGGCGGCATGTCTTATACCTCTGGCTATGTTCCCGTTGCAGAAGGTGCCGTCATTATCGATGGCAGTCGAATGGATAAGGTGCTTGAAATCAATGAGCAGGATATGTATGTGACGGTTGAAGCTGGATGTACGTGGAAGACGTTGCACGAAGCGCTTGAGGCCCGCAATCTCAGAACCCCATTTTGGGGAACTTTGTCAGGGATCCACGCTACGGCCGGTGGCGGTGCGTCACAAAATGGCATGTTCTGGGGCTCAGGTCAATTTGGTCCTATCGGTGACTCTATCATCAGTATGCAGGTTGTGATTGCTGATGGCACTATCATATCAACCGGCGCGGACGCGCAAAAAAATGGCTCTCCATTTTTCCGCCATTTCGGTCCGGACCTAACCGGTATTTTTATCGGTGACAATGGGGCGTTGGGAATGAAGGGGACGGTAACCTTGCGCCTTATGCCGTTGATAAAAGAAAAAGACTATGTGTCTATGGAATTTAGTTCTGGTAGCGACGCATTGGAAGCGATGAGTGAGATTTCCCGTCAGGGACTTGCCATGGAGTGTTTTGGTTTTGACCCATCCCTACAAGAACAACGCAAGAAGCGGGAAAGTCTGTTAACCGACGCAAAAGCGTTGGCGGGTTTTATGAAGTCGGCTGGTTCTTTTAAAAAGGCACTTGTTGGCGGTGCAAAAATTGCGCTGGCCGGAAGGAGCTATATGGACGATCTGGGCTTTACTATTCAGGTCATTATTGAAGAAAGTAGTGAGCAGTCTGCCAATTTGAAAGCCGATAAAGTCCGGCAGATTATAAAAAAGTTCAATGGTCGTGAAATTGAAAGCACAATTCCAAAAGTCTTGAGAGCAAACCCTTTTGGGCCGCTCAATAATTCTGTCGGACCTAGTGGCGAGCGTTGGGTGCCTGTTCATGGTTTATTTCCACATTCTAAGATTGTTGATGCCTGGAAAGCGTCTGAAGCAGTTTTTGAACGTCACCGCGAAAAATTGACTGAGTATAAGGTGATTACAGGCTATTTGTTTGCAACTATTGCGACCAACGCTTTTGTGCTTGAACCGGTATTTTTTTGGCAGGACGAATTAAAAGAGTTACATGAGAAAACTGTCGTACCATCGCATTTCGCTAAGTTGACAAAATATCCTGAGAATCTCGAAATTCGAGCTTATGTTGATAAGGTAAAAAGTGAGTTAGTAGATTTGTACAGTGATTTGGGTAGCTCACATTTTCAACTCGGAAAGTCCTATCACTATGCGACAGGTATGAAACCCGAGTCTTTTGGACTTATTCAGGCGATCAAGTCTTATCTGGATCCGAAAAACCTGCTCAACCCGGGCGCACTGGGCTTCACACCTGATAACCGTTGAAAAGAGCTGAACGCGTATGTTGAAATATAGTTTGCATGATGGCAACACACTGCCTCCTGTGGGACTGGGTGTGTGGCAGGCCAGCAATAAAGAAGTGGAAAGCGCCGTCGACTGCGCTTTCGGTCACGGTTACCGCCTGATCGATACTGCCAGTATTTATGAGAACGAGGCCGGAGTGGGTCATGCCCTCAAAAACAGCGGGTTGCCCAGGGAAGCTTTTTATATCACCACGAAATTGTGGAATACCGACCAGATGCGGGTACAGCAGGCGTTGGAAGAAAGTCTGACTAAGCTGCAACTGGACCATGTGGATTTATATTTAATCCACTGGCCGGCGCCGTCTCAAGGGCAGTTTATTGATGCCTGGAAAGGACTGCTGGCTGCGAAGGAGCAGGGGCTGGTGAAGTCGGTGGGGGTGAGTAATTTTCAACCTGAACATATTCAACGATTGCAGCAGGAAACGGGTATTACGCCGGTTGTGAATCAGATCGAGTTACATCCTCTGCTATCCCAGCCGGAGCTGGTGGACTGGTGTCAGAAGGAAAACATTGCCGTGCAGGCATGGAGCCCGCTGGCGCAGGGGGGGGCGGATGTATTTAATTCAAAAACGGTCAGTACGCTTTCCCGTGGATACGGAAAAACTCCGGCTCAGATAGTGCTGCGTTGGCATTTACAGCGCAATGTGTGCGTGATCCCTAAATCGGTAACACCTGAGCGGATACGTGAAAATATTGATATTTACGACTTTTCATTAAGCAAGCAGGATATGAAAGCCATGGATGCGCTGAATGAAAATCGCCGTCTGGGGCCGCATCCCGACACGTTTGTGAATGTCTGATCTCTGCTGAACCAGCCACCTGACAGCTTGTCAGGTGGGCTGATAGCTTTCCTGCCACACCTCTTCAATCAACTTTCTGGCCCACCGCTGGGCAGGGTCATTATCACTGCGCCCGTGCCACATGAGCAGTCCTTCATGAGGTTCATTCCAGCTGAAAGGGGCGGCGGTCACATAAAAATCAGGATGGTTCACATAGGGTAAAGCAATGCTTCTCGCCAGCGTGCACACCAGGTCGCTTTGCGGCACAACATGGGCTACGGCAGACGGGTGGGGGGCGACCAGCCCGACACGGCGCTTTAAGCCTTTTCCTGTCAGTAAATCATCAATCCAGGTTTTCTCAACATGGCCGGTTGCCATGATGAGATGAGGCGTTGAGACATAACCTTCCAGGGTCAATGTTTTTCCGGCAAGAGGATGACGGGCAGACATTACACATACCAGGTCGTCTTCAAATAAGCATGTTTTACGAATACGGTTGGGTAAATCCAGTGAGGACAGTGACTGAATAACACAAAGCATATCCACATGCTTTTTATCCAGTGCATCCAGAAACAAATCAGGCAACACCGGATGAACACGAAGGTTCATCCCCGGAGCCTGAGAGCCCATCTTTTTGAAGAGCGGTGCCAGGAACAGTAACTGATCCATTTGTGACACACCGATGGTTACGGTGCTGCTGGCACTGGCAGGATCAAAGTCTTTCTCGTTCACCAGTACCGTCGAGAGCGACTCCAGACTGAATTGCAAAGACGGCGCGATTCTGTGGGCATAGTCTGATGGTACAACGCCTTTGGGGACTTTAATAAACAAGGGGTCTTCAACAATATCCCGCAGGCGGTTAAGCGCATGGCTGACCGCAGACTGGCTCAGATGAAGCGACTGTGCAGCCCGGGTAATACTGCCTGTACGATAAATAGCATCGAAAACAACTAACAGATTGAGATCGAACTTTCCGTTATGAATTGAGTTCATTATTTGCATGCTCATTATGAGTTAGACAAATTAACCATGCCATTAAATAATCAAAATGTATAGAGAACAGCCACGAGGACGCTGAAATGGAAAAAAACAATAACACCCGTCGACACTTTCTGAGCACAGCTGTAGCCGGTGCGGCGTCTGCAATGATGCTCCCTGCCATGAAAGTACAGGCAGATACACTTTCTGCGGTGACTGCCGGTGAAAAGTGGCCAAACCGCTTCTTCAATTTGTTCACCAACGAGGACGGGCTCGCTGACATGCGGGAAATTCCGCTGAACAGCGCGACAAAACGGGTCTCCCATTACCTTATCCGACATGATGCTGCGCGGGTCACCATAGGCGGCATGGAGCCCAATTTGCTAATGGACTGGCACGTTGCCAACCAGCCTAACCTGATCATTCCCATGTTTGGTACGCTGGTGGTTGTATTGCGGGATGGCCGGCGCTTCGAACTGGTGCAGGGCGACATTCTGTTTGCCGAAGATTGCACCGGCAGCGGTCATAAATCCGGAGCAGGCCCGGACGGGCAGTTCGGTATCTCCGTACAACTGGACAAATCTTTTTGCCCGGCTGCCGGTGACTCCTATCTTTCTTCTCTTCTGCGGGATCAGTAATTATGGAAGCTACACAGACGGCTCAGCCACAGGTTACCGCCGGAGAAACGCCTGCTAAACAAAGTTTGCCATGGCGCATAAAGCTGGGCTGGGGTCTGGGTTCTCTGCCGTTAACCGTGCTCAACATGGCAATCAGTGTATTGCTGCTGCGCTTTATGACCGACTCGCTGGGCGTAGCGGCTTCGGTCGCAGCCACGATCTTTGCCGTGGCGAAAGTCTGGGATGCGTTCAGTGATCCACTGATGGGAATTCTGTCCGACCGTATCCGGACGCCCTGGGGCCAGCGGCTTCCCTGGTTGCTGGGAGGCGGGCTGCTGAGCGCGCTGGTGATAATTTACCTGTTTGCGGCACCGTCATTAAGCATGACCGCCCTGATTATCTACCTGCTTGCCGGAAAGCTGCTCTATGCGACTACCTATACCATGTATATGGTGCCATATATGACCATGCCGGCAAGTCTTACCGCCAACTATAACGAGCGGACAGAACTGATGTCTTACCGGGTTATCTTTTCTTCGGTAGGCACAATGATCGGGCTGTCGCTTGCCCCGGCACTTCTGGCTTACTGGGGCGCAGATAAAGCCGGTCACATGAAAATATCGCTATTTTTGGGACTGGTTGCCGGAGTGACCGTTTTAGCCAGCGTGTGGTGCCTGCGTATCGCGCCGGAACGAAAAGTAGTTCGCCAAACCAATTATCCGCCATTCTTTGAACAACTTAAATCTGCGTTGGCGAATAAGCCTTTCATGTGGCTGATGAGTGCCAAACTAAGCTACTTCTTTGTACTCACCTTAACGCTTTCAACTTTTGCATTTTTCACCAAACACGTGTTGCAGGTGTCAGATGCAATGATTGGTTTTTACATGGGCATTCAGTCGGTTGCGCTGATTTGTTCGCAGCCCGTTTGGTTATTTGTAGCTAAGCGGTGGGGCAAGCAACATGGTTTCATGCTGGCCTGTCTGTTGTTCGGCCTGACCCATCTAAGTTGGCTGTTGGCAGGACCCGGTGAAGCGGCCTGGTCCATCGCTGTGAGAGCGGTTGTTATTGGGATAGCCGGTGGTGGTACTTTTTTGCTCAGCCAGTCCATGCTGCCGGATACGCTGGAATATGACGCGTTGAAAAATGGTACAGACAGGGCAGGCATGTTCACTGGGTTGTACATTCTGACGGAGAAATTATCCGGCGCACTGGGCGTGGCCTTTGTCGGGATGTTCCTGGGAATAATGGGCTATCTGGAGTCTACCGATGGCGTTGCGGTAGCACAGCCTGAATCTGCCAAAACGGCATTGTATTTCTGTATTGCAATCCTGCCCGCTCTCATTCAGTTACTGAGTATTTTCTTTATGTCCCGCTACCGCCTGACAGCAGATGACCTGGCGGCACTGCGTGACAAAACTACGATTATGGAAAAGGAGTAAGTCATGAATTCTGAACCTCTTAACGCGGTGACTGAAGAGGATAAAGCGGTCTATCAACGGGATGGCGTGGTGTGTCTTCGTCAGATGTTCGACAGCGAATGGATCCAATTATTGAAGTCACATATTGAAGATGTGCGAAAAGCGCCGGAAGATTTTGGCGTGACAGGGCCCTCTCACAGTGCAGGAATGATCTCTGTGTGTTACATGTGGCGCAAGCCCGGTCCGGTGCGGGATTTTATTATGCAGTCCCCGTTAGGTCAGATTGTTGGCGAAACCATCGGTGCTGATTTCATCCGAATCTACCACGATCATTTGTTCGTCAAGCCGCCTCAGTCTCCTAAAATCATGCCCTGGCACAACGATGAATCCGCATGGCCGGTTAAAGGTGAAATGGCGCCGAATATCTGGGTTGCACTTGACCCGGTCAGCAGTGAAAACGGTCGGGTAGAGTTCCTTGCCGGCTATCATAAACATTGTATTGAAAACGATATTCACTATGGCTTTGCTCCGGATCAGGGGGCAGGTTTGTGCCCCAATTTTGAAGAAGAACGGAACAATCCTGATTTCCCTTTTGAGTTCGTGGGCTTTGACATGCAGCCGGGTGATGCGGTGATTTTTCATCCTATGACACCACACTTCTCGAAAGGTAACTTTTCAGAAACGTTGCCCAGAAGCGGGCTAGCTGTACGCGTATTTGGCAGTGATGTGACCTGGTGGAACACGCCCTATAAAGCGCCTATTCCGGATGTCACCGACTTACCGGAAGGGAAAGCACCGGAAGGCGAGTACTTTCCCGTTATCTGGGAAAAGCCCTCCGCGAAGGGCCATGCTGCCTGATGGCACGGATTATTACCGTTTACTGTGACGAGAACGGACTTTCGGCAGCGATGGAATCATCGTTGCCGCACGTCTTTCCCCACTCTCCGTTCTATCATGATGCAGCAGAGAGCTGGTGTGTGATCACCGGAACCCGGGGAGATTTTGGTGACTGGCATACCGTGACATCGCCGTTATTGTCGATTGTATTAACCGGTGAATGGGAAGTGGAAGTTGAGTCCGGCGCTACATTCCTGATGAAACCGGGCGATATGCTATTCGCTAACGACACAACGGGGAAAGGACATCGCTCCCGGGTTGTTTCTCAGGTGCCATGTACTGTTGCCGGCGTCGGCATCAATTCTCTGCCGGCCCCTCTTTGCTCACTTTTGCCCGGCTAACCGGTACACTTTCACGGATGAAGAGTCCCGCACAGCATCAAACCGCACCAGTGCAGCATGGGCGTGTTCTTTCATTAAGGCTTCGGCACGCGCTCCCTGACGGTTTAGCAACGCATCAACAATGGCATAGTGCTGCTGGTGTGCGTAAAGCAGGCGCCGGTATTCCCTGGCGCTGTCTTTCGGATCAAATACCATGGCGCTGACCGAGGCCATGGGTAAAAACTCGTTGGGCTGTAATGCCGCCGCAATGGCAGGATTGCAGCTGGCTTCAAGGATCACCGAGTGGAAGGTGTTGTTCATCTCTACATAACGCTGAACATCATCATCGGTGAGTTCGCCGTCAGCAAAAATCTCATCGCCCTCATGCAGGCATTCTGCTAACTGTGCCTGATGCGCTTCGCTAAGGCCTTTCTCTGCCGCCAGCCGCGCGGCCAGTCCTTCCAGCACGCCACGCACTTCCACAGAGCCGTTTATATCTTCCTGATTAAGATGACGAACCTGATAACCACGTCGCGGGAGTTTGGTAAGCAGTCCTTCCTGCGCTAACTGTCTGAATGCAATACGTACCGGGGTGCGTGATACACCCAGCGCTTCTGCGGTGGGGATTTCCGCCAGTCGCTCACCCGGAGCAAAATCACCGGAAAGGATTTTGTTTCTCAGAATACTGATAACAGCGTGTTTACCTGTAACCACAATGAACCTGTTGTTTATGCTGTACAAACTGACACAAGCATACACGCCCCCGCGAAAAACATCATGTACTCCGTGAGACAACGCGCATTTCATTCTTTGGATCCATTCTTGTTTGTGAAACCGGATTATCGCTATTCTTTAGTCCGAATAATGATCTATTGGATCCAATATCAAAGTTAGTGTAGAGTTAATACCGTTACTTTGCTTTAACATTGGATCCAATTTCAGGGTGTTCCTATGACGACGTTTATGAAAAATACCTGGTATGTGGCGGCAGCGGCTGACGAGGTCAATGCCACTGCGCCACTTGGCAGAACCGTATGCAATATCGATATTGCTTTTTATCGTGATGAAACAGGGGCAATTCAGGCCGTTGAAGATTTCTGCCCTCACCGGGGAGCTCCCTTGTCGCTGGGTTATGTGGAAGATGGCAAGCTGGTATGCGGTTATCACGGTTTGCAAATGGACAAAACCGGTAAAACCCACTCTATGCCCAATCAGAGAACGGAACGTTTTCCCTGCATTCGCGCTATTCCTGTTGAGGAAAAGTATGGCTATATCTGGATATGGCCCGGCGACAAAGAAAAAGCCTGTGTGTCTGACATTCCTCATCTCGAGTGGGCAGAAAGTCCTGAGTGGGCGTACGGCGGCGGGCTGTATGAAATCGCCTGTGATTACCGGCTGATGATAGACAATCTCATGGATTTAACGCACGAAACTTACGTACATGCCACCAGTATCGGACAAAAGGAAATTGATGAAACACCGGTAAAAACCACTATGGAAGGTAAGCAGGTGGTGACCAGCCGGTTTATGGAAAATATTATGCCTCCGCCATTCTGGCAGGCTGCAATGGAGATGAACGGGCTGGATAAGAATGCGCCGGTAGATCGCTGGCAAATTTGCCGTTTCGACTTACCCAGTCACGTGATGATTGAAGTGGGCGTAGCTCTGGCCGGTAAAGGCGGGTATCACGCACCCGATGAGGTGAAAGCCAGCAGTATTGTGGTGGATTTCATCACGCCGGCGACCGACACTTCTATTCTGTATTTCTGGGGTATGGCCAGAAAATTCAAACCGCAGGATCCTGCGCTGACCGATAAGATTCGCGAGGGGCAGGGTAAAATTTTTGCCGAAGATCAGGAAATGCTGGAACGGCAGCAACGGAACCTCAGCCGCTATCCTGAACGTCATCTACTGAAACTGGATATCGATGCTGGCGGTGTGCAAGCAAGACGCATCATCACAAAAGCTATCAAGCTTGAATCGGAGTCTTCTGTTGCGGAGCAGGTGGCATGATTAAAGCGACAGTCGTCTCTAAAATATTACTCAATGATTCGGTATGTGAGTTAAAGCTGGTGGCTGAAAATGGCCTCCGGTTGCCTGAGTGGCAAGCCGGTGCACACATTGATGTGCAGTTGCCGGGTGATTTCACCCGTCAGTATTCCCTGTGCGGTCAGCCGCAAGATAATCATTACACCATCGCCGTTTTAAAAGACAAACAAAGTCGTGGCGGCTCTGTGAGCGTGCACGAAACTGTGCAGAAAGGCGATACGCTGATCATCAGTGAACCCCGCAATCACTTTGCTCTCGATAACAGCGAAGCGCCCTGCTACCTGTTTGCTGCGGGTATTGGTATTACGCCCATTGTGACCATGGCTGAAGTCTGTCAGAAAGCAGAGCGGCCGTTCCGTGTTTTCTATGCAGTTGCTGACGACAAACGAGCCGTGTATGCAGACCGGCTCGGGCCGGCATCCTGTGTACACGTTATCAGTAAAGCTGCATTCGCCGGTAAGCGGGTTGATCTGAACAGTTGTTTTTACGGTGTTCCTGATAAAGCAAAGGTGTATGTGTGCGGGCCGGGCGCGTTCATACAAGATGTGCTTAATGCGGCAAAGAACGCCGGGTTATCGCCTTCACAACTGCACCGCGAGTTTTTCACCGCAGCAGAAACAGATACCTCATCAGATAAAGCATTTGAGATTGAACTCAAATCCAGTGGTGACATCTTCACCGTAAATAAAGACAGCACAATCCTCTCGGTACTGGAAGAAAATGACGTGTTTGTGCCGGTTTCGTGTGAAGAAGGGGTGTGCGGCACCTGTGTCACCGGCTTGCTGGATGGCGAAGCCGATCACCGCGATGTCTTTCTCACCGACGAAGAAAAACAACAGATGAAACTGATCACCCCTTGCTGTTCGCGGGCCAGAAGCGGACGCTTAGTGCTGGATCTGTAGAATGCTGAAAAACTCAATCGTGAATGTGCGTCAGTATATTCACGATTTTAAGCGTTTCTTCTTTAAGTTACCCGACCCACTCCTACGTTCGTCGAATATGGTATCGCAGCCTTTCCATATACTCTGAGCATACAGAGTCTCTCATCGTAATATGTACAAACACATACACTTGACTGACGATTCTTTTCAGAAAATATAAATACTGTAAAAAGAAGCGTAAAAATATGAACTGGGCAATGGTAACCGTGTCTTTTTGTTTGCGTTTGATGGTGTTTTCTCTTTTAAACTCTTTTAAACCCATCTTTGTACTCCGTCACAAAGCAGAACAAAGACATAAAGATTTAAGATATTTCATAAACAGGAGGTTTTCATCACTATGGCTATCACAGCAGTTTTGCCATTATGTATACAGGGAAGTTACGGTGTTGATGATCTGGGCCGCACGGAAATTTTATTTTCCACGTTCAGTGCGTTTAATGCCGCTGAGGTATTCAGTGAGTTTCTGATTGTCTGTCCACCGGATGAAGTGGATATTATTCGCCGGCGCACCGCGAAATGGTCAGAATTTTCTATCCGCGTGATGTCCGAAGAAGCGCTTATTCCGGAATTTGAAAAGCACCGTCAGGTCCGCGGCTGGCGTAAGCAGCAAATCGTTAAGCTGGCAGCACCGAGAGCGATTACTACGCCTTATTATCTGACACTGGATGCCGATGCGATTTGCCTGCGTCCGTTAACTGAATCGCTTTTATTACCCGGCGGCAAAGCGCTTATCCAGTACGAGCAGCGGGCGCAGCATCCCAAATGGTGGAAGTCTTCCGCCCGCATCTTAAAAATGTCCGGCGATGCGGGGAATCCTGAGCTGGGCATGACAGTAACTCCGGCGCTGATGGCCAGTGACATCAGCGAAGCTACCGGCGAAGAAATTGCCGCTAACCTGCGTGGTAAGGGGTCTTGGGTGGATAAATTATGCGGTCTGCATAATCCTAAATCGCCAACGAACTGGACCCTCTACCGGCATCGCCGTGGCAGATGGACCGAATATTCTCTGTATTATCTGACGGCGCACAAGCGCAATATGTTGGAGCAATACCACGTGGATGCCTGCACAGCTGAAAATCCTCAGGCGCTGTTAATTCACGATTCACACCCTTTTGAAGCCTGGCAGGCAGAGCAAAGCTTCGCCCCGAACGGACACGGTTTATTTTGTGTCGTAAACAGCAGTATGCGGTTTGACAATAATCTTGTATGGGACAAAATAGCGCCTTTCATCCCGGGTCCTGAGAGGAAGCTTCATGCCAGCTAAACGGCAGTTATCCTGTTTTGTTATTGCCAAAAATGAAGGCGACAGAATTGAGCGTTGCCTGAAATCACTGCATGGCTGGGTCGATCAACTCATTGTGCTGGACTCAGGAAGTACGGATGATACCGTCGGTATCGCCAAAAAGTATGCAGACGAGGTCATCGAAACAGACTGGCCGGGTTACGGTGTACAACGAAACCGTGCCCTTACTTATTGTAAACATGACTGGGTACTGAACATCGATGCCGATGAAGAAGTCACGCCTGCTCTCAGAGATGAGATTGTGGCGGTGTTGTCTTCAGAGCACCTGTCTGCAAATTTCATAAAATGCCCATGGCATACTGTTTTTTTGGGTTCGGTGCTGAAGCACGGACGTTACAGCACGCCGCAGGGTAAATTGTTCTTAAAGCATGGTGCGAAGTTCAAAGAAGCCAGCGTGCATGAATCGCTGATCCTGGAAAAAGAGCAGGTACTGGTGCTTAAATCGCCTTTATTGCATTACAGCTGGCGTAACTATAAACACGCTATCGATAAGCATGTGCAGTACGCGGTATTGTCTGCAAAAGACAAATTTGCCCGTGGAAAAAAGGCGTCGTTGGGTTATGCCTGTCTGCGTTTCTTTACCGATTTTCTGCAACAGTATGTGCTTCGCGGTGGCTTTCTGGATGGCAGAGCCGGATTGATGATGGCCATTATTCTTGCCCAGTACGGGTTTCATAAATACGCCGCACTGTGGGCCATGAACAGAGAAGGAAGTGCCGGTGAGTAACCCGTGTCCACTGAGTGTTTATCTGATTACGTTCAATGAAGCCGAGAGGCTGGACGAGGTACTTTCTGCTGTCAGCTTTGCTGCAGAAATTATTGTGGTGGACTCCGGCAGTACCGATGACACCATCATGATTGCAGAGCGTCACGGGGCCAGAGTGATCCACCGGAACTGGCCCGGCTTTGCTAAGCAAAAGGCCTTTGCGATGAGTCAGTGTACTCAGCCCTGGTTACTGAACCTTGATGGTGACGAGGTGCTGAGTGAAGAATCCGCAGTACACATTCAAACGGTAGTTTCCGGCGAAAACCCGTCGCACGGTGCATACCGTCTGCACTTCGAAGATATTTTCTGGGGCAGACCCATGTCATCTAAAGCGGCAAAGCGCCATATTGTGCGGTTGTTCAGAAAGGGCACTGCCCGTTACCCTGAAGATCGCATGGTGCATGAGAATGTGAACCTGGAAAAGGGGACCACCACCGGCGATATTAAAGGGCTGGTCATGCACTATGGCTATGGCAGTACCGAGCTGCTGATGAATAAACAGAACAGTTATTCATCGCTGAAAGCGCAGCAGAAATTTAACAGCAACAAAAAGCCGTCTTTACTGAAATTGTTGCTGGTTTTCCCGCTGACTTTTTTAAAAACTTACCTGTTCAAACGGCACTTTTTATCTGGCAAGCGGGGACTGACCCACGCGTACATTGAATCTATGTATGCGTTTTTAAAAGAAGCGAAGCTGTTCGAGCTGACTGAGCGGAATAAATAGCAGGGCCGCAACCGGCCCCGTTTTACTGCTTAAAGAAGGTCAGCAGCATATCTGCAATGGCGGCAGGTTGTTCAAAAGTGCTCAGAGCCCCTGCGTCTTGAATCACCCGGGTTTGAGCATCCGCAATCCGTGATTTGGCTTCTTCCAGTTTATCTTCGTCAAAAAACAAATCGTTTTCAGCGCCGAATACCAGGGTGGGACAGGGGATTTGTGACATCCAGTCTTCAGCGCCCATCCAGTCCAGCACCGGTTCGTGAATATCAAACTTCCGGAGTCTTGCCAGCTGGCCGTGAATGAACGGCTTATAACGTGTATCCAGTGAAGCTGTCGGTGCCAGTGCGGCATATCGCAGCCAGGCATCGGATATGAACTTGCCGTCCGCATCGAAAGGAATATCCCTGGATAGCGGCTTTGCTCTAATCGCAGCCACAAACTGAACAATTTGCGCTTTAGAAATCAGCATTTCGCAGGAAATCACCAGCTTCTTCACTCTCTCAGACCAGTTAACCGCAAGACAGGTTGCCAGTGCTGCACCTGAATGGTTGCCGGCAACAAAGGCTTTATCAATGCCATGGGCGTCCATAAAAGCGATGGTGTCTTGCGCAAAATCCGGAATGTTCATGGCGGCAGATGGCTCGTAGGATTGACCATGTCCGGCCATATCCGGTGCATACACAGTAAAATGCTGTGCCAGAACGGGAATAATATTTTCCCACTCAATGCTGCTCATTGGTGCCTGATGCAACAGTAACAAGGGGTCGCCCTGTCCGGCTTTGATATAGTGAATTTGCCCTGCAGGCAAGTCCAGATAGTATTTTTTCATAACCATTCCGTGAGGAAACTTTACCCGGTCGTGTCCTGAATCCGGGTAAAGTGACAACGTTAAATCTTTACAATAACTTTCCCGGTGTTTTCACCGCGCATTAAGCGACAGAAAGCGTCCGGAGCACTGGCGAGACCCTGAGAAACATCTTCGAAGGTTTTCAGTTTGCCGTTCAGATAATGGGGCAGGCAATACTCCACAAATTCTGCTCTCCGGGGTTCGTAGTCATAGACTACAAGGCCGGTAACCTGTGCCCGGGATTTGATCCACATCGCAGGATGAGGGCCGCCGGCACGGCTGGTACTGTTAAGTTCAGACATAATGCCGCACAGCACCACTCTGGCACCAACAGCAAGTTGAGAAGAGACAGTGTTTAACAGTTCTCCGCCAACTAAATCAAAATAGACGTTAATACCGTCAGGGCAGGCTGCTTTAAGTTGCTCAGCAATGTCACCGGCTTTGCGATCCAGACAGATATCGTAGCCGATTTCTTTAACGGCCTTGTCGCATTTCTCTTTGCCGCCGGCAATACCCACAACCTTACAGCCGTAGAGTTTAGCCAGCTGGGCAGCTGTAGCACCTACGCCCCCCGTTGCAGCGGGAATGACAACCACATCGCCCGGGGCTGGTTTTGCAGTGCAGACAATGCCCGCCCAGGCGGTAAGCCCTGTGGTGCCCAGCGCGGAAAGATAGGCTGCATTGTTGTCTACGGGGGCATGAACGGCAGACAAGGTTTTCCCGTCCATCACGGCGTATTCCTGCCAGCCGCCGAAGCCTCTGACAATATCGCCGGCACTGAAAGCCGGATCTTCACTTTGAACCACTTCAGCTATGGTTTCGCCTTTCATTAAATCGCCCGGCGTGATCGCACCGGATAAGTGCCTGCCGGCAATCTGACTACGCATGTACGGGTCGAGAGAAAGGTAAAGGTTTTTTACCAGCACTTCGCCGGCTTTGGGGGGCGTTACTTCGACAGAACGGGTCGTAAAGTCTGATGGTACGGGCGTACCTTCCGGCGTTTTAGCCAGTACAATTTGCGTGTTTTTTAAGTCGCTCATAGCCTGTATTCATGCCTGTTAAGGGAAACGTTGACTGGCAGAGTAAGGGAAGATGCGCGGTGAAACTATGATAAAAGTCATAGTTTCACCGGGTAGCGACATGCCGTTGAGGCCGGAAGGGAAGCAGAACTACTTTGCTGCTCCGGCAAGCATGTCATGATTTTGTTTTGCCGGTGTGGCAATTTGCGTTACAAAAATTAAAGCTGTAATGATTAACACAACGAAAATCATGAATGCGACCTGGTAGTCACCGTACATGGAATAGAAAACACCGGTTAACCAGATGCCCAGACCACCACCAAGACAATCCAGCACGGCGATGGTGCCGAGGATTTTGCCTGCAGAAACCAGTCCGAAACAATTCACAGCGGATAATTGTATTGTAGTGTACACACCGCCCCAGCCAAGGCCAAACAGAACAATAGCAATCCAAATCAGGCTGCTGTTCATCATCGCAAGGCACGCCGAGCCGGTGAGCATAACAATAATGTTGCCGATGAAGACCAGTTTGTAATTCAGGTAGTCTGACAGCAGACCGAAAACGAATTTACCGATCACTGCGCAGAGGAAAAACAGACTGATAGCGTTAGTGGCGGAAGCCGGCGTAAAGTCGAGATCCCGCAAGTAAAGGAACAGATGCGCCTGCACCGCCAGCACCGTGTAGAACGTCGTCATAGCGACCACAGAAATGGCCCAGAATGCTTTTGTTTTCAGTGCCTCCACATAACCGAGACCCTGCGAGAGCGCTACATCCTGTGGTTTCGTGCTGGCTTCAGCTTCCGGCCCGTTTCTGACAAATAGCGCAACCATCGCAAACATAAAGGCAGGAAAAAACATGGCGTAAGTCATTGCCATGCGCCATCCCACCAGTTCACTCATATAGGTGCCGTACTGGGGAAAGATCATGCCGCCCAGACTGGTGCCTACAAGAGTGATACCAATGGCGACGCCCCGTTTTTTCTGAAACCAGCTGGAAACCAGAATGATGGCCGGGTTCAGGCCACAAAACACCAGTACAACGCCAAGCAGCGCATGGGCAAAATAGAGATTAGCCAGTGACTCAACACCGCTATATAAGAAATAAGCTACAGCAAGCATGACCCACCCGGCCAGCATGCAGCGTTTAACGCCCAGCTTATCGATGATTATACCGCCGAAGGGAGCCAGCAGTGCGCTGGTGCCGAAGGTAATCATGTCGCGGAATTTTAATTCGCCGCGACTCCAGCCAAATTCTGATATTAGTGATTCATCAAAGACAGACAGGCCGGAAATACTCATTCCGTTACTGATGATCAGCACCACGCTTGCCAGCACGGCGATCATCCATGGGTAGCTTCTATTCATAACTCATCCAACACGTAAAATTGTTTTCGTTGAAAACAAACCTTTTTTAAAAAGCCGGCAGACAGAAAACGGGAAAATTGTCTGGCATGAACTCTTAAAGGCTGATTATTTATAATAATTTTGAAAATGTAGCTGGTGATGTTCAGCTGTTTGCAATCGTTAGCCAGCAAGAAAAAAAGTGAAAATCACTCATTTGAAATCACCCCAGCCTGTCTGATTTTGCCCCGACTATCGACCGTTGAATATGACAAAACGCAATTTTTGGAAATTAAACCGGCTACCTGCTCAACAAACGGGATGAGGCTGCAGGGCCGGCTATTTCTTAACCAGACTAATCCCTTTCATGAATTACTGTCAATTAACTTTAAATATTGTTATAACAATAATTCATAAAGTTGTGTTTATAGCAAATCTTGTTATTAAATCAGGGTGAAAAAACAATGGATTTTCTGGTAATAAAATTCCTGCATGTCATGGGGCTGGTTTACTGGTTAGGGGGCGACCTCGGTACTTTCATCGCAAGCCGGTATGTACTGAAAACGGATCTGGGCCACGAAAGCAGAGTGGTGGCTGCAAAAATACTGAATGCTGCCGATCAGGGACCCAGACTGGCAATGCCACTGATGTTTGCGAGCGGATTGCATTTGAGTACTACGCTGGGGTTAACGCCGTTCTTGTCAGGATGGCTGGCGGTTATCTGGGCTACAGGCCTGGCCTGGCTGGCATGTGTTGCCGCATTGCACTGGTATTCAGGTACCGCAAAAGCGCTCATTATAAAATGTGACTGGGTGATACGGGTGACCGTTTGTGCCGGCGCAATATTGACCGGCTTTTTCAGTGTTTTTACCGCCGGACCGGTAGTTGTTTACTGGGCAGCCTGGAAGCTGGCTTTATTCGGTGTGGTTGTGCTTCTGGGTATTCTTATCCGCTTTAAGCTGAAGCCTTTCGGCCCCGCTTTTGCAAAACTGGCAAGTGGTCAGGGGGATGCAAATACAAATGCAATTATTCAGAACACTATCGGCGGTGCAGCCTGGCATGTAAAAGGTATCTGGATACTGCTGCTGGTGATATCAGCTTTTGGCCTCCACCTCATTTAATACCACCCGCGGCCATGGCTGGCGGAACACCCGCCAGCACATGAGCCCCGTTTTTACTACGTAGTCCAGTACAATCATGCCAAAAATCCACTCTACCGGTGCATCCAACAGCATGAGAATAAACGCGCCGCCGAAGCGGATGACAAAATTGCTTAACAGCACAGTAAACATGGGCCAGCGGGTATCCCCTGTGCCCTGACAGGCACCTGTCAAAACAAAGTCGATGGCCATGACCGGTTGGGCAACGGCAAAGAGATAAATAAACACACTGGTGTAATAGGTAACGTCGCTCTCACCAATTAACCACAAAGAAAGCGGCTCGCAGAATATGCCCAGTAGCAGTCCCATAATTGTCATTACGGTCAGTGAAAAGCCAAGGGCAATGTGAAGAATGCGCTTTGCCATCGCCAGATCATTTTTCCCCACTGCCTGACCTATCATTACATTGGCACTCACAGAGAACCCGTAACCCACAACAAAGGAAACGGAAATAAGCATAATGCCTGCGCCATAGGCTGCATACGGTGCTGTGCCGTAACGGGCGACTACCCACAGGAACGACAATACCGCTACCTGCCTGAACAATTGCTCCATGATGGCGGGGTAACTGATACGCCACAACCGGCGTCCGCCGGAAAGAGACCACCTGGCAATAAAAAACTCCCGCCAGCGGGGATACAGCAAACCAAGCATTAAAATCAGGCCGAGCAGATTGCCAATCCCCGCAGCTTTAGCCACGGCTGCAGAACCACTGTCGGTATAGTATTGCCAGTTGCCTGCAAGTAAATACGTCAGTACCAGTGTTGTGCCGTTTAAAAAGATACCGGAAGCCAGCGGCAGCCAGGCAATGCTGAGTGCTCTTAATGCGCTGGCGATAATGAAATAAATGGCAATGAACCAGCAGTACAGGCTGAGTTCACGGATGTAACTGGCGCCTTCATAAAGTGCTTCAGGATCAGTCAGACCGAGACTGTACATAATAGGCTCTGCAAGCCACCAGAAACACACAGACAGCCCGATGGTAATTGCTACGCCAAGCACCAGTGTTACGCGGAGCCAGTGAGAAGCTTCACCATGCTCACCCCGCCCCTGACTCTGGGCGATGAGTGCCATGGCACCAATGTTCAGGCCAAACAGAATTGACTGAATAAGAAAGAACAGGCGCTGACCGGAAGTGACTGCGGCAATGGCTGAACTGCCCAGTGTTGCGACGACTTTTATTGTGAGGATCCCCACCACTGCCGTCATTGCCTGCACACCGCCGGCAGATCCTGCCAGCGATATCATTTGTCTGAAATCGACCTTTACAGCATTCCCTGCACGGGCGTGTTGGTTATCCATGAATTTATTAGAAAGCCGGTCAGGCTATCGCCAGTAATGAAATTGAATGTTATTATGACATATAGATATTACAATAATCTATGGATTGAAAGCATGACTATGCAGTTTGATGTAGAAATTAGTGAAGTAGGCCCCAGAGACGGATTGCAAAGTATTGCACCAATTATGGCCACAGAAGATAAAAAACGCTGGATTTCGGCTCTGGCAGCCGCCGGTATTCCTGAAATCGAAATCGGTTCATTTGTGCCGGCAAAAATACTGCCGCAACTGGCTGACACTGCAGAGTTGGTGGCCCACGCCAGAACTCTCGCTAATCTTAATGTTGCGGTACTTGTACCGAACTACCGTGGTGCCGAAAATGCTGTAAAAGCTGGCGCGCACAAGATCACGATTCCGTTGTCTGTGTCTGAAACGCATAGTCTCAGAAACGTGCGCCGTACCCATGTACAAATGCTCGAAGAAGTCAGACAAATCCGCGAACTGATTAATACCTTGCCCGAAGTTGAGCGTCCTGTGTTTGAGGGCGGCTTGTCTACCGCATTTGGTTGCACCCTTGAAGGTAAGGTGCCCCAAAGCAAGGTTTTTGGTCTGGCAGAGCAACTTATCGAAGCAGGTTGTGATGAAGTTGGTCTGTCTGATACAACAGGTTATGGCACGCCGTTGCAGGTGAAAAACCTGACGAAAGGTGTATGGGCTGCAGTAGGCAAAGATAAGCTTACCGGCATTCATCTTCATAATACCCGTGGTCAGGGCTTTGCAAATGTGATGATGGCGCTGGAGGTCGGCTTACGGACGATTGACTCGTCGATGGCAGGGATCGGCGGCTGCCCGTTTGCGCCCGGCGCTTCCGGCAACATTGTGACCGAAGATCTGGTTTTTTTGCTGGAAGGGATGGGGCTTAAAACCGGTGTGCAGTTCGGGAAGCTGTTGCAGGCGAGAAAAATTCTGCGCCAGAGCTTACCGGCAGAGGTTGAGTTATATGGCTTTACCCCGGATGCCGGTTTGCCTAAGGGCTTCGATATGGTCACCCCGCAGCAACTGGCCTGAATAAAAAACGCGGCAAAGGAAAAACCTATGCCGCGTTCTGCTTTGAGCTGCTCTGGAACAATTACGCTGAAAGCGATTTCAGGTAATCAATGACTTCCAATTCTTTAACTACATCGGCGTACTTCGCGTTCATATCGAACAGGTTTGCCTGATGCGGTGCTTCGTGACGGTCTCCGCAGGCTTCTTCTACAACAATGGGAATAAACCCGTGGGAGCAGGCGTCTACACAGCTGGCGCGAACACAACCACTGGTTGTGAGGCCGGTAAGCAATACCGAATCAATACCCGCTGATGTCAGCGTTGAGGCCAGTGATGTGCCGAAAAACGCACTGGGATACTGCTTTGAGATAACCAGTTCGTTTTCTTTTGGTGCCAGGCCTTTTGCCCAGGCGCCCATGGGGGAGCCTTCTGTTAGGTAGCGCAGCGGCTTTGCCTTCTTAAAGAAGGTGCCGCCGTTAAAGCCTGAAGGATGATAAACCACATTGGTATAGATCACCGGAATACCGGCTTCACGGGCAGCTTCAAGCACACGGATTGCAGATGCCAGTGCATCTTCAACATCGGCGTACAGATCGCAGGACTTATCATAGTAAGCTTCAACGAAGTCTATCAGTACCAGCGCCGGTTTCTTACCGAAGCCGATGCGGTTGTTATATACGCTTGCATAGTTAGCGTCTAAATTTTCACTCATTTTTCAATCCTTACAGCGTGGCTTATTTCGCCCACTTCTTCTCAAATGCCCATACATCTTCAAAACCAATGAGTGAACAGAACTCTTTAAAGTTATTAATCGGCACGCCTGTTGGTTCAGGGCTGCCTTGCTCTTTCATGGCAATCAGGGCTTTTTCAACGGCGTTGGCTGCTGCAAGGGCGGGCAGAGAAGGGGCAATAGCGACACTGAAGCCAATGTCTTGCATTTTTTCTGCGCTGTACATCGGGGTAAAGCCACCGTTTGACATGTTAGCCATCATCGGCGCATCGACGGCCTCACAGGCTTTACGCATTTCTTCTTCGTTGGTAAGTGCTTCGAGGAAGATGATGTCAGCACCAGCGCGGCGGTAAGCGTTACAGCGTTTTATTGATGCTTCAAGTCCTTCCGCATGCAGAGCATCGGTACGGGCAATGATCATCATATCTTCGTCAGTACGGGCATCCACCGCCACTTTAATTTTTTCAACCATGTCATCTACCGGAATGACACGGCGACCCGGAGTATGGCCGCATTTTTTAGGAAACTCCTGGTCTTCCATCTGAATGGCTGCGACACCCGCTTCCTGATAGCCTTTCACCGTATGGTGAACATTCAGCAGTCCGCCAAAGCCGGTGTCGGCATCTGCCATAACAGCTGCGTTACTGGTTTTAACCAGTGTCGCCATGCGATCCAGCATCTGGGTGTAACTCACAATCCCTGCATCCGGCAAACCATAGCCTGATGCAGTCAGCCAGTAGCCACTGCCATAAACAACATCGAAGCCGACTTTATTAGCAACAACGGCAGTGATCATATCCTGAATACCGGGAGCAAAAACAAACTCTCCCTTACTGATTTTTTCTCGCAAAATTGATTTAGACATATTGAATTCCAGGTGAGTCAATGTGGGTTGGGTGGCCTACCAGGCCGCCTGATAAATGGCCAGTGCATCGGCTTCACTTAAATAACGCGGGTTATTTACCAGAAGACGTTGTTGTTGCATGGCTTCGTTTGCCAGTTTTGGCAGATCGGATTCGGGTATATTCAGCGCCGACAAGGTACGTGGAATAGCCACGTCAATCAGCAGGGCTTCTACCAGCTCAATGAAATGAGCGCAGTCGAGCTGGGCGTCGCCACAGGAGTTGTCGGTGGTAACACAGGTCATCAGTTGCGCATACTGTTCTATGGCCCAGTCATCGCTGGCATTGAAGCGCAGCACATGGGGTAACACCAGCGCATTACTGAGTCCGTGTGGAATGTGATAATTGCCTCCCAGCGGATAGGCGAGGGCGTGCACTGCAGCCACCGGCGCATTGGCAAAGGCTTGTCCCGCCAGCATCGCGCCAAGCAGCACTTTCGAACGGGCTTCCACATTATGGCCCTGACGCACAGCGGTAAGCAGGTTTGACGAAATGAGTCGTAAAGCTTCTTTCGCCAGCATATCCGAATACGGATTTTTCTTTTTCTTGCTGGTGAAGGCTTCGATGGCGTGCACCATGGCATCAATGCCCGTAGCGGCTGTAATAGACGGTGGTAAACCAAGTGTCAGTTCTGCATCCAGTAGCGCAATATCCGGTAACAGTTGATGAGAAACTACACCGGACTTTGTGGTTTCACCGGTGGTGATAATAGAGATAGGCGTCACTTCAGAGCCCGTCCCCGCCGTGGTAGGCACCAGAATCAATGGCAAGCGCTTTTGCTTTATTTGATCAATGCCGTACATTTCCTGCAGAGGCTGGTCGCCGGGCACCAGTGCTGCTATCAGCTTTGCCACATCCAGACTGCTGCCACCCCCTACCGCGATAATACCGTCAGTGCCGGCGTCTACCGCCGCCTGCTTTGCTGACAACACAATATGCTCAGGAGGATCGGCCTGAATATCACTGTACACAAAGGGGGCCAAGCCTTCAGCTTCCAGTTTGCTGATGACCGGCTCCAGGATGCCGGTTGCCAGCAAACCTTTGTCGGTAACCAGCATGGGACGTGTTATTGCGAGTGCGCGGCAATGTTCAGCCAGTGTGCCGGCTGCGCCGGGGGAACACACGATTTTCGGGACTGACATAAACTCAAAATTAATGCTTGTCATGGGGTATCCTGTTATTCCTGAAACTGCTAATTACATGCTCTGCATCGCGCGTTTGTAGCGCGTGAAAATCAAAAGGCTGATGGCCATAATCGCTGCAGGTACAACCGAATAAAGCAGTACCATGCCGTGAATGGCTTCCGGCGCCTGTTCAGTGGCTCCGCCTGTTGAAGATTGAAATCCTGTGTAGCTTAAAAATGCACCTGCCAGGACCGGACCGAGGGCGAACGCCAGCTTTTCTGTGGCGGAGAAAAAGCCTGAGAACAGACCTTCATCCACCGTTCCTTTGTTTTGACGTTGTTTGTCGATGACATCGGTAAGCAGTGAGAAGACAAGCAGGGCAAAGCCTGAATTGGTACAGCCGATAAGCACCGCGCGGCAAAGCACAAGGAAATGCTCTGTCGACATCTCACCCCAGCCGGGTAATGTCATCAGCACGTCGTCGCCGGGTTTAACCCAGAGCCAGGTAATGGTGATCAGCATCCAGCCAATGCAGGCTACCCAGAAGGCAGCTTCTTTGCCCCATTTGCCGGACAACTTCACCCACATTGGCTGACTCAGTATCGAACCTGTACACATCACGATGACAAAAGGAAACAGAAGCGAAATATCAGCAACCGCATATAAGAAAATGAAACCGACAACGGCGTAGCCACATGCCTGAGCAATGGTTTGTACAAGATAAGTGGCAGCCAGTACCATGAAGGGCTTATTTTCTTTCACGGATGCAAATCTGCTGAGTAATTTGCGCGGATCATCCTGTGAAATCTGTCCGAAATTACGGGGTACACCAAAGGCTGTTGCGAGCATGGCAACCACACAAATGCCACCGAACAGAATGGCCATTGTTCGCCATGCGGCGGCATCACCACCGAGTTTATAAACCAGCGGCTGAGCCAGCCCTATGCCCATAATTACGCCAATGATGACGAAAATCATACGCACAGACAGTACCTTGGTCCGTTCATGGGCATCAGATGAAAGCTCGGATGCCATGGCGAGGTAAGGCACTGAAAACGCACTGAATGCTGTGGATGCAATCAGGAACAATATGCCGATAAATACCGCTGCCATAGTTGGCGAGGAAAATTCACTGAAACTGAACAGCGCCATAAAACTCAGGCCGGTAAGCAGGCCACCGACCGCCAGGAAAGGGCGACGGGAATGATGTGGCTTCAGTTTGTCTGACCACACGCCCATTGCCGGGTCGCAAATAATCACCCACAGTTTAGGGATGAGAACAACTATACCGGCAACCCAGGCAGAAACGCCCAGCATCGTGGTCATGAAAAGAGGTAACAGCGCTGCCGGGGCATCACGGAAAAGTTGGCCGCCAATCTGACCGCTCCCGTAGAGCAGTTTCGTGATAAGCGGTACTTTTGAAGTACTGATAACAGCCTGATCAGCTGTACTTTCGACGGCTTGTGTCATTATGTGTTCCTCGCGGCCACGTGTAAAAAGAGTGTCGCGGTCATACTGGCTCGCTTACACAGTCATAGTTAAACAGGCCCAGGGTTTCTTCATTGCGAAGATTACCCAGACCATACATCTCAGCTTCATTTCCTTGTAAGCGATCTGCGTTCTCGTTAGATTCCTGTTGAATGAAACTGGTGCGGTCAAAGCGTGAGGTCTCATACCTTTCAAGGGCTTCTTTCATCGAATCAGCGTCGTTAATGGCACGTGTTAGCATGATGGCATCCTCGATGCCGGTAGCTGCACCCTGCCCAAGAAATGGCGTCATGGCATGGGCCGCATCTCCGATAAGGGTGACGGAATCATTTTTTGACCAGCCGTCTGACAGCGATTTATGAGCGTTGATAGCCCATTTGAAAACCGTGCCGGGCTTGATTTCATTCAGCAGGGTTTGTACGTCAGGGCACCAGCCGTCAAAGTGTTGCTTTAGTTCGTCAAGATCAGCAGGAATCGACCAGCCATCTTCTTCCCAGCCACTTTGGCGAACGAAAAACACCAGGTTCAGAATGTCGCCTTTGCGAAGGGGATAGCGAACCACCATTTTACCAGGGCCGATATGCATGCCGGGCTGATCAATAAGTTTCTGAATAGCCGGTGACGCCGGCGCCAGTGCACGGTATGCAATGTGGCCGGTAAAGTGAGGTGGCTGCGGGTTGAACAGCTGGCGGGTTACCGACTTAAGGCCGTCAGCACCAATGACCAGATCGGCATCGTATTGTGTATCGTCGGCAAAATATAAGGTTGCACCACCTTCACGGCTGTCGATGGTTTTCAAGTGCTTACCAAGATGCAATTGAGCACCTTCTTTTTCGGCTGCAGCGACCAGGATTTTGTGCAGATCTGCACGGTGAATGTACACATAGGCTGCGTTGTACTGTTGCTTTGTACCCGAGCGGTCCACGGTCAGCAGGTTATTTCCGCCAGACCAGTGATCGATGGTCTGTGTAGACGGCTCCATACCAGTTTCAACAATAGTATCGCCAACACCGATGTAGTCCAGTCCGCGCATTGCATTCGGCGCCAGAGTGATACCTGCACCCACGTCTCCCAGTTGCGGTGCTGATTCAAACAACTGAACAGTATGACCTGCTCTGGCTAGAGCGATGACAGCCGTCAAACCGGCAATACCTGCACCAACCACAGCAATGTTTAACGTTTGCATAATTCTATTCCTTCGTGACCGTAGCGTATTCGCTTTGGGAGCGTATTAACTGTGCTTCTAGTCTCCATATTCACAGGCCGCCAGCCATGACAATTGTCAAAGACGCCGCGCGCCGCAAAGTAGTATGTTTGCTGGCATACACGCAGATGCTCCGGCACCCGCAAACGAGAAATACAGAATCAGCAAACAAGGTTTTTTATGACGATCACTACGCCTGCAGAAGCGCCTGCGCAAACTCTGAAATCGGACAATTTTGTCGATGAAATACGTCATGCGGCAGGGGCTGAGAATGTCATGGATGCATCCCGGGCGAGACATTTATATACCGACGTTTATCGTCAGAAAGCATCTCCGGTTGCAGTGGTTACCATCCGTGGTACAGAGCAGCTGCAGGCGGTCATGCGCGTGTGCTACAAAGAGCAAGTTGGGGTGTCCATACGCGGTGGTGGTGCTTCTTATACCGACGGTTATCTGATTGAAAATGGCCCGCAGATTTTGCTGGATATGAGCAAGATGGACCGGATCCTCGAAATCAATGAACAGGACGCTTACGTCACTGTAGAAGCAGGGGTGACCTGGGCAGTACTGAAAGACACACTGGCGGAAAAAGGCTGGCGGACCCCATTCTGGGGACCATTTTCAGGAATGCACGCTACCGTGGGTGGTTCAGTGTCACAAAATACAATTAGTCACGGTTCAGGCGCATACGGCATTTCTGCACAAAGTGTGCAGGCGGTTAAAGTGGTACTGGCTAACGGTGATTTACTGGATACAGGTTCTGCAGGTGCAGGCAGCACGCCATTTTGCCGTCATTTCGGCCCGGATCTGACCGGATTGTTTACCGGCGACTGTAGCGCCCTTGGTGTAAAAGCCACCGTTACACTCCCGCTGATAAGGCCACGTCCTGCGCACCAGACTGTTTCCTTTGCTTTTAACGATTTTGAAACCATGCATGAGTCCATGCGACGCATTTCGCTGGAAAGACTGGAAGACACGCATTTTTCCCTTGATGGCGCATTATCTCAGGGCCAAATTGCACGACAGGATAACGCGGGACAGGTCGTTAAAATGGCACTGTCGATCCTGAAAAGTTCGCCGTCGTTGTGGTCAGGTATAAAACAACTGGTCACGTCTGCGGTATCTGCCCGCAAGGTCATCAGTCAGTCACCTTACATGACGCACTACATTGTTGAAGGGGTGAATGATGCGGAAGCGAAAAGTCGTATCCATCGTATCCGTGAAATTAACCAGTCATTCGGTCAGGAAATTCCGGCCACAGTGCCTGCGGTAGTCAGAGGCATGCCCTTCGCACCGTTTTATAACACCCTGGGGCCTGCCGGTGAGCGCTGGGTCCCCCTTCACGGTATTCTTCCCCATTCTGCCGTTGCGACTTTTCACAAAGAGCTGGAAGCTTTTTATGCGGCCCGCAAAAATAAGATGAACGAACTGGGGATCTGGTACGGTGGTATGTTTGCTACCGTAGCGTCTTCGGGCTTTCTGTACGAAATAGCGCTGTACTGGCCAGATGAAATTACTGATTATCACAGACAGGTTGTGCCAGCGGACTACCTGAGTAAATTGCCTGTCTATCCGGCAAATCACATTGCCCGCAAATATGTGCATGAACTTAAAAGCGCGCTGACGGATTTATTTGTGAAACACGGCGCGATTAACTTCCAGTTGGGTAAGGCTTACCCTTATCGTGACCGGTTGCAACCGGTCACATTAAATATGGTCGACGCACTGAAGGCCCATGTGGATGATAAAGGTATTCTGGCACCGGCTAATCTGGGATTCGGTGATAAAGCATGACGGTGGCTGACAGGGAAGTGATTACCCGTCATTTTGTGCAGGTTGCAGATCGCACTGTGCATTACCGGCTTGCAGGCAAAGGTCAGCCTGTGGTGTTAATACATCAGTCGCCAAAGAGTTCTGCTGAACTTGAGCCGTTTATGCGTCAGCTTGCGCCCCACTTCAGTGTTTTCGCCCCCGACACGCCAGGCTACGGCTTGTCTGTACCTCTTGCAGACACGAAGGCAACCATCGATGATTTTGTTGATGCGCTCATTGCCTTATTTGATGCCTTGTCTCTGGATGCGCCGGTGGTATTTGGCAGCCATTCCGGGGCGATATTCGGAGTCAGGCTGGCCGCCCGCTATCCTGATCGCGTAAGCGGACTGGTGGCAAACGGTATTTTAATTAACGATCAGGCCACAAGAGACGAACTGGTCGCGCATTATTTTCCGCAATTTCCGCCTTCCCGGACGGGTGAACACCTTGCCGGGGTGTGGTCCAGAATTCGCGATCAGCATTGTTACTATCCCTGGTATAAACAGTCACCGGAGCATCGTATTCACTGGCCCGCCAGTGTGGAAGAAATGCATGAAAGTGCGCTGGAAATTCTTATGGCGGGCGAGCATTATCAAACCGGTTATCGTGCTGTTCTGGATTACGATATATCGCCGGACGTCAGCGCCTTATCTGTACCGGCAATGCTGATTGTGGCCAAACCGGACGCACTGGTGCATTACGTGCCCCATTACCCGCCGCTTCCGGCAAACGTTTCTGTGACGATAACTGAAGACTACCCGGCGATTCCGCAAGAGACCATTGCGTTCATTTACGAGCGTTGTGCGAATGTGAGCCTGCCGGCAGACCCTGTGGCAAAAAACTCTCATCCCGAACGTCAGTTTATCCGCGCCGGAAAGACCGGGCTGTATTGTGAATTCAGCGGAGACCCGCAAGCTACCCCCGTGCTGGTGGTGCATGATCTTTTTCAGAGTGTCCGGCAATGCAGAGAGTTAATCAGTGATTTATCTGAAAATCATTTCGTCATTGCCCCGGATCTACCCGGGCACGGTTACACGGCCGGCGAACCGCTGTCAGCTGCAGAAACGGCGAAGACACTGGTTACATTGATTGAGACTTTGAAAACACCGCATATCGAACTGGTGTTTGTTGGGCGCAGTGGCTATCTGGCCGGTGAATTTGCCCGCTGTAAGCCACAAGGAGTGCAGACAGACGTATTGTTTGTACCTGACCATGCCGGTATTGCACTGGGTAAGCTGCACTTCGATGATGATACGGATGTTGCTCTGGCGAAAGCGCCGGACCTCACGCCGGAATCCTCAGGCGCCCATTTTCAGACCGCCTGGTATTACTTGCGGGACAGCTATTTATTCTCCCCCTGGTATCGCAGGGAAGAAGCATGTATTAGTCAGGGACGTGGCGAGCTCACAGTCTCTGAACTGCAAATTGCGCTGCTGGATCTCATGGCTGGCTGGAAGAGTGGTAACCTGTTGCTGGATGCCGTGCGTTAATGCCGCGTAAGCCGCAGTTCAATCCAGTGGCGTAAATTCCATTTCAGGGCCGCTTTGCAATTGCCCGGAGGGCGGTCTTTCCACCAGATTAAGCAGAAAACCGTCAGGATCCCGCAAGCATATTTCACGCTGACAAAAGTGTCCCAGTTCGAATGTGACCGCTGTGCCAGTCCAGATGGCGCCAGCATCACGGAGCGCCGGCAAAACAATATCTAAATCGTCCACATAGAAAACCAGCGCACTTTCTCCGCACCGGGCAGGGCCACTTCGCACCGGTTCATCCGTGTTTGAGCGGGCTATTTCGAAAAGGCCCACCATGCCGAAATTCGGGCCTTCACTTTTAACAATGCTGACTTCGTAAGGCCGGTGTTCACTAAGCCCCAGTACTTCACTGGCTGAAGGGTGAGATAACACGCCTTCGAAATACAAGTTTGTTAAACCCAGCGCCTGATAAAACTGTTTTGAGCGCTTCCGGTCGCGAACAAATAAAGCGCTGCGGATTAGTGCCGAAACAGGCGGCGGGGTCATAGTAGTCATCGTTTTCGTCCACACCAGAGCATTTGACCTAGTTTAAGGTGATATGTGTAAAGTCTTTTTCTGGACAACCTGAGGTACAGAAAAACAGCCAGCACGCGATTTCATTGTATTTAGTTAGGTATATAACAATTTGTTCTGCAATGACATAAATCAAAAACAAGTGCCGGGTTTCACGTGGCTGGTGGGGCGCAGACGAGTAAAAAACAGTTCAGACCGGGCGATTGATATTTGTCATAGAGGGGCACAGACATTGGCTATAAGGTGAATCCCACGAGCAAAAGCACTACTCAGACCCGCGCTTTTGCACCGGATTTGGAGACAGCCATGCAAAGCGACATTGTAGATCCTTCCTGGTCAGGTATTGCACATGTATCAGACGCAACGAAGGCATTTTTAGCTCAACCCCATAAACTGCTCATTAATGGCGAACATACAGAAGGCGTGAAGGGTAATACGCTGAACAGCTACGACCCTGCTACCGGTGAGAAGTTGGCTACGGTATGTACCGGTACGGAAGAAGATATTGATAATGCAGTAAAGGCGGCAAGAGCGGCGTTTAACGGTCCCTGGTCGGCATTGTCGCATTTTGAGCGCGCAAAACTATTGAAAAAGCTGGCTGTTGCCATTGCTGAACATGCAGAAGTATTTACCGAGCTGGAAGTGCTGGACAACGGTATGCCCCGTTTCATTGCTGCACTGACTGTTGAAAATATCAGTGAGATGTTCGACTACTACGCCGGTTGTGCTCAACACATCGAAGGCACCACGACCCAGCCTCCCAGACATGTTGCCATGGAAGCCGAAGCGCTTACCTATACGCTGAAAGAGCCGGTAGGTGTTGCCGGACTCATTGTGCCGTGGAACGTACCCATTTCTACCGCCGTTTTAAAACTGGCGCCTGCCCTTGCAGCAGGGTGCACGGTTGTTGTGAAGCCATCGGAAGAAACGCCTCTTTCCATTTTATTGCTCGGGCAGTTACTCAAAGAAACCGGCTTCCCTGATGGTGTTGTGAATATTGTAAATGGTTATGGCCACGATGCCGGTGCTCGGTTGTCAGCTCATCCTGATGTGGACAAAGTATCATTTACCGGCTCTACCGCCACAGGCCGCAAGGTGATATCTGCCGCTATGGGTAACCTTAAAAAGGTGTCGCTGGAGCTGGGCGGAAAATCCCCGGTGGTGGTGATGCCCGACGCCGATGTGGAGCTTGTCGTCCCTGGCATTGCCCTGGCGACATTCTTCCTGCAGGGACAAAACTGCATGGCCGGCACCCGCATTTTTATCCATGAAAGTCTGCATGATGAGGTGGTAGAGAAGCTTATTGCATTTACCTCATCGCTCAAAATTGGTCATGGTCTGGAGCAGGAAACCTTCCTCGGCCCACTCATCTCTGCCGGCCACAAAGAAAAGGTGCTCGGCTATATCAGCAAAGGTCAGGAAGAAGGCGCGAAGCTGGTTTACGGCGGCCGCCCGCTGGCGGGTAACGGACATTTTGTTGAGCCCGCGATTTTCACCGGATGCCACAGAGACATGGCCATTGTCAGAGAAGAAATCTTTGGCCCGGTCATGGCTATTCAGTCATTCAGTACTACCAATCTTGACGAGATCGCCGCCATGGCAAACGACACCGAGTATGGCCTGTCGGGCAGTGTCTGGACTGAAAGTCTCAGTACTGCTCACGCTCTGGTCGCGCGTATTCGCGCAGGTCAGGTATCGGTGAACTGCCACGGCGCCATCGGAACCAATATTCCGTTCGGAGGTTACGGACAATCCGGCTGGGGCCGGGAATTTGGACGTGAAGGACTTGATGCTTATCTGGAAACAAAAGCAGTAACAGCCCGACTGTCTGCGCGTCAGTGAACCCTGAAAATGCATTGCACGGAAAGTCCCGGTAGTGCAGAAGAAATAAGGTAAAAAAACTATGAAAAAAACTCAGGTAATCGTAGCCGGTGCCGGACCGGTAGGTACAGTAGCAGCGTATCGTCTGGCAACCATGGGATTTGATGTGATGCTGTGTGAAGCGGGTCCGAATTGTGCCATCGACTTGCGGGCTTCCACCTTTCACCCGCCAACACTGGAGATGCTGGACGAAATTGGTATTGCTGAAACTCTCATCGAGAAAGGCCTGAAAGCGCCCAAATATCATTTCCGTGAGCGTGAAAGCGGCGAAACCGTTGAGTTTGATTTGTCTGAACTGGAAGGGGAAGAAAAATTCCCATATCGGCTGCAATGCGAACAGCATGTGCTGGCCAGCATGATTGCAGAAAAGCTGGATGCCCACCCGAAAGCCGAGGTGAAATTTAACCACCGGCTGGTTCACTTTGAACAGACAGAAGATGGCGTGGAAGTGGCGCTGGAAGGCCCGTTTGCCATTGAGAAAGTGCAGGCCAAATATCTGGTGGCGGCCGATGGTGGTAACTCTATTATTCGCAAATGGCTGGGCGTCGAGTTTGAAGGTTTCACCTACCCGGAGAAATTCCTCACGCTGTCTACCAAAACAGAGCTTAAAGACTACATCCCTGATCTTGAGTACGTGAACTACGTTTCAGATCCTAAAGAGTGGATGGTACTGCTGCGTGTGCCCAGTGTCTGGCGCATTCTGGTGCCCGCACCGGAAGATCAGCCAGACGAATACCTGTTGTCGGATGAAAAGAAAAATCAGGTGTTCCGCGACCTTATTGGCCGTGAAGACATTAAAACAGAACACCGCACCATTTACCGTGTGCATCAGCGGGTGGCGAAGCAGTTTAACTTTGGCCGCGTGTGCCTGGTGGGCGATGCCTGCCACATGAACAACCCTTTAGGCGGCTTCGGTATGAACAGCGGTATTCATGATGCATGGAATCTGTGCGACAAAATTGCTGCCAACCTCACCGAAGGTCACGATGACGAACGCTTTGAACTGTATGATCGCCAGCGCCGCCCGGTAACGCACAGCTTCATCCAGGCGCAGACCATGCAGAACAAAAAGTTGCTGGAACACAGCCCTGAAGAAAACCATGCCATGCGTTTACAGGAAATGAAAGATACCCGCGACGACGATATTAAACGTAAGGCCTTCCTGCGCCGCCAGGCCATGTACCAAAGCCTTGAGCTTGAAAAAAGCATTGTGTAGGAGGCAATAATGACTGACGTATTAGGTTACCGCGCAAAATTTGGTGTTTTAGGACCGTCGACCAACACCACCGTACAGCCGGAAATGGATGAAATGCGTCCTGCTGGTGTAACCAATCACTACAGCCGCATTATCGTTGATAATGCAAACGCACTGTCTGACGAGACCTTTCTTAAAGGGACGGCGCTGATTGATCAAGGCACCGTAGATGCGGTTCGCGGTGTGATGACCTGCGCACCGGATTATCTGGTTATGGGCATGTCTGCCATTACATTTTATGGCGGTGCCAAAGGTGCTGAACAATGGCAGAGCAACATTGAAGAAGTTGCCGGTGTGAAGTCGTCTATTGGTTCGGTTTCTGTTGTGGAAGCCTTTAAAGCCATTGGTGGCATTAAGAAAGTCGCTTTCCTGTCACCTTACTACCCTGTTGCAAACACAGAAGTACGTAACTTCCTCAGTGATTACGGCTTTGAAACCGTTGCCGACCATCCTTTCCGCGCGCCTACCTGGACAGCCATTGCTGAAATTACCCATAAGCAGGTTCGCGAGGTGGTGGAGCAGATGAACGACGATAACGTTGATGCCATTTTGCAGGTAGGAACCAACCTGTGTATGGCCCGTCTGGCAGGTCGCCTTGAACAGGAACTCAATAAGCCGGTTGTCGCAATCAATACGGCAACTTACTGGCATGCTCTGCGTGCAAACGGCATTACCGACAAAGTGTCCGGTTTTGGTCGTCTACTGGAGGAACTTTGATGCAATACGATTATGTACCGATTAGCCAGCGTGGGCAGTTAAAATGGCCTGAGGACAAGCGTGTTGCGCTGATCCTGACTTTTAACCTGGAAACCTGGGATCTGATTAAAGATACCGATGCACCTTACTATGCCGGCGGCCCGGCTGTATTACCGGATACACTGCCCGGTAATATTCCTGATTACCCGAATTTCACCTGGCGTGAATACGGTCAGCGCGTTGGGATCTGGCGCATGTACGACCTGTTTGATGAGCTTGGTGTGAAAGCCAGCTGTACCACCAATGCGGTCACATTTGAGCGTCGTAACCCCATGGTACAAGCCTGTCTTGACCGCGGTTGGGAGCTGATTACCCACAACTATGAACAAGGTGAGTTGCTGACTAACTTTGCTCATGACGAAGCCAAAGAACGGGAAGTGATTTCCCGCTCCATCGACATGTACGAAAAGCATGTTGGCCGCCGTCCGAAAGGCTGGTTGTCGTCGTCACTGCGCGGTACGTTGAATACGCCGAAGATTCTGGCGGAAGAGGGCTATAAGTTCTATTGCGATATCATGAACGATGACCAGCCCTACATGATAAAAACAGACAGTGGCCCTATTGTTTCTGTGCCTTACAGCAATGAAATTAATGACTTCACCATCATTACCCGCCGTGGACACACCACAGATGAATATCGCGACATTCTGATTGAAGAGCTGAATGAGCTCTATAAAGAAGGCGAGAAACAAGCGCGGATCATGAACGTAGGTTTGCATCCTCACGTCACCGGCCGTGCATACCGCATCCGCGCTATCCGCGAATTCATTGAATTTGCCAAAACCCTGCCCGGCGTATGGTGGGCAACCCGGGAAGAAATTGCTGACTGGTACACAGAACAGCAGGCGTCACACATTCCCGGTCAACTTTAATCTGTATGAAAACAGAGGAGTCAACCATGTCACAAATCGTCGTGAATGACGGTGCCACGCCGGCACCGCAAACGGAAAATGTTAAAGCGTTGCTGTCTTGTGTGCAGGACAAACAGCTCTATATCAACGGGGCTTATCAGGCTCCTGCAAAATCAGGTTATCTGGAAACAACCGATCCGGCCACAGGCAAGTTACTGGCCCGCATTGCTAATGCTACGGAAGAAGACGTTGATGCCGCAGTGGATGCCGCCCGTGCAGCACTGAAAGGTGCGTGGGCAGCCTATACACCGCTTGAAAGAAGCGCCGTACTTAACCGTATTGCTGATCTAATTGAGGCGAATATGGATGAGTTGTGCGAGCTGGAAGTGCTGGACCAGGGTAAGCCATACTATGTTGCCCGCTGGGCCGAAATTCCGGCAACGGCTAATCAGTTCCGCTTTTTTGCCGGTCAGGCATTGTCACTTGATGGCAATACCGTCAATACCTCCATCAATTACCAGCCCGAGGGTAAACAGGTGCACGCCTGGACTGAACGTCAGCCGGTGGGTGTGGTTGCTGCGGTAACGCCATGGAATTCTCCTCTTATTCTCACGGCAATGAAACTTGCTCCGGCACTGGCCGCGGGGTGTACTATTGTACATAAGCCTGCTGAACTGACTTCGTTAAGTGCCTTGCGCCTTGCCGAACTGATTACAGAGGCTGGTGTACCTGCCGGTGTATTGAATGTGGTGACCGGTGACGGCGCAAATTGCGGTGCTGCACTCACCGGCCATAAAGGCGTTGATAAAATTGCCTTCACAGGTTCCACTGCCACTGGCCGTGCCATTGTGGATGCCAGCAAAAAGCACCTGACCAGGGTAACCCTTGAGTTAGGCGGGAAGTCTCCGGCGTTGGTATTGCCGGATGCTGACCTTGAGCTGGCTATCCCCGGCATTGCCAATGGCATCTTCTTCAATGGTGGTCAGGTATGTGTAGCCAATTCACGTACTTATATTCACCGCTCAATTTTCGACAAAGTGGTTGAAGGCATTGCGCAATACGGCGCAGGCATGCAGCTTGGGCATGGTCTTGATCAGGCAACCCAAATGGGGCCAGTTGTGTCTGTTGAGCAGGCGAAGAAGATAGAGCAGTTCATTGAACAGGCCAAAGCCAGTGGAGCAAAAGTGATCACCGGCGGCGTTCGCACCGGTGAAAATGGCACTTACATCACGCCAACGGTCATCACTAATACCACACCGGATATGCCCATTCATTGTGAAGAAGTATTTGGCCCTGTGCTGGTGGCAGAACCTTACGATGACATTGAGGAAGCACTGGCCTGGTGTAACGACAACGACTACGGTCTGGCTGCCAGTGTGTGGACACAGGATTTATCTGCTGCTCATCGTTTATCCCGTCAAATCGATGCTGGCACTGTATGGATAAACTGTCATTCGATGTTTGATGCTGCACTTCCCATCGGCGGTATGAAAATGTCTGGCTATGGCCGGGACAGCGGTAAACAGGCGCTGGATAATTATCTGGAGTGGAAGACCGTATGTGCGGTGTTGTGATTCAGGACTAAGTGCTGCATCTGAAAGCCCTGCGAGACAGCAGGGCTTTTTTGATTCAGAAGCGGTAACTTAATATTACCGCCTCTTATTATCTCAACGCTTTGGCGGAAATACAGGTTCAGCAGGTGCTTCAGGCGGTGTCCAGCCTTCAGGAACCGGTGCCGGTTTCTGCTCGGTAGCATAGGCTTCGAGGCTTGACTCATTCGGACCGTAGTCTTCGGTGGGCGCACTTAAGAACTTAGGATCGATAGCACGGGCCGCTTCACGGATATCTTCAGGTAATTCATCAATACCGCCCGGTAACGTGGTAAACGTTGAGAAGTAGCTGATGTGACCTTCAGCCTGACCCATCAGCATCCACGGAAGCCATGGTGTAATGCGTGACCAGGAGCCGACAGCAGGAATGTGGGTTTTGTTCGGGTCCTGCACGTCAGATTTCTTGAATACATAAATGAACTGTTCTGACACACGGTTAAATTTACCCGCAGACTCACGTACCCATTTTTCGGGTTGCAGGCGGTTCGGGTAGAACAGATTGATGCCGGTGTTCAAAATAATGGTGTCATTCGGGCCTTCAGTCCAGTCCAGCAGGAAAGGGGGTTTAGCCTTGTTGCCCATGTCTGTGCCTTCGTAGGCATTGGGGATATTCACATAGGAACTGATGGTGAAGTTGTAAGGGTCGTTCGCAATAGGAACAACACGAACATCTTCATCTGTGTAAGGATTGTGCCATGTTTTCAGTATTTCACCGGTTTTGATGTCTTTGTAGAACACCACCTCGCGGAGCATTCGACGAATGCTGCCATCCTCCAGTTGCTTGGTGCGGGTTACGCTAAAGCCTTCCATGATAAACAGTTCACGGATCTGCTCGTTGGGGCGTACACCGAAGACTTTACCTTTTAACCAGCCAACCTTTTCTTTTGTTGGATCTAAATCGGCATCAAGGCGGGCGTATGTATCGCGGTTCCATTCCGGATTTTTATAGTCCAGTGTGGTCAGAAATTCAGGTGTCTGATCTGATTTTGTGCCGGTGGCAGCCACAGAAGCCTGCGCTGTAAACAAAGAGGCAACAAAAGTCGCAATTAATGCGGCTTTCTGCCCGGTTTTAGCGGGCTTAACCCACTTCTTATAAGTGATCATTCACACTTCCTCGTTGTAATTGCTTTGAATGCAATGATGATGGATCCGGATGTCATGTATCCCAATCTGCCTCTGATAATGAAAGGCTGCATTGAGAATTATCATGTTTTTGTGTTTTCGCTGAATATCAGCCACGGGGGGCCAGGCCAGAAAGGCAGGCAAAGCTACCTGCCCGGAGCGATTGATTAATAGAACGAATATTTAGCTCTTAGACCAAATGTCCGTGGTTGCTGTAACGACATCAGCATTGCCGACTGCACACCGGTGTACTGGTAGGTCGGGCTGAAAGTGTAATAGTCGAACGCAAAGGTATATTCATCGTTATCGAACAGGTTATCCGCATAGGCCTGCAGTTCGAGATCACCGATATAAACACCGGCGCGAAGATTCATTTTGTGAATCGCCTCTGTTTTTACGATATTCGCAGCGTTACTCCACATACCGGATTTGTAGATATAGTCACCACGCAGGAAGTACTCATATTCATTAGCAACTACACCGTTGTACTGTAAGCCGATGTTTCCTGAATACTTGGATACACCCGGTTGCTCTTTACCGCTGAAGTCGCTGATCCCAGTGAGATTGGTCAGGTTATTCGATTTGAAGCTGTTAATGTCTGAGCCGATATACGCCGCAGAAGCATTAACCCGCAGGTCGCTGGTAACCATCCAGTAGGATTCAAATTCGATACCGTACAGGTCTACGTCACCGGCATTCACAGAAACGGCGACGTTTTCTGCCTGTGCGTCAGAATCTTCCTGGAACACATAGCCGGCCTGATTTATCTGATCGTTCCACTGTGCGTAATAAGCTGCCAGCGCGTAATTCATTGAGCCGTCGATGAGTGAGCCTTTTAACCCGACTTCATAGTTGTTTACCGTTTCAGGCTGAACGACAAAGCCCACGCCTTCAGCAGCAAGTTGCTCCTGAATGTACGCACTGTAGCCGGTAATATAGGAATTGAAAGAACCCGGGTTGACACCTTTTGAATAGCTGACATAGGCCATGGTATCGTCGCTGAGTTTATGATCAACGATGATCCGTGGCATGAAATTAGTGAATTTTTCGTTTGCCAGTTCGGTCCCGGTATTGTCCAGCGATGACAACTCATCAGTCTGGTAGCGGCCTTCCATGCTCAGTGTGGTATCGTCTGATAAATCGTAGGTCAGGCCGAAGAATACGCCCGTGGTTTCCGCTTTGGTTTCAGACGGCGGATTGATACTGGCCGGCGTGTAGCCTGCCACAACACCCGCTGTTGCACTTTGTTTACTGGCATCCAGATAGCTTACGCCTACAGAGCCGTTAAGCTTGCCGTCACCTGCGTAGCTTAAACGGAATTCCTGGGATACATCTTCATTTTTCTTGTCGACTACGTAGGTGTAGAAATAGCTGTCAGAAGCAAAATGATCGATGTCGTTGACGCCTATCCATTCTTCATTGTTGTAGCCGGTCAGTGAAGATAACGTGATGGTGTCGGTGACATCCCAGTCCGCCACCAGATGAGCGTGGTAGAACTCACGACCCAGGCCATAGCCATCAAGCAGGCTGGTGGAAGACAGCCGGTTCTCAGGGTTACTTAACAGTGCTTGTAAGCTGTCACTGGCTGCCGTGTTATAAGCCAGAGGATCTGCTTTTTGAGGTACCGAACAGAAATAGGGATTGCCGTTCATGGTGCAGTTAGACTGGCCAGTTAAATTGTACTCATCAAGTGAATAGGCAGAAATAAGCGCAGAAGCCGAGGGACCATCTTCATCCCTGGAATAAAATCCGAAAGCTTTAAGAGTCAGGTCGTCTGTAGGAGTTGCGTAGAGATACAGATTTGCCATCGTAGTTTTCTGATCGCCAAGGGTACCGCCGTCACTGTAACTGTTATCCCAGGCACCTTCACGCTCGTAAGTTTCTGCAGTGGCGCGGAAGGATAATTTGTCTTCAACAATCACACCTTCAATTTCACCGCGCAGGCGTGAGTAGTCGTAATTTCCTACTGTCAGATCCACAGACCCGGCCCATTCTTCATTAGGCGTTTTGTTGACGATGTTAACAGCACCGGCAAAGGTATTACGGCCGAAATACGCAGCCTGAGGACCGCGCAGGATCTCTACCCGTTCAGGACTGCCGATAGAGGAAATAGCTGTGGTAGAAGAAACCGGTACGCCATCAATAAACATGGATGCAGTGGCTTCATTACCGTTGCTAGGGGTGAAGCCACGTAAGGTGAAGATTTGTACTGAGCGGTCTGCTTTGCCCGAATAGTTATTGGAAATTACCAGGCCCGGGGTGAAATTCTGTAAATCGCCAACGGAAATGATGCCCTGCTTATCAATGTTTTCAGATGTCATTGCTGATACGGCAATAGGCACTTCCTGTAAACTTTCTGAACGCTTCCTGGCGGTCACTTCTATTTTTTCGATTAGCATACTGTCTTCACTGACAGCTTCCTGAGCGGAAACGGGAGAAAAAGCGGCGCTCAGTGCGATAGCAACCAGACTGAACTTAGCCAGTTGGCGTGGAGTACTTGGAGTCATTATGTTTTTCCTACTTACCTGTTCAAAACGTGTTGTGGCAAATCGCGATTCTTTGATCGCTTTTCTTTTGTTCATCTCACCATCAGGAGCAAGAATTAAATATGACTATTGTCAAAAAATGATATGCTTTTATGACATTTATGTGAAGGTGATTCAAGAGTTGTTCTTTAAATCAGTGACTTATGAATTAAATTAATAAGGCGAGTGAAGGGGGTTTATAGATTGAACAAGAAAGAAAGCCATCCTTGCCGGGGCAGGGATGGCTTTTGGTAGAGATAAACCTGCGGTTTAATAAAATGACCACTTCGCCTGCAACCCGAAAGTCCGGAGTTCAGGCAGGCCCATGACAAGTCCGGAATTGTTTCCGAAATACGCAAAGTCGTACTGGAATGCGAATTAATCGTAACCCGTCGTGTAATCGGTATCTTCAAAGGCATTGTTAACAAATACCTGAATGTCGATATTGTCCACAGTAATACCTGCTCTGAGATTTACTTTCTGAATTGCACCTGTTTTCAGGAAGTTGGCCTGATTGACCCACTGACCTGATTTAAAAACATAATCGGCACGCATGAAGTAATATAAGGCATCGCTGAACTCGCCGCCGGGCGTGACTGAATCCGGTACCACATAAAGTAAGGTGGTGAGTGTATTAAATTTGGATGCTTCAGAAGCTGAGGTGTTGTAACTGATCGGGTCAGCTTTATCCGGTACAGAACAGAAATACGGGTTGCCGTTTATCAGGCAATTTGATTGTCCCTGCACAACCACGTTGCCGGTAAAATCATTGATATCGTAGGCAGAAATAAACGCTGAAGCAGCAGGGCCATCGTTATCTTCTGACATGAAGCCAAACAGCTTTATAGTCAGATCATCGGTGGGGCGGGCAAGAACATAAACGTTTGCCATGGTTGTTTGCTGATCGCCCATACGCCCGCCATCTTCTCCGGCGTTATCCCATGCACCTTCTTTATCGTAATGTTCGGCAGATACTCTGAGTGACAGTTTGTCATCAATCAGGACGCCTTCGACTTCGCCCCTGTAGCGCTGATTGTTGGCAGATGAGCGAATGTGTTCGATTTTCAGGCAGGTGAAAGGCTTAGGCAGAATGAAAAACGCCCCTTGAACGGGGCGTTCGAAAAGTAGATTAGAAGTGGTAAGTACCGGTTATACCGAAAGTTCTTGGTTCGCCCATGGCAACTGTAGGTAAGCGGTTAAAGTCACCGAGGAACAGTGTACTGCCGGCAATAAGCGGGGTATCGTTATCAAACAGGTTTCTTACCCACAAAGACGCCTCCCATTGTTCTGAGTTCACGCCAATGCTGGCATTCACAACAGTACGTGCACCGACGTAGTCGAGGGCATCATGGTTAGAACCTTTCTTTTTCGACTCATAGCGGCCGTCGATACGCGCATAACCTTCCATTTCCGCAGTAACTTGCGTACGGTAAATCATCTGCGCATTGAAAGTATGCTTAGACATACGCGGCAATTGCTGACCATCCAGGGATACAGAATCAATGCCGTCGATCACGCCTACCAGTGAGGCAAGGTTACCGTCTTCAGCATCAGTAAATTTGGCATCTGCCAGTGCATACCCGAATCCTGCTTCAAGGTGCTCATTGAGTACGCCGGCAACTTCCAGTTCAAAACCTCTGGAGCGTCCTTCACCCGCATTCTGCACGGTGAAAATGGTAGTGCCTTCAATCTGAGAAGAGGTTTGAATGCCTTCCATCTCCACATCAAAGATAGCTGTATTCACCCGTAAACGTTGATCTAGCCAGTCTGACTTCATACCAATCTCGTATGTCCAGTTGCTCTCTTCGTCATAGGATTCGAATTCTTCTGGCAGAGAAGCGTTAGGGGCATTAAAGCCTCCTGATTTTACGCCTTGTGCAACAGACCCATAGAACAGAATATCCGGTGTCATCTGATAATCCACTGAGGCCCGTGGTGTAACAAAGGTCCAGTCCTGTTCCTGGTCTCTTACTGTTACCGGATCAACCAGGCTTTTCGTTTCTTCTGTTAAGCGCAGTTCGCCGCGAACGGTCCATTCGTCGTTAATTGCATAGGTTAAAGAGCCGTAAACAGCTGCTGTTTTAGTGCGGTTAGTGCCGTCGCCTGTGAGTCCGCCGTAATTAGCCAGCTCATCAAACAGGTTTGAAGGAAAGCCGTCGGATAAATCGGTGAATGGTGCGAAGTATGAAACCGCGGTTTGACCCTCTTCAAGGCTGGAGTCGTCAATACCGAACCAGGAACGCACCTCGCGTTTAAGTTCGTAATAACTAGCGCCGACTAGCCATTGCAATTGACTTTTATCAGTATTGTGCAGGCGTAGTTCCTGGCTCCATTCGGCATGGCGCTGATTACCAAAAGCTACATAAGAGGGCAGTGTAACGAAACCGGAGAAATCCGGCAGCCAGTAGTTAGTACCTTCAAGCTGACGGTCCTGATCGGTAACGGCTGACATTTCCATATAGTTGTAACCGGTAATGGATGTCAGGCGGGTTGTCGCAAAATCGTAAGTCATATTCAAGCTAGTTCGGCTCAACATCCGATCCCCGCGCGGTGCTACAGTGGTAAATGTCCAGATTTCCGGGTCGTCACGGTCCAATGAGGGTACCTCACCACAGTAACGTTGGAATGTATAACCTTCAGGGAAGATGGCAGAAGTTGGCGACTGACAGTTACCATCTATAATGGCCTGTGCATTCACATCGATTTTATCTACCGAGTAATAGGTATTCAGATTGGCTTCGAAATTCTCGGTTCCATCGTACCGTAATGAACCGCTGTAGAAGTTAGACTTGTAGCCGCCAATGTCAGAGCCGTCGTTACTGTTTTCGTAACCCCCGTCCCAGTCATCATAGGTCATGTTAGCACGGTAGTATAACCCGTCGGCAATAGGACCTGTAACCATCAGAGAGGTCTTTACTTTGCCGTAATTGCCCACCGTAGCACTGACTTTAGATTCAAAAATATCACTGGCTTTGCGGGTGATAAAGTTTATAGCACCTGCATAGCTGTTGCGACCGTACAGTGCACCCTGAGGTCCCTTAACAACCTCAATACGTTCCAGATCTAATAAGCTCGAATCCAGACCGTCACGACCGGATACATAAACGCCGTCAATGAATATAGATGTATTGTTTTCGTCATCACTCCGGGAAACCTGTGCCAGACCACGAATGGTCGGCGTGGTGTATACTTTGCCAGGATATCCGTCCATCTGCAGCCCTGCAATCATATGGGTAATATCCCGCAGATCTTCCAGTCCTGCCTGTTCAATATCAGCACCAGTCAGTGCAGTTACTGCCAGCGGAATTTCCTGGATACTTTCTTCAACTTGCCGTGATGTAACGGTGATTTTTTCTATGGTCTCGTTCGCAGACGCGATGGAATGTAGTGAGCTGGTTGCCAGAGCAACCGCTACTGTCAGTTTATTGAGCCTCATTAAATTTTTCCCTGTATCACTTGCTTTTTATTGGTTTTCTTTCGGGTGACTCCAATTGGAATACACGCCTGTTTTAATTCCAACAATACGGCCTAATAAGCGGTGTGATTATTATTTTAACGCTAATGACATATTGTTATGGCTATTAAGCATAGAGATTATCTTTTGTGCAAGCGATTTTCTCAAATTAGTGTGTCCTGACCACTTATTTAAAATAAAGATACATACTTTTTTTTATATTTATTCAAATTTATCAGAAGGTTGGGTTTTTATTTTTGCCCGTTCAACCAGATCGTTACTCCTCAAAAACGTTATTTGCAAATTTGACATTTGCTAAAAAGGACACCGTTATCCCGTAATTTTAAGGGGCTAAGGGATTCTTTCACTGTCAGCCGTTGCATATTTTTTTGTTTTATTGTTATGTATAAATAGCTTTTATTTCACGGAGTCAACATGGCAACTTTTTCTATCCGGTGTGTACTTCCGGTTTTATTTTTATTCATAGCACCTGCTTTAAATGCGCAGGACAGCAATGCTTTCAGCGCTGCTGATGCGCCACCTGCTCCGGATTATGCTAAACCGGCATACTGGGCTGCACTTCCCGGTGCTCCAGGCGCTACGGCGGCTGTGCCTGAAGGGCTGTCTTTTGATCCGGAAATAAAAAATACTGATGTATTTTACATTCACCCGACGACCTTAAAAGATAAAAGCGTCTGGAATCAAACCTTGTCGGATGAGACAACAAATCACTGGACTGATGTAAGTGTGATGGCAAGGCAGGCGTCAGTATTTAACGACTGTTGCACAGTGATTGCACCCAGGTACCGGCAGGCAAGTTTCAAATCAGGGGGCGATCCTACGCTTTCCGGTGATGGCGGAAAAGCCTACCGGCTGGCGTACAGTGATGTGCTTGCTGCGTTTGACTATTACATGACTCACATGAACAAGGGGAAGCCCTTTATCATTGCGGGGCACAGCCAGGGCGCGCTAATGACATACTGGCTGCTGAAAGATCGCATCGACGGTAAGCCTGTACAACAAAAAATGGTTGCTGCATATATTATCGGGATTGATTTAATGCAGGGAGATTTCGGCCGCACGTACAAAACATTGTCACTGTGCAGTACCCCTGAGCAGACCGGCTGTGTGCTTGCCTGGAACGCCGGCACAAAAGACCTGGATATTGATAAAATGTCGCAGTTCGCGGGGTCGCGGTATGCGTATACCTACAACACTCAGGAAGGACGGGACGCTGTATGCGTAAACCCGTTAACGTTCGACACCAGCAAGCCTGAAGCGCCGGCGGGTGCGTCAAAAGGTGCGGTACCCGGAGCCCCCGGAGAAGGTAAGGTGAACGCACTGGTAAAAGGCGCAGTAGCGGCGCGATGCGAGCGTGGCTACCTGATAGTTGATTACGACCCTGCACTGGATTTATCACCATCCTTCGGGGGCAGTATGCACTATCACGAGTTCGGTCTCTTTTACGCCGATATCCGCGACAATATTGCAAAGCGGATCGCTGCCTACAGGCAATAATCTCTGACAGATTAAACGCAGCAGATATCTTTCTGCTGCGTTTTAATTTTGTCAGTCAATCTCTGCAAACAGCCAGGGTTCACTGGCTTTCAGTGTGGCCTCGAAAGCTGCAATACGGGAAGACTCCCGAAGTGTCAGAGAAATTTCATCATCACCCGACAGCAGGTTCTGCCGGCGTGACGGGTCGATTTTAAATTCCCATATTGCGCCGGTTCCCGTGCGGATTTCACATTTCTCCAAATCAACCGTCATTGAGAAATTGCTGTCTTTACGTAGTGCAAACAGGCAATCCACAACAGACTGTGGGAGGGTGACAGGCAAAATGCCGTTCTTAAAACAGTTGTTGTAAAAGATGTCGGCGAATGAGGGGGCAATCACAACGCGGAAGCCGTAATCACGTAACGCCCACACAGCATGTTCACGGCTTGAGCCGCAACCAAAGTTGTCCTGCGCCAGCAAAATACTGCTGTCGCCACAGCCCGGTTTGTTAAGGATAAAGTCCGGATTCTTCCTGCGCGTTGATGTTTCGGTTTCTGCATCACCTTCATCGAGATAACGCAAATCATCAAACAGCCAGTCTCCGTAGCCAAATTTCTTTATCGACTTGAGATATTGTTTAGGCAAAATGGCATCGGTATCCACATTGGCTCTGTCGAACGGCAACACGGTGCCGGTATGAGTGGTAAACGCCTGCATATTAAAATTCCTCCCGTGTTACATCGACGAAGTGACCGGCAATCGCCGCCGCAGCTGCCATTGCAGGACTCACCAGGTGTGTGCGGCCGCCAATGCCCTGGCGACCTTCAAAGTTGCGGTTCGAGGTGGATGCACAGTGTTCTTTTGGCATTAAGCGATCGGCGTTCATGGCCAGACACATGGAGCACCCGGGCTCGCGCCATTCAAATCCTGCCGCAGTGATAATTTTATCCAGGCCTTCTGCTTCTGCCTGGGCTTTTACCAGTCCGGACCCCGGCACAACCAGTGCCTGCTTTATTGTGTCAGCCACTTTGCGGCCTTTTACTACCCGCGCTACTTCCCGGATGTCTTCAATGCGTGAATTGGTGCAGGAACCCACAAAAACACGGTCGAGTTTAATATCTGTCATGGGCTGACCGGCCTTCAGACCCATATAGTTGAGCGCTTTCTGGTAATCTTCAGACTTGTTCGGCGGAAAAGACGCTGGGTCCGGTACAGGGTTGTTCACGCCGGTCACCATTTCAGGTGAGGTGCCCCAACTGATTTGCGGTTGGATATCGGCTGCGTCGAAGTGACGCTCAATATCAAATACTGCACCTTCGTCACTGTGCAGAGCTTGCCAGACCGCGACTGCCTGATCCCATTGCTCACCTTTGGGCGCATAACGTTTATTTTTCACGTAGGCTTCTGTAGTGGCATCAAAGGCCACCAGACCAGCACGGGCACCGGCTTCAATGGCCATGTTACACAAGGTCATACGGCCTTCCATGGTCAGGTTCTGAACGGCTGTACCGGCAAATTCGATGGTACAACCGGTACCTGCTGCAGTACCGATTTTCCCGATCACATACAGCACCATGTCTTTGGCAGTCACACCCGGTGACAACGTGCCGTTAATCTTAATCAGGAAGTTCTTCGCTTTGCGCTGAATCAGACATTGGGTAGCCAGAACGTGTTCTACTTCCGAGGTGCCGATACCCACGCCAAGAGCAGCAAAAGCGCCATGAGTCGCAGTATGGGAGTCACCGCACACCACGGTCATACCGGGTAAAGTCAACCCCTGTTCAGGAGCGATAACGTGCACGATACCCTGACGTTTATCGTTGAGGGAAAATTCGGGAATGTTGAACCGTGAGCAATTGTCATCCAGGGTTTTAACCTGAATTCGTGATGTGGAATCTTCAATGCCGTCTATACCTTTTTCACGGTCTGTGGTCGGTACATTGTGGTCCGGTGTGGCGATAACCGAACTGGTACGCCATGGCTTTCTGTCTGCAACCACAAGGCCTTCGAAGGCTTGTGCAGACGATACTTCGTGTACGATATGACGGTCGATGTAAATTAATGCTGTGCCGTCGTCATTTTGTTTGACGCAGCGTCTTTCCCAAAGTTTATCGTAAAGGGTTTTGGGGGAACTCATGTGGTGTATCTCCTGAAACTGATGTTTGCCATCAGGCAACATCGCCGGCGTAAAGCCGGCGATGAGTTGTTGCATTTCTCCGCGTGTAACTGCGGAATAAAATGGCTTATTTCACGTTTTGGAACGTGGGCGTTACCGGCGCAGGAATATGGGTTTCCTCCAGGCAACGTGCTTTGATTTCTTCAATGGTGCCACCGTGGTTGAACATGCTTACCTCACCACGGGTTGCAGTAAGAGTGGCACGCAAATCAGTGGTTGCTGCTTCATTAACTGCACCATTTTCGATGATTACGCCGTAGGCTTTTGCACCTTCAACAGTTACCAGACCGCGATTGAAATCAGTGAGAACCATGGCAGGGTCGCGCAGATACGGGTCGCCCCAGCCGCCGCCACCCCAGGTGTTGAAGTACAGCAAGTCTCCGGCTTTCACTTTCAAATCTTCGCATTTAGACGGCAGCCATTCTTCAGTGCCGTCGGCACGAACCATACGCTTGGTAGAACGCATGCCAGGCTCGCCACCGTTAACACCCCAGGGGTGTACCAGCCAGCGATCATCGTGAATCGCGATCTGGCCGTCACACAGGAAGCGGTAAGCAACAGACAGACCGTGACCACCACGATGCAGACCAGCACCGCCTGAATCAGGAATGACTTCATAGGTCTCAATACGCATAGGGAAGTAAGACTCAATGAATTCATTAGGTACGTTAGTGAAGCCCGGCCACAGAGAGTGACCGTCCGGTCCGTCACCTACCGGACGACCCGGGATACCACCGAAGCCGATCTGGAATAGCTGGAACCATTCGCCTTTGTCGTCATAACCTGAGTAGAACAGGTGAGGGGAGTCAGAGAAACCCGCTGCATTCAGCAGTTCCTGCGGTGCGCCCATACCCAGCAATGCACCCAGAATATCGAAGATACGACCCAGGGCGTGGGTACGGCCAGACAATGCCGCCGGATATTTAGGTTTAAGCAGGGTGCCCTCAGGAATGCGTACGTCTACCAGGTCATAGAAACCGTCATTAAAAATGATTTGCGGATCTACCACGTTAATGGTGAATGAGCCGAAGAACATTTTGAACATTTCTTCGTTCAGGTAGAAGTTGATAGAGCTCTGTGCCTGGGGATCAGTGCCGTCGAAGTCGAAGATAACTTTCTCGCCTTCACGCCACATCTTACAGTTAATTTTGTAAGGACCCATGCCTTTACCGTCATCACAAATATAGTCGGCAAATTCGCGGGGCTCTTCAGGGATGAACATCTTGATGATTTCGCCCATGGCTTTTTTGTTCCGCTCCAGCATGATGTCCAGCGTGGAATCGAATACATCATCACCGAAGCGCACTGCCAGTTCGTTACAACGTTTAGCGGCGGTTTTACAGGCCGCGACCAGGGCGTTGAGGTCGAAACGGTTCCACTGCGGGGTTCGTACGTTGTGCAGAATAAGCTCCAGTACTTCTTCCTGCAGCACGCCTTTCTTGTACAGTTTCACCGGTGGTATACGCACACCTTCCTGGAAGATGGTGGATGCCTGAATCGGCATGGAGCCGGGTACCATACCGCCGTTATCTGACATGTGACCAAACATGGCAGACCAGGCAATATGACGACCGTCTTTGAATACCGGCACCAGTACCAGCCAGTCGTTCAGGTGCGAAATCGCTGCGTTACACATGTACGGGTCGTTGGTAAGAATAATGTCGCCTTCTTCCAGCGTGCCTGAATACGCATTGGTAAAACCTGTGATAAAAGAGCCCATCTGGCCGACAACCATTTTGCCGTGACGGTCTGCGATAAGCGGGAAGCAGTCACCCTGTTCACGGATCCCCGGAGACATCGCGGTACGGAACAGTACAGCGTCCATTTCTTCACGGGCGTTCCGCAGGGCGTTTTCAATAATATCGACAGTCACACCGTCTACATCTACCCGTTTCAGCGGGGTGCTGTTGGTTTCAATAATTTGTGCAGTCATAGTGATACCCCTTAGTTATTTCACGGGATTAATGAGGAGGTTGCCAACGTGGTCGATGTTGGCCTGATAACCGGGCAGAACTACGGTGGTCGAATCCATTTCGCTGACAATGGCCGGGCCCGGTACTGCGATGGCAGGGTGCAGCTTGCTGCGGTCATAGATGGCACCGTCATGCCATGCGCCGTCGTAGAAGAAACGGGTATCCTGTACTTTACAGTCAGCCAGCGTCAGTGTGTCTTCACCCAGTTTGCGTTCAGCAATATCGCCGGATTTGGCTTTGACCACGGCACGGATCATCAGAATTTCATGGCCGTCGCCCAGCTTGAAGGTAAACAGTTTTTCGTGCTCCTGATCGAAGTAATCAGTCAACACGGCAAGGCCGTTGGCTTCAATGTCATCACGGGTGAAGTCGACAGAAATTTCAAATGCCTGACCGGTATAGCGCAGATCGGCCTGATAAGTGACTTCCAGAGACTCAGGAGCAAGACCATCAGCAATCAGTGATTCAGAGGCTTTACTGCGAAGTTCTTCCAAATCTGCCATCAGGACTTCTTTGGTGGTTTCCTGTGCCAGTGTCAGATAGGTACGGGCTGCTTCGTCCTGTACTTCTGTGGTGGCATCACCGTATGCACACAATACGCCGGGACCCGGCGGCACGATAACAGGCCAGGCATCAGTCAGAATACCCAGTGCATTGGCATGCAGAGGACCCGCACCACCAAAGCCCACCAGCGCGAAATCACGGGGGTCGTAACCTTGTTCTACTGATACCAGACGCAGCGCACCGAACATGGCTTCGTTGGCAATTTTGATGATACCTTCAGCGGCTTCCATCAGGTCGATGCCCATGGCGTCTGCCACTTTTTGTACCGCAGCAACAGCCGCTTCGCGATCGATGGCCATGGCACCACCCAGTTGCACATCAGATGGCAGGTAGCCTAATACCACGTTGGCGTCACATACTGTCGGTTCCGTACCACCTTTCATGTAGGCGGCAGGACCGGGAACGGCACCGGCAGATTCAGGGCCGACGCGCAGTGCTTTGGTTAATTCCGGTACGAAAGCAATCGAGCCGCCACCTGCACCTACAGTGCGAACGTCTACTGATGGTGCACGTACGCGAACATCACCGACAATGGTCTCGCGGCGAACTTTAGCTTTAGAGCCCTGTATCAGGGCAACGTCTGTTGAGGTACCGCCCATGTCGAAGGTCAGAATGTCGTCATAACCGGCGCGGCTACAGAAGTAGATAGCACCGGTTACGCCACCGGCAGGGCCTGACATCAGCAGGTTTACCGGTGATTCTGCAGAAGCGCGGCCAGAAGCCAGACCGCCGTCAGAACGCAGAATGGAAAGCTGTACGTTTTCTCCCATACGGTCTTTCAGTGCAGCCTGCAGGTTATTCACATAACGGGCAACTTCCGGACGTACATAGGAGTTCACAACCGTGGTCTCTGTGCGCTCGTATTCCTGCATTTCAGGTACGACTTCGCTGGACAGAGAAATCGGCATATCACCGAAGACTTCCTGAGCAATCACTTTTGCACGTTTTTCGTGTTCATCATTGACGTACGCATTGATGAAACAGATGGTGAGTGCTTCTACTTCACCTTTGGCTTTGAGCGTCTCGAGATCGGCTTTAAGCGCTGCTTCATCGAGGTCTGATACCACTTTCCCTTTTGCGTCCATCCGCTCAGCTGCGCCGATGGTCAGTTCAAGAGGTGCCAGCAACGGGTTTTTCACGTAGCTGACCCAGCCGCCAAGACCGCCCGGGCAAAATGAGCGGGCAACCTGCAAGGTGTGCTCGTAACCTTTTGTGGTGACCAGACCGACTTTGGCGCCTTTACCGGTTAATACCGCATTGGTGGCAACCGTTGTACCGTGCATTACACGGTGGATTTGTGTTGGATCAACACCAGACTCTTCACAGATACGGGCAATACCATTGAGTACCCCTTCTGAGGAATCATGGGGGGTGGACGGTACTTTGGCTGTAAAGGTCTGACCGTTTTCTTCGTTAATCAGCAGCAGGTCAGTAAATGTTCCGCCGACGTCAACGCCAAGACGATAACTCATATTTCATTCCCCTCATTTCAGGCAAATTCAGCTCGGTTAATTTCGTTTTAAGCCTAAACATTGGAAAGGTTGCTGCCATGACAATTATCAATGCAGCTCACGGTGAGGATTTCTATAGTCCGGAACATCAGGTCAGTACCGTCTGCAAGGATTGCCTGCGGGATGACAAAGTTTCTGTTTCACAAATAAACGAGGTCAGACATGCTTAATTGTTTCCAACAGGGCAAGCACGACATGCTGCCAGAGGCAACACACGACGAAGCGTCGCGCCAGGAGTTCGCCAAAAGCTTGCGGGGCTATATCCAGCACGCCACGTTGCCGGGGCTTCAGCCGGTATATGAAAAGAAAGTGGTGCCTAAATTCAAACGGGAAAACGGCCGTGAGCCTGAAAACCGTCAGGATATTCGTCGCGCCATGGTGAAAAACAGTTATTTTCAGCTGTACGCATCGACTAACCGTATTGCCCAGGAGTTGCTCTGGGAATCCACGGTAATGAGTGTAGAGCGTCAATTGCCGCAACTGATTGAAAGGGCCAAAGCACTGTCAGCTAAATCTGAGACGAAACTGGTGATCCCGGAAGGCTTTGTGCCGCCCAAATACGTGAGCGCCATCGATATTCACTGTATGCCTGGTGGCTACTGTACCGAAGTGACCGCCGATGACGTTTCTGCCGGTGTGGTTTACGACCGTGGTGTGTATCTGTACACCATGGGATATACCGGTCCTGATAACGACGATATGGGACGCTCAGTCTGCAACTACCTGAAGCGTAACAACCCTGATTTCAAACCCCGCCGCATCCTCGATATGGGTTGCACGGTAGGACATTCCACATTGCCATACAAAGAAGCGTTTCCGGATGCAGAAATCTGGGGTATCGATGTCGGTGGTGGCTGTGTGCGTTATGCCCATGCCCGTGGCGTTGCAATGGGTAAAGAAGTTAACTTTGCGCAGATGAACGCCGAAGAAACCACTTTCGAAGATGGCTATTTTGATCTGGTTGTCAGCCACATTCTGCTGCACGAAACCAGCGGCAAAGCAATGCCAAAAATATTCAAAGAAAGCGAACGGGTACTGGCTCCCGGCGGCCTGATGATTCATGCCGACTTGCCTCCATTCGATCTCATGGACCCGTTCACCCAGTTCATTCTTGATAATGAAACCTGGTACAACAACGAACCGTTCTGGGGAGCGATGCGTGACCTTGATCAGATCCAGCTGGCTGAAGATGCAGGCTTCCCCCGTGATGCGGTGCGTTTTGATACTGCGCCAATGGCAATTATGGAAACCACGGAAGGGTCGAAAGGTTATAGCGATGAGTCAAAAGAAGCCGTCGCCGAACGCGATTTTACTGCCGGCGAATTTGCCCCGGGTGGTGGCTGGGAAGTGCTGATTGCACAGAAACCTTTAGTTAACCAGGAGGTAGCGTGATGTCTGAGTCACATAACAATCCGCAGATGCAACACAGCGCTAAAGGTAAGCGTCCGTCGTTTTATGAAGATGCCGCGTCGGATCAATTAATGTCTATGGTGATGGTGCTGGCCAGCGAATTAAATGTCATGCGTGATCGCATGGACGCACAGGAACGCGTCGCGAAACAACACGGTATTGATTTGGCAGCAGGCATCGAAGCGCTGGAACTGGACGATGAGGCACTGGAAAGCCGTGAAGCATGGCGCCAGGGATTTTTCTCCCGCCTGTTCTACCTTACCCGGAAAGAAGCGGAAGAAGCGCAAATGGGTGAAACCAAAAAATCTTATAACGCGACCATTGATGATATAGCCAAAGCATAATGGAGTGAGATAACGATCCTCAACGGAAAGCCTCTGCCGGCGTGATGCCTTCAGGGGCTTTTTTATCGTATTTTTCGGGTGGATTGATAATTGTTAAGGCGGGCTTGTCATGTGCCCGTTAGGTTGGTTAAAACAGTCAGTTGCAAATTACTCTGCCTTTACCGGGATCTTTGAATATGAAGAATCATTTGTTCGTTTTAATGCTGTCTATCCTGATGTGTTCTGCCTCAGCATCACTAAGTGCTGAAGAAGGCAAAAATGCGGAGACAACGAGAACATTGACGCTGGAAGACATGCGAAAAAAATACGCGGATGCTGATTCAAAGTTCATGGACGTAGATGGCATCAACGTGCACTACAAAGATCAGGGCACCGGTCCAGCAATCCTGTTAGTGCATGGTACGCTCGGCGACCTGCAAGACTGGGATACTTGGGCAGAGGTGCTGAGCAAACATTATCGTGTGATTCGCTTTGATTTACCTGGCTTCGGCATCACCGGAGATATCCCGAATGGTAACTATTCAGTCGACCGCAGCCATGTTCTGATTGACGGCCTGATGGATGCGCTGGGTATTGAGCAGTTCGGTATTGCCGGCATTTCTTACGGCGGTATGGTGTCGTTCCGTTACGCCGCAACCCGTGTAAACCGTATTACGTCCATGATCCTGGTGAATTCTGCGGGTATTCAGTTTGGCAAAGCGGTTAAGCGTGACACGGATACCAAAGACAAGCCCCGTAAAAACATGTTTATCGATCCGGTGGTTAACCGTGAAGATGTTGCTCAGTTCTATGATGACTACATCAATGACCACACCTATGTGACCAGTGCGTTTATTCAGCGCAAGCTGGACTATCTGAACATTGTTAACCGCGATACCAATTCAATTAAAGCGTACAAGCTGTACGAAAAAGGTAATCCTCAACGTGTGCTTTCTCATGTCACTGCACCGTCGCTGGTTATCTGGGGAACGGCGAACCAGGCGCTGGATACAGAAACGGCGCAGGCTTTTATTGATGCGCTGACCGCTTCCTGTTTTAAGAAGCTGGTCACCTTTGATGATGGCGGGCATTACATCAATGTGGAGCGGCCGGCTCCGACTGCGAAAGCCGCGCTGGCATTTTTACAAGGTCTGCCTGAAGTTGATGCGTGTAAATCGTCTTGTGAGTAACTGATCTGGTGTCACAGCCTTACGGCGTGCAGGAGGTATTTGATGTCTCAGTTGTTTTTGCCCAGAAGTATGGAGCCTGTATACGGATATAACCCGTTCAGTGACTGCCCGCTGTTTCGTGACTTATCTGTGAAGCAGCTTTTTGAGCTGCGTCGTTGCGGCACGCAGATTGAACTGGGGGCCGACGAGCCAATCTTCGACCAGTTCTCTCCCTGTACCAGTGTGTTTAATGTGATCAGCGGTGCGATTGTTGTCGAACGGTTTGCTGATGACGGCAGACGGCAAATCATCGGCTTTTTGTTTCCCGGAGACTATCTGGGCATTGTTAACTCCGCGCGCTATGAGGTGGCTGCCCGCAGCCTCACAAAGTCTACCCTTTACCGCTTCGGCAGAAAAAAGCTGGTGGATTTTTCTCTGCATAATCATCAGTTACGCAGAAACATTGAACACATCATGTCGAACGTATTTTACCGGCTGATGGAACAACTGTTTATTCTCGGTCAGAAAAAAGCGCACGAAAGGTTGTGCTTCCTTTTTGTTCACTTGCTTGAGCGTATGCCCGGTGCCACGCCGGAACACATCCAGCTTTATATGTCCCGTCAGGATATTGCAGACTATCTTGGTCTTACCATTGAAACGGTAAGCCGTTCTCTGGCTAAGTTGAAAACCGATGGTCTCATTCACTTTCCTTCCATCAATCATCTGCAGATTCTTAATGTTCCGGCAGTCAGGAAGCTGGCAGCAACCTGACCTCCGGCTAAATCATATTTTGTAACAATCACCTGCAGGACCAGAAGCCTGTTTTTGATAATAATCAATGCGGTGATACCGGTGGACTCATAGCCTAAAAGCCTATTAACAATAATCAAAAAAAGTGAACAGGTTGGTACTTATGTCAAATTCATTTGATCCGCGTTTCTCCCGCCGGGGCTTTCTTAAAGGTAGCGCTCTGGTAATGGGTTCGGCATTGTTCCCTGCCTTCGCCCGCGCGTCAGGCAAAACAGATGTCACAATCATCGGCGCAGGTCTGTCCGGTCTTTATGCAGCAAGCCTTCTTGAGCAGTCAGGTCTGACCGTACGCGTGCTGGAAGGACGAAACCGCATTGGCGGCAGACTGTATACACTGGATGATGTACCGGGGGCACCGGAGGCTGGCGGCCAGACAATTGGTCCCAACTATGGTCGTATGATTTTTAATGCATCGCGGGTGGGTGTACCACTGAACCAGGTCGATTTTGGTCTTGGTAATGAACCTGTCAGACAGGTCATGCAGGTAGCAGGGCAGCGTGTATTGCCAGCTGACTGGGCTACATGTGCCGGCAACCCGTTCCCTGATCAATTTAAAGCCATGACGCCGGACCAACTGTTGCCGGTGCTGCTCGGCAAACCACCTTTTTCACAAGGGAATGACTGGCTGAGCGATTCGAACTTTAATCTGGACATTCCTGTCAGTCAGTTACTCCGCGAGAAAGGGCTTTCTGCAAAAGCAATAGAAATGCTGGGGGCTGCTAATAACTACGGCAGAACCCTGGATGAGTCGTCCTTACTGTTCCTCTATCGCAATAATTATTTTGTTATGCAATCTATGCAAACGCCCGGTGGTGTGAAGATGGCGCAGGGCGGAAATCAGCGGGTGCCTGAAGCCATGGCAAAACACCTCAGCGGTGAAGTGCTGACAGGCAAAGTAGCAGCAAAAATTAAAGAGCGCGACAGCGGTATTACCGTGCGTTGTGATGACGGAAGTGAATACGAGTCACAATACGTGCTGTCGTCGGTACCTTTCTCCACCTTGCGTCATGTTGAGATTGATGCGCCTTTACATGTTATGCAACGGGAAGCCATCAACGAACTGGAATATGGCAAAGTGTATCAGGCACATTTCGAGGTGGTTTCTCCTTTCTGGAAAGGTAAAGGTTTTCTGCCGAATGTGTGGTCAGACTCTGTCATCGAGAGAGTCTTCGCCAGTGATCCTTCACAAAGCGGTAAGATCACTAATCTGACCGTGTGGATTAACGGCAAAGGCGTGGAAGCCGTTGAAAAACTCTCTGAAAAAGACGCCGCAGCACTGATCCAAAAATCACTCTACGAAGCCTTGCCGGAGGCAAAAGGTGCGGTGAAATTTGTTCGCCTGTTTAACTGGCAGGATTCACCCATGTCACGGGGATCTTTTGCTACCTGGAAACCCGGTCAGGTTGCCCGTTATGCAAACGTAATGGCTACACCTACATCAAGGCTGCATTTCTGCGGTGAACATACTGCACAATGGGCAAGTGGTATGGAAGGTGCGCTGGAATCCGGCGAGCGGGCAGCAAACGAGATTTTGACAAAAGTCTGAGCGTAATTTTTCATCTGAACGTGTCACCGGAAGCGCAGGTTTACGGTGACTTTTTTGTGTCCACAATCTTTGTAATGAACTGATTTAATGATGTTTATTAGTCAATTTCATAATCTTGCTGTTTTTTGATATTTGTTAATGAGTCCCCGTTTTGCTGGCGATAATCTGTTCAATAAGGTGCTTTGACCGTTTAAAAAAAGTACCGCCAAAAATAATGATTGGCCGTGTAAAAAGCCAAATAACAACAGGTACCAAGTGAGGTGGGAAACATGTATTCATGGAACAAAAAATACGCTTTAAGTGCAGCGGGGATGGTTTTTGCACTGTCGCCGGTGGCATCAGCCATTGCGCAAACAGAAGAAAAGAAAGCCGACGATAATAAATACGAGCAGGTTGTTGTTAAAGCGAGAAAACGGGATGAAACCATCATCGAAGTACCGCTGTCTGTTAAAGCGTTTACCAGTAAAGATTTGCAGGAGTCAGGATTAACCGAGCTGGAATCGCTGGCAAACTTTACACCCAACCTGGATTTCCAGAATGTGGGTAACTCTCAACCCGGCCGCTTTAACCCCGGCATCCGTTTCCGTGGTATGGACATTGCCATATCTACCCCGACAAACCAGACAGGTGGCTTTTTTGTTGACGGTGTTGCTGTGCTGGGGGGCGAAAGCTCAGTGTCATTCTCCGATATCGCTCAAGTTGAGGTGTTACGCGGCCCGCAGCCAGTCTACTTTGGACGCGGCACTTTCGGCGGTGCCATCAACTATACCACGGTAACGCCCGGCGACGAGTTCAGCGGCCAGATTTCCGCAGGCTTCAGCCCGACATTCGGCAGCAACGAATTTAATGCTTATGTTGAAGGTGCGTTGTCGGAGAATGTGTCTTCCCGCCTGACTGTGTTTAACCGCGAGCAGGGTGCGCCTTTTACTGCCACTGACGGCGGTGATCTGGGTGCTGAAAAGACTGCGAGTGTGTCGTTAATTCTGGCCATGACGCCCACAGAAAACTTATCGGTAAAAAGCCGTATCGCTTATTCTCAGGACGATGACGGTGCGCCAGCATCAACGTTCGTAAAGTATTCAGAAAATAATAATATTTCCGTCGGTGACACGTTCAGCGCACAAACAAACAACGGTATTGTTGAAGCTACGTGGGCGACGCCATGGTTATCCGGCTCGTTGCCGTACACCACAGTAAGCAGCAACACCCGTTTTTATGACGTAACTGTCGCCGGACAAACTCAGTATGGCGATGCACTGGAGGACGGTACCTATAGCATGAGCGAATTACTCGCAATGCGTCCGGAAGGAGGAGATACCCCTTCTCTGGACCATATCGGACTGCGTTCTGACATGCTGGTGTTCTCTACCGAAGCATCCTACTTTATAGATGAAAACTTCTCCTTTGATGGTCTGGCGGGTTACAGCCATAAATCCACCACGCAGATCAGAGATGCTGACCAGACAGATGCACAGGCGTGGATCGTACAAACCTATCTGGAACTGGAATCCTGGTCTGCGGAAGGTCGTCTGAACTACGACAACAACGATAATTTCCGTGCTATGGCCGGGGTTAACTACTCAGTGATCGATCAGATGGGTGATGTTGACGGTGGCTGGAACGTATTTAATGGCTACTATGGCGGTATGCTGTTCGGATTCGGTACCAGTTACCTCGACGCAACTAAAATTGAAACGCTGGGTATCTTCGGTTCAGCTGAATACGATTTTACCGACTGGGCCACGCTGGTAGTCGAAGCGCGCTATCAGGATGACACTACAGACAACCGCTCCGGTTTCACCGAAGGCACCTTATCGCCTTCTGCTGAATTGTCTTTCGACGGCTTCCTGCCACGTATCAGTCTGCTGCTTTCGCCAATGGATGACGCGAATGTGTTCCTGACCTACTCAGAAGCCATGTTGCCGGGTGCTTACAACAGTATGTTTGATTCTATGGATGCAAATGATGCCGCGGAGTTTTTAGCTGCAAATCCTAATATCGAAACAGAGACGGAAGAAGAAACGATTAAGTCATATGAACTGGGTTGGAAACAGTCTGTTCTGGATGGCGCTTTATGGTACTCTCTGGTTGGTTTCCATCAGCAATGGGAAGGCATGAAGTCTACCGGCCTCTATACCTTTACCGGAACCAGCACAGGAACATCTTACTTTCTGACGCCTACTATGACCGGCTCAAGTACGCAGACAGGTATTGAGCTTGAAGGTCGCTGGTCAGCCAGTGACAACCTCAACATTCAGTTCGCTTACGGTTACACCAGCTCTGAGTACGACAGTTACAACAGTAACTCTTTCAGAAGTGCGCTGGGTCTGCCTTACGGCACATTCTACAAAGCAGACGGAAATACGCTGCCACGGTCTCCGGCGCACAGCGGTGCTGTAGGTATCACCTGGCAGGACGGACTGAATGCAGAGTGGGATTATGCCCTGCGTGCAGATACCACCTTCAGAAGCAAAACTTATACGGATGAGCTGAACCTTACCACCATTGAGGGCTATACCTTGCTGAATCTGCGGGCAAAACTGATTGGTACTGACAATGGCGTATCCGTAGAGCTTTACTGTAATAACTGTACTGACAAAGAGGGATGGGCAACAGGTCGTCGTCTTACCGACTTCAGCGCCATGCCAAACTTCTTTGCCACACAGGGTGCAGTGGTTGACCCTATTATGCCAAGAGAAGTGGGGATCCGCGCGGGTTACGAATTCTGATAATGACATGTCCGGATGTACCGTCAGGTGCATCCGGACAGCGTTGTTCCGTTCACAGGGTCGATTACTATGAAAAAAGCAGTGCAAGTTATCACTGCCATCGCCGGTAGCATGTTTTGCCTGACCTTACAGGCTAAGGCAGAGCTGCCTGCATTCTGGCAACTCAGTGAAGGTGTTTGGCATAGTCATAACATGTACATGGACGGAAAATTTGCTGTCAAAATTCCGGACTATGAAAGCGTTGTGACCATCGCTGTAAAGGATGATGAGGTGATCACCACCGAAGATAAGTTCTATCCTGCCGGCTATTTTAACGGTGCCGCTATCGGGCTGGACATCCCTGCGAAGAGCGGTGTGCACCTGGTTCAGACAACCCGTGCGTCCCTTGACAGCAAGGGTATTGCAGAAGAGCAGGCAGCCGCCGGGGCACCGGTAAGAACCATTACCACACCTCTGGACGGGAGTTCTGCGTTCTACACTGTGAGTGACAAAATAACCGGCGATACCTCTTACCGGATGCTCATCAGTTACCCGCAAAATAATGCCAGGATTGTTGTGAATATGGGTTTGCAACCCGTTGAACCCGGAAATGCGGCAGGCGCACTGCGCGGGCTGTCAGTGTTTAACGGCGTTAAATTACCGGGCAGTGAAAAGCAGGCGCTTTTAAAGCAATTAGAGACGGTATACAACGCAACCGTTACAGTTGTCCGCGAAGCAAACGGACAGTTTCGTGTAGCGTATAACCTGTAAGCGCACAGCGATTCAGTGTGTTTATGACAACCGTTTTATGAAGGTTTCCCGTCAAATAACATTTGTTATTTGAGCCTCTTGCCGGTGGGGGTTTCCCACCGGCATTTTTATTTCTGCGCCCCGGAGGCGCGGGTAGCTCAGAGACGGATAACGATTTTTCCGAAGGCGCCGGTATTCATTTTGGCAAACGCCGCTTCAATATCAGTGATGTCGAACTGGCTGTCGATGAGAGGCAGTACCCCCTGTTCTGACATGAAATTCAGCACCGCTTCGTGGTCTGCTCTTGAACCTACCATGACCGCACTGACCTTCAGAGCGCCAAAGATGAGAGGTTGCACATCAATGGTTCCGCCAAAACCGTCCAGTGCACCGATAACAGCAAGATGACCGTCGATAGCAAGGCTGGCAACCGATTGTGCCATGGTGCCTGCACCACCCAGTTCTACCACGTGATTGACGCCGGCACCTTTAGTGATTTTTCTGACTTCTTCAGACCATTCCGGCGTGGATTTGTAGTTAATGCCGTGGGCTGCCCCCAGCTGTTTCACCTGTGCCAGCTTTTCGTCTGAGGATGAAATGACAATGGGTACCGCGCCTTTTGCTGCTGCGATTTGTACGGCAAACGTTGCCACGCCGCCGGTGCCGATGATGAGCACGGTGTCACCTTCCTGAATGTTGCCAAGGGTTACCAGTGCCCGCCAGGCGGTAGTGGCAGCACAGGGCGTACAGGCAGCCTGCTCATCACTCCAGCGTGCAGGTGTGGCTACCACTCCCTCTTCACTCAGCAGTGCGTATTGAGCAAGTACGCCATTGGCACCAGCGCCCAGTGCGGAAAACATGGCGGTGAGGTTTAATCTGCCACCTGACCATTGCTGAAAGAAACTGGAGGTGACCCGGTCTCCCGCTTTCCATTGGGTGACGTCACTGCCGGTTTCCACAATAACACCTGCAGCATCAGAAAATGGTACGAATTCGTCGGCCTGTACGGGGTACGAGAGATCGCGAATGGAGGCGTCGCGGCGGTTCAGTGATACGGCGCTGATCTTAACCAGTACTTCGCCCGGACCCGGTGAAGGGAGGGGAGATTCCACAGCAGAAAGCGTGAAGCTGTCATCCTGCCTTTGGTATAAATATTTTGTGTAATTCATGGTGTGTCCGGTAGTGTGAGTTAATTCAAAAAGTGCACGGCAAAAATCGCCGGGTTGCTTTTCCGGCGCAGCGAGAAATGCAGCGCCGGTGATGCGGGTTTTTACCTGAGGGTGATCTTTTTTAATGGTCTCAAGCATGCCGTTCAGGGTTAACGGATCATCGCAGGCCTGAGCAATCATGACGGGGCAGGTAACCTTGCTGAATACCGCAGGAAAGTCCTGATTGTAAATGGCATCAAATGCCTGATTGCGGCCTTTCAGATGTGTAATGGCACCCAGCGTTTCGGTATGGACCAGATGTGCATCATAGGCCGGACACAGGGCTTTCATCAGTGTAAAGCTGTCTGAGATGTAGTGTCCGGCGTTGTCGATTTCAGGCGCATCACCAATGTCTGCACGCATTTTTTTGCGCTTTGCTGCATCCGGTTCGTACATGACGCCGGAGAGTAACAGCGAGGCGACTTTTTGCGGTGCAAGAACAGACATTTCTGTGGCGAAGTGGGTACCGGTATGATGTGCCGCCAGATGAAACCGGTCGATATTTAACATCGACAGAGCAGTCAGAAACCAGTTCGCGTAATCAGTTGTCTCCGGCGATGCCATATCAGGTACGAAAGAGTTCCCAAAACCCGGTGTATCAAAGGCAATCATATGCAAGTGCTCACCGGCAATCTGCATCACCTTTTCAAATGACGAAGAACAGGCCGGTGTGCGGTGCAAAAGTATCACCGGCAACCTGTGTTCAGGTACTTTAAGCGGTTTGGTCTCGCGATAATGGATCTGACCGGCGGGAATATTAATGTAGTGGTTTAGTATCTCTGGCAATGTCATTTCCTGCAGAAAAAACGTTGCTTTACAGTAGGTGTTCAGGGTGTTGCGGGCATTGATAATAGTCAAAATGTTGCGCCTGCCTTATGGGCAGGCGCCGGTAATTCAGAACTGGCCCGGGCTACTCTTCAATAACATAACACTGGTATTTCATTTCCAGATATTCTTCCAGGCCGGTGTGGGCACCTTCACGGCCAATCCCGCTGGCTTTAATCCCGCCAAATGGCGCATTGGCGGCTGAAATAACGCCGGTGTTAATGCCCACCATGCCAGACTCAATAGCATCTGCCACACGTTGTGCGCGGTGCAGGTTATCGGTATAGAAATACGCTGCCAGACCAAACGGTGTGTCATTGGCGTAACCCAGCACTTCGTCTTCTGTATCAAAGCTGATGATTGGAACCAGTGGTCCGAAGGTTTCTTCGCAGGCGCACTGGGCATCACGGGGAACTCCGGTGAGTACCGTAGGTGCGTACCAGTTGTTACCAAAGGGTAAGCGTTCTCCGCCGGTGAGTACTTTAGCACCGGCTGCAACGGCCTGCTTCACGTGTTCTTCCACTTTATCCACGCCTTTGCTGTCAATTAGCGGGCCTATTTCGGTACCTTTTTCCAGGCCGTTACCAATTTTAAGGGCTGCCACTTTTTCACTGAGTTGAGTCTGGAATGCATCTTTCACGCTATTGTGAACATATACCCGGTTCGGCGAAATACAGGTTTGGCCGGCATTGCGGAATTTAGCTTTTAGCAGGCCCTCAACGGCTTTCTCTATATTGGCATCTTCGAACACGATGAAAGGCGCATTACCGCCAAGTTCCAGTGAAAGCTTTTTCACATCGCCGGCGCATTGCGCCATCAGTTGTGCGCCGATTTCAGTTGAGCCGGTGAAAGTGAGCTTTCTGACCAGCGGATTCGTGCAGAAAGCATCGCCGATAACGCTGGCTTTGCCGGTTAATACCTGGAATACGCCATCAGGAACACCGGCTTGCACGGCCAGTTCCGCCAGTGCCAATGCAGTCAGCGGGGTCTGACTGGCAGGTTTCACCAGAATCGTACAGCCGGCTGCAAGCGCGGGTGCTACTTTGCGGGTGATCATTGCTGCCGGGAAGTTCCACGGGGTGACTGCTGCACACACGCCTACCGGATCCCGTGAAACACGGATATGGGTATTGGCCGCCGCAGCGGGCAGGATCTCACCCTGAATACGCATGGCTTCTTCGGCAAACCATTTAACATAGCTGGCGGCATAGGCAATTTCGCCTTTGGCTTCGGCCAGGGGCTTGCCCTGTTCTGTAGTCATTATGGTGGCAAGCTCATCAGTATGTTCAACGATGAGTTCATACCATTTACGCACGATATCTCCGCGGGTGGATGCAGGAACCTTTTTCCATGTCTTCCATGCTTCGCTGGCTGACGTGATTGCATCATTTACCTGATCAGCGTTTAACAAAGGTACGCGTCCGGCTTCTTCACCGGTTGCGGGATTATTTACTGAGAGGGATTCCTCAGTGGTTATCCATGCACCGTTGATCAGGCAAGCTTGCTTAAAAATGGCGATATCAGTCAGTTTCATATTCGTGTCCGTTTAATTAAGAATTACTACAGTCCGGCGGCAATCAGGTTCGGCATTACACTGTTGTCCCATTCCGGCATACTTGGTTGCGTATTTCTGTTTCAAGTATTACTTTCGGGAGAGTTGCATTGGCGGATGTTCACCCAGCGATTTATTCAGCGCTGCATCTGCCGGTTTATTGCTGCTGTTATAAGCCGTCAGCATGTTAAGGCTGGTATCTACCGCAAGTTGCAGTTGTTCAAGTTGCATGGGGCCGGGTAAATCGGAACGGCAAATTGCTCCGCCGAAGTAGTGATCCACATCGTCCAAAACCAGCGCGTAGTGGTCGCCTGATGCCGGAGCGGCATGCCAGGCATCAAGGTGGGTTTCCCAGGACATATTCTCACTGAGAATATCCTTTGTGCCTGTTTGAATAAGTGCTGGTTTGCTCAGCGTGGCATAACCGGTTTTTTCAATGAACCCCGGAATAGCAGCAGGGGGCGAGAATGCCAGCACCACAGACACCCGCGGATCGTCAGGATTATCCGTGCCCTCAGGTAGCAGTCCGGTAGCGCCACCTTTTACCAGTGCGGTCAGCGCGCCGTAACTGTGGCCGGCGGCAATATAGCCCTCGCTGCCGAACTCGTCTGCCAGCATTTGCATGTCCTGTAATCTTGCGCTCCACGACGCCAGACCCTGAAACTCACTGGTGCGGGGATGCTCCACAGAATCCACATGCAGCGGTGCATAGACTTCATAACCTGCATCGACCCAGGGTTCGATTATTCTCACATATTGAAGCGGTGCGGAGGCAGCTCCATGGGAAAACAGAATGATACCTTTTGCCTTTGCCGCAGGTGTCCAGTGCCAGATTTGTACGTCACGTCCGTGAGTTTGCAGAGTCAGGGTTTCAGGCTTTGCCGCTGCGAAAGCATTGGATGTGATCAGCAACACAAGTAAATAAGCGAAGTGGATCAACTTGGCGGGTTGCACGGGTGACTTCATAGGGGACTCCGGAACAGGTTTGTCGACTGCCTCATATTACGTGGTTAACCCGCAGTGCCTATGACAATTATCAATTAACAGCAGGGGCTGGCAGTCCAGAAACAATAAGCACAAAACTCTTGCGGGCTCTTTGACATTTGTTAATGCCCGGTGCGAAGGCTTTTGATTAGCTTATGAGCATGTCGCCTTAATCTGGCGACCCGTTCCGGAGACCAAAAATGCTAAATAAACTAAAACAGTGGTGGACGCTGGATGCCACAGAAGAAGCTCAAAGTGATGACAATCCTCATCTGCCCTTAACTCCGTCACAAAGACGCAACGCTATGCCTTTGCTGGCACTGGCTTTCGGCTGGGGATTTCTGGTTACCGGTTTGCTGACCGGCGGCGCACTGGGGAAAGGTCTGGCGTTTACCCCCGATTTGCTCACCGCTTCGTTTCTGGGTAACGGGATGAACTTTGTCATTGGTGCACTGGTAGGTTATATCGGCTACAAAACTGCGTGTAACTCGGGGCTGTTATACCGTTTTACTTACGGCAATATTGGCGCATACATTCCTGTGCTCTTTGTCGCACTGTTAACCATCGGCTGGCAGGGTATTACCGTGGGCGCGTTCGGATTTGCCTGGGCGCAGTCATTCGACTCTGTCACCTTCTATATTGTTGCGATTGGCGCTGGTATTTTATTTACCGGTACAACCTACATGGGTGTTGCGGCGCTTGAAAAGGTCAGTATGCCGTCTGTGCTGATGCTGGTGGCAGTGGGCATTTATGCGACGTGGCTGAATATTGATACTACCGGTGGCTGGCAGGCATTTTTTGCGCTTTCTGAACAGCAGGCCGCAAAGTCGCCCATGAGTATGTATGATGCTGTGAATCTGGTGGTGGGTTCCTGGATAGTTGGCGCTATCGTGATGGCAGATTACACCCGGTTTGCCCGAAAGGCATGGGTGGCGATTGCTATTCCGTTTGTAGTTTTAATTATTTCACAGTGGTTTCTGCAAATCATCGGCTCCATGGGCGGGATAGTTTCCGGTACTTACGAATTCACCACCTACATGCTCCAGCAGGGTCCCTGGATTGGCTTTTTCGGTCTGATTGCCATGAGTCTTGCGCTGTGGACCACAGGCGACACCAATCTGTATTTGCCGGCCGTGCAAACAGCCAGTGTATTTAAACGTCCTAAGCGGGTAACAACATTACTGTGCGGGCTGGCCGGAACCATACTCGGACTGGGGGTTTATCAGTACTTCCTCGAGTGGATTAATTTGCTGGCAGCGCTGGTTCCGCCCGTAATTGGCCCCGTTATCGTCGACTATTATCTGGTTAACCGGAAGCGTTTTAATCCTGAAAAATTAGCACATTTGCACAAATGGAATCCGCTGGCGGTCATGGCCTATCTTATCGGTGCAGCCTGTGCGACAGCCATTACTTATCAGGTGGTATTGCCTTTGTCAGACGTGCTGTTTCCGTCGCTGTACGGATTACTCATGTCTATGATCAGCTATTTAGTGCTGAGTGTAGTGGCAAAAGTCCTTGCGGTGAAAAAACCTCAGCTTGCCTGATCCTGCAAATATACATACGCCTGCTAAATGATATAAAAGTATATTTAGCAGGCATCATCGTTTATGCTGATCTGGCTAAACATCTGTTTTTAAGTCAAATAACCATTCTGATTGTTGTTAAATCCGTTATTTAGCGCAGGATGCGCTGTGATTTAAGGTTGTCTTTGTGTCCTCTTAAGTTTGAATGACCTATCATTATGCTCTTGTAGAGATGTCATGATAGTATTCAGGCCGAAACTATCCGTTATAAACGTCAGGTTGCAGCCGGATATAGGTTATCCGTCAGCTCACATGTACAATCGCGGTCACAGATGACACGCGGTTAAGATAGAAAACAGTGCTGAAACACGTGGTATATGAACGGCACGGACAGGAGATTCACTTTGGATAAATCTTCCATTATTGAAATACTGAAGCAGTTTGAGGTACAGCAGGGGTTAGAGTGGGACGGTCCTACGCCTCTGTATCATAAGTTGTACAGCTTACTGAAAGAACAAATTGTAGACGGCACCATCAGTTATGGCGCGCAATTGCCAACGGAACACGAACTGGGTGAAGCCTTCGGTCTGTCGAGAATCACCGTAAAACGGGCCATGGACGAACTGGCCTCAGAAAAGCTGGTAGAGCGTCGTCGTGGCCGTGGCACAACGGTCACGTATAAATACAAACCCAAGCCGGTAAAAGCGCCGCTGACGGGCATGCTTGAGTCCATTGAAACCATGGGTCGCCACACGATTGCAAAAGTGATCCACATTGCTGACCGTGTACCGCCAGCTGATGTCCGTGATGATCTTGGCTTAACGGAAGGTGAAACGGCCTGTCGTCTGGTGCGGGTAAGACTCACCGAAGATGAAAAGCTTCCGTTTGCTTACTACGTCAGCTGGACACTGACAAACAGTGATACGTTCTCTGAAAAGGCGCTGCAAAAGCACACCCGTGTTGAACTGCTGAAAAAGCAGGGCACAGTATTGTCCCGTATCGATCAATTCATCAGTGCAGAAGCCGCTCCCGCTGATGTGGCGAAAGAATTAAATCTCAAAGAGTTCAGTCCGCTGCTTGTGGTATCAAGACGCTCGTACGATGCAAACGGAAAGCTGGTGGATATTATGCAGGGCAGTTATAACCCCGCCATATTCCAGTATCAGATGAGTATGGAAATCAACGACTAGCGTTAAAAAACAGGGGCATTATTCATGCCCCTGAACGGAGAACAACAGAATCTGTTGTTCGGGAGTGCTTGTTTCAGCAAGGCTGACTAAGCTTGGGAACGCTGTACAGTTAATTAATGACGACTTCCTGTTTCAATAATCTTTCTATTTCCTCTTTACTGAATCCGGCTTCACTTAACACTTCTACCGTGTCTTTGCCCTCAGCAGGCAAATCGTGGTGCAGTGCTGTGCGTTCGCCGTCGAATTCAACAGGCAATGCAGGGAGTTTGGCCTTACCTTGTGTGGTCGTTACTTCAAGTAAACCGCCACAGTTCAGATGAGGATCTTCAAACAGATCTGATGGCTTATTAATGGGTGAGAAGGGAATGCCAGCCCGCTCCAGTCTTGCCATCAAAGTGGTTTTATCCAGTTCAGCGAACATGGCACTGATCACAGGCAAAATCTCATCGCGGTATTTAACCCGGTCGTTGTTCTTGCTCAGCCTTTCATCGGCAGCAAAATCATGCAGTTCGAATTCTTCGCAGAACTTTTGCCATAAGGTGTCGCTGACGACGCCTATGAATATCCGTTCATTATTTTTGCAATGGAAAATGTCGTATACCGACCAGGCACTGCGTCGCACTGACATAGGAGGCGGCTCTTCTCCCAGCACGGTTTGTTGCGCCATGTGCTGGCCTACCATGAAGGCAGTGGTTTCAAACAATGAGCTGGTGATGTGCCGGCCTTTGCCAGTTTTTTCCCGTTCATGCAAAGCCGAAAGTACACCAATGACGCCGAACATGCCGCCGGTTATATCAATAACTGATGAACCGGCCCGCATTGGCCGGTCAGGCAGACCTGTCATGTAAGCCAGTCCGCCCATCATCTGGGTCACTTCGTCCAGCGCGGTGCGGTTTTCGTAAGGGCCTTTCAGAAAGCCTTTCAAAGAGCAGTAGATCAGTCCCGGATTAAGCACTTTCATGGCTTCGTAACCAAAGCCCAGCTTGTCCATTGCGCCGGGTCTGAAATTCTCAATGAGAATATCGGCCTTGCTGATCAGTGTTTGCGCTACGGCTTTGCCTTCATCAGATTTAAGGTCAATACACAGACTGCGCTTGTTTCTGTTGTACATCGGAAAATAGCCGGCGCCGGAGCCTTTCAGGCGACGGGTTTTATCTCCGCCGGGAGGCTCAATCTTAGTCACTTTTGCGCCTAGATCTGCTAATACAAGGCCCGTTGTCGGCCCCATTACCATGTGCGTAAATTCAACGACGACTAAGTCTTTTAAAGGCATCGTTGTTCCGGCAGTTTCACTCACAGTCTTTTCCGTTTTCTGATAATAATTGTAAATGCTATAACAATATATCTTAATCAACAAGTAAAATTATTAATGTGTTATCAATATAACTTTTGATTTGGCGCAAATCAGCCTGTTAATGACCGTGGCACAGTACTGATGAAGTATAAAAATAAGGTTATTAAGTGATGGCAAGAGACTACGTGGAATTTATACAGACTCAGGAATTAGCCTGGGAATACGATGAATGCTTTGAAGGTACCGAGCGCAAGTTGCTGAGTATCGACACAGACAGCGGTGGCAGAACACAACTGCAAAAGTATCCTGCCGGCTATCAGAATCCGGCTCCGCATGCGCTGGCCTGTAACGAAGAGTTTTATGTATTACATGGTTGCTTTTACCTTAATCACTTTGTTTATTCTCCGGGGTGTTATGGCTTCTTTCCTGCCGGATTCGAACGCAATAAGCTATACGTACCTGAAGATGCAGTGATTTTGCGTTTCTTCGATCACGCTCCGGTACCCCTGGCAGAGGATGCCGGCGGGGCAAAAGAACGGGCAGAGGGACGTGAAGCGATACCTTGTCTCGACACTTACCGGATGTCCTGGGACAGCAGCGTGCACGACATCAAACTGACCCACCTCGGGTTTGCCCGTAAGAATTTGCGTATTGACCCGGTCACAGGTCAGCGTACTTTTTTATTTATGACGTCTCCCCAGTCGCACCCGGTTAATTTTCACGGTGCGCAGGAGTCGCATCCCACGCCGGAAGAAGCTTATCAATTACATGGTGACCTTACCGGCCATGTGGGGACCATGTATCCGGGCGCTTACTTCTGGCGGCCGCCACATATCCCTCACGGTCCGTTTGGTACACGGGGCGGTAGTTTGTCTCTTATCCGGTTTGTAGGCGGTGAGCACGTGAATCAGTGGTCTGAAGTCCAGCACGGATTTAATTACAATCAGGCCTACCAGCCGGTCTTGCCTGACTGGATGACGCGGCAGTCGCGTTTTACTCCTCCGCCTAACTATTGAAGGAGGGGTTGCCGGGAGAACTGACAATTATCAAAGCGCTGAAGGACGCGCAGCAATAGCATGATGGGGAAGCCTCGCTTTCTTCCTTTTTCCTTGTGCACATCAGGGAGTGAACATCATGAGCACAACTATCCTTATCACTTTAATTGTTTACAAGTGCGTCCTGCTTGCTGTGGGTCTGTGGGCACAGCACCTGAATCAGGACCAGGAAGACTACTTTCTGGGTGGCCGTCAACTCGGCCCTGTTGTTGCGGCAATCAGCTACGGTTCCAGTTCTGCTTCTGCGTGGACGTTACTTGGCATGAGCGGTCTGGCTTATGCAATAGGACTGACCGCTGTATGGGTTGCTGCAGGTGCCGTCGCCGGTGCAGCCATTGCCTGGTTCTGGATTGCTCCGCGTCTGATGGAGGTCACCGCCAGAAAAGGTCATCTCACGGTCGTTGACTTTATGGCTGACGGTGCCTCAAAAAGCGATGCCAGCCGCATAAAGGCTATTGCCACCCTGATCATCCTCTTCTGCTTTATCATTTATATGTCATCGCAATTTCAGGGGGCGGGTAATGTGTTTGAAAGTACGTTTGCCATGTCCTCTTCAGGCAGTATCTTACTGGGCGGCACAATCATACTGATTTACACCCTGCTAGGTGGCTTCTGGGCGGTAAGTCTGACAGATACTATTCAGGGAATTCTCATGTTGTTTGCTGCCATTCTGCTTCCGGTGATGTCGTGGATTGCCATAGGCGGCGCAGAGGGTTTTCAGGCAATCCTTGCTTCCCCGCCTTCTGAAGACTGGCTTTCATTTACAGGAGCCAACGCGGGATGGATGGCACTGGGTACGATTGCAGGTAGCATTGCAGTGGGACTTGGTACGTTTGGTCAACCTCATTTACTCAACCGTTTTATGGCATTAAAAAGTAAAAAGGCTCTTCGTCAGGCTAGCGTATTGAGTGTGTTCTGGTTTGCGCTGGTATTTGGCGGTATGTGTATGCTGGGACTGGCAGGGCGAACACTTCTGCCAGAGCTGGATAACCCTGAAACCCTTTTCTTTGCGCTTACCTCTGATCTTCTGCCAGGTGTCACAGGTGCCATTGTGGTGGCAGCCGTGCTGTCAGCCATTATGTCGACGGTAGACAGCATGTTGTTGGTTGCGGCCGCTTGCGTTGTACATGATCTCGGTGCCGGAAGGTTTATTAAAAACAAACCGCTTCTTATGTCCAGAATTACCATGACTGTGCTGGCAACGGCCGCAGTTATGCTGGCCATCTCGCTGCCAAGCAGCATTTTTGACCGGGTTATTTTTGCGTGGAATATGATTGGTGCTGCCTTTGGTCCGGTTATTATTATCTCTCTCATGGGCAGACAAATTGCGAAAAACGGTGTAGTGGGCGCAATGCTGGCAGGCTGCCTTTCTACTTTTGTGTTCAGCATGATGCCGCATACGCCCGGGGATCTATTACAACGTGCGGGCCCGTTTCTGTTAGCTACGGTTATATTGCTGATAATGAGCGGAAAATCGCGGATCGCGTTGGTGAAATAGAAAAAATAAGTGCTTATAAATATGCCGGGTCTGTTGCTGACCCGGCAGTGTACAGTGTTATTTCATAGCCGCGAAGTAGGCAGAAATATTGGCGATGTCTTCATCTGACAATGGCTTCGCCATGGGGCCCATCATGGGATCTTTACGTGTTCCGTCACGAAAGGCTTTCAGTTGCTTCTCCAGATACGGGGCCTTTTGACCCGCCAGGTTCGGCCATAAAGGGCTCGGGCTGATCCCTTGAGCACCATGACAGCTGGCGCAAATGGTGGCTTTGGCTTTTCCTTTTTCAGCATCCGCAGCAATAGCAGATACACTCATCGTGCAAGACAGAACGGCTGCAAGCAGGGCATGCTTAGCTTGTTTCATAGGTTACTCCAGTCTTCGGGGTCATTCATTGTCAGTCTTTTATTTTTAACCACAGGTCAGGAAAACCTGAACGACAATAATTGAAAAATCAGTGGTGTCTTCTGTATTAGATAGTATGAAGACCGTCCGTCAGACTCTATGACTATTATCAAAAAAGAGGCGGGCAGCAGAGCGGTGCTTTTACACTGCATCTGCTTAAAGGGAATGAAATATCAGGTTGAGGCCATTTCGCTCACCGCTTCCATATCCAGGATCTGCAAGTGGTTTAACGAAGGTACTGCAATCAGCTTATCCTGCTTCAGCTTTGCCAGTGAGCGGCTCACTGTTTCTGTTGTCAGGCCAAGGAAGTCAGCAATATCCTGACGGGTCATATACAATTCGATGCGGTCAGGTCTTGCGCCCGGCAGCCTTTCGAGCAGATGCATAAACAGAAAACACAGTCTTTCATGGGCTTTCTTCTGCCCCAGGATATATAACTGATCAATAGTACGGTTCAGAATTCGGGAGTTAATCTCGGTCAGATTCGTTTTCAGGTGCGGCATTTCTTCTGCCAGATCGTACAGCTTCTTGCGGTTAAAGCGATAGAATTCAGCTTTGGTCAGACTGCGGACTGCGTAGTCGTAGCACGGTGAGCTGGTTACACCAACAAAGTCGCCGGGGAAGAGAAATCCCAGAATTTGTCTGCGGCCATTATTGGAAACCCGTTCTATGGAAACTGTGCCGCTGATAACGTTGAATACATTAACCGAACGATCATGTTGCCTGAACAGGTACTCACCTGAACCACATTTTGTTTGTTCTGCACACATGTCTAGTTGTTCAAGTTCGTTTGGTGTCATATCATTGAACAACACGCTGCCACTGTATGCTGGCTGCGAGTGAACCGGCCGGATGTGTTTGGGAATAAATATCGTCGACATCTTGTAAACCTCATTCAGGTTGAGCTCGAAATTGTCAAACTCACCAACTTTACATAGACCGGTTACAGCATAATTTACGCCAGTCTGAATAACCGCACAAAAATCGCGTAATAATCGCGCCTGCACACCATGTTTGTTATTAATATGTTAAAACATAATGATATGTCAATGTTTTTAATTGGGGCGTTGTGCACTATTTTGGAGCAGGATAAATCCCCGGGTTCTGACATTGCCAAAACCTGAGATGATCTTTATGCTATAAAAATATAGCAATAGATCAAGAGGTAGTAATGAGATTTCTTTCCCGCAGACTGGTCATGCCCAATGACCTTAACTATGCCAACGCGTTATTTGGCGGTCGTATTCTTGAATGGATTGACGAAGAAGCCGCTATTTACGCGGCTTGTCAGCTAGAGACAAACAGCTTGGTGACCAAGCATATTGGCGCAATCAGCTTTGACAGTCCGGCATTACAAGGTGATGTTGTTGAGTTTGGCCTTAAAACAACTGCCGTAGGCCGCAGTTCAATTACCGTGAGCTGCCTTGTCAGGAACAAAGCGACCAAAACGTCAATTTGCCAGGCTGACGATATCGTTTTCGTACGAATAGACAAAGAAACCCGTCGTCCGGCTCCCCATGGTAAAACGCTGGAAATCCTCGAAGAGCAGACCCGCAGAGAACTTTCTACGTTAAATCCTGACTGGAAATAATTCTGTACCTTTAAATACAAAGGGTTAGTGATTGCGCGTAATTTTTTTGTTTCAGCATTGATAAATGTCAAGGACAGGAAGTTATTTAGCTTCTTAGTATGAAAAAGCGACAATTTGTTCGCGCTTATTCATTCTCACCTGACAAATGCGGAGGCAAATGATGCTCGTGGCTATAAAAAAATCCAGATATTCAGGTTTGCATCAGTGGTTTCGCAATGTTGTTCGCGACCCGAATGTATATTGCTTTTTGATAGCACTCAGTATTTTACTGGCGATAGAACTGATGCTTTTCAGAGTATAATCGGTAGCAACTGCAGAAATTAAAAGTAACTAAAATCCGGAACCCCGGACAATCAGGCAATAAAACCGGACAATTACGTTATCCGTTTCTGGCTGCGTTGTGCTAAAAATAACGTTATAAACAGCGTTTTTTTATCACCCGGGATCAGGAATATGCTTCACTCTGCAGCCATCGATATTATCAGCGATAAACTTGCTGACCGGATTGGCCGGCACACCGCCGGTCAGTCAAATGTGATCACGGACATTGCCGGACTCAGTTTTTATCGCAAAGATGCGCCGACGGAGTGTACAACCTGCTTTGTTGAACCAAGTATCGCGCTGGTGGTGCAGGGTGAAAAACGGATGGCGCTGGGTAATGATATCTTTCATTATAACCGCTACCGCTTTTTAATTACCTCACTGGACTTACCGGCGCAGGCGCAAATTTTAAAAGCAGAGCGTGCTGAACCGTATCTCGGTCTGGCGCTGCGGCTGGATTTCACCACAATGAGCGAACTGCTCATGCAAGCGTCTGCAGATACCAAAACCCTGGCCTCTTCTAACAGTGGTATGTCCGTTGGTAATACTACGCCGGAGTTGCTGGATGCATGCGACCGTCTGGTTAGTCTGCTGGACGATAAGGCATCGCTTTCAGTGCTGGCTCCGCTGATTAAAAAAGAGATTTACTGGCGGGTTCTGAATTCGGAGCAGGGGGACAGGCTCCGTCATATTATTTCAGCAGGAAGCCAGGGCTTAAGGATAGCGAAAGCCATCGACTGGTTGAAAACTCATTTTACGCAATCTTACACCGTGGAAGAGCTGGCGGAACGTGCGCAAATGAGTAAATCCACCTTCCATCATCATTTCAGACTGCTCACCTCTATGAGCCCGCTGCAATATCAGAAAAGCCTTAAACTGATGGAAGCCAGACGCCTTATGATAGGCGAACAAATTGACGCTTCGGACGCTGCATACCGTGTGGGCTATGAAAGTCCTTCCCAGTTTTCCCGAGAATATTCGCGGTATTTTGGTAACTCTCCGAAGCGGGATGTGGAAGCGCAATGGCGAATGATCGAAGGTGAAAAAGACGCTCTGCAGGCGGGGTGACAGTGAATATCACCGCGCCTTTATTCCTGATATTTCAACCGGTCGATAACCAGTCGCATGGCGGAACTAATCTGCCGGTTGCTGGAAATACACAAATGGTAGCCGTCGAAAGGCGGGCACCAGTCCGCAAGTACACGGCGTAATGCACCGCTTTCTATTTCATTTTCTACTTCCTGTTCAGTAACAAAGGCAATGCCGTGGCCCTCACGTGCCGCATCAATACACATATCGCTTTCACTGAAAATGAACGGGCCAGATACTTTTTTCACGATCTCAATACCGTCCTTTTCAAACTCCCAGTCATAGGCCGGTGCCAGCGCATTAAACCGCAAAGACAGGCAGGCGTGATGATCCAGTTCGTCGGGATGTTCGGGGACACCATGTTTTCGGAAGTAGTCCGGCGTAGCGACTGCTGCCAGTGATACAGCGGGGCCAATTTTTATTGCAATCATGTCCGGGCTGACAAATTCACGCAGCCTGACTCCGGCATCAAACCGTTCTTCAGCAAGGTCATTCAGGCGGCTGTCGAGGTTCAGTTCAATATTTACTTCGGGGTAATCCCGGACAATACCCGATATCTTCGGCCACAAGAGAAAACGGGCGGCAGGTTTACTGGCTGAAATCCGCACTGTTCCTTTGGGCGCATCGCCAAGCATCCGCAGTTCTTCTATTCTGGCAGTTATCTGGCTGATACCGGGTTTCAGTGCAGCCAGTAACTTCTCACCGGCATCGGTTACCGACACTTTTCGAGAGGTTCTGTGTAACAGGCGGATCCCCACCGAAGCCTCCAGTCTTCTCACCGCGTGGCTTACTGCCGACTGTGATACGCCCAGTGTTACAGCAGCACGGGTAAAACTCTTTTCTTCTGCGACCACCATAAAAAGTGACAAATCGCCCAGCTCGTCTCTGATCATCACATTATCTCTTTCGCTAATCTGCCATCCAGTGTACGCAGTGCCAACATAAAAAACATCTTCTTTGATGAAATTAATTCATGGTTTAGATGACGGTGAGCCAATTGTTCCCTCTAAATAACACAAATATAATTAACATGTATTTTATCGAGCAGGTTGTAATGAATAGAAATCATCAAAGCGATAACAGTAACAAAGCCGGTTACTGGAGTGCAGTGTTCTCAATGACACTGTGTGTTGCCATGCTGATTGCCTCTGAGTTTATGCCGGTCAGCTTGTTGACCCCTATCGCGGACGGATTACATGCAACCAAAGGGCAAGCCGGTCAGGCAATTTCAGTCAGCGGTTTTTTTGCCGTTGTCGCCAGTCTGTTAACCAGTACTGTAGCAGGAACACTGAACCGGAAATGGGTATTGCTGGCGATGACAGGGTGTATGCTGCTTTCACTGATGTTAATTGCTCTGGCGCCTGACTTTCTTACTCTGATGGTGGCCAGAGCGTTACTGGGAATCTGTGTCGGCGGGTTCTGGTCGCTGGCGACCGCAGTCATTATGCGACTTGTTCCGGCAGACAGCGTATCTGAGGCTTTGGCAATCATGTACACCGGACAGGCCGTTGCCGCTGCTTTTGCTGCACCGTTAGGCAGTTTTCTTGGTGATATCATTGGCTGGCGAGGCGTATTTTGGGCAATGGTGCCACTAGTTGCTGTAAATCTTTTATGGCAGATGATTTCATTACCCTCAATGCCTGCCGGTCAGAAGCAACGCCTTTCGGAGCTGTTCGCTCTGTTCAGACGCCGATATTTTTTGTGGGCAACCGGCGCAATAGTTTGCGCATGGTGTGGTGCATTTTCAATGTTTACCTATCTGCGCCCTTACGTAGAGACTGTCATCAAAGCTGATGTAATGTTGCTCACTGAACTGTTGCTGGTTCTTGGAATAGCGGGTTTTGCAGGTACGTGGCTCGGGGGCCGGTATGCTCAAACAAGCACTGTCCGTTTTCTGCAGGGCGTGCCAATGGTTATGGCTCTGGTTACAACCGGGTTGCTTCTGCCTGAAGCACCGGTACTTTTCGTGGGGCTTTTGCTTGCACTATGGGGCGCTGCCAATACGGCCCTTTCGATAGGATGGATGACCTGGCTGACTCATAATGTGGATGATGCGCCAGAGGCAGCGGGTAGTATTATTGTTGCTGCTATTCAGGCCGCTATATTGTTGGGTGCTGCAGCGGGAGGGGTGTTGCTCGACAATTTTGGTATCAGGGTGACATTTGCAGGTAGTGTTCTTTTCTCTGTATTGTCATTAATTCTGGTCGGCAGCGGGAAAAGAATTAAAAAGCCTCAGGCGGAGTGATTACTCCGCCATCAGGTTATGCAGTTTGAACGACACAACAAAACCGCCTTCCGGTTTGCTTTCATTATAAATGTCGCTGGCCAGAGTTACTTTTACCAGGTTGTACACCACACTTAGTCCCAAGCCCGCGTTTCCGGCACCCCGTTTGGTGGTGTAGAAAGGCTCAAACACTTTTTTGAGCTCTTCTTCGGTGATCCCCACACCGTCATCGGCAAAAGTAAACTGATACCCGTCGCCGGCGGGGGCAATGGTGATGGTAATTTTGCAATGCTCATGACACGGGCCTGAGGCGTGGATCATCACATTGGATGTGAGTGCCGTCAGGATCTGAATAAGCACGGCCGGGTAGGTGGTAACGATGATTTTCGGTGGAAATCTTGGAATAAAAGTAATGGTTTTATTCTGAGAATGATGCTCATAGGAGGCGATAAATTCTGTGACCAGTTCTGATACGTTTACTTGCTCCAGCTGACTGGCTTCTTCAGACTTTTTAACCGCAACTTTCTTAAAGCTGGTCAGCAGCTTCGATGCGCGCTGCATGTTCTTCAGCATACTGGAAGTGATGTCCTGAGAAGTCTCCAGGAACTCTGCGAATTTATCGGTATCAAGCTCGCCGTTGTCAAAGTCCTTTTTGAGTTCGTCAAGCAGTTCCATCAACAGCGTGCAGTTTGCAATATTAACACCCAGGGGCGTGTTGATTTCGTGGGAAACACCGGCGACCAGTCCGCCCACTGCATCCATTTTTTCAGATTCAAACTGCTTTTCCTGATCTGTTTGAGAGGATGAATTTTCAAATGCTTTGTTCATGTACGTCAAATCAGTTTCAGTGCTCAGAACCAAAAAGCAGGGGAGCATAGGTCGCCTGCTGTACCTGATAAAAGCGTAGTGGCTAAAAAGCAGAACTGCAAAAAAAGTGACGGGTCAGTTGTGGAAGAAAGTGGTACATATTTGCACCACTCAGAGGGTAAACGGGTGGCGGATTTACAGGTAGTCTTCACCGGCTGCAGCCGTAAACGCCATTTCTACCAGCCAGTCCGGATCAGCCAGTTCCACTTTCACACAGGCGCGGCTGGGGGCTGTCCCTTCGTCAAACCATTCGTCCCATACGGCATTGAGGCGGTCAACATTGGCAAAGTCGGTAATGTAAATAGTGACAGTAAGAATACGGGACTTGTCGCTGCCCACCAGTGCCAGCATGGCTTCAGCCTGGGAAAACACGGCTTTTACCTGTGCTTCGATAGTGGTGGCGCTTTCGTCTTCCGGTACTTCAACGAAGTTCGCAATACCGTTAAAAACAGTGACTTCAGACCAGCGTCGGGTGGGATTAATTCGATGTATTTTCATGGCTGTGAGGCTTTCATTGCAAAACGTCTAGTGTGACATTTTTGCTCTGGTAAATCGACCCGAAGGATTACTGTGCATTAATGAGTTTTACTAATAACGCTGTGTGAGACTTAGTGATTATCGTTTGTGGTGGTCATTGAAGCTGGTAGTACCGGCATATGAAAAGAGAATACTGTGTGAGAAGATTCAGAGCTCACGAATAGTTTTGCATCATGCGCTTTACTAATTTCTGAGGCTATAAACAAACCTAACCCCAGACCTTCACTTTCCCGTCCGGCTTCTTGCCGCCAAAAAGGTTGAAACAATCTGTCAATGGCTTCCACCGGGATTGTAGGGCCATAATTTGCCACCTCAATACAAAGCATTGATTTTTCAGCTTGAGCGCTAACAGTTACGGGGCGGCCATCTTCACCATGAATCAATGCATTAATCAGAAGGTTGGATAAGAGTTGCGAAAGTCGATCCGGATCGCAGTAGATCACATCATTAATGACAATGTCGCCGGTAATTTTCGCGGCGGGATAATTATTCGATAATTCGGCCACTACATGAGAAAGCTTGTCTCCCAATTCATCCGTCTTTCTTCGTTGCACGATAACGCCCTGGCTAGCCCGGGTATGAGCGAAATCCATTACATCGCTAATTAATCTTTCTATGCGAAATGTACTCGCTCTCATCATTTTAACTACTTTCGCAGTCTGTGGTTCGTTCGTAATATTTTCTATTACATCTAATCCAACGGAAATAGTAGAGAGCGGTGTTCGTAGATCATGACCAAGTATCGCTATGTTTTGTTCGCGCAATTGAACAGCTTCTTTTTGGTGCTGCCACTGGTATTTTGCTTCAGAAAATGCTGCAGCATACTCGATTTGTCTGGTGATTAGGGCTGAAAATGAACTTAGCAGGCTTAAAACTTTGTCATTGTTTAAAGCAAGAGCTTTTTTATCTAATCCACAAAGAGTGCCAAAAAATCTTCCCTGTTCATCATGAAGTGGAAAGGAAAAATAGCTTTGAAAGTTAAACATCTTTGGAACAGGATGATCTGCATATAACGGATCCTCGTCCGCATGCTCAATAACAATTTCTTTTTCCATTGCTCTTACACTGTTGCAAAGTGTATAGGTCACATCCAGTTTGCCGCCTACTGTAAGGCCAAAGTCCACTTCATCATGTATGGCGCAAACGGTCCAGCTATCTGGCGTTACGTGCGCGATACAGACAAAGCCAACCCCGGTACTTTCAGCCACAAGTTTTAAAATATGGGGTACGGAATCAATTGATTTAATAATGGAAACTGAAACATCCGGGGAGTGTGGCATTATTTTGTCTCGGGTACAGGTGCAGATCGACTAACGATATCGCAATAGTTTTGTTCATTTAAAATATTTAATGACATGTTTTTCCAGTGTAAGCAACTAGTCATTACCACCATTTTTGCTGCGGCAGCGAGTCCAGCGTGAAAGTTTCGCCAATGTGCGGTGTTGCTACATTCAGGTTCTTGCTTTCGGCGGCCCTGGTGAACCGGATCACCGGCTCGTTCCAGTCATGAAAAGCGAGGTCAAACTTACCCCAGTGAATTGGCATCACGTTTTCAGCCTTTACATCCAGCGATGCCTGCACGGACTCTTCCGGCAACATGTGGATTTCCGGCCAGTAGGGGCTGTAAGCACCGTCTTCCATAAATGCCATATCGAAAGGACCAAACTGCTTTCCTATTTCGGCAAAATCGGGGCTGTAGCCACCGTCACCACTGAAATATACCGACACTTCAGGTGCCTGAACAACCCACGAACCCCACAATGTGTCATTGCGTTGTCCGGGTTTGCGGCCGCTGAAATGTTTCGACGGCGTAAAAACAAACCGCGTGTCTTTCAGCATGGCATCCCCGAACCAGTCCAGCTCAGTAATTTTACTGTCGTCGATACCCCATTTCAGTAAATGAGCACGCACAGCAAGAGGTACATAGAAGTGACCCGTTTTACTATCAAGCTCTGCGATGGCTTTCGCATCCAGATGATCATAGTGGTCATGAGAAATCAGCACCGCATCGATATACGGAAGACCGTCGATAGTGAGCTCTTTATCCGCCGGATACGGTGTGCCAATCAGCCACACAGGTGAAGCGCGGTAAAATACAGGATCCGTCAGCACAGTCATTGAACCGGTATTGATAAGAATGGTGGAGTGTCCGAACCAGGTAAACGACGGTGTTTGCTGTGCAGCAAAATCCGGCAATTTCGCCGGCAACAAGCCGGAAGGGTGCTTACCCGCCGGCGGGAAGATAACCGAATTCAGCCACTTTCCCATGGGAGGCTTCGGGCTGTCGGGATCGTCGGAAACAGGGTGGCGGTTAACAAAAATGTCGTCTTTAAAGTTATCGGAAGCCAGCATCCGCGTCCGGGTCTGATCATCAGGCTTACCACCAAATAACGGCGACAACTTCACAAATAAAAAACCGCTGACAAACAGCAGCGACACAATGGCCAGCGACCAGACCAGTAGTTTCTTCATAACACCCAAAGCAGGTACTCCAGCGACTTTTTCACCGTCATTTAGTGCGTTCAAAAATTATCAGCTAAATCGCGGCAGGGACGCAATCTTTCTGCGTTCAAGTCAGTACTATGCCGGTTTTCCGGCTGGTAAAGCAAGGCTGGGGGGAAGAGAGTGTTGAACCCGGATGACTACTGGTTCGACGAATGCAGGTATCGTGAAATACGGCTTTGAATGACTAAGCAGACTTCCTTTTGACTCTTTTTATAATGTGTAGCAATATGTAGCAAATCATACTTTATTGGTGTAGGCATGGGCATTGTCAAAATCTCCGACCAACTTCATGAAGAAGTGCGTAAAAACAGTGTGGTGATGGAGCGTTCTATCAATTCACAGGCAGAGTTCTGGATGAAAATCGGGAGACTTGCAGAGCAGAATCCCACGCTTACGTATGAACAAATTCTGGAACAGGAAAAACGTCAGCAAAACGTATCAACAGTGAGACTGGTTCATGAGTAATGTATCGATAAAAAATGCGCAGGAAATCGAACTGATGCGCGAATCCGGCCGGCTCCTGGCGAGCGTATTTCATGCACTGAACAAAGAAATTCAGGCCGGCATGACCACCATGGAAGTGAACGATTTCGTCGATGCATTCATCACTGATACTTTGCAGGCAAGACCGGCCAGCAAAGGGCAGTATGGCTATGAATATGTGCTTAATTCATCGGTAAACGAAGTGGTCTGTCACGGCGTGCCGTCGGTGGCAAAGAAGCTGCGGGAAGGTGATATCGTGAATGTGGACATCACGCTGGAGAAAAATGGCTTTATTGCCGACAGCAGCAAAATGTATTGCATCGGTAAAGTATCACCCATTGCGAAAAAGCTGGTAGATACGACTTACGAAGCCATGTGGAAAGGCATCGAAACCGTAAAACCAGGCGCGACGCTGGGGGATATTGGTCATGCCATTCAGTCACATGTGGAAAAAGAAGGCTTCAGTGTAGTGCGGGATTACTGCGGGCACGGTATTGGCCGTGAAATGCATGAAGAACCGCAAGTTGTGCATTATGGCCGCAAGGGCACAGGCATGCATTTAGTGCCGGGCATGACATTTACCATAGAGCCGATGATCAATCAGGGCACCTATAAGACGAAACAAAAGAAAGACGGCTGGACAGTGGTGACCCGCGACAAAAAGCTCTCAGCACAATGGGAGCACACCATTCTGGTGACTGAAACCGGGTTCGAAGTGCTTACGTTGCGGGATGAAGAACACTAAAAACCAAAAGGCAGCGAATGAACGCTGCCTATTTCATTAGCGCTTAAACATCAGGATCAGAACGTTTAACCTTCACGGCGCTTATACAGCGGGTTTTCGCTGTCGTCTGTATACTTATTTTAAAAGCATTCCGGGAGCACAACATCTCCTATCATACTTCCTTCATCCTACTACTTTGGTAAGGCCTATTTTTCCCTCTCGCATTATATTCGTGAATAACTGCCTAAAATGTCACTTCAATACCCGCTTTCAGTCAAATTTGAAAAAAATTAAATAAAATTGGTCAAGCCACTTGATTTACTGTTAACTAAAAGTTAATTTTGATGGAAAGTGATTGCTTGTGCGTGATTTTAATTAACAATTGTAGCAATTTGATGAATTGATTTGCTGCAATGCTCCTTTAATTCGAGGGATTTGGCATGATTAATTTGAAAAAAAATGGATTTAAAATTTGTAGTTTGGCGGCTTCTGTAGGTTTGGTTCTCAGCGTATCTACGATGAGTGTTAATGCTCAGGAAGCAGAAGTCACAGACGAGGACATCGAAACTATTGAGGTGCGAGGTGCATACAGCCGAAACCTGCAGGATGCACTTCAAAACAAACGCAATTCCGACTCTATTGTTGATGGAATTTCTGCCAATTCAATGGGGACATTTCCCGACTTAAATTTAGGGGAATCACTACAGCGAATTACAGGCGTGCAGATTAATCGCAGTAATTCGAACCCCAATAACAGTCCAAGGGATGCAAGTATTAATCTCCGGGGGTTACCCGATGACTTTTCCAGAACTTTAATAAATGGACTTCCGTTTGCTGATCCCGTTGATGAGGGTGGTACATCATTTGGGGTATTCCAGTCTGACCTATTTTCCGGACTCGAAGTGATGAAATCACCCACGGCCAGCACTCCTGCAGGGGGGCTAAGCGGTGTAATTAACTTGAAGACTTCTAAGCCACTGGACTTGAAGGATGGTGCGACAACAATCGGTGTGAAAGGGACATATGAATCACTGACGGAATCGACTAACCCGTCAGGTTTCCTTTCTACAACCCAGCATATTAATGATGATCTTGGTGTTACTTTTGCCGTTGTAGCATCACAGGACAATTACCGTCGCGATACCACACTGGTAACACGATATTCCCAGCTCAATGATGCGAGTGGCAACCCGGTTACAATGGCTGACGGCGGAAACGTTTATTATCCAGGTCAAGCTCGTCAAATCGTATCTAGTTATGACGGTAACAATCTTGGCGTTTCAACGGCCCTTCAATATAAATTGTCCGACAAAGTAGAAACTCAGCTTTCAATTTTGTATTCGGGCAGAGATATGGATCGCCCTTTTGACATATGGGTTGTATCAGATCAGGGAAGCACGACAAATGTAGAGGCGCTAAGCGATCCTGTTTTCGCTGGTAATAACGCAAGCGGAGATCCTGAGTATGTGGTAACTGATGTCCGCCTGACAAATGTTGATACAACGCAGGGCCCACGCCCTGGTTCGATGAAAGACGAAGTTTTGAACATCAACTGGGCTTGGAACTGGATGCTGGACAATTGGAATATTGATGCAGCTATTGCGCACTCCAGGGGTAAAAATGAAACCCGGACTATTCAATATGATTACCGTTATGGCGGCGAAAACGGGCTTGTAGCAGATCTCTTTACAGGCGGCGCCGACTGGAAAGGGTTTTCTATGGATGTTACAGATGGAGCGGGGGTTGGTTTCGCAGATGTAGGGGATCTCGGTAATGTTCTGGGGGATTACGTTGCTTCACCTCCGCATGTACTGGAAGCACCTGCAGCTATTGGCGGATACAATCGAATCATCATTGCCGACACCGACAGTGATATAGAAACAGACATGAATGTACTTAGCGTTAATGCCAAACGTTACTTGGATTTCGGTGCGGTGAATGGACTGGAGATTGGCGCTTTATACACCGATGGAACAGAAGAAAGTATGCGTCAGCGACATACTGTTCTAGGCATCGATAACCTGTCGTCAGAATTTATCAATAACGATTTTGTCAATGACGTTCATTATCTTGGTGGCGCTTCTTTTATGGGAGGAGAACTCTCTACTCTGAATAACTGGACATCAATTGATCCGTCTGTCTTAGAAAGCCGCTTGCAACCTGTAACTGTGCCAGAAGGGTATGCGCCAGGCACCGCTGGCTGGGTTATAAATCCGTTCGATGGGGCTGTACTCAATGGCAACTATGAAGCGAAAACAAAATCCACGGATGTTTACGCTAAGTTATTATTCGATGGCGTAATTTCTGGTTTTGAATACCGGGGCAATTTTGGCGCTCGTTATGTTGATTACACCACCGATCTACAGTCCTTGCGGAATAACAATGGTGTCATTGAGCAAATTTCGACTTCCAATGATTACGATGACCTTCTGCCCTCAGCTAATGTTGCGATAAACCTAAATGAAGACCTTATTCTTCGACTTGCCTATAGCAACACTATTGTGAGACCGCTGAATCGCGATAACTCGCCAGCTCAGACTGTCTCGGTATCAACAGACACGACTAATCCAAATCCAATTAGTGCTACTCTGGGTAACTCAAATCTGGAACCCTATAGCGCAAATTCCTACGACATGTCATTGGAATGGTACAACCGACCTGGCGGTGCGATTACCGTGGCGCTGTTCAAAAAAGAAATTGACGGCTTTATTACATCGGTGAATTTGTGCCCGGCAGATGGTGGTGGACTTCCGTTTAGTTCTCTTACGGGCACAGGCGTACTGGATAGTGAGGGTGTATTCGATTGTTACACGCCAGATGGCACAGGCATTATTGTTTCACAACAGCAAAATACGGCTGACACTATTGATGTCACTGGCGCCGAGTTATCAATACAGCAAAATTTAGATTTCCTGGACGGATTTTGGAGTGGTTTCGGAGGTCTTTTCAACTTTACTTTTATTGATGTCAGTGGGCAAATTAACGGAACGGATGCCGTATTAGCAGGCGTATCTGAAAGAAACTACAACGCTGTTGTGTTTTACGAGGCTGATAGTTATGCCATTCGTTTTGCATACAATTGGCGAGATGAGTATCAGATGGCTGCTGGCGGCACATTCTCGGGAGCTGCACGTTCTGTTGATGCCAGAGGACAGCTAGACGCCTCAGCATCCTATAACCTTACAGAAAATGCAGTACTCACTTTTGAAGCATTTAATTTAACGGAAGAGCCGCTGGTAGAATTCGAAGGGAATATGAATCGTCCCAGAAGAACTGATTTTGACGGCAGAACTGTTATCGTCGGGGCTCGATATGCGTTCTAAACAGCAAATTGATAATGGGCGACGCCACGTACTTAAAGCGGGATTAGCTATCGGTGGCGGCGCGCTGGTGTTACATCAAGTCGGCTGTGCGTCTAATTCTACTGCTAGTTCTATCGCTGAGCGTCCTTGTAAGCTGATGTTGGCACTAAGAGATGAAGCTCTCGGTATCGACTCTGAGACTTTACGCTTTAGTTGGCTTTTACCAGAATCACAAGCTATCCAGATAGCTAGCCAGGTGCAGATAGCTTCATCAGAAGAAGCGCTAGAGCTTGGTAACACGTTATGGGATAGCGGTAAAAGTATCTCGGCGCAATCATCCTCGGTCGAGTTTAGCCAAGATATTCTGTTGCAGCCTGATGCTGTCTATTTTTGGCGTGTACGTACATGGGATGAGAAAAATGTATCTCAGTGGTCGGCACCATATAAAATTATTACTGCTCCCCAAACTGGGCAGTGGCCAGCAAAACCAATTTGGCTGCCGGCGACACATAAGCAAAGTGACTGGGCATTCTTTCGTAAAACGTTCGCTATCTCCGATATTGGCATAGCGCATGCGTGGCTAAAGTTGTCTGGAGGCAGCACTAAGCCCTCCAGGCAATACGTTTACAAATGCTGGCTCAATGGCGAAATTGTCGGGGTTGGACCTGTCCGACCAATGTCATCGGAACATCGATTCCATACCTATGATGTCACGGGTTTAATTGTAGAAGGCGACAATACACTCGCTGCGCAGTGTTTCAGTATTGATGAGCAATTTTTCACCGCAGAGCTCATAGTTCAGTTCAAAAATGGTTCTCGCCTGCAAGTTTTATCTGATGAAAGCTGGATGGTGATGGGGGCTGAAAGATGGATGCCGGATGCTGGCACCTTTACTGATATGTATTACCACGGCCCTAATGAATTTATCGACGCGCGATACGAACCAAAGAATTGGAAAAGTGCGGGCAAGCAAAGTGGAGAGTGGAATTCAGCGGCTGTTACTGATATTGCATTGTCAGATATGCGTCCGGCTAAGGTAGATTCTGCTCAGCTTACAAAGCGGCTACCAGCTTCTATCGAGCAGGTGGGAAAGCACCACTGGATCCTTGATTTCGGTAAGGAGGTTGTTGGAGGAATAGCATTTTCAGGGCATGGAACTGCAGGACAAATTGTTGAAATTCGTTTAGGTGAAGAACTAAACCCTGACGGTACTGTCCGCTACAAGTTGCGGGCTTTCCCGATTTATCGGGATGTGTGGACTCTTCGGGATGGGCATCAGTCACTCTCTCATTGGGGATACCGGGCCTTTCGTTGGGCAGAAGTCATCAGTACTGCTCCTTTAGAGATTTCATCATCCCTCACCGCTGAAGTACTAGAGATGCCGTGGGACGATACGCAGTCGTCGTTCATTAGCAACCTGGCATCGCTGAATAAAGTCTGGGATCTCTGTCATTACTCAATAAAAGCCACCCGACAAGATTTATATCAGGATACACCAACCCGGGAACGCGGCCCTTATGAGGGGGATGCAATTATTAACCAGCTATCCGAATACTATACTCAGCGTTCATTCGGGTTGGCTAAATACTCTGTCTCTTACCTGATTCGTAATCCTACCTGGCCAACGGAATACCGTTTACTGACGTCTACGCTAGCGTGGCAAGACTATCTTCATTCTGGTGACGGGCATCAACTCGCCGAAGATTATCCGTTGATGTTAGAGAATCAGTTATTAGAGAACATCAATCCAGTTGGACTCGTGCAAAAGCCGCCTGGGGAATCCAGCGAGGTTAATGGCGATCTCGTGGATTGGCCAATGTCTAACCGTGACAGCTTTGATTTTAAAGAAGTGAATACTGTTGTTAATTGTTGGCAGTATGCGTCTCTTATCGCAATTGCGAACATTGCTGGCGTGCTAGGTAAAACAGAAGATCAACGTCGGTTTAATCAGATTGCAGAGAGAATGCGACAGGCAATTAATCAGTATCTATTCGATGACGCTGCCAGCCGATATCTTGACGGGCATTTATCGATACACGCTTCACAGCATGCCACTATCTTCGCGCTCGCGTTAGGTGTCGCTGAAAAATCAAAGCTTCCTGCCATCGGCGAAGCGCTAACTAAAGATATTAAAAAGCGCGGCGTTCAAGTGAGTGCCTATGCAGCGCAATTTCTTCTGGAGGGGCTGTATCTGACGGGGCAATATGAAACGGCTCTTAGCGTAATGACCAGCGATGCCACATTCAGTTGGCTAAATATGATCAATAAACACGATGCGACTATTGTCATGGAGGCCTGGGACCCGGAGATTAAACCGAACACGACCTTCTCACATGCGTGGGGCTCGGCACCGGCCAATATCATACCCAGATTCCTTGCCGGTATTCGAGTGTTGTCCGCGGGAGCTGCCAGGATATCGGTATCTCCAGCACCAGCTTCTGTTTCCTCGTTTGACATAACAGTGCCGACGATTAGAGGGATCGTTGAAATGAGTTACAACTCCGCCCGTATTGCCTCGCCACTTACGTTTTCAGTTCCACCCAATGTCTTGGCAGAAGTTGATTTGAGTAAGTTGGGCTGGGGTAACTCAGCGACGATATCTATAGCTGAATTGAACAAGGGTACTATTTTAACGAATCAGAAGGCTTCTGAAATTTTTGTGCTTAGCGGTGGGAAGTACGTAGTTTCGCCTCGCTAGCAACACAATGCTTATTAAAGGATGTAATCATGGAAAAAAGGCAATTTAAAATTATGATGCGCTGGATCGTTATGGGAATAGCTGTTTTCAGCAGCACAAAAATACTGGCAGATGTAATTCCTGATCTTTACCTGCACGACAAACAAAGTCTGAACGGGAAATGGAAATATCATGTCGATCCTTACGAACTGGGGTTTTATGACTATCGCTGGCAGCAGCGGGATCGAAAAGAGAGCCCTACTCGAGATGCGTTCTTCCTGGATTCAAAGCCGCAGAATAAATCTGACCTTATAGAGTATAGTTTCGACAAAGCAGAAGAAATTACCGTTCCCAGTGACTGGAACACACAAAGTGAGAAGCTCTATTACTATGAAGGTACGCTGTGGTATCGCAAAATTTTCACCGCAGAAACGAATAGTGACCGCACTTTCCTCCGCTTTGGAGCGGCCAATTATCGTGCTGATGTTTATCTGAACGGGAAAAAACTAGGCATGCATGAAGGCGGCTTTACACCTTTTGCTTTTGAAGCTACAGAGCATCTTCGCAACGGCGAGAACTCACTCATTGTGAGGGTTGATAATAAACGCTACAAAGAAGCAATTCCTACCCTGAACACAGATTGGTGGAATTACGGTGGTTTGACTCGTGATGTCGATCTCATTTCTGTGCCTGATACTTTTATTTCAGGCCACCAGATAAAGCTTACAGATCATAAGTCAGGCAGCATAAAGGGTGAGGTCCAGCTGTCAGGTAAGAAATTAAAGCAGGCTATTACGGTCTCTATTCCTGAGTTAAACAAGTCGGTTAAAGTGAAAACTGACAAGCAGGGTTTAGCTTCGTTTAGTATTTCGGCACCACAGCTTTCACTGTGGTCTCCTGAATCACCTAAGCTTTATGAAGTTGAAATAAAGAGTGAAACCGACAGTATCACTGACAAAATGGGTTTTAGAACCATTGAGACAAAAGGTAAGCAGATTTTACTGAATGGTGAGCCGGTGTTTCTAAAAGGAATAAGCCTGCACGAGGAGTTCGCTAAGAATGGCGGGGGACGAGTAAGCTCTCACGAGGACAGAAAAACTCAACTAGATTGGGCAAAATCTTTGGGAGTGAACTTCATTCGGTTAGCTCACTATCCTCATAGCGAAGATATGGTGCGTTTGGCTGAAGAGCGCGGCATCATGGTGTGGTCTGAAATTCCGGTTTACTGGACAATCGCGTGGACTAACAAAGAGACGTATGAAAATGCGGAGACTCAACTGTCTGACATGATTATTCGCGACCGCAATCGCGCTAATGTCATCATCTGGTCCATTGCTAACGAGACGCCGGTTAAAGCTGAGCGGACTAAATTTCTTACCGATTTGATTGATACTGCTCGTGAACTCGATGGTACTCGCCTGATTTCTGCAGCTATGGAGAACCATTGGGACAGTGAAGTTGAAAACCTGACAGTGGTTGAAGATCCGCTGGCGGAAGCAGTCGATATTGTTAGTTTCAATCAATATATTGGTTGGTATGGTGGTACACCTGAATTACTTACGAAAGTTTCGTGGCGTATTCCTTATGACAAACCCGTGTTTGTAAGCGAATTTGGTGCTGGCGCGAAATATGGTCTGCATGGAGAGAAAGACGAGCGATGGACAGAAGAATATCAAGCAGATCTTTACGATAAAACTGTCACCATGTTGGATAAAATTGACGGGTTAAGTGGTATGTCCCCTTGGATTTTGACCGATTTTCGCTCTCCTCGTCGATTGCTTCCCGAAATACAGGACGACTTTAATCGCAAAGGCCTCATGTCTGAAAAAGGCGAGAAAAAACAGGCCTTCGACGTACTTAAGCGATACTACGAGAAGAAGTAGGCGGACTGCTTTTATTATTTCATTGATATCAAAGCTGACTTCATCAATGAGATGAAGAACACTAAAAATAACAAAGGCAGCCGAAGCTGCCTTTTCATTAGCGCTTAAACATCAGGATTAGAACGTCAGTCCCGCGCGGCGCTTGTACAGCGGGTTTTCGCTGTCGTCTGCGTAACCGGGTTTCTGTGCTTCTACAGCTTCATCAGAAGACGGCAGTTCCAGTGGCAGGGTGCCGGTGGGTGATACCTTGCCGGTAAGCACATCAATCACGGCATCGTCAGCACTACCGAAGTTAGCCAGAATAGCGCCTGCGGTATTGTTCAATTCACCCATGACCATGGGGCGTTCCAGGAAGACGGATAAAATAGTTGGCACTTGCTGGCTAACGGCCAACATTTGCTGATACTTCTCATCATCTTCGCGGAATGACACGCGGCCTTCATTCTGGCGGCTGCCGAAGAAGTGGTTCGGATGCAGTTTTTCACTTGGCGTTGAGAAACGGAAAATCGCGAAGTCGGCCTGGGCCGGATCGGTCACAACTTCAAAGCCACGAGCGGTGAGTGCCTCTGCATTTAAGCCATCAACGAACACTTTCTTCATCGAGTCTGCCAGTGGAAGCAGCTTATCTGCATTTTTCAGTAGCACCTGAGATTTTGCCTGAACTTCCCGTGCCAGTGCCCGCCATTCCGGTTTACCCACATTCGATGCTGCAGTAGCTTCATCCACGTAGGGGTTGTCGAATAAACCAAGCTCAAACTTCAGCGTGAGAATACGCGTGGCCGACTCATCGATGCGCGCTTCTGTCAGTTTGCCTTCATGTACCGCGTTAACGATGATCTCAGGCTGGTCTTCACCGCCAAACTGGTCGATACCTGCAGTAATACCTTTCACGAAACGCTCAGGAATAGTCAGATCCTCCACCCCCCACGGCGTCGCAATTTCCCGCACGCCTTGTGGTTTCGTCGGTGCCTTACATTCTTCACTACAGTCCCGGGTTACCGCCCAGTCTGAAACCACAACGCCTTTAAAGCCGGCATCGCCGCGCAGCAGGTTTTGCAGTATTTGTTTATTGAAGCCCGGGCTTACAGCTTCTACCGGTTCACCGTCTACAGTGATGCCGTGTAAGATAGGGTACGCGGGCATAATGCCGGTGGTTTTTGCTTCGAAAGCACCGTCAAATGCACGGATATGATCTTCAAAGCTGGTATCGTCCAGCTGTGCATTGCGGCCGTAGTAGTTATGGCCATCAAAACCATCTACCGCTGCACCGTAACCCACCCAGTGTTTGGTAACGGTTGATACGCCTTCCGGCGTGATACCATCAGAACTGCCCTGGAAACCACGAATGTACGCGCCCACCTGCTTACTCACTTCACCAGCGTCACTACCAAAGGTGGCAATGATACGGGGCCAGCGGGGCTCGGAGGCTAAATCAGCCTGCGGTGATAACGCCATGGTGAAACCGGTTGCACGATATTCCTGACGGGTAATGTCACCAAACTGTTCGGTCACTTCAGGATCGTTCAGCGCACCAAAACCAAGAGGCTCAGGCCATTGCGTGAAACCATCGGTAGACTCAGCAGCACCTAACACGTACTGGAAGTGGTTACGCGGGTCGGTACTGATAATCGCTGGAATACCCAACCGGGTGGTTTCTGCCAGCGCCTGGACTTTGTTGTTCTCGACGGCCAGATCTGATGGAGACATGTTCAGGCGGCTGATGTAACTGCCGATATGTTTGTCTTTGAACAGGGAAGTGGCGACATCGATGTCATAGCCGTCCTGAGAAAAACCGGCAAATCCGTTTTTACCCGGAAGGGTGCCATGCACCATTTCACCGGCTTTTTCTTCCAGCGTCATGCGGGCAACCAGGTCGGCCACACGTTCTTCAACCGGCAAACGCCAGTCTTCATACGGGGTAAGTTTGCCATCGGCATTCAAATCGCGGAAGGTTTGGCCGTCCTGTTCGATAACCGCTTTGCTGGTGGTTTTAACCGCCACCTGGCTTACGGGGGCGCTATCTTTCTTCGGTTGCTCAACCTGGCCGGGCGAGGGTTTCTCGCCACAACCAGTAAGCATAGCGGTAGTGATAAGGCAGGCACTACCCAATGTTGCTGTATGCTTTTTCATTAATCGTGTCCTTGACCGGATAATTATTCGTTCACGGCGCCTGTGATTTGGTAAGTACCAGAGCCTAATGAAAAGATGTTCATTTCATCGGCACGGGAAACGTTAGTTACGAACTTACTGGCATTCACACTCTCGCCATCAATCTTCAATGCTTGTTGCGCGCCGGGTAACGAAATTGTTGCTGTCGTGTTAGCAGGAATGGTTACCCGGTAGTTAAACTTACCATCTTTTACTTGCCAGTGGCTCGAAATTTTTCCATAAGGTGAATCATATTCTGCTTTTACCCAGTCAATTTCATTCTGCGGATCAAACTCCGGCTTCAACGCGAAGGTTTTAAAACCGGGGCTCAGTCGCTGAATACCGCCTGAGTGACTGATTAACCATTCACCGATAGCACCGAATGAATAGTGATTGAAGGAGTTCATGCTGTTATTGCCACCGAATCCGTCTTCAACCGTGTAACCGTTCAGGCGTTCCCAAATTGTTGTCGCACCCTGGTCGATAGGATACAACCACGACGGATACTGGTCGTTGAGTAATAAGCGGTATGCATCACCGGTATAGCCATTCTCAGACAGCGCTTTGCTGATCCAGGCCGTGCCGATAAAGCCGGTCATCAGGGAGTAAGCGGGGCGGGTTTTCCCTGCATCGTCAACGTTTTGTGACGATACCGAACGGGTCAGCTTCTCTGCCATCGCTGCAGCGTTGTCTTCGTTGAATGCGTTCATTGCCAGACCAACCGCAAAGGAGGTTTGGGTGTCTGCTACTGCCCATTCTGCCGGTGGAGCCACCGGATTAAACATACTTGGGCCGCCTACCAGACCAACGGTTTGCTGTTCATCATTAACGAACTTATCGTTAAAGAAGGCTTTACGTTCATCATACTGTTTGCGGTACTCGCGGGCCTGCGCATCATCGCCCAGTACCGCTGCTACCTGCGCCATAATATCCAGCGCATAAATGTGATAAGCAGTAGCCAGATAATCTGCACCTAACTGATTGTTCTGCGGGCCTAACCAGTCTCCTAAACCTGAGTCAGTGCTTAAGCCGGTTTCGCTGTCGATGGAGTCATGCAGGAATGTCATGTATTCATTCATAGACGCATAGTGTTCAGCGAGTAAGCCTTTATCACCATATTGATAGTAGGTTTCCCACGGGACGGTAATTCCGGCTACGCCCCACAGCACACCTCCGAAGCCGCCGCCAACAGGAGCAACGTCTGCATACCGGCCACTGTCAGCCTGAGTATCCCGCATGGCTTGCAAATGGCGACGCATAAACTGTGAGGCATCACTCACATACGTTGCGGTAGGGGCAAACACGTTGATGTCGCCGGACCAGCCCATACGCTCGTTTCGCTGGGGACAGTCAGTCGGTACAGACAGAAAGTTATCTACGTTAGACCATGTCAGGTTTGACCATAGCTGATTAACCTTGTCGTCTGAACATTCGTAACTGGCAGTCAGCGCCTGCACAGAACTCACTACAACGCCGTTAACCGCTTCAAGGGGCAGAGGTTTTTCAATGCCTGTTACTTCAATGTACTGGAAACCATGAGAAGTGAAATGCGGCTCAAAGGTTTGTTCGCCGTCCGCCATGATATAGATATCCTGACTGAGTGCGGCACGATAATTTTCTGTCATGATCATGCCCACGTTCGGGCCTGATTCCGGTAAGTCCGGATAGAGCATTTCGGCAAAGCGTACGGTAACGGCTTCGCCTGATTTGCCGTTTTGGAAATGCAGACGAGGTACGCCAACGATATTTTGTCCAAGGTCATAGACAAACACGCCGGGTCGCACCTCTTCCACACTTTTTGCCTGAACGGTGGTAAATTCACGGGCCGGTTCACCGATTTGCCCGATAAGCTTCATATTGTCGTACGACAGCGTTTGTGCAGGGCGCATCATATTTGGCTGCACATTCTGCGCTTTTGTTTCTTCAAGAGAAATTTCGGCTGCCGGTTCCCATTCGCCTTCAAACGACGGGGTCGCCCAGCCTGCCTGCGCTTCTGCGATTCGGGCATCGTACACTTCACCCATAGACAAACTGCCGTACACTACCGGTGACGTGTCGCTGAACTGCCAGCTGCCCGGTTGGGTAACCACAATACTCTCAGAACCGTCTTCATAGGTAATGACCAGTTGCGCGAGCAATGACTGACGATCGCCGAAGCCATTCCAGGTGTTGCCGAAGCCCAGCATACCGCTCCACCAACCTTCGCCCAGCCGTGCGCCCATGGCGTTTTCACCTTTTTGAATGGCACTGGTGACATCATAAGACTGATAAAGGTGGGTCAGGTTGTATTGGGTAAGGCCCGGGTTGTAATAATCGTTACTGACCTTTTCACCGTTTACGTAGTATTCGTAAATGCCCCGCGCGGTCACATACAAACGGGCTTTGCTGACGGCCTTTTCTGCCACATCAAACTCAGTACGCAGTTGCGGCATACCGTTACTTTGGGTATCAACAACAACCAGCTGGCTGTCATCAGAACCGGTGAAAGTAATCCCTGCCTTGGTATCGCTGACCTGCGTAGATTTTTCTGCGAATTCAGCGCCATGCTCAGCGCCATTAAACAGCACGCTGTGCGGCGTATGCATGTTGCTCACCGTCAGGTTGCTTACTGTGACGGTTGTACCAGCATCTGCCGCTACACCGATATCGTTAAGCATGCCATAGGTGACGTAGTCGTGGTTGTGACCCAGAGGATTCAGCTGTACCGTTGCCCCTTCCACCAGTGGCGGAAACATCATCTGGAATCCTGATTTTTCTTCAGAATCTGCACCCACCCAGAATGCAGGGCTGCCATCTAACTGAACGGTAACATTGCCGAATTCATTATTGATAAGCAGGTGGTGAGGTTTAAAACGGTTGTAAGCATTGATCAATGATTGCTTAATATCGAAAGATTTTACCGGCGTATCTGCGTTGTCATCCGGCGTGTAACCTGCACGGTAAAAGTTTAATTTTGCCGGTGCACCGTTTTCAACACCTTCCACGTCCAGCTCAATCTTAAAATAACTCTCGTCTTCACCGCTTTCTACCTGATAGATGTTCTTATACTTATCCATCATTCTCGGGTCATTAGCCGCATAAACAATACCGCCGGCTGTGCCACCTTCTGCAATGGTGATGTCTGCGCCGATACGGAAGAGAGGCAGATAATCGCCATACAGGGGGAGGGCGTTGTCATCGCCACCAATCCAGGTCGCACCATTCCAGGCATTCAGAGATGTATCGAGTAAGCCTGTTTCAAAAGTAGACGTGGCCTCACTCGCATCGCCTTCGCTGTCCCATACCGTCAGCTGCCAGGTGTACTGTGTACGGGGGCTTAAAGGTTTGCCTTTATAGGTAATATGCAGTGCTTCTGAGGAGTTTTGTTTGCCGGAGTCCCATACCTGCGCGCCGTTTTCATCTGTTACGCGGATCCGGTAAGCAGACTGGCTAAGGCCTTTAGCTCCGCCTTTAGCAGACATCTGCCAACTGAAACGGGGCGCGGTGACGTCAATGCCAATGGGCTGAGTGCGATATTCAGTTTCCAGTGCTGCAAGATAAAACTGATCAGTAACACTTCCAACGCTGCCAGTTCCTCCGCAAGCTGAAAGTAACGTGGCGGGTGCTGCAACAGCAAGGGTGAGAATAAGTTTGCGCATGCAAATCTCCGGTACATACCTGATGGCAATCTGTTCAGGTGAAACTGAATTCTTCTTCAGTTTTTCTGAAACCTTATGATTGAAAGTGATTGGCATGTTGCCCTAAGCACATAGATGTTGTCAATGTGTTAACGGCGGGTCACCGGAAACGAAAGGTTTTGGAGGCGTGTGAGTGGTACCAACCGGACTGAATAACCCGCGCCGGTGTAGTGCTCTGTAGAGTGATTAGCGCATTTTAGGTCCGCTGCAAAGCGTGTTTTATCAACTTTACATTCAGTTCTGCGTCAATCTGTCAGTCCATAAAAAATTGGTTGTTTTTTATTCACAAATTTTATCAATAGCTGGTATTAATCATATTTGCTTGTGATTGTTATTGACTGCATATGATTGTCGATGTACTTTGTTGACTCGATGTTAATTAATATCGAGCAGTTTTAATAAAAATAACACGCTGCCAAAAATTAGATAAATCACTGACACAACCACGCAAGGAGTTGAAAATGGCTTCATTTTCAGGACTGACAACCACACCAGTTTTCCGCCGTTCTGTACTCGCGGCACTTATCACTGCTTCTTTTTCTCAATGTGCAGTTGCACAGGAAGCAGAGTCTGCACAATCTGAACCGGATCCAATGGTAGAAACCATTGAAGTTCGTGGTTCAGCAACCGGTACCCTTATCCGCGGTGCAACACCGGTAGGTACCAACGTTGTAGGGATTTCAGAAGAAGATGTCGCTGAAATTGGTGTGCCTGACAGTAACGAACTTCTTGCACAAATTCCGCAAATGACCAGCACCTTCAACAGCCGTCCTACTATGGCGACTGATATTGGTCAGGGCATGCCAATGCCGAAACTGCGGGATATCGGTACCGGTGGTGGTAGCACGACACTGGTACTGCTGAACGGTTTACGTTTACCGGGTTCCGGTATTATCCAAACCGTACCAAATGCTGCGGCCATTCCTCCATCAGTATTAAGCACGGTAGAAGTGGTAATGGATGGTGGTTCTTCCATTTACGGTTCTGATGCCATTGCCGGGGTGGTTAACTTTATCACCCAGCGTCCGAAAGATGGTGTGACCGTAAACCTCGAAGGTGGATTCGGTGACAGTTATACCGCAGGTTCCCTTAACCTGACTGCCGGCACTTCATGGGATTCCGGTGCGGCGATGTTGTCTTTCTATCATGCGGAAAACGGTGATGTGATGGGCTCTGAGCGTGATTTTATTACTGCTGACAGTACAAGCAACGGCGGCGGTGACTACCGTACCCGTCAGTGCAGCCCGGGCAATATCACGGCAAACGGGACCAGTTACCGCATGGACACGCTGACCGAAGGCAGTAACTTATGTGATCCTAACGATGGTATTTCTTATGTACCGGAGCAAAAGCAGGACACCATTTTCCTGGCTCTGGAGCAGGAATTTTCTGACAACGTTTTCCTTAATCTGAACACGTACTACAGTGACTGGGGCGTGGATATTACCGGCGATGCGACCAACGCGTTAACGGATCTGGGTGCTTCAGGCACAATTACATCAGATAACCCTTATTTTACTGCTATCGGTGATGAAACTTCGCAAACTGTCGACTTCAATTTTTCTGACGTAGTTGGCCCGGGCGCGAAAAACAGCAGCGACTTTAAAGCATTCTCTTTCATGCCGGAGCTGACCGTAGAATTACCGAACTACTGGCGTCTGAAAGCCGCATACAGTTACGGCTGGGCGGAAACCCACGGCGAAGAAACCGGCGTAAATGCGACTGCCGTTGCTACTGCGCTGGCCGGAACGGATGTATCTACAGCGCTGAACCCGTACGATGTAGCTTCAACAGATCCTGCGGTACTGAGCAGTATCCTTTCTTACTACGGTACACTGGGCGATGCCAAGCAAACTCACCATCAGATCCGTCTGACACTGGATGGTGCTATTTATTCTTTACCGGCCGGTGATGTGATGCTGGCTGTGGGTACCGAATACTTTAAGCAAAACTACGACGTGTCGTTCGGCGGTGGCGCAGCAGATGCCCTGCAAATGACAGAAACATCCGCATCACGTAACGTGAAGTCTGTTTTCAGTGAAGTGGTTGTGCCGGTGATGGATGACATCGATGCCGGTACTATCGACTTTACTGCATCCATCCGTTACGACAGTTACAACGATGTGGGCAGTACAACTAATCCGAAGATTGGTGTGGATTATTCTCCTACTGACAACTTACGTCTGCGTGCACAATGGGGTACCTCATTCCAGGCGCCAAGTCTGGCAGACTCCGGTGCAGCCGTTGATACCCGCGCTATTACTCTGGGTGTGAGCCCCTGGACGGCACCAGATAGCGAAGCCAGCGATTTCTATCGCGGTACTATTATTCTGGCCGGTGGTAGCGACGGGCTGCAGCCTGAAGAATCTGAGTCATACAGCGTAGGTTTCGACTGGACACCAGAGTTCTCTGAGGGTTTGAAAGTCAGCATGACCTATTTCGATGTGGACTATTCAAGTGCTATCAGCCTTGCGCCGTTCTATACGCCAAGCGTACTGTTCAGTACGGAAGGTTACTCGGATTACTACACAATCAATCCAACACTGGATGAGGCGCTGGCAGCGGCTGACGGCATGCGCATTGACGGTCAGTCAATCGAAAGTCTTTACGCTGACGGCAATTCAGCCTACGTCCTTTTCGATGCCCGCCGTAAAAATATGACGGCCACAAAACTGTCGGGTATCGATTTCGACATCGCTAAAGAATGGCAAACCAGCTTTGGTAGCGTGAATGCCAGCGTTGCCGGCTCTTATACACTGGACAGAACATTCCAGCCTGTACAGGGCGCGGCGTATCAGGATGAAAAAGGTACCGATGAGCGTGGTGACTACAATCTGCTAGCTCAGGTAGGTGCGACTTACGAAAACATGCTGGGTACTGTGCGTATTCTTCACACCGATGGCTGGGAAAACGCGGTTGCTTCAGCAGACTCTCTGACCACAGTAAATCTGTTCGGTAAGTACGATTTAGGCGAATATGAGTTTGTGGAAGAAGCATCTGTTACTGTAAACGTAGACAACCTGTTCGACGAAGATGCAGTTTACTATGATGATGCAAACGGCTTTATCAGTGGTTCAACACTGGGCCGTGTTATTTATCTGGGGCTGAATCTGAAGATGTAATTCAGTGCATGAACTGAAAGCGGAGTCTGCAGACTCCGCCTTTTGTCGTTCAAAGTAAGGCTTAATAATGGCCTGAGTACTGACGAAAGCAACATGACGGAACACAATAAATGCAGGAGAAAAATCATGCTTAAAGCCGTTCTGGATATAGGCAAAACCCACATTAAATTGCTGTTGGTAGATAACGGTAAAGAATGCGCCAGCTTCAGCTGTAAGAATGCGCCCATTGCCGGCATGTATCCTCAGGCAGATGTGGAAGGCATATGGAACTGGCTGGCAGAAACCTTACGCTCATGCACACTTACGCCTGATATCAACGCTTTTGTCGTCACCACTCACGGAGCGACGGCTGCGTTAGTGAATACGAACGCCCCTGAAGGGGATCAACTGGCACTGCCGGTCCTTGATTATGAATTTCAGGGCGTAGAGAGTTGCTCTGATGCTTATGAAAGTGTGCATCCTGACTTTTCAGAAACCTTATCCCCCGCATTGCCTGCAGGTTTGAATCTGGGTAAACAATTGTTCTGGTTACAGCAGAAGTATAAAGAGGCGTTCGACTCAGCCTCAACCATTTTGCTTTACCCGCAGTACTGGGCCTGGCGTCTCGGCGGCTCACCGGCTGCAGAAGTAACATCTTTGGGGTGTCATACTGATATGTGGCAACCTCAGAAAAAAGACTACTCTTCGCTGATTGATAAGTGTGGCTGGCGGGAAAAAATGCCGGCACTTAAAAACGCATGGGATTGTCTTGGCACCGTGTCAGCGAAGGTTGCAAAGGAAACCGGATTATCTGAACAGTGCGAGATTTTTGCCGGTATCCACGACAGCAATGCCAGCCTGCTGCGCTATTTGTCACTGGCGAAAAGCGGCGAGAGTTTCAACGTGATTTCTACCGGAACCTGGACCATTCTGATGCAGGCAAACGGTAACACCGGCAAACTTGCCAGCTATAAAGATACCCTGGCCAACGTGGATATTTTCTCTAACCCGGTCAGTTGCGCACGTTTCATGGGCGGACGGGAATACGAAAGCATCTGTACTTCTCTGGGCGGCAACATTCGCATGAGTGCTGAAGCCGGGGATATTCAGCAGGCGCTGGATAAAGGCTGGATGGTGACGCCGGATTACAGTCAGGGGAATGGCCCCTTCGGTGGCCTTACTGCGAAACAATTATGTCCGGATGCGCCGCCTGCTCCTCAGACTATTGCGACGCTGTACTGTGCGCTGATGATTGATCAACGGTTAACTGATCTGCATTCAACCGGCACAATATATATAGAAGGGGCTTTCCTGAAGAACCCCATGTTATGCAAGTTAGTCGCACAGCTGCGTCCGGACCAGACTGTCATGCTCTCCCGTGATAACACGGGAACAGTAATGGGCGCGGCAAGTTTAATTCACTTTGATAAGCAGGCTGCAGCTGAACTGGACTTAGTGCCCTGTGAACCTTCTGCGTTTGATAAATTGGAAGCGTACCGGGAAAAGTGGTACAAATCGATGGGATGAATCTATCATATTCAATCAAAAACTTGGTTTTTTGATTGATTGTGCTTGAACAGGTGACTATATTATCGCTTACACGAATAACAATTATACAGGCAACACCATGCTGGAGAAGCAACGTCACCAGCTCATTCTGGATATCCTTGATGAGAGCACCTTTGTGAGTGTGCGCGACTTGTGCGCGCAACTTAACTCGTCTGAAGCGACCATTCGTCGAGACTTAAACAAACTGGCTGATGCGAAGAAAATTAAAAAAATTCGCGGCGGCGCGCAGGTGTTAGACAGTAAGACCGTGTCTAATATCCGCCTTTCCGGTAATGCTTTTCTGGTGGACAGAGAGCGCAATACCAGTACCAAGCAACTCATTGCCAAAGCGGCCACTGACATGTGTGAAGACGGCGAATCTATTATCATCAATGGCGGTACCTCCACGTTCATGATGTCTGAGTTTCTCGCCGAAAGACGCATGAACATTCTGACGAACTCCTTCGTACTTGCACATGAGCTACTGGAAAACAGTCAGAATCAGGTAACCCTACCCGGCGGGGAAGTGTACCGCAAGCAAAGTATCATTCTCAGCTCATTTGAAAACGATACAACACAAAACTACCGTGGCAGTAAAATGTTCATGGGTTCACCCGGTGTCAGTGAATTCGGCGTCATGGAAACCGATCCGTTGTTAATTCTGGCGGAGCAAAAACTCCGTAAGCGGGCCGATAAACTTATCGTACTGGCTGACAGCAGTAAAATTGGTGTGAAAGGTAATCTGATTTTCTGCGGATTGTCTGAAGTCGATACGGTCATCACCGACAGCAATGCAGCACCGGAAGCACTGGATAAAATCCGCGAATTCGGTGTGAATGTGATTGTGGTCGAGGCCTGCGATTAGGATTTACCACTCGTACAAACTGAGCGCGGTATCCTTCCGCGTTCTTTTCAGCTTCTGTCTCTGAATCAGCCCTGCCTTCATTAACAACTGCTAAACATCCGCAAAGCGTCATTCCTGAATAGATTTATACAACCCTTAAAATACTTGTAACAATTCTGTTATATTGTGATTGGAAATGATTGACAAAGATTGTATTGGATGTATATTGAATCATTAATGAATTAATGAGTCTCACAAAAGACCAGTTTCAATTAATTAACTTCACAGGATGCCTATAAATGCCTTATCAGCCAGATGAATACAAACACGTTAAATATCTGTGGGAAGACGAGGTTGCAGATAAACTCGATCCCGTAGAAAACCTGGTTTACCGCTCGAATAAGCTGGGCGAAGACCAGCGTATTACCAATACCGGCGGCGGTAATACTTCGGCTAAGTTAATGGAAAAAGATCCGTTAACAGGTGAAGAAACTGAAGTGCTGTGGGTAAAAGGTTCCGGTGGCGACCTGCGTACATCAAAGAAAGAAAACTTCTCTTCTTTATACCAGGACAAACTGAACGCACTTGACGGCGTGTATCAGGACTATTCAGATAAAGGCTATAAGTCTGCCGGTGAAGACCGCATGGTCGGCATGTTCAAGCACTGTAACTTTTGCCTGAATCCACGGGCCTCGTCTATCGATACGCCTCTGCATTCAATGATTGACGAAAAGCACGTTGATCACCTGCACCCGAATGCAGTTATCTCCGTTGCATCCTGTAAGGCGCAGAAAGAACTGACTGAAGTGATCTGGGGCGGCAAGCTGGCCTATGTGCCGTGGATGCGTCCCGGTTGGGAAGCGGCGAAACTGTGTGAAGACACTTACGCTGCGAGCCCTGACATCTGGGGTATTCTGTTAGGTCAGCACGGTCACACAAACTGGTCATCTGAAAGTAAAAGCTGTTACGAGACCTCTTTATGGGTTATCGAAACAGCGGCACGTTACATTGAAGAGCATGACAAAGGCGAAATGACCTTTGGCGGTCAGAAGTATCAGTCTCTGGACGATGCGGCCCGTACAGGTCTGTTAAAAGACTTTTTACCGGTTGCCCGTGGTCTGCTTTCTAATAAAGTGAAGTTCATCGGTACTGTACAAACTGACGATGCCACACTGCGGTTCGTAAACAGCGTAGATGCGCCCCGTCTGGCTGAGTTAGGTACATCGTGTCCTGACCATTTCCTGCGCACCAAGATTAAGCCACTGTTTGTCGATTTCGATCCGCAGAATGATGACTTCGATACCCTGATCACTAAGTTTAAAGCTGGTCTGGAAAAGTATCGTGAAGATTACACGGCATATTACGAAGCCTGTAAACGTGAAGATTCTCCGGCTATGCGTGACCCGAGCCCGACTGTTGTACTGATCCCGGGTGTAGGTATGATTGCCTGGGGCAAGAACAAGAGTGAATCCCGCGTTACTGCAGAATTCTATAACTGTGCTATTGAAGTAATGCGTGGTGCAGAAGCGATTTCTGAATATACCGCGCTGCCAGCTCAGGAAGCGTTTGATATTGAATACTGGGCGTTAGAAGAAGCAAAACTTCAGCGTATGCCGGCAGAAGCGCCACTGGCCCGCGACGTGGTTGTGGTGATTGGTGCCGGTGACGGTATCGGTAAAGCGACAGCGCACCGTGTTGCTAAAGAAGGTGCCCACGTAGTGTGTGCAGACCTTAATCTTGAGAATGCACAGCGCACCGCCAAAGAACTTACCGACAAGTATGGTCAGGGAATTGGTGTAGCCGGTACTGGAATTTCTGCCTGTGGCCCGGCTGTGGCACTTCAGGCTGACATCACTAAACGTGAAACCGTTGAAGCGCTGTTCACACAGGTACTGCTGGCGTATGGCGGTCTGGATAAAGTGATTGTGACTGCCGGTGTATTCATCGCAGAAGGCGCAGACATGGCGAAGAATGATCAAATCTTCGACCTGAGCTTCGGCGTGAATGTGAAAGGCGGTTATGTCGTTGGCTCAACGGCTCAGAAAATCTGGGAAGCGCAGGGCCTGAAAGGCGCACTGGTACTGACTACCAGCGTGAATGCAGCCGTATCGAAGAAAGGTTCTCTGGCGTACGACACCAGTAAAGCTGCGGCAAACCATCTGGTTCGTGAACTGGCGGTTACCTTGTCACCGCTGGTCAACGTGAATGCACTGGCACCGGCAACAGTTGTGCAGGGCAGTAACATGTTCCCGAGAGACCGCGTGATTTCATCACTGACCAAGTACGATATTGCTCATGATGAAAGTGAAAGCACGGAAGAATTACGTAACAAGCTGGCGCAATTCTATGCACAGCGCACGTTAACCAAACAACCTATCACACCGGATGATCAAGCCGAGGCGGCCTATCTTCTTGTATCCGGTCAACTGAGCAAAACAACCGGGCAAGTGATCAGTGTAGACGGCGGTCTGCATGAAGCTTTCCTGAGATAAGAGGTGACTTATGTTAAGAAGAATTGATGCATCCATTATCAGCGATGACAACGAAAAGCTGAAAGGGCACTTAGAAGCAGATTACGCTGCACTTGCAGACAAACTGGCACGCCAGGATATCGATATTGAGAAAATCACTGAGCTGGCCGGCGAATTCCAGGTTGCCGTACCTTCATGGGGTACAGGTACCGGCGGCACCCGTTTTGCCCGCTTCCCGGGTGAAGGCGAGCCGCGCAATATCTGGGAAAAGCTGGAAGACTGTGCAGTGATCAACGAAATGTCAGGGTGTACTGACAGCGTATCGCCTCACTTCCCCTGGGACGTGGTTGACGATTTCTCTGAGCTGAAGCAAAAAGCAGATGAGTATGGTTTGAAGTGGGTATCGGTGAACTCAAACACGTTCCAGGACCAGCGTGGTCAGGAACACTCTTATAAATATGGCAGTTTGAGTAACACCAAAAAAGAATCCCGTGACCAGGCGATTCAGCACAACCTTGATGTCATTGGCTACGGTCAGCAACTCGGTGCTAAAAGCCTGACAGTATGGGTTGGCGACGGTTCAAACCATCCCGGTCAGCAGCATTTCCAACGTGCATTCGAGCGTTACCTTGCCAGCATGGAAGAAGTGTATAAAGGCCTGCCGGATGACTGGGAAATGCACATTGAACACAAAATGTTCGAGCCTGCATTCTACTCCACTATCATTCAGGACTGGGGTTCAAACCTGCTGGCTGCTATGCACCTGGGACCTAAGTGTAAGTCTCTGGTTGATTTGGGTCACCATGCACCGAATACCAACATTGAAATGATTGTGTCCCGCTTAATTCAGTTCAAGAAGCTGGGCGGTTTCCACTTCAATGACAGCAAATATGGCGACGATGACCTGGACAGTGGTTCACTGCATCCGTATCAGCAGTTCCTGATCTTCAATGAACTGGTTGATGCTGAATATCGTCAGCAGGACGAGTTTGGGCCGGCGTACATGCTTGATCAGTCACACAACGTGACCGACCCGGCAGAAAGCCTGATCAATTCAGCCATTGAGGTACAGCGCTCTTACGTCAAAGCATTGCTGGTTAACCGTGAAGCCCTGTATGGTTTTCAGGAAGACAATGATGCACTGATGGCGTCACTTGAGCTGAAAAACGCGTTCAACCTGGATGTATCACCTATTCTGGCGATGGCGCGTTACCGCAAAGGTTCACCTATCAATCCTCTAGGTGTTTACCGCGGTGTTGGTTATCGTGAAACCATGGCAAAAGAGCGTCCACGCGACCCTAATGCCACCGGTTCTGGTATCGTCTGATTCAGACGGACTGTGAATCTGGCCTGAAGATACAGCTCGCGTTTGCGGGCTGTTTTGTATCTGAGGGCTGTGGATCTGTAGCATGAGAACGGAAAACAATAATGCGATTAAGCCAGTGTCATAATTTTCATGATTTTCGTAAGTTGGCGCAGAAGCGTTTGCCCGGGCCAATTTTTAACTACATCGATGGCGGTGCTGACGATGAAACCACGTTACGCCGCAACACGTCGGCTTTCCGTGAGTGTGATCTGATCCCCCGCGTGCTCACCGGCGTGAAAGATATTGATTTAAGCGTTGAAGTGATGGGGCAAAAACTGCAGTTGCCGGTTTATTTGTCACCAACCGCACTGCAACGTTTGTTTCATCATCAGGGTGAACGGGCTGTAGCAGCGGTCGCTGAGCAATTCGGCACCATGTTTGGTGTGTCGTCCCTCGGCACAGTCAGCATGGAGGAAATTGCTAAGCAATACGATACGCCTCAGGTATATCAGTTCTATTTCCATAAAGATCGCGGTCTCAACAGAGCCATGATGGAGCGGGCGAAAGAGTCCGGTATTGAAGTGATGATGCTTACCGTCGATTCCATTACCGGCGGTAACCGCGAGAGGGATTTACGTACCGGTTTCTCCATTCCTTTCCGGTTGAATCTGGCGGGCTTGTGGCAGTTTGCGACTAAGCCGGCGTGGGGCATTAACTATGTCACCCATGAAAAATTTTCGCTGCCGCAACTTGATGCCCACATTAATATGGGCGGTTCAACCAGCTCTATCGGTGACTACTTTACAAATATGCTCGACCCGTCGATGAACTGGAAAGACGTGGCAGAGATGGTGAAATTCTGGGACGGCCAGTTCTGTCTCAAAGGCATTATGAGTGCCGACGATGCTAAACGTGCCGTTGATATCGGCTGTACCGGCATTGTGATTTCAAACCACGGTGGCCGTCAGCTTGATGGTTCCCGAAGTTCTTTCGATCACCTGGCTGAAATTGTTGATGCCGTCGGTGACCAGATTGATGTTATGTTCGACAGTGGTATTCAGCGCGGTACGCACGTACTCAAGGCATTAGCGCTGGGTGCGAAAGCAGTCGGACTGGGGCGCTACTATCTTTATGCTCTGGCAGCGGCAGGTCAGAAGGGCGTAGAGCGTGCGATGCAGCAAATGGTGGCTGAAATCGAACGGGACATGCGCCTGATGGGCTGCAGCAAAATCAGCGAGCTGAACCGCGACCACGTGCGATTCAGATAAGCGTTTTGTACGCTTTGTAAAATGAAGCACGCATGCAGGCTAGCTTGTGTGCAATCTTTATGTTGTTCTCCCTCTCTTCTTTAAGCCCGACCCAATCCGTTAACAGTTCTACGGATCTCCTTTAAATACATCACTGTATGCGTATCCCTGCACCTCATGATTACTACTTTTGAATATTTGTGATTGGAAATGATTAAAAGTGTGTGATTTACATAAAATTATTGTGTATGCTGGCAATTGTATTGTTTAAATGATGTAAACCCGTTACTTAAAAATTACATGCGGGTGGTGTACCGGGAGTAAAGGCATGACACCAAATCCATTACTAGGGGTATTGTTTCACTGGCTGGGCGGTTTGTTCTCTGCCAGTTTCTATGTTCCGTACAAACGCATTCAAAAGTGGTCATGGGAAATCTTCTGGCTGACCGGTGGTATTTTCAGCTGGTTCCTGTGCCCGTGGTTTTTCGCGATGGTCCAGACCGAAGATTTATTTGGTGTACTGGGCAGTACGCCGGCAAGCACATTGCAGCAATGTTTCCTTTGGGGTCTGGGCTGGGGCTTTGGCGGTTTAACCTTTGGTCTGGCTGTACGCTACATGGGGATCTCGTCCGGCATGGCTATTGTGTTGGGTCTTACCACAGTATTAGGGACGTTAGGCCCACCTATATTTGATGGCACTATCGGTGCCGTACTGGCGACCACCAGTGGCCAGTTTGCTGTAGGCGGTACGTTGATGACCCTCGTCGGAGTTATTGTTGTTGCCAGGGCGACAGCTGAAAAGAACCGCAGTCTCGGCACCACAGAAGAAGCCGAAACCATTGATATGAAAAAAGGCTTAGCCATCGCCGCGTTTTCCGGCGTCATGTCTGCCTGTTTTGCTTTCGGTATTGCGGCGGGTAAACCCATCCGTGAACTGACTCTTGAAGCCGGCACCGATCATCTCTGGCAGGGTTTGCCTGTACTGTGTGTTGTATTGCTGGGTGGTTTAACGACTAACGCCGTCTGGTGTATTTATCTGATTGCGAAAAATGGTTCTGCCAAAGAGTTTTTTGGTCAGGTCGCCAAAGGCACTGAGCGTCTGCAGGGCAACACGATGGTGAAAAACTATCTGCTGGCTGCATTAGGCGGTGCATTCTGGTACTTCCAGTTCTTCTTTTACACCATGGGCGAAAGCAACATGGGTAAGTACGAGTTCTCCAGCTGGACCATTCATATGGCCAGTATCATCATTTTCTCCACGCTGTGGGGATTAGCGTTGATGGAATGGAAAGGCAGCAATAAAAAGAGTCGTATGCTGCTGCTGACCGGTATCTCTTTACTTGTTCTTGCCACGCTGGTGATCGGCGTAGGTAACTCTCTGCAATAACGTAACAGTCCCTGGCGCCGGCCTTGGTATGGTTTCCAGTAGGTTGGCGCGCTTAATCTCTCTCCGGTACGCTGAGCTGTATTGTCAGCCGGTTAAGTGACAAAACTTAATTACCTTCGTGGCGGCAATGGCAACTTCACCCGCAATGGCCGCAGAAATATACCTGGCATCATTGTTGGTAATCGATGAACAGAACCATATGGAGAAGGTCTACCTCAGAGAATTAGCGGCTTTGCTGCGGTTGGATGATGAAATGGTACGCCGTCTGAACGAGAGTGGCAGAACCTAAACGAATAAAATTTCATACCTGAAAGTTTTCAAATCCCATCCAAAGGTATCTTTTTCCAGAACCATAAAAACGATATTGTTGTGCTACATTTTTAATCAGTCGATGCAGATACCCATTCAGGACAGATTATGAAAAAGTTATGTAGTGCAGCAGTATTGGCGTTCGCCGCCGTGTCTTCACCCGTCAGCGCCATCAGCGAGGGTGAGTATTATTATCTTCCAAGTGATCTTTGTGAAACCGCCAGTTCCGAAAATGTGAGCCAGAACAAGCTGCTTACCGTTATCGGCAATAACTCTCAGTCGCAGGTGCAACTGAATCTGGAATTACTGGCAGACTATCCTGAAACAGGACTGAGTTATCTTGAACAGGCGCAAAACGCTGCACAAATTGCGATTGTAGAAAAAGCTTCAAAAAACTGGGTACACTTCACGCAGGACAATATGTACATCTTAGGGAAAGAAAAAATCCCTTTGTCTGAAGCCGCTAAAATTCCGGCTATCCTTGCTAACTCACCGGAAAAAGCCGAAGCGTATCTGAGTAAAATCGAGTCTCTGGCGAAACGCTACAACTTAAAAGACGATGACATTATTATCGTGCAGACCGGTGCCCGGGTGCTGGTGCAGGACGATACCAACGAAGTATTCCTGAAATCATTCTTTACAGCATTTGATGCCAGACGGGTAGAAAAACATCTGCTGACTATCGACCATCATGCTCCGATGATGCAGTCACTGGAAGTGGCCTTCCATGAAAAACGCAGTCATGGTGCATGCGGTGTGAAAACCCAGGATGTCGCTAAGCTTTAATACAGTCCAGTAATCGTTGCTCCCGGCAGTCATCTGTCTGCGGAGCAATGATTTCAATACGACTCTCAGTGCAGTCATCAAGAAACATTTCCGTCATTTCATCGCCTTCAATGTTGAGCCCCAAAACACCCTCATCTGTGATTACCACAGCTTTAATCCGGCTACTTTTAAACGTCACAGCCCAATCTCTGAATGCTTTACGCCTGAAGGTATAGCGGACGTCAAATTGCCAGCCCACAGACCGGTATCCTTCGCCGCTATTTTCAGATTTGAGGATCCCGTTTTCAGGAAGAAGGACGTCCGGAGCACCCTGAGTGTCCGGCAGCGGAAATTTAGTTTGGCCCGAAATGTGACCCCACCTTTGTGATATCTGTGTTTTTCCTTCGAGGATATTCACGGCTATTTCGCCAAAGTCAGTAAACAGCGTAGTGAACATATCTCCTTTTCGCTGTTTTATATATCCTCTGAGTGCATTCCTGTCGGCATCAGAGTAAAGCGCCTGCTTGTTAGCGAGAATAAGGTCCGCAATATCAATTTGCTGGTTAAACGTGTCATGTTCTGTATACCGCCTGTCACACAGTTTTCTGGCATCAACCAGCGTAATTGTTTTTTGCAGTGAAATGACATCGTGATAGTGAGGTTCGCTGAGAATATCAATCACCTCTTTCGGGTGTCCGAGCCCGGTAGGTTCAATAATCAACCTGTGAGGATTGGCTTTCGCCAGCAGCTGATTTAAAGCAATTTGCATTGGCAGCTTTGCTGAACAGCACATGCACCCGCCGGGCACTTCTTTAACATACACGCCTTTCTCTTCAGAATATTGTCCACGCATTAAACTGCCATCAATACCTACCTCGCCGAATTCGTTAACCAGTACCGCCCAGCGCTCATGTCCGGGCTTCTGTTTGAGTAAGTTCAGAATAGCGGACGTTTTCCCCACACCCAGAAAACCGGTAATGATGTTGGTGGGTACCGCCGCCGATATCCGGTTAATACGCATTATTTCCTGCCTGAGTAAAAGTGTTGCTCTTTGCCTTCGTTTATCTGCTTGATGTCAGCACAATATTCTGAAACTGGCCTGATCAATAAACGGGGTATACCAATGGGATCGCCACTTTCCAGGCAATAGCCGTAACTTTTGTTTTCAATTTGCTTTAATGATTTGGCTATCTTGCCCAGAAGCATGCGTTCTCTGTCCAGAATTCTCAGGGCCAGTCTGGATTCCTCTTCATACTGTGCGCGGTCTACATCATCACTGAATTCGGGAGGAGAGCTTAATGACTCTTTTACATCTTCAATGTGAAGCATGGTCTTGTCTTTAAGTTCGAGCAGTAACGATTTGAAAAAGGCGAGCTGCGCATCGTTCATATACTCATCTTCGGACGCGGACAGTATTTGCTCTTTTGTGAGTTCCCTCATTTTTCCTCCTGACCAGCTTGCCGGAACCAACCTAAAATCCGGGTGTGATGACTTCTTCCATACAACTGTATGAATTGTCGTGTGTGTTCAGATTTTTCATTGCTCAGTGCCCCGATACGGGCAGCTATAAATTGACTGTCGAGTTGCAGACCACATTCAACGGTAATGCAGTGCACCCATTCCTGATAGCTTTGTGGTATGAGTGGTGAGGTCACGGCGTATCATCCTTTTCCTGTTGTAATTGCACTTGTTACATTATAACATTCTATTAATTGTTATAATATAACATTTCTTTGGAGAGTGGATGTTTAAGCTAAGTTATGTCGCTGCGGCCATCGCGACAGTCATTCCCTTTGTCGTGAATGCGCAAGGGGTACAGGGTTCAGTTAAAAATGCGTCAGGGCAGACGCTGGCTAAGGCAACCATTGAGATTGAAGCATTAGGGCTTGAGGTTGTCGCTGATGCGAACGGAAGCTTTGTGTTTCCGGAAATCGAACCCGGTGAGTATGTCATCCATGCTTCTGCTCCCGGATATGCTCATTTGCACAAAACCATATCGGTAGGAGAGCAGTCACCAGCAAATATTCAACTGGCGCTGACAAGAAGTGCCATCGAAGTTATTGATGTGACTGCAACGCCCATGCATCTTTCATCCATGGAGTCGGCGGCGCCGGTCAGTGTTCTTTCCGGAGAGTCATTGCGACGTCAACAGGCAGCTACTTTGGGCGATACACTGGAGAACCTGCCGGGCGTACAGTCGAATTTTCATGGCAATGTAGCCAGTACACCCATCATCCGCGGATTAAGCGGGCCACGGGTTTTGATTGCTCAAAATGGTCTGGATGTCAGTGATGTATCCCGCGTGGGGCCTGATCATTCCGTTGCCTCTGAAGCGTCTACTTCTCAGCAGATAGAAGTGTTACGGGGGCCGGCAACATTATTTTATGGCAGCGGTGCAATCGGCGGTGTAGTGAATGTGGTAGACGGCCGGATCCCGACAGACAATGATACCCGGGGCGAATGGTTGCTCGAAACTGACTCGGTGAATAACCAGAAACTGGGCTCTTTTAATGTTACCACCGGCGTTGATAAATTTGCCGTTTATGCAGATGGCTACTGGCGGGAGTCTGACGACTACGACACGCCCGTTGCGCCGGACATGGATGAAGACGGCCAGGATGCTGAACATGTTGTTAAAAACAGTGCTGAAAAGTCTGACGGGCTGACCCTCGGCGGCAGCTATCTGATGGATAACGGCTACGTGGGTGTGGCGGTAGAACGGTTTAACCGTGAATACGGTATTCCCGGACATTCTCATGGTGGCGAAGAAGCCGAAGAAAATGTGTTTGCTGATCTTGAGCAAACAAAGGTACAGGTTCTTGGTGAGTACCGGCTAAAAGGAGAATGGATTGACCGCGTTCAGTTTCGCGCGGGCCATACCGATTACGAACATGCCGAAATTGAAAACGGCGCTGCCGGTACAATTTTTGAAAACACTACCGACGAAATCCGTTTCGATATTATGCACTCGCCATTTTCTGAATGGCAGGGTGGCTTAAGTCTTCACTATAAAAACAGTGAAGTGGCCGCGCAGGGGGAGGAAGCATTTACTCCTCCGTCTGAAGCGGAAATGATTGCTCTGGGCCTGATGGAAGAAAGGCACTTTGGCGACTTCCTGTTACAACTCGGTGCGCGGATTGAACGGGTTACTCTCGACGCTGCTCAGGTGCAGTTGCCTCAGCTTTCTGCTCATGCTCATGATGAAGAAGAAGCTGAAGACGAACATGACCATGATCACGAGAGTGAAACAACGGTTACCCGTGTGTTTAGTGTGGATCAGAAATTCACGCCAGTCTCACTTTCAGCGGGTTTAGTGTGGGATTTTACACCCGGCTATAACATTGGTATTTCAGTATCCCGCTCTCAGCGTGCACCTTCTGCATCAGAGTTATTGTCATTTGGTCCTCATATCGGTACCCGTACTTATGAGATCGGTGCGTTGTTTGAATTGACCGGTGATGAAGAAAGTGCGTTAGGTCTGGCTTCAAAAGCCATCGATTTAGAAACGGCAAACAACATCGATGTGACCTTCAGAAAAACTGATGGTGACATTGGCTTCATTTTTAATGCTTTCTATAACCAGATAGATAATTACTACTATCAAATCGATACGGGGCTGTTTGCCGAAAGTGGTCACAGTCATGATCATGGTGAAGAAGAGGCAGAGGAGGCTCACGATCATAGCAGTGAGTTGCCGGTTTACCTGTTTGAATCAGATGATGCGATTTTACATGGTTTTGAGGCGCAGGTTGCCTGGCAGGTGACTGACGAGTTCAAGGCGCAGGTATTTTCGGATTATGTACGCGCCCGCCTGAAAGATGGCGGTGATTTACCCCGAACGCCACCGTTGAGATTCGGAGCACAATTCAGCTATCAGTCGGAAGTGATTACCGCAAACCTCGATATTACCCGTTACGCTGAGCAAGACCGCATTGCAGACTATGAAACCGTTACTGACGGTTACACCCTTGTGGACGCCTTTGTGTCTTACGACATGCAAGTCTTGTCTCAGGACGTGTCTTTGTACCTGAAAGGCAGCAACCTTACCGATACGGAAGCAAGAGTCCACTCATCATTTCTTAAAGATCTTGCTCCCCGTCCAGGCCGCAGCTTTGGTGTTGGTCTGAGAGGTTACTTCTAATGTTAAACCTGAATTCATCAATGGAATCGAAAATGAATACAACGAAAAAGCTCAGCTTTCTTGCAAGCGTGATCAGTGCCTTATTTCTTACCGGTTGCGGTGACGCAGAAACCACCATCATTGAGCAGGATCCTATAGTGGATGAGTCCGATGACGATCACGATCATGATGACGGGTATACAATTGTTAGTGCCGGCCGGTTATCCGTTCTTGATGCAGAATCAAACACGCTGGCAATATTTGATCTCGACGACAACAGCCTTCTTGACACCTTTTCAACAACCTACAGCGACAGTGCGCTGGCTACGTCAGCTGGAGGCCGGTTTGCTGTTATCACCAGCCGCACCAATGACCTCGTTGAATTCGTGGATGGCGGCCTCTGGCGGGAAGATCATGTTGAGCACCTGCATGACTATGAAGAAGCACCGGCGATGACGACTTTTGCGCTGACAGGCAGTCGTCCTACCCATGTAGTGGGTCACGACGGCCAGCTTGCAGTGTTTTTTGACGGTGATGCTGACAGCAGTTCACCTGCATCCGTTCAGGTGGTAACAGATACCAACATTGCAGCTGAAGCAAGTTCCGTTAATACCCTGACTTACGATGTTAATATGCACGGTGTTGCTGAACCAACAGGTGACATGCTGATAAGTACGGTTCGACGGGATGACAGCGAAACCACTTCAGCGAACCCGGTGCTGCCAGACAGTGTTGGCGTTTATCACTTGCATGACGGTGTTTATGAGCAGGAGCAACTGTTTGCCGGTGAATGTCCTGATCTGCATGGTGCAGCAATGAATGACAGTTTTGCTGTTTTCGGATGCAATGATGGTGTACTTGTTCTTTCGGCAACTGATGAAGTGTATTCATCATCGAAAATTGCCAACATTGAGGCCGTGGGTGACATGCGCATCGGGTCTGTATACACCCACCATGACGCCGCGTCTTTTGTTGGTATTGCTTCCGGTCACGGTGGCGGTGCCGCCGTTATTACGGCCATTCATGCTGATGACGATGAGATGGAAGAGATTGACTGGGAGCCGGAAACGGACGCCACCCCGGTTTCTTACGGCTTTTCCTATGATGGTGTGCATTTTCTTATCTTAGATAGTCAGGGTTATTTGTCGGTAATGGCAGCCCACGCCCATGATGACCATATGCACTGGGAGCTTGAGGCGCGGGTGGATATCAGTGACGCGGATATTTCCACCATGCCTGACGGCCTTAACTTCTCGATGACAGTTTCTCAGAGCGCGGGGACGGTTTATGTCGCTGACCCGATTGCTTCTCATATTGTGATTGTAGATATCGAATCTGCTGCTGTAAGCGGAGAAATTGAACCTGGTTTCGTTCCTGCTTCTCTAAGCTGGCTCGGGATTGCCGCTGAGCACGAGTAACATGTTGTAACCCCCGGGCGTCGCATTACCGGTAAAACCAAATGGAATGCGACGTATTCCTTCAAACTAACTCTCAGGAGCAAAATTATGTTTTCTTTGTGTCATACACCAGGGCTTGCAGCCACATCCGCAGCCGCTCTTTTATGTTTAGCTCCTTTTTCTGCAGCCTATGCTCTGGCAGGCAAGCATGTTCACGGACACGGACAGTTACTCGTTGCCCAGGATGAGAGTAACTGGCAGCTTCAATTTTCAATTCCTGCAGCGGATTTACTGGGTTTCGAGCATGCACCGGAAAGTGATGAACAGATGCAGCAGGTACATCAAATCGAAAAACAAATAAGTGAGTACAGCAACGTTTTCTCTGTAGACGGAAATTGCCAGCTGGTCAGTCAGGAGGTCGACTTTCCCGACCACGACTCTCCTGAACACGACGTCGGCCATGAAACTCATGGCCTGCAGCATGAAGATGAGCAACACCATGACGGGGAGCATCACGACGAGGATCATCACGACGAGGATCATCATGATGCGCACCATCACGAAGATGTTACGTTAGCCTATCAATTATCTTGTAGTGACGACATTTCTGAAATGACGATAACCCTTTTTCGTCTGGCGCCATCATTGTCAGCCCTGGAAGTTCAGTGGGTAAACGACAAAGGTCAGGGGATGGCTGACGCTACACCTCAGAGCGCAACAGTAAGCTGGTAAATATCACATGCAAAATACTCCTCTCTACAACGGAAATACTATGCCGCGGATTCAGGAAGTGGGCGATAAAATCGCTATCGCACTTTCATCTTTATGCGTTGTTCACTGCGTACTCACACCATTATTAATCATCGCCTTACCCACTTTCGGCGGGCTGGCAATCCTCGACCACGAAGTCTTCCATCAGGTCCTGCTGTTTTTTGTTATACCGGTAGGTCTTGTGGCGTTACTTGCCGGTTACCGGCACCACAAGAATGGCAAAGTACTTTCCTGCGGACTGGCAGGTTTGTTACTGCTTACCCTCGCCGGCACGGTTGCTCATGACACTGTCGGGGAGGCGGGGGAGACGGTGTTAACCATAATCGCCTCATTATTTATCGTCATCGCACATATTCAGAACTTCCGAAAGCGAAACCTCACCCGCTGTGAGCACTCCTGAAATACCAATTGTTAAACTCTCAGAACAGGCACCACCACCATGCACCACAATAAGTTACCCGTTACTGTACTGTCGGGTTTCCTGGGAGCAGGAAAAACGACTCTTTTAACTCATATTCTTAATAACCGCGATGGTTTGCGCGTGGCGGTGATTGTGAATGATATGAGTGAAATCAACATCGACGCCTCGCTGCTTAAAAGTGACGTATCACTGAATCACAGCGAAGAAAAGCTGGTTGAAATGAGCAATGGCTGTATTTGCTGCACGCTGCGTGAAGACTTGCTGATTGAGGTAAGAGAGCTCTCGCAAAGCGGCAAGTACGATTACCTCGTGATTGAGTCTACGGGCATTTCAGAGCCATTGCCGGTAGCTGAAACCTTTACATTTGCCGACGAAGACGGCGTGTCTTTGTCTGATGTCGCCACCCTAGACACCATGGTGACGGTGGTGGATGCGGTGAATTTTGTACGTGACTTCGATGAAGCGAAGTACTTGCAGGAAGCAGGAGAATCACTGGGCGATGATGATGAGCGAAGCGTATCAGATTTGCTTATCGATCAGGTGGAGTTCGCTGATGTCATTTTGATCAGTAAGACCGATCTGGTTGAGCCGCAGGCAACAGAGAAGCTCACTGCTATCCTCAGAACGCTGAATACATCGGCAAAGATTTTGCCCATTGCAAATGGTCAGACTGATATTCGTGAGGTGTTGGGAACAGGTTTATTTGATTTCGCCAAAGCGCAACAAGCGCCGGGCTGGCTCAAAGAACTACGCGGAGAGCACGTACCTGAAACCGAAGAATATGGCATAAGCAGCTTTACCTATAAAGCGCGCCGGCCTTTCTACCCGGACAAGTTCTATCAATTTTTACATGGCAGTGAAAATTACGGGAAGTTATTGCGCTCGAAAGGATTTTTCTGGCTTGCCAGCCGCCCGGAGTTTGCAGGACAGTGGAGTCAGGCAGGAGGCATTGCCCGTTATGGTTTCGGCGGCATGTTCTGGAAAGCCATTGATAAAAGCCAGTGGCCGGATGATGAAGATTACCTGAAAAGTATTGCTGAGCAATGGGAAGAGCCTTTCGGCGATATGAGACAGGAGCTGGTTTTTATCGGGCAGGATCTTGATGAGCAGGCGATTACCTGTGCACTGAATGACTGTTTGCTGGAAGATGAAATGATGGTGCAGGGAAAAGCCGTCTGGCAAATGCTCGATGATCCGTTTCCAAAATGGGAGGCAGCATCATGAGTGCAGCATTGCAATTTGACGACATCCGCCAGTGTGTTACCGGCGAGGTGCCGGAGGTACTGGCGGAAATATACCGGGATCACAATAACCTTGTAATTTGGGAGCGCAGCCTTAATACGCAATTGCTTAAGTTTTTAGAAGCGCGGCTGGCACAGGGTGAAAAGCTCAACGTAACCGAAGAAATTATAACCAGCAAGATACCAGAGCAGCTTGATGAAATTGACCAGCTGAAAGCCTGGGGGAGTGCCTTATCAGACGATATCGCCCGGATGACAGAGATGTTTGCCTATCTCTTTGACATTGAACGGGTTGGCCTGCGGATCCGGACACTGGACAGTGCCATGTGTCCCCGGTTTCATATCGACCGTGTGCCCTGCCGTTTTATCACGACCTACGCTGGCAAAGGCACACAATGGTTAGCGAATCATGCGGTTAACCGCGCCATGCTGGGGCATGCCAGTAAAGGGTTGCCGGACGATCAGTCAGGGCTAATGAAATCTGCGCTGGATGTTCAAACCATGCAGGCAGGCGACATCGCGCTGTTGAAAGGTTCCGCATGGGAAGGCAATGAGCACGGAGCCATTGTGCACCGATCACCGTTGCTGGAAAGCGGTGAAAAACGCCTGATCATGACACTGGATTTTATGTAAGGCATTTCAGTAAGTCTGAAACTCGTGATCCCTTACGTCGTCGGGTTTACCTGAAAAAGGTTGAATACTTACAGCGTCCATCAGGTAAGCAGACGTCCCCACAGGGTCTTCAAACATGGCCACCTGCAGAATTCCGCTAATGGTATACGCATCGCTGCTGCCGTCCATGGTAAAGCCCTCAGGTGAGCGGACATAAATCATTTGATTAGGTGCCGGGGGAGGGAAGTGAATACAGGCGCCGAAATAAGGGACAAGAAAAAAAGACAGGATTTCACGCTGGTCATTCACCTCTAACGGTACGATGAAGCCGTTGATTGTAACGGCTCTGTTGTGCAACGTTTTCACGGTAGTTGTAGATGTCAGCGTTGCCTGGTAGTCAGCATCGAAAGACGCCTGAATGGATGTGAAAACCTGTTCATTCATTGGCTTTGTTTTGTCGGGCTGGTACTGCTTTATGAGGGATGCTTCGTTTTCCGGCAGTAAGTCTTTCCAACCTGCATGCCATGGCTTTTCATTTTCAAACTGACTTCGCAAATCTTCATTGCTGCTTACAAAAATGGCATTTTTGCTGAGGCCGGATGACTCAGCCGGAAATGGTGAACCGCCGGTCAGGAGAAACCCGGCAACTACGCCTGCCAGTAAAGCCAGGCCAACGATTAATCCTGCTTTAGCGTGCATTTCAGGCCTGCCTACACCGACTGAATTTTAAGCGTCTTCTCAATTTCCACCGGTGTTGAGCCCCGTTTAGCCGTGAGGATCACGGTTATTGTATGCTCTCCTTTTTCCATGGCACGGAAAATCATCGTTGATTTTTTTGTTATCCCGGCAATGCGAATTGATTCTTCCGACAGTAATTTTATATGTTCGCTGCCTTTGATATTGACACTGACATCGTAGAAAGATGTTGGCACAAAGAAGGCTAATTCGCTGTTTGTTTCTACCCCTGTTGAGGTACTTGCCTTGCCGGGTACAGTCACACTGATATTGTCGAATCGCGTCTGTTGCATGTGTTGCTGCATCATAGGGTGGTAAGCAGCAAAACCTGCCATACCTTCTCCGTGAAAATCACAGGCTGATGCGCCGGAGGTGCAAACAATGCTCATCACTCCTGCCGGAATCAGCAGCGCTTTATTCAAATAGTTCATAATTGTCCACTTTCAGTGTGTAAGCTGCAGTGCCTAATTCATGCTGACGGGTTTGAATATCCACTTCGCCCTCGAACCAGAAAGGCTGCTGTAAATCCTCTAACTCCAGTCCCTGCTCGTAGCTCACATAAATAATCTGATTAGGCGGTGGCGGTGGCATATGCAGACAGGCACCAAAGTAGGGAACGATGAAAAATTCGGTCACCAACTTTTCTTCATTTTGTTGAAGGGGGACCACGTAGCCCGGAATTTTAATTGAACGGCCGTCAAATTCAGGAATGACCTGCACAGAGCTTAACGCCTGCTTGAAACGCTCTACTTTCTCATCTTCAAACGAGTTCTGTGTGAATGCCTTTACAGAATCTTGTTGAGATCCGTCCTTAACATTGCTTAGATAGTCAGGTGGGTCCAGCAGCGCCGCCAAATCACTTGCCGGCATCAACGCAGTCCACTCTATTTCTTCATATTCGGCAGCAGATAGTGACGCGCTGAAGGGACACGCACTTATACACATTAAAATTGCGGTTTGTCTCAGGATTCGTTTCATTAAAAGCGTCGCTATTGGTTAGATAAAATATCCGATGTTATAACATCACCAGATTCTATAATAACGATAAGAGTTCAGTTTGAATAGTCAGCATACAAGCACTTCGTCGGCTTCTGTCGCGATACATCTCAAAGATGTGATTCATCAGTACCCGAAAAGTAAAACCCGCATGACACTGCCGGAATGGACAGTGGAAAAAGGTGACCGCATCTTTTTGCATGGCCCGTCGGGCTCGGGGAAAACCACGTTATTGAATATGCTGGCCGGTGTACTGAACGCAGACAGCGGTGATATTACCTTGCTGGGCGAGGATTTCTCTTCACTGTCATCCGGTAAGCGCGACGGGTTCCGTGCCCGGCACATCGGGGTGGTATTCCAGCAATTTAACCTGGTGCCTCATCTCAGTGTATTGAAGAACATCGAACTGGCCGCTTATTTCGGTGGCAACAATGGCAATATCAAAAGCAAAGCAGCGGGCTTAATTAACGCCCTTAAACTGTCTGAAGAAGTGTTAACCCAGTCAGCTAAAAGCTTAAGTGTGGGACAGCAGCAACGTGTGGCCATTGCCCGCGCGCTCATCAATGAACCTGAAATTCTGCTGGTGGATGAGCCGACTTCTGCGCTGGATACCGATGCCCGTGATGCATTTATGACTCTGCTGATTGATCTGTGTAAACAACATCACACTACGCTTATCTTCGTCAGTCATGACAAAAGCCTCGCGCAGTATCTGTCGTCATCAGTGTCTTTGCAGTCGTTATGCTCATTCAGTGAGGTGGCATAATGTTGTTATCTTTTGCAGTAAGCAGTTTACGAAGCCGCGCGAAGTCAGTGCTGCTTACTTTTCTTTCGTTGCTCATCAGTATCAGTGTATTACTCAGTGTTGAGCACATCCGTTTGCAGGCAGAGGCCAGCTTCAACCGCACGGTGTCCGGTGTGGACTTAATTGTCGGTGCGCCAAGCGGACAGATGAACCTCATGCTCTACAGTATTTTCCGCATGGGCAGCCCCACCAATAACGTGGAATACGACAGTTTTGAAATGCTCGAAAATAACGAACAGGTAAGCTGGGCAATTCCAGTCGCACTGGGAGACTCTCATCACGGTTACCGCGTGTTAGGTACCAATCAAACCTACTTCGATCAGTATAAGTACGGCAATAAGCAGCATTTGGCCTTTGCTGACGGCGAATCGTTCAAAGGCATATTCGACACAGTCATTGGTGCGGACGTGGCAAAGAAGCTGGGCTATAAGGTCGGCGATAAGATTGTTATTGCCCATGGTACCGGAGCCGTAAGCTTTACCAATCATGAGCAGTCGCCGTTTACTATTACCGGTATTCTCGCGCCTACCGGCACACCGGTTGATAAAACCGTACATGTGAGTTTAGCGGGTATCGAGGCCATGCATCTGGCGCCTTCCCAACTGAAAGACATCCTCGCAAACCCCGATGATTTTTCCAATCCACTGGTTCAGCCAGACAGCGTAACCGCCGTGTTGTTGGGACTAAAATCGAAATTTGCCACGTTCACTTTACAGCGGGCGCTGAACAATTATGAAGATGACAGACTCATGGCCATTCTGCCCGGCGTAGCCATGGCTGAGTTATGGAAAATGATGGGCACGGTAGAGAATATTCTGCGTGTGATCAGCGTACTGATCCTGGTGTCTTCATTATTCGGGCTGTCTACCATGCTGCTGGCTTCCATGCAGCAGCGGGAAAAAGAGATTGCAGTGCTCCGTATATTAGGTGCCGGAGCCGGCGTGGTGTTTTTACTTATTTTAACCGAAGCCATTGTCATTGCTGTCGGTGCCAGTGTGGTGTCACTGGGGTTAGTCACATCCATTTTTGCCGGCGCGAAAGGCTGGCTGGCCAGTGAGTACGGCCTGTTTTTATCTGCCAATGTGTTTAATACGCACAGCGCAATGGTTATTGGTGCTGTGGTAGTAGCGACGCTTATTACCTCGTTGTTGCCCGCAATTGACGCCTATCGCAGTGCTATTCATTCGAGGCTTTAGCTAAGCCTCGCGCGTCTAATATAGCGAGATGTGCGATAAGCTGCTTGTGGTTACAACTCGTTACGTTATAACATTTTCTTTTTAGTGTGATAACGGAACAGAGAAAATGGAACAAACAGCATATGCGTTACAGGCAGATAATCTGTGTGTCACGCTCGGCACGCAACAAATATTAAAAAATATCGCTTTTCATATTGAAAAGGGCGAAGTGCTGGCGCTGTTAGGCGGGAACGGTGCGGGAAAATCGACAACCTTGAAAACCTTTCTGGGTCTTATTTCACCCTCTTCCGGCTCTGCGAAAGTGCAGGGTAAAGAAGTGGCACAACATCCGGAGATCATCCGCGAGAAAGTGGCTTATTTGCCGGAATCAGTCATGCTCTATGAGCACCTGAGTGCTATTGAGAACATCAAGTACTTCATTTCTCTGGCAGGTCTGACACGCAGTACCGGCGATATAGAGTCAGCCCTGAAACGTGTGGCACTGCAAAGTACCGCATGGCACAAGAAGATGAGCCATTATTCGAAGGGGATGCGTCAGAAGACAGCTATCGCCCTTGCGCTGCTGCGCGATACGCCCATTTTGTTTCTGGATGAGCCCACATCTGGCTTAGATCCCGTTGCTATCGATGAACTGAACCGCCTTATCAGCCAGCTTGCCAGTGAAGGTAAGTCCATCCTGATGGTTACTCACGATGTATATGGTGCCTGCCATGTGGCACACCGGATTGGCCTGTTACGTGACGGCGAAATCGTAGGAACGTTCACTGCTAACCCCGGCGAGAGTATTGATACTGAAGCGGTACACGCAGCTTTCGCGAAGGGACAGGTTGCAGCATGAGCAGGCAAATAATTACTATCGCAAAAGATGAATGGCGATACTGGTTCCGGACGAAACTGGCGATTACTGTATTAATTTTTACGGTTATTCTTACGCTGGCATCAGTGGTGATTACTGCAATGACGGTGGACGCAGATAACCATAGCCGCCATATTCTGCAGTCTGAGTCAGAGCACGCTTTTGAAGACCAGCCAGACCGCCATCCTCACCGGATGGTGCATTTCGGTCACTATTTGTTTCGTACGCCAACACCTCTTGGCCGCATTGACCCGGGCATCGATACATACACAGGTACTGCCATCTTTTTAGAAGGTCACCGTCAGAACGGCGCGACATTTTCGGGCCAGCAGCAAAGTACCGGACTTAACTGGCTGGGTAAACTATCGCCCGCAACCGTCTTACAAATACTTGCGCCTCTGTTACTTATTGTCATGGGCTACAGCGTGATTACCCGCGAAAAAGAGGCGGGTACGTTCACATTCCTCAAAGTGCAGGGTGTATCACCACTCACTTTGATTGCCGGTAAGACCCTGGCCTTGTTCATGGCCGCCGGGGTGGTACTGTTACCGCTGGCCCTTGGCGCGCTTTACGCTGCATTTCAGGGCGCGGGTATCGTTGCTGCACTTTCATTCTTAGCGGGTTACGCACTCTATCTGATGGTCTGGGTGGCGTTAGTTATGCTGGTTTCCGTGCTTGCCACAACCAACCGGAGCAGTTTTGGTGTTCTGATTTTCAGTTGGATCGCTATTTGTCTTGTTCTGCCAAGAGTTTCTGTAAGTGCAGCCACAATGGCCGTCTCGTCGCCCGGGAAGCTGGAGACTGATTTTGCTGTTCTCGAGGAATTACGTACATTAGGCGACGCTCACGACGACAGTGATCCTGCTTTTAAGAAGTTTAAAAGTGATTTGCTGGCTAAATACAATGTAGAAAGTATTGAGGACTTGCCGGTTAACTTCAAAGGCGTTGTAGCACAAAAGTCAGAAGCAGACCTCACCGCAGTGATTAACCGGTTTGCGTCGCAAAGCATGAATGAGGAGCAGGCGCAGGCTAATGTTGCCCGCCAGTTTGGCTGGATTTCTCCTACCATTGCTATCCAGACCTTATCGATGAAACTTGCAGCAACCGATCTGGAAAACTATCACCGGTTCCTGAAAGAAGCAGAAGCCGTGCGTTACGATTTTGTGCAGTCATTGAACAAACTCCATGCCGAAGCTTTGTCTTATGCGGATGACGCGAATAAGTACCAGAGTGAAGCAAACCGTCAGAAAGCAAAAGTCGACTCTGCAAACTGGAAAATGCTGGAAGCCTATACGTTTGAGCCCGAATCCGTGACACAGAGACTGGCCTCTGGCAGTACGGCATTTTTTCAGTTAGGTGTGTTGATTGTTGTTTTATTTGGTGCCGTATTTTTTGCAGGGAGACGCGCATGAACTGGACGGATTTAAAGCGTGAATCAGGGCTTATCCTGACTAAAAAGAGTGTGGTTTTCTTGCTGTTTGTTGCGTTTGCTCTGTCGGCATTTTCGGTGTGGACAGGCACGCAGGAAGTAGAAAAACAGCGTGAGACAATATCACGGCTTATCGACGCCGACCGCATCGACCGCGCTGAAGTGCTGGAACAGAAAACCGGTTATGGCAGTGTGGCATACTATGCCTTTAGTCTGACTTACGATCCGCCTTCAAACCTCGCATTCGCCGGGTTGGGAAGCCGTGATTCTTATCCATGGAAGCACCGCATCCGCGCGCTTGCACTGGAAGGGCAAATTTACGAGTCTGATACCGGTAATCCCGAAATGGCTATGGCAGGGCGTATCGATTTCACGTTCGTCATTAGTATTCTTGCCCCGTTGATCACCATCTTGTTATTGCATGATATCCGCGCCGCCGAACGTGCGTCCGGCCGGTATGCATTGCTGGTGGTGTCAGCCCGCCGCAAGTTTGGTTTGTGGTTGCCAAGAACCGTTTCCATGGTGTCGTTCCTGTCTCTGGCGCTGCTGATCCCGTTCTGGATTGGCGCGGTGTGGAACGGGGCGCTGGCTATCCATATTGTTCTGGTGTCGCTGATCACCATATTGCACATCGCATTATGGGCAGCACTCTGTTACTGGTTTGGTAAGAAAGACTCCTCAGCACCTCATCTGGCGTCTGCACTTCTGGGCTTATGGTTGGTCAGCAGCTTCGTTTTGCCGGCGCTGGGAAGTGTGGCCATTGAGCGTATGTTTACAGGACCACAGGGCGGCGAAATCTTGATGACTCAAAGGGAAGCGGTAAACGGTGCATGGGAGCTCCCGTTTGAAACTACAATGGATGCTTTTACCGCCCGTCACCCCGAGTGGAAGCCTTATACAAAGATGGATTCATTGTGGGACTGGAAATGGTATTACGCATTTCAGCAGACCGGTGATCAGGCCGCAGAGCCTTTGTCTCTCGCATACCGCGAAGTGGCGAAACAGAAGTACGAGGCAGCATCCTGGTTGTCGGTATTGTCGCCAGCAAGCTGGGTTTCAAGAAGTGTTACCCGGCTAGCGGAAACCGATCCGGTAGCGGCATGGCATTACGAACAGCAAGTGCGCGATTACCATGAATCATTACGGAAATACTTTTATCCGTACTTATTTAAAGCGCCGGCCTTCGACAGAAGCGAGCTGAGTAAAATGCCTGTTTTTGCGCCTGAAAAGAGCAACTAACGATAACAATGGCCGCCCAAACCCACAGGCGGCCTTTTCTTTTTGTTTTCACTGACAACTGTTGAGCTTCGTTTGCAGGTGGCGCTGCTGATACCAAAGCAGTGGCGCGCACACGCAGAACAATCCCAGTGCATAGAGCATCTTTGTGCCCAGTCCCACGGCGATGGTGGCGCAGAACAGGCAGCTTAGCATTACCAGTGGACGGTGCTTTGCTGATAAAAGGCGGACGGCCGCCAGCATACTTGCCAGATAAATCAGTACAAATACGCCGTTTACCCAACCAATCAGGTCTTCCAGGTTGTACGCACCGTAATGCGTGATAACCAGGGTGAGTGTCATGACGACAAGTACGCATTGCAGCGCCCGTTGAGGCACGTTGTACTGGTTGAGGCTTTGGAAGTAACCCGGAAAAACTTTATCGTTGCTTAAACTCCAGGTTAACCGGGCCAGACTGGCTGTGTATACGTTCACGGTTGCCAGACCCCCAGCCACACCGAGTGCACCGATAACCGCCGCACCGCCACCGGAGAAAATTTGATCAAATACGATGACCATGCTCAAAGCATCAGACACTGGCGTGTCGATGAGCAGCCAGGTACAGCCCAGGTAAATTAACCCCACCAGTAATGTGCCGGTCATAATTGCGGGGACTAAATCCCGCCCCGGGTTTTTAAAATCGTCGGCCAGATGGGAAATGGCTTCTATGCCCAGAAAACTCCAGAACGCGATACCCATGGCAGCCAGCATAGGATTCATATCAAAGGGCGTCGTCGTTGCCTCATGGAGCTGTTCGCCCGACGCCACAGGCTGACCTGCCAGCATGGCAATAACTACCAGAGTAATAACGAGCGTGAGCATGAGCTGTAGGGTCGAAGAAAACTGAATACCCCGATAATTAAGCGCAAACAGCAGCGCGATGATGCCCAGTTGAACGGGCAGCGCCCAGTATGGTGAGAGACCAAACAGCGTTTCGATAAACCAGTACGTCATAATGATGGCCGCGGGCGCGCCAATAGGTACCACAAATAAGAAAAGCAAACCGATAGTTCTGCCTGCAGATTTGCCAAACGCTTTTTCAACAAAATAGGCCGGGCCGCCCGCATGAGGGTAGCGGGAGGAGAGCTTAGCAAACACCATGGCAACGGGCAGTATTGCCACTGTCAGCACAAGCCAGCTGATCATCGCCCAGTGGCCAGCGGTGTTGATGGTCATCTGTGGCAGAATAAATACGCTGGTACCCAGCAAAGTGGTGGTCAGCAGCCCTGCGCCCTGCCAGCGTCCAATTTTGTTATTTGCATCGTGCATGGTGATAAACAAACCCAATCGTACTGCGTTAATTTCAATTGCGTAATATACTGCGTTTTTGCGCTTCATAACGTGTTACTTTGCGTGCATTCAGCGCGTTGTTGCCGTCACTTTGACGGCAGAAAGACTTTTTACCTGCAAAATGACGGAATCACGATGGACAAATTCGATCAGGCTATTCTTGCTCAGCTCCGGCAAAATGCCCGGGCCAGTATTTCAGCTATTGCTGATGAAGTGGGCCTGTCACGTTCCGCTGTCACAGAACGAATTAAGAAGCTGGAATCGAACAATGTGATCCGCGGCTATCAGGTTATGTTGTCAGAATCGCAAAAAGAAGGCGTTGCAGCCTATCTGGAAATCCAACACAAGCGGGCACGGTGCGCGGATGTGGTGCCCTATTTTCGCGCCATTCCTGAGGTAGTGTCGTGCTACGGTGTTACCGGCGAGTGCGACCTGATTGTGCTGATAAAAGCAGAAACCATGCGCCGGCTACATGAAATCCGCGAACATATCGATACCATCGACGACATTATCAAAATCAAAACCCACGTGGTGCTGAATCAGTGGTTGGGGTAAAGAGTGAAAACAAAGAAGGCTGCATATCTTAGTGCAGCCTTATTCAGGACTAATTTTGGTAAAGCGTACTGATATTAAAAATCGTACGTGACCGTGAGGCGAATATCGCGCCCCGCTTCGTAGGGGCCAACCACTAGTTCGTATCCTGCAACGCCACTGTAATCACCGACACTGGAGTGATCGCGATACAATTTGTCGAACAGATTAGTAAGAGCAACATTGGCGATGAAGCTGTCAGATATCTGCCATTGGGCAAAAAGATCTAAAGTGGTATAGCCTGGTTTCTCTAATGCGTACAATGCATCAACCCAACCGTTATCTAAATCGGCATGCAGAGTGTCAATGGTTAAACTGTCTACTCTGGTCACCGTTGCCCCTATAGTCGCGTCGGCATTGATTAAATATTCGACGCCCGCTACCCAGGTATTGCCACGGCTATTACCTAAACCTAAAAACTCATAACCATTGATATCAATACTGCCGTAATCTGTTGAGTACAGCGAACTCCTCGGCGATAACTCTGCATCCATAGAAGAAAAGCCAACGAAGAAGTCAAAGTCAGACCAGCGGTAAGCTAAATCGAATTCAAAGCCTTTTGAATCGATGGTGCCGATATTGTTGTAGACAGAGGTGCTGTTGGCTCCGTCATAGATGACATCATTAATCGCAGAGTGATAAACGGCTGCACGGGCATGTAAGTTATTCGCCTGATATTCTACGGACGCCTCAATATTCTCTGCCGTTTCTGGTTTTAACCCGTCGTTGACGACCGGGTTCTCAGAGCGATCGTACAAATAGCTGTCGATGGTAAAGCCGTCACCGATTTGTTTGCCTCTTGCCGCTTCGGCATAGCTGAGCCCCAGTGTCCATGCCTTTGTGAGCGAATAGGCCAGTCCCGCATTGTAACTCATTTCTGTGTCGTTAAGTTTTGCTGCAGGTTCTGTTATCGGTGTTCCGTAATAATCGTCAAGCAAGATCTTTTGCTCATAGCGGTAGTTGTCATAACGCACGCCGTAGCTCAAAAGTAAGTCGCTGGTTATGTCGCTGTAGCCCTGAAAGTAAATGCCTGTGACACTTCCTGTTTCTCCGTGATCTTCTTCAGGTTGTGCAACGGCATAGCCACTGTCTACTTCATCATTGCGGTAATCAACACCATAAATAAACCGGTGGGCCTGAACATCACTGGTGTTGCGGATATCGAACCCATAGGTGTCAATTTCAGCCAGCCAGTCGAAGCGCCCGCCACGGAAAGAGGAACTGGTCGAGTAAGCAGTCGCTTCTATATTCACCAGTGTATTCACATTCACGCGGTAGTTTGCGACGTAGGTGTCACGTTTTGCTTCACTGGAATAAAGCGGGTCCTCTGGTTGAACTATCCAGTTAGGACGGGCAGAGAACAACCCTTCTTCGTCACGTTGTTCAACACTGAGGGAAAGATACTGGTTTGCCGAAATATTGCCGCTGGCTTTGATGAAAAGCATGCTTTGATCCGCTGATGACCCGCGGATCGCGTTGCGTTCGCCATCTTCCATATCGTTACGATCAATATCACTGTAATAACCAAGTACGCCCCAGGAATCACTTAGCTTGCCATAGACGGTGCCACTTAATCTGCGCCCGTCATTCGTAAAATAGTTGGCTTTCAGCCTGCCGCCAAACTGTTCACCTGTAGCGAGAAGATCATTCGCATCATTCGTCTTAAAACGAATAGAACCACCAATAGCCCCCGGACCGCTCGTCGCTTCACCGGCTCCGGCCTGAATATCGATTTGTTGGAGTAAATCCGGGTCGAGCGTTACACGTCCAATATGGTGGAATAAAGTAGAAGTCTGTTGTGCGCCGTCCACTGTCACGTTCAGCAGCGCATCTTCCAGGCCGCGAATGTAGATTTTTTGCGCTACTCCCACCGAGCCGCCAACGCTTACTGAGGGCGAATAGCGGAAAATATCTTCCAAATCGTTTGCCTGATAATGCTCAATGTCTTCAGCCGTTATGCTCAGATTGGTAGCCGCTCCGACAACCGTTATTTTTTCAACGGATTGCTGTTCAGGGAGTGCTTGCGCATAGAGATGATATGTAGGGGCTGATGTCGCACAAATGAAGCCGGCAAGCGCGATTTTGTTCACGGTTGAGTCCTTTTCTTTTATGAATAAGAATTATTATCATTAACCTTAAGGGCAAGAGACAGGACTTTTACATTTGTTACATTTGCGGTAAATCCACAGTCATTATAAGACCTGAACCAGCGCCATTAGATGCTGATACTGCGGCCGATATGGCTTTTAATTGTCGCTCAGCAAGTGATAAACCTAGTCCGAAGCTGTTGCTCTCTGCAGGCCTTGATTTATCTACACGAAAAAACGGGCGAAAAATGGCATTCAGGAATTCGGTGGGCACGCCCGGTCCTTCGTCGATGATTGTAATGCGGTAACCATCCACTGCTTTTTCCAGGCTAAGATGTACGCTTTTTCCGGCCGGCGTGTAGCGCAGAGCATTTCGTAAAATGTTCTCTACGGCCTGACCCAGTGCACGATGGTTACTATTATAAATCGTTGCTTCTTCTGGCAGTGAGCCAATTATCTGGCGATCAGGGAATTCAAATCTGGCATCTTCGATGAGCACATCGAGCAAAGATACTAAGTCGATAGATTCATTACGTAATTCCGGCGCTTCGTTTTCTAGCCAGGACAACGTTAGCGTATCGTCGACCAGCTTGCGTATGTGCTGAGACTCTCTATGAACCCGTGTCAGTTTGGTTTGCATTTCTTGTGGAGAACGGGGGGTGTTGGTAAGCAGGTTTTCGATGGCAATGTCGAGCCGCGTCAACGGTGTACGCAGTTCATGTGATAAATCCGTAATTAGCTGCCGTTGGTGAATAATTAAGTCACCAATTCTGTCTGCCATCTTATCGAAAGTCGTGGATAAGTGCGCCAGCTCATCATCACGCTTACCTAAATGCTCTCTTACTCTGACATCAAATTTTCCGGCACTGAATGCGCGGGTGGCTTTCTCCAGCGTTTTCAGGGGAGACATAATATGTCTGTAAAGCACATAACTCAGCGTAATCAGTAAAATGAGAGGCAAAAATACCTGCAAGGAGACCCGCGTGATTGTCCAGTATGAGCCCGGCCTCATCCGCTCAGGCAGTTCAACCAAAAGACTGGTTTTTTCGTCCGAGAATGGAAGCTCCATAATGGGAAAGTAATCTAAATACAGGTGAATTTGCCATTCGGTACTCCGGCCCATATTGTAGCCAGTGTATTCATCTCTGCGGGACGTATTTCCTGCAAGGTGTGTAATTTCCGCCCGCGTGACAGCAGCCCAGATATTTTCCTTTCGCTGCAGTTCAGAAAGCCATTTTTCAAGTGCTTCATCATTCCCGGCCTCAAGGAGCTTTTCAGCGCTGTCACGCCACGCATTGAGCCGGGTGACATCACTTTCCTGCAACATGCTCATGTCACTTTCAATTTGCGTCACTGCGATATCAATAAGATAGAAAAGCGCGACCACTCCCGTGCCGACAATAAGAAATAACTTCCAGAACAATATCCGGTTCATCTCAGGCAATATCCTTTGCCGTGGACGGTTTGCAGGCGGCTACCATCCCATCCGGCCCCGCTTAGCTTTTTTCTGACTCTGCTCATGTGCATATCTAAACTCCGGTCGTACTGACTGAATGCGCGGTGCAAAATGGTTTGATAAAGAAATACCTTACTGAGCACCTGAGTATGATTTCGCATTAAGGTAGTCAAAAGGCCATATTCAGTGGGTGTAAGCTGCAATGCTTGCCCGTTTGCAAAAATTTCCTGTTGCCTGCTAACGGTTTTTAAATCATCGATTTGCAACTCACCATGTTGTAGCGAATTTCCTTTCATAGAGCGTCGCAGTATGGCATCTACCCGTAATAACAATTCTTCTGTATTAAATGGCTTTGACAGGTAGTCGTCAGCGCCGGCGCTCAGGCCACGAATACGTTCTTCTTCTGCATGTTTGGCGGATAAAACCATCACTGGCGTGTCATTACAGCTACGCAGAATGCTCAATACAGTGAGGCCATCCTGGCCTGGTAGCATGATATCGAGAAGGATCAGGTTGAATGTACGGGAGACTGCAAGATTGAGACCTTCATCCCCGCGAAAGCAGGGTGTCGTCAGATAGCCATGGTTGTTCAGAAATTCGCATAATTGATCATTCAGAGACTGGTCATCTTCAATAACGAGTATGCCGGGTCTGCCATCAGAATAGGAAATAGTTTCGGGGGGAGTAGACATACTTATCCAATTAACCTGAACAAAGCATCAATTTAAGTTAAATGATAATTATTATCAATATGTCAGCGGCGGGCGCGCAGCATCCAGCGCCAGGTACCCAGCACAAAAAGCGCCAGTGTCAGCATGCCGGTGAGTAACCACAATATCCGGCCTGCCAGAGTGAAATAGGTACCGTCGTGTAACGGATGCAGCCAGTTCATGATGGTATTTGTCGCGCCTTGTAGCTGATAGTCAAACACCTCCAGTACCTTTCCGGACGCACCATCGATATATACATAACTGTGAGGAAAGCGGCGGGAAGGGTCGCCTGATACTTGCAAACGAATGCGGTAGTGGGCGCGGGAGCCTTCGGCATCCGGTGTCTCAATCCAGGCGCCTTTACTGTCAGGCAATACCTGCTTTGCGATAGCCAATGCCTGTGCCGGAGAGATAACGGGTGGTGCAGACGTGGCATTCTCAGAGGCAAAGTTGGCGTACTGCGACTGGCCAAAAACAGGTTCCAGCACAAAGCGGGATTCTTCAGGTAGTGCCAGCATGACGCCGGTCACACAGAGTAGTAGAAGCGGAATAGCACTGAATAAACCCAGGGTTTTGTGCCAGTCGTATAGCAGCCCGATTTTATTCGCCTTGCGCTTAAAACGCAGTTGCCTCGCCCATTGTCCCCGTTTGGGCCACCAGGCAATCAAGCCACTTATCAGCAAGTATGTGCATGCAAGCCCCAGGTATCCCACTATGATGCCGCCGGTTTTACCCAGCAATAAACGAAAGTGCAGATTGTAAATCCAGGTAACGAAATACTGCCCCCAGAAGTCACGCCGTAAAACGGTGGTCCCGTCGGCGGTTAGCCACACCATCATAGGTGCAAAGTCTTCTCCTGCCGTCTCTTTGGGATTGTAATAGCGGGCCGGAATAACATCAGCGTCGTTCGTGACTTCAAAGCGCCATGAACGGGTTTTATCAGGGTAGGCTGCACGCAGTGTTTTAAGCGCGGTGTCATAGTCTGGCGAGGCTGCTGCTTGTTGTGGCTGCCTGGCGGGCAAATTTATAGCGCTGTCGAGTTCGTTATAAAAAACGAGTATCGCGCCGGATAGCGCGATGATGGTAAATAGTGTTCCCACAGACAAACCCAACCACAGGTGGATTCGTCTGTGAACCTTTCGCCAGTTGATGCCCATGTCGTCAGAACTTCAGCATGACTGAAACTGCGACGGCGCGCCCTTCACCCAGACTATGCAGACTCTGGCTACCATCCCACCAAACATACTCATAATATTCATCAGTTACGTTCTTCAACTCCAGCATCACATCGGTGTTCTCTGACACGCGGTATCGGGCAAGCAGATTCAGCAGAGTGAAATCACCAAATGTTCCGGCGTTATTGGCAGAGTTCAGTTCGTAATCTGTCTGGCCGCGGAATACCGCTGACAGCATGATTTCTTCATTCAGATAATAATCGGCACCGGCAGAGTAAACCCACTCAGGAACATGATCAATATCGTTGCCCTCCAGTTCGGGTTGATCCGGAGAGGGCGTCTCAATTTCGGCTTGCTGCCAGGCGAGTGTTGCCCACAGAGAAGAATCTTTCGATGGCGACCATGCACCCTGCAAATCAATACCTTGCCGTTCAGTGGCCCCCAGGTTTTCAAAATCACCATTTGGATCGTTCAGTCGACGTTTCAGTTCGCCGCTGGCCGTTTGATTCCAAAGCGTAAGGCGGGCACTCGTGCTGGCATCAGGTTTGTAAGCGATACCCGCTTCCCAGCCGCGGTTTACTGAAGGTTCCAGATTGGTCTGGCGAGGCGGGATAAGATAAGCGCCTGAGCCCATTTGCCAAAGCTACCTGCAGACAGTCTTGCGTCGGTGTAATCGCCACCGGTGCGGGTAATGAAGTTCACATTGCCTGCAATGTTGTGCAGACCGTAGCGTGGGTCAGTCGTGCCCCGCACCAGCTCCAGGGTGGAAATCTCGATGGGCAGGATCATATCGAGATAGGGCATGTTGCCACTGTTTGCGTTTGACGGAATATCATCGATTAATAGTTTGGCCGCATTCACTTCGCCCTCGCCGTTAAATCCACGAAATGAGAGCTTTCCGCTGGTGGTGCCCTGGTTAAATTCGGTCAGTACCACGCCGGGCATTCTGCCCGCCAGCTGCCAGGCATAATCAATATCTGGCTGACGAACCGCATCTCCGGATAAACGGTCTACAGAGGTAAGCATCCGGCTGGCGTCTGCAGATGCTTTCGCTATAACTTTAATCCGTTCACCAACAGAAAAGCTTATGTCGCCTTTGCGGCTATTGTCTGCATTTGTCGCATCCGTTTCCTGAGCGTTCAGCGATAATGCGATAAACAAAGTGGAAAGCGGAAAAAGCAAAACGGGAGAAACAGGAAGAAAGCGGGCGTTTTTGAAAGGCATAAAATCTCTGACCGAAAGTTTAAAAATCAGCGCGGATTATTCCTTCTCACAGGGTCTGCTACAATGCGACATAATGTCGCACCAGAGCCCGTTATCATGCTCAGAAATACCAACCTCAACTTGCTTCGTACGTTACATGTATTATTGCAGGAAGCCCATGTGAGCAAAGCAGCGCAACGTCTTCATATCACCCAGTCAGCGGTGAGCAGGCAGTTAGCACAGCTTCGGGATATCTGGCAGGACGAGTTGCTGGTGCGAAATGGCAACCAGCTGATCCTCACGCCCAAAGCCGAAATGCTCAAAGCGAAGCTCGACACGCTGATGGACGATTTCGATTTGCTGTTGGCTGAAACCGTATTCGACCCTGAAAATTGGTTTGGCGAGCTGGTGCTGTCGTCGAGTGATTATGTCGCCCAGTATGTCATGCCGGACGTATGCAAGCGGCTCAATACGCAGGCGCCAAATCTGGCGGTGAGTTTGCGACTATGGGAGCCCGAATACATTCACCGGCTCCACGAACTCAATATCGATATCGCCTCCACCATGTTGCCGCAAAAGCCGGATGGCATTTCTGGTATCCGCATTGGCGCGGACCATTCGGTGCTGGTGATGCACCAGTCACATCCACTGGCTTCAAAAAAGCATGTCACCGTGAATGAATTGATTGCTTATCCGCATATTAAAATTACTGGTGGGGCTGACAAAGATACCTTTGTTGATGACATGCTACGGCAGCATGATTTACAGCGTCGGGTTCATTTGCGGGTACCCTTCTTCAATGCGGCATTAAGCCATTTACAAGTATTCGACGGGCTGATGGTGATGCCAGAGCACATTGCTGAGAGCCTTGCTGACACTTGGCAAATTGTGCACAAGCCACTGCCTTTCGACGTTGACGAAAACCAGTACTGGCTTATCTGGCATCCAAAATATGATAACGACATCAGACATAAATGGGCGCGGGAGCAGGTAAAAGACGCTATTGCCCATTGCGAAAGCTCAATCCAACTTTGACCGCTTTTGGTATTACTCTAAATCATAACTGTAATGATATCTTATGATTTCCAGTTATGCTTATGATGCTTCTACAATGCCGGAAATTGGAGGGGCATCATGACCATCGTTGTATTTTTCACTTTATTTTCTGTTTGTTTGTTGGGAGCCATGTCTCCTGGTCCGAGTCTGGCGGTTGTGACTAAACATGCGCTGTCCGGCGGGCGCTTTAACGGGCTTTGTACTGCATGGGCTCATGCGTCGGGCGTTTTCTTCTATGCGTTATTAACCAGTTCAGGGTTGGCCGTGTTACTGCAACATTCACCGGTGTTGTTTAAAGCACTCACCTGGCTGGGAGCCGGGTATCTGGCCTGGCTTGGTGTAAAATCGCTGATGTCGAAAGGCGGCATTCAGGCGCAAATGCAGTCTGGCAAAAAAGTCTCTGCGCTGGCAGCAGCGGGGGATGGCCTGGCAATATCATTGTTCAATCCTAAGATAGCACTCTTTTTCATTGCCCTGTTCAGTCAGTTTATCGGTGTGGCCGGCAACATGGCGGAAACAGCGGTTATCGTTGCAACCCCTGCATTAATTGACGGGCTTTGGTACACGCTGATTGCCGTGGTGATGTCGAGTCAGGTGGTAGTACAACGGATTCAGGCCAAAGCAGGCATTATTGATAAAGTCACTGGCGGGGTGTTGATCTTACTGGCATTAAAAGCGGTGTCACTTTAAGAAAGTTAAAAAATGAAATCAGCATTGCACTTTTTAATTGATACTATTTAAAGAATCAATTTCTAATCAGCCAGCATTTTAGTCATATTATCACAGTGACTATAAGATTATCATTCCAGTTGAGTCTTGAAGGTCGTCAGACCTGCGTGTCACCCATAGCGGTTGCGAAAACGGACTTCCCTTATGTTCACTTTCGCAACCGTTTCCCCTGAGTTTCAATTATTGTCTTCGGCCTGAAGCAAGTATTTCAGAGAGCCCCCGGATTCTACTCTGTTCATACCTGGATGGGACATACAGCCAGTTCCGCAGGTTAAGCAGTGAAAGCGCTGCAAGAGGGTACAATCTGAGTGCCGTTTCTTCTTTCTTAGATTTTTAAAATTCTTTTTATCTATGATGGTATTAATTTCATTGATACCTCTCATCATTAAATTCGCGTTTTAGATAGCGGGAAATCCTGTATTTTGTTTTTTTGTTAATCGAATGTGTCATTAGGAACACGGGTTTAACAAAGGCGATGTGAGTAATGTCCGGTGGCATGGTGAAACGCAGCAAAGATCGCGGTAACCCGGCTAATGGCATTTGCAGGTGAAGACAAACAGGAAACCAAAATGAAAAACACGCAAATTTTCAAAGTAACGGCGCTGGCAGCAGCGATCGCCAGTCCGGTGCTTTACGCCCAGGATGCTGTTGAAGCGGAAGAGTCTGAGGGGTTTGAAGTTATCCTTGTGGAAGCGCAGCGAACCACACAAAATCTGCAGGAAGTCCCGGTGAGTGTGCAGGTGCTCTATGGCTCTGATCTGGCAGAACAGAATATCAATGAACTGACACAACTCTCGGCTCTGGCGCCCACGCTGCAGGTGGGGCAGGATAACACCTACGCCATTCGTGGCATAGGTTCCCAGGTTTTTGCCGAGACTATCGACCCCAGTGTAGCGCTGGCAATTGACGGTGTAAGCCTGGGCCGAAATGCGCTGGCCGGCCAGCCCTTCAACGACATCGCCTCAGTGGAAGTACTGAACGGACCGCAAGGGTTACTGTTTGGTAAAAATGCGTCTGCAGGTCTTGTCAATATTGCGACAAAGCGCCCTGTAATTGATGAAACCTCTGGCAATATTTCGTTTGAATACAATTTAAGAGATACCACGCCAACAGATGCTACGGGTAAAATTGCCAAGGGCACTATTAATCTGCCGGTATCCGAAAATTCTGCTCTGCGTATTAACGCCTTGTACTCGATGCAAGACAGTATTATTGACAACGTTTATCCCAATACTGAACGCACGGATTTAGATCAGGAAAAGTCTGGGATTAAGGTGAAGTATCTGTATGAAGATGGTCCGCTGAGCCTCTATTTTATTGGTGATTACAATAAGAATGAAGGCACCGGAGAGCGCTATGCCAGAACGTTCCGTGCAGTTGATCCTGACAGTGAGATCGTTGCGCTGCTGGAGGCAGATAATATTGTAGCGGGACCGGAAAACATGACCAACAATTCCGATGGTGAAATGTTTCTGGACGTAGAAACCGGTGGTCTGCAGGGAGAGGTGGTTTACGCATTTGATAACGGTATGGAGCTTATCAACATTGCTGCATGGCGTTACTTCGACAGTGACGCTAACTTACATAACGACTTTTCATCATTGCCTGATATCGTAAATAACCCGAACACAAACGAGTATGAACAGTTCTCTAACGAGTTGCGTCTGGTGTTACCTGCCACTGAAAACTATTCCGGTCAGGTGGGCTTATTCTATTTTGATTCAGAATCGAACATGACAAACAGTCTGGAAGTGCAGGGGCCGCCACCGTTTGTGGCCGTTGGTTTCCCATTCTGTGTGGAAGCTGAGATTTCTGGTCCGCCGCCGGGCTGTCCTTATAGCAACGATGTCTTTTTGGGAAATGACTCTGTTACTACATTGACGCAAACCAGTTATGCCGCATTCGGGCAATTCGATTTTTATCTTTCGGATAAGCTTACTGCTACCGCAGGTGCACGGGTTACGCAGGATGAGGTCTCATCTGATGTGCTGCAAATGCAGAAAGACTATTTTGTAGGTATCGGTGGACCCCGTGGTCAATTCTACGAATCGGTAGATAACACTAATCTGAGCTGGAAGCTTGGCGCTCAGTATCAGTACGACGCGGACCTGATGATGTATGTTTCTGTAGGACAAGGCTACAAAGCGCCGGGCTTCAATACCGACAATCAGGATAACGAAGCGATTCCGTTCGCAGTAGAAGATGAAATTTCGACAACCATTGAGGCGGGCTTTAAGAGCAAAGTGCTTGATGACAAGGTGATCTTCAATGTGTCTGTGTTTAATACCGATTTTGATAATTACCAGGCGCAGTCGTTTAATCTCGATGCCCAGGCGTTTATCATACAGAATGCTGCTACTGTAACCTCGCGGGGCGCTGAAATTTCAGTAAGAGCACTGGCCAGTGATAACCTGACCTTTTACTGGGACGCAGCCCTGTTAGATTCAACCTTCGATGAATTTGCACAGGCATCCTGTACACCGGACTCAACAGAGTGTGGTCCCGACGATGCTTTCTTCGATGCATCCGGATATTCCACACCACTGGCGGCAGATTTCACTTCCACGCTGAAAGCGCAATACGAGCAGGAAATCACGGCTACGGTCTACGGATTCCTGAATGCCAGCGTATATTACCGGTCTGATATTAATTACGGTATTGCATCGCCTTCAACTGAACTGGATGCCATCACTACATTTAATATTAGCGCTGGTTTTGAAACCGATGAGGGCTTACGAGTGTGGGTATTCTGTAATAACTGTACTGATGAGAAATACCCCGTCTCTATGGCCTTTGATGCCGGTGAAAATAACCGTGGCTTAACTTCAATTCAGCAAACATGGGGGCTCAACTCAGTGCGCTCTCTTGGCCTGGCAGCCTCCTGGGCGTTTTAATCTCATCCTTAGCCAACTCGCCGGGAGTTGGCTTTTTCGATAAAAATCTCTTGTATATGTGTTGAGTGAATTTTAAATCAAAAAAAAGCAGCTTTATAAAGCTGCTTTTTTTAATTCTTTTCGCATTTATGATGACGGCGATTCTGAAATTTCCGGTGATTCCGCATCTTCATTTTTTTCAATAATTTCCGGATTGCACATCGTTAAAATATCGCAAAGAAAATACATCATTTGGAATGTCTCCCGTCTGTAAGATGTACCGAATATACCGCTGCACCAATAGCTTTACAAGAGTAAAACAAAAAATTTACAGGAGTGTGTTTTTTACCAGTGCCGTAATGTCACCGTCGTGACTGAATCCGGCATGCTCTGCGGCTGGCGTAAACAAGGGAGGCTGTTTTCCAAACCCTTCTTCCAGCGCTGCATCCGGCTTCCAGCTGACCAGTTTTTCTGAAGCGCCTGTCTGCGTGGCAATTTCCTTCACCAATTCACGCATACTGGTTCTTACTGCAGGCAGCGTAACCACTCGGCATACCGGCATTTTTGAGCTGTCCAGCACGGCGGCATTCATAAGGTTATTTACACACTGGTTTACCGACATCAGCCACATAGTTGCCTGTTCAGACACCGGGGAAACATAAGGCTGGCCTGCTTTCAGCAAATGGAAAACATCACTTAGAAATGCCGATTTGAGGCCACTTTTGGCAAGTGGACGGGCAACAATGCCAGGCAGTCTTACCGTGACCGTATCGGCCAGTTTGCGGCGGGAAAAATCAGCTAGTGCCAATTCAATCATGGCTTTGTGAGTACCGTAGGTCATGGCCGGTACAATCGGGGCATTGTCGTCTACCACGTCAGGCATAGGAGCGCCGAGGACTGCTATCGTACTGGTATACACTATACGCGGACGGTGACCATTTTCGCACGCTTTTGAAAACAGGGTCAGTGTGCCATCCAGATTTACCGTTTTGGAGAGTGCAGGGTTCTGTTCTGCTGCACCGCCGGGAACGGCTGCAAGGTGGAACAGAATATCACAGGGCGATGAGAACACTTCTGACAGCATGGTTTCATCAGAAAAAGGGGTTTCAAACGCCGCAACACGGCTATTATTTTTCAGGAAATCGGGCAATACCATATCAATGGCAGTCAGCTGCCAGTCGGGCTTTGCCAGAATAGCGTCACACAACTTTTGCCCTACGAAACCGCCAGCACCGGTTACCACCACTTTTTTCATTTTCATTCACCTTCTCCTCATTGTGGATACAAATAGTAAAACACCTTTCAAAGGTTAAATATTCGTTTTCCAGATACATTTTATTAATAATTCGGATTCGGATTTCATGCCTTAATTTCTTATAAATACACTCACTGATTTATAACTGTTGACTGCGTGAATTTGTTTATCAGGCAAATATGTCTGGAATTAACAAAGCAATTAACCTGGGAATTTTGGAGTGAAAATATGGTGACAGAAATGGCGCGACTGGTCGTTTCTCCTGAGAGCAAGAGTCGTTTTGAAAAAGCGGTCTCTCTGGCTATGGAGCACTTCAAACAAGCCGAAGGTTGCCACAGCTTTGCTCTGGATGCAGTGATTGAGAACGAAGGCGAATATGTTTTGCTGGTGCGCTGGGACTCTGTCGAAGCACATATGGAAACTTTCCGGCAGTCTGAAGGCTTTGCTGCCTGGCGGTCGCTGGTGTCTGAGTTCTTTATTGCCCCGCCGTCGGTGGTTCACACCAGAACAGTGATAGACGGCTTTTAATTACCCTATTTGTAACGGAGACCACCATGGCTATTTGGTTAAAGCGGGGCGCGGAAGCGCAGGTTAAAGCAGATGCTGACCGCAAAGTACGCGAGATTGTAGAAGCGACACTTGAAGACATTGAAAAGCGGGGCAATGCGGCTATCCGCGACTTATCCGTTAAGTTTGATAACTGGGACAGAGAAGACTACCGCCTGACAAAGGAAGAAATTCAGGCGTGTATGGACTCGCTGTCCCCGCAAGATCTGAAAGATATTGAATTCGCCCAGACGCAGGTGCGTAATTTCGCGCAAATTCAGCGCGACTCCATGAAAGATGTAGAAGTAGAAACTCTGCCCGGAGTGATTCTGGGACACAAGAATTTACCGGTAAACGCTGCCGGTTGTTATGTGCCGGGTGGTAAATATCCGCTGCTGGCTTCCGCTCACATGTCGGTTATCACAGCAAAAGTGGCCGGTGTTCCCCGTGTAATAACTTGCGCCCCACCTTTTAAAGGCAAACCTGCTCCTGCCATTGTTGCGGCGCAGGCACTGGCCGGTGCGGATGAAATTTATGCGCTGGGTGGTATTCAGGCTATCGGCGCAATGGCATTGGGCACAGAAACCATCAGTGGTGTGGATATTCTGGTTGGCCCGGGGAATGCGTTCGTTGCTGAGGCGAAGCGTCAGTTATTTGGCCGCGTGGGTATCGATTTATTTGCCGGTCCTACAGAGACCCTGATCATTGCTGATGAGTCGGTAGACGGTGAAATGTGCGCTACTGACATTCTCGGTCAGGTAGAGCACGGACCGGACAGCCCGGGTGTACTGCTGACCAATTCAGAAAAACTGGCAAGAGAAACCATGGCAGAAATTGAGCGTTTGCTGGAAATTCTGCCTACTGCTGACCATGCCCGTAAAGCGTGGGAAACGTTCGGTGAAGTTATCGTGGCAGAAAGCTACGAAGAAATGGTGCAGATTGCTGACGAGATTGCCAGTGAGCACGTGCAGGTGATGACGGCTGATCCGGATTACTTCCTCAAGAACATGACTAACTACGGCGCGCTGTTCCTTGGTCCGCGTACCAATGTGGCGTATGGCGACAAAGCCATTGGCACCAACCACACGCTGCCAACGAAGAAAGCGGCCCGGTATACTGGCGGGTTGTGGGTCGGCAAATTCATTAAAACCTGTACTTACCAGAAAGTGGTTACTGATGATGCTTCTGCATTAATCGGAGAATATTGCTCCCGCTTGTGTGGTCTGGAAGGTTTTGCCGGTCATGGTGAACAGGCAAATCTGCGGGTGCGTCGTTACGGCAATATTGATGTGCCGTATGCCGGAACGGTTACACCCACCGCAAAAACGAAGGTTTAGGAGTCATTATGACAAACAGTACTTTACCGGCACTACCGGACTTTCGTCTGGACGGTAAACGGGCGCTGGTTACCGGCGCAGGGCGGGGCATTGGCCTGGCCATTGCTGCCGGTCTGGCGGAAGCAGGGGCATCGGTAACACTGGTTGCCCGTTCGGCTGGCGAAATTCAAACTGCGGCAGAGTCAATTTGTGCGCGGGGAGATAAGGCGCAGGCTGAGGTACTGGATGTCAGCGATCTCAACGCGGTACGAGAGTTCTTTAAACGGAGCGATCCGTTTCATGTACTGGTCAATAACGCCGGCACAAACCGGCCAAAACCGGTCACTGAAGTCACAGAAGACGATTACGATGCGGTACTCAATCTGAATGTGAAAAGCGCTTATTTTGTCGCACAGTCCTGTATTCAGCGCATGATTGAAGGTGGCATCAAAGGGTCACTAATTCATATCGGTTCACAGATGGGCCATGTGGGCGGCGTCAACCGCTCATTGTACTGTGCATCGAAATGGGCACTGGAAGGCATGAATAAAGCCATGGCCCTTGATCTTGCTCCGCACGGGATCCGCACTAACACAATTGCTCCCACGTTTATTGAAACACCGCTGACCAAACCTTTCTTTGAAGATAAAGCCTTTCTGGCTTCTGTGCTTGAGAAAATCAAAATCGGCAGGCTGGGGAAAGTACAGGATCTTATGGGCGCGGCATTGTTTCTGGCATCAGACGCATCCGCATTAATGACTGGCACCAGCCTGGTAGTTGATGGTGGCTGGACAGCGGAGTAAATATGACTGATAACGTATTACCGGAATTTATATTTCATCATGGCGGTGTAAGTGTACCTGATCTTGAGCAGGCAAAAGCATGGTATGCCAGTGTGCTGGACTTCGCCACCGAGCGGGAATTTTACATTGAGGCTGCAAAGGCGAAAGTGGCCATGGTACGACGGGGCGATTTGCGCTTCGAAATATTTGAAGTGGAAGGGGCGGCTTCATTACCTGAAGAAAGGCGACATCCACCGCAAGATGTAAAGACCCACGGCAATAAGCATGTGGCGTTTAAAGTACCTGATCTGGAACGCTTTCTCGAAGCCGTGGAAGCTCGGGGGGCGGATGTTGCATTCGTGGTCAGAGAGAAGTTTGGTAAAGGTTGCTTTATTCGCGATTGTGCAGGAAACCTTATTGAATTTGTAGAAGAAAACAGAAGCTGACTGCCTGCGTTTCTGTTGACCCTAACGGCAGTGTGATTGTTACACTGCCGTTTTTTTTCGCCCGGAATTCACTATTGCAATTACGGATATATGTCATCCGAAATGGCGATTTAATTTAATTCTCCCGTTTCTCTATTGTTGTTGAGTTGTTAAAGGGTTGTGAATGCTTCAAGCGGTTAACCGGCGCACTATCTCGTCGCCAGGAAAATAAAAATCGTATGGCGTTTCACAAACGGATGAGAGAACCTGGAGTAAAAACCTGTGAACAAAACGCGAATCCCTACCATGCTCGCCCTGGCTGTAGCTGCTGCCGTGACCCCGGCTTACGCCCAGTCAGACAATGAAAACGTTCAGTCCGGCCTGGAAGTCATTGAAATCACTTCCCAACACCGTACTGAGAATGTCCAGAAAGCAGCACTGGCGGTATCGGCCATTTCCACAAAGCAGTTGGAAAAGAGCGGTATCACGCAGCCTGATCAATTGTCATTTTTAGTGCCTGCACTGCAAATCAACAAAACCGGCGGTACAGGAAACAGTTTTTATGTACGGGGCGTGGGTACACAGGGAACGAACGCGTTTGCTGAAAACGCGGTGGCCTTCAACTACGACGGTGTTTACATTGGCCGTCCGGGCTCTGTGGTGGGAACTTTTTTCGACCTTGAGCGACTTGAGCTGCTGAAAGGACCTCAGGGAACGCTTTACGGCCGTAATGCTACCGGCGGTGCTATCAATGTTATTTCCCGCAAGCCTGAGTTGGGCTACACAGAGGGCTACATTAGCGGCAGTGTTGGAAATTATAATTCACGTCAGTTGGCGGGCGCGGTAAATGTTGCTGTCAGTGACAACTCAGCTTTGCGCATTTCCGGGCAGTGGGTCAGCCGCGACGGGTATTTATCAGACGGTTATGATGACGAAGACGGAAAAGCGTTGCGGGTGCACTACCTGTATGCCCCCAATGATAAATATGACGTATTGCTGAGCGGTGACTACTACAAGGCTGGCGGCACAGGTGCGGGTAGTGTGCTGATCTCTGACGGCGCGCCGGCAATTGATGAGCGGATTGGTGGTGCCGATCCGGTAAGTATAGCGGCATTTGAAGCAGCCCAACCCACCTCCTTTTTCCTCAGCCGCCCTGAGTTTGTCAGTACTTACATGGATTTTGAGACCTTCAATTTCTATGACGCTGACGAGGGCGTTGATTACGAAGGCTATCAGGACAGTACTTTCTGGGGGGTGTCCGCCACTATCAACGCTCACTTTGACAGTGGCACGCTGACGGTTATTCCTTCTTACCGCGTGGCTGAGCCTGACACAACCTTCTACTTGCCTGGCTTTCCGGTTATCAATCAGGACGAGAATAAGCAAAGTTCACTGGAAGTGCGCTTCGCCTCAAACGATACCGGCGCAATTAAGTACGTTGCCGGTGCATTCATTTACGCTGAAGATCAAAAATCTTTGTCCTGGGCGGCGCCTTTTTCCTTTGCTGCTTCATTATGGGGGCCGGCTGGTGAGTATGTTTACTCTGATCTAGGCACAGACAGTCAGGCGGTGTTCGGACAAATGACCTGGTCTGCCACTGATGACCTTCGCTTTACTTTAGGTGCCCGTTTCACAGAAGAAGAAAAAGAGATGCAGGTGCGTCAGTCCCCGCTGACGCTGGAAACGTATAACTTATACGACTTTAACAATACGCCCGACACTGTGCAGGCTGAAGACGAGCGCTCTTTCAGCAACTTCACCTACCGTGCGGGAATTGAATACGATGTGAATGCAGATTCCATGCTGTATGTAAACCACACAACCGGCTTTAAATCGGGCGGCTTCTTTGCTGACTCTGTCGATAACTCCTATGAACCGGAAGAAATCGGCGCGCTGGTGGCCGGTAGTAAAAATCGCTTTATGAATAATCAGCTACAGCTGAACATTGAAGCTTTTTACTGGGACTATAAAGATCAGCAGGTGACTTATCTGGGTTACTTACCGTCTGGCGCATTTGGTTCTCTCACCCGTAATGCCGGTGCTGCCACCATGCAGGGGGCAGAGGTAGATATTCAGTATGCTGTCAGCGATTACGGTTTGCTGAAAGCGAATATTCAGTATCTGGATGCCGGTTACGATGAGTTCATTTATGACGGAGCAGGAGCAGACACAACAGTAACCACGTGTGCAACTACTCCCGATGATGACGGTACTACTCTGGTGGTTGATTGTTCCGGTAAACCGGCACTCAATAGTCCTGAATGGACATTGAATCTGGGGTACGAACACACATTCGAACTCAGTGACGGGCTTTATCTGGTGGGCTCAGTCTGGCATCACTACGAAACAGAACGCTATCTAGATATTGGTTACGAAGATTCACAAAAACAGGATGCTGTTGGTGTCACAGATCTATCATTTACACTAGACAACGGCGGGGCCTGGACAGTGACTGTGTACGGAAACAATATTACTGACGAAACGGTACTGACTGCCGCAATACATCGCCCGGCATCAACCGCTACTTATGCAGCACTAAAAGCACCACGTACTTACGGTGTCAGAGCTAAGTACAACTTCTGATATACAGATAAGAGAAAACCCCGCTGACAGTTAACTGGCAGCGGGGTTTTTTATTAGCGGGTTATACGGGCAATGTTTTGCCCGCTATTCGCCAGACGACACTTACCAGGCAATGGCCCCGGCATCAATAGAAAAATCTGCGCCGGTGACAAAGCTGGCTTCGTTACTGGCAAGATAGGTGGCGCACCAGGCAATGTCTTCCGGCTTGCCTAAGCGGCCCAGCATGTTTTTTGCCATGACATTACTGAGGAACTCTTCATCGTCAATCACCGGAGCTGTGGCGCCGGTTACAATGAGCCCGGGTGATATAGTATTTGCCCGAACACCATGAGGGCCACCCTCCATCGCCAGTTGGCGGGTCATTGCCAACACACCTCCTTTGCCCGCACAGTGCGCCAGTGCGGCAGAGCCTTTTAATGCCTGGTAAGCGTTGGCCGAAGCAAAATTAATCACAGAACCGGATCCGGATGCTTTCAAATGTGGCCAGAATGCCCGGGTGACCAGATATACCGAGTCCAACTCTGCTTTTAAGGTTAGTTGCCAGTCTGCATAGGTCATATCCTCAATCCATTTAAACACAGCAGTAGCCGCAGCATTGACGATGATATTTAGGGATCCGGTTAGCGTCGTCACTCTTTCACGCAAATTGGTGATGTCATCTTCATCGGTGAGGTCAGCGGCACAGGCGAACTGCAAAGACAGGCCTTGTGACTGCGCTTCCTCTACAGTGCGCAAGGCCGCTTCTTCATTTATATCTGTGCCAATAACCGTTGCGCCCTGTCTGGCGAACATGAGAGCGCAACCTTTACCGATGCCATCGCCGATGCCTGTAACAAGTGCAGTTTTCCCTGCCAGACGGCCGTTTTGTTCAGAAATGCTGGTACTTTCGTTATGCATATACTTTCCCCTGTAATAGTTAAACTAAGTGTAAAAAATGTTGCGAAAATTTGAAAATTTGCGTTGCTGATGAGCTGAATTCCCATTACAGATAGTGTGATGTCACAGGCAAACTGGGCCGGTTTTGTGAATCATTTGTTATTGGAATGTGCGATATCTGCATAACCGATTTGTGCGCATACAGCCTGTAAGTACACTTTGAGTCATAATATATAAATGTTCAGATGAAGGTTAGCGATGGGACGACTTAAAGATGTACGCCGTGTGGTAACGGGGCACGATGAGAATGGCAGATCGATTTTCAAAGACGATCAGGCTTTTGAAACAAGACTAATTCCCAGTGGTGATGCCGAGTTTACACTTGTTTGGACAGCACCTGATTTACCGGTGGAAAACAATGATGAAACTGACGGTCGCAACCGTGATGCCGGACTCACATTGAACGGCGGTTCTGTGATCCGTGTGGTGGATATGCTGCCGCAATCGGCGTCGCCCTTTCATCGCACCAACAGTCTGGACTATGGCATTGTGATGCAGGGCCAGTTGGAACTTGAATTGGATGATGGCAATACAACCCTGCTTAATGCCGGTGATATCGTAGTACAGCGGGGCACTATCCATTTATGGCGGAATCCTTCTGAGAACGAAGTATGCCGTATTGTTTTTGTACTCACAGAAGCAACGCCGGTCGAAATTAACGGTGAACCTTTGCCGGAAATCCACCCTTAGAAGGAATAAAAAATGGCTGATTTTGACGTAATCGCAATGGGCGCAGGCCATAACAGTCTGACAACATGCGGATATCTGGCAAAAGCCGGAAAGAAAGTACTGCTGCTGGAGCGTCATGACTACGCCGGTGGCGGTGCAGCCACACAGCAAATCCTGACGCCGGGTTACCACCACGATTTGCACTCCAGTGTGCATATTATGATTCAGGCGAACCCGCTTATCACCAATGATGAACTGGATTTGTTCAAAAAATATGGCATGGACTACAAATATTCAGACGTACCCCACGCCACTATTTTTGCTGACCAGACGGCGCTGATGACCTATAAAGACCTGGATAAAACCTGCGAAGGCATGGCTAAAATTTCTCAGCGTGATGCTGAAGCGTACCGCCGTTTCGTGGAACTGGGCCAAAGCATGCTGCCGATGATTATGCCGGGTATGTACAAACCTCAGCCTCCTCTGGGCGCGCTGATGGCAATGCTGGACAGCAGTGAAGAAGGCCGCGTGATGATGGACATGATGCAACGCAGCAGCATGGATATTATCAATACTTGGTTTACTCACGATAAAATCAAAATGCACATTGCCCGTGCGGTGTCTGAAAACCTGCAATTACCTGATGAGCTGGGCACTGGTATGGGGACTGTGATGTTTACGGCGCTCATGCACACCTACGGCGTAGCCCAACCCTGGGGTGGCTCAGGTAAATTGTCAGAATCTATGGTGAGAGCTATCGAAGCTACCGGGGGCGAAATTCGCTACAACAGCGAAATCAAGCGCATCCTGGTGTCAGGCGGTAAAGCCAAAGGCGTTGAGCTGGTTACCGGCGAGAAAATCATGGCCCGTGACGCTGTCATCGGCTCCATGCACCCCCATAAAATTCGTCAGTTTGTTGATGGCGTGTCTGAACCCGTACTCAAGCGTGCTGAAAATGCCAGTCTGGCGGCGTTCAGTTTGTTTGTTGCCCACTACGATCTTCGCGAACCCGTGCAATTCCGTACTGCAGAAAAAGATGTGGAAAAAGCCATTATGCTTACCCTTTGTCAGCATGAATCCATGGCGGATATGCAGCGTGACTTTGATGCTGTAAAGCGGGGGGAGCTGACCGACATGATGTTTTCTGCGGGCAACGATGAGTCCAAAACGGATCCCTCTCGCGTACCGGAAGGCGCCGGCATGTGGCACAGCACCGGCTTTGCTCCGTTTAATCTTCTTGAAGGTGGCAGCAGCCGCTGGGATGAAATACGTGAAGCTTATGGTGAAGAACGCCAGAAGCAACAAGGTAAGTTCGTGTCGAACCTTAACAGCGATAATATCATCGCCCACAAATTCTACACGCCACTGGATTTGGAAAGAAACTCGCCGAACTCCATGGTGGAAGGTGATGTTCACGGTGTGGCACCGTACTTCTACCAAAGTGTAGGACATCGTCCTACGCCGGATCTTGGTCAGTTTAAAGTACCGGGAATCGATTCACTGTATTTGGTTGGCCCGTCAATGCCGCCTGCAGGTGGTGTTGTGGGCGCTGGGCGCGCCGCTGCCATGGTGATGTTCGAAGATTTGGGTATGGACTTCGACAGCACGTTCCAGACCGGCGAAAGTAAATCTACAAATACTACGAAAGCCAGAACACAGGCACCAAATGATGGTGCGGTACGACTGTTTGACGAAAACGATGCTGAACTGATGACGGTGGACAGCATTGACACACAAGATGATGAGCTGGTGGTGCGGGGAAAAACCTTCGGTACCATGCCATTGACTGCCCGCCTGGGGCCCGGAGATTTACGCAGAGCCGCTAAGATGGCGCTGTCTCCGGCGAAGTTCATGACAATCGTAAAAATGCTGTTCAGCAAAGACTAAACAATGATAATTCTACTACGGATAGGCTCCGGAAGACGCAACATGGTCACCAGAAAGGCTGGTACGATACAGGAAATTATTCTGATCCTTTCTGTTACACATCGCCGTGATGAGGGCCGGGTTGTTAGCGCCAATCATGCCGTTGCTTTTGCAGGCCTTCGGGCATATTGAGCATGCACATTATCCGTAGTACAACACTTAAAACCCCGCGACAGACTTACTGTAGCGGGGTTTTTAATTAGCTTCATATGATAACAGTATGGCTATACCGTTATTTCCGGCAGGTAACAGCTAACAATCTGAGATCAGCGTTCCCCCGTCCACCACAATATCCTGACCTGTTGTAAAGCCACCGGCAGCACTGGCCAGATAAAGTGCGGTAGCGGCGATTTCATCTGTTGTGCCAAGGCGCTTAAGGGGTGTTTGCTGCATACGTTTGGTCATAAACGCCGCGTCGGCCTGCAGATGTTTTGATAACGGCGTATCTATCAGGCCAGGGCAAATACAATTGGCAGTAATGCCATATTTACCTTGTTGTACTGCGTAGTTGCGGGCAAGTTGAGACAGCCCGGCCTTTGTGACCGAATACAGCCCCAAGGCCGATGTACCCCGTTTGCCTGCAATACTGCCCACGTAGATCAGCCGGCCGCCCCCCCGTTGCTGCATACCTTTTACAGCGGCAGCAGACAGCAACTGGGCTGACAGCAGATTAATTCTCATGGTGCGCAACCAGTCGGCCTCAGCGCAGTCGTCCATGCTTCCCACATGACCTTCTATGCCGGCAGTGTGAATAACAATATCTACAGGCGCATTCTGAATATGCTGAATGAGTGAATTAGCACCGCCTTCAGCACTGAAATCCGCAGGAATATACACTGTGCCGGGCGGCGTGTCCGGGAAACTGTGCTCACGGTCGGCCAGAATAAGCTTTGCACCAGCCTCAAGAAAAAGGCGGGCAACGGCACTGCCAATCCCGCCCAGTGCACCTGTCACCACCACGCGTTTGTTCTCAACGCTGAACAGGGAAGGGACATTAGCGGTCATGGTTTTACCATGGTGTGGTCAATTTTGCCGAATACGCTCTGACCCAGGTGATCTTTCACGTCGAAGCTGAGGGATTCACCGTATTTTAGAAAATCGGTTTTCACTTCACCAAATTCCAGTATGTCCAGTGCACGACGCTCTGCCAGACAGGCCGATCCTGTTTCTTTCCAGTCTTTACTGGATACCGTTCCCGAACCTAAAATCATACCGGCTTTGATGTTGCGGTTGTACGTGATGTGCTGAAGGATTTGCCCGAAAGAAAAGTCCATTTCGCCGCCATTAGGGTGACCAAACCATTCCCCGTTGCGTCTCACTTCCATGTTCAGGTGCACACGTCCTTCTTTCCAGTCATCACCCAGTTCATCCGGGGTAACCGCCACCGGTGCAAACACCGTCGCCGGCTTTGCCAATATAAAGCCGAAGCCCATTTGTAATTCACGGAAAAGATGCTTACGCATGCTCATGTCATTTAAAATGGTGACCAGTTTTACCCTATCCAGCGCTTCAGAGGCGGACGCCCCCATAGGAATATCGCCGGTAATCACCGCAAATTCCCCTTCAAAATCGGCGTTATCTTCTTCAGAAGGGAAAGCATAATCTTCACAGGGGCCCATAAAGTCATCGCTCTGACGCTGAATAAGAATAGGGATGTTCGGATCTTTCTTCACATCCAGATCAAAGGCCTTTTCCATAATGTTGCCATGGTTTAGAAATGCCGAAGCATCAATGAACTGGTGGCAGCGGGGCAGGGGAGCCATAGCATCCTGAGGGTTAAACGTGAATGCGTCTGAAACCGCATTATCGTTGAGCTTGTCGTAAACGGCGGTGAGATCAGCAAGCACCGCATCCCAGTTTTCCAGTGCCAGTTGCATGGTTTTAGCAATATGGGAAACGTCTGCTGTCCGGGTTAAATCACGGGATACCACTACAAGGGTTCCGTCGCGGGTGCCGTTTTTCAGTGTTGCCAGTTTCATCGCATTCTCCTTAAAAGTTAACACCGCCATCGCAGTTAATCGTTTGTCCGGTAACAAAGCCGCATTCTTCGGATGTCAGGAACAACAGTGCGCCGGTTAAATCCTGAGGCTCTTCGGTTTGTTTAATCAGTTGCAGGTTATTTTTCACGTTATCGAATAACTGCGGGGGCAGGTTTTTCGCTGATTCCGGCGTACGGGTAAGTCCGGGCGAAAGGGCATTGACTCTGATCCCTGAGGAACTGAATTCCGCTGCCAGTGCGCGGGTCAGACCGATCCCCGCCATTTTGGTTGTCACGTAAGCTGAAAACCCGGGCATAGCCGTGCCGGTGGTGCTGGAAGCGATTTGAACGATGCGTCCGTAACCCCTTTCTGCCATACCCATGCCGAAGGTTTTGCCCAGAATGAATGCCGCTTCAACATTAATGGCTTCAAATTTTCTGAACGTTGCTAAATCAAGTTCAGCCAGCGGTATTACCGGCATAAAAGCCGCGTTATTAACAAGAATGTCTACCTGACCGAATTCACTGAGTACGTTATCAGCAAACTGCGAAACCCGTTCTGCGTCTGACAAGTCAACAATTTCACTGTAAGCCCGCTGACCGGTGGCACGAATTTCTGCCACCACGGCGGAGGCATCCTGAATGTCCGCTATAGCGATATCGCATCCCCGTGATGCCAGAGCCAGAGCGAATTCCCGTCCTAACGCACCGGCGGCGCCCGTAATAACTGCAATTCTGTTTTGATGTCCCGGCATTTTCTTTCTCCACAAAAAATTGTGAATAAAGTGTAACAGGCACACCTGAGGCGGAATATTTGATTCGGTAAAGCCGGACTATTTGTTTTGCCAATAATCCGGCAGTGGTGTCAGGCAAAGGTCTTACGGGCAGTAGCTATTATCTGTTCTCTTAACCAGATTAGCGCCGGATCCTGGTCCCGGTATTTATGCCATTGCAATGCCCACGATATCTCAGGTAAAGGCTCCGGAAGCGGAACGGTTTTGATGGGGATGAGTGCCTGCCAGTGCTCAGCAAGATGTTGATAAACAGTTGCCACGCGTGCTGTGCCGGGTAAAAATTGAGGAATTGCATTAAAAGTCGATGTGATAATTTCTACTTTTGGCTCTTTTCCCCACTTATCCCTCATGAGTACTTGATCCTGACTGGTTACGCGACTCGTACCAAATTTTACAGTGACGTGGCCAAGGTTCAAAAAATCGTCCAGTGTTATATTTTCATGAACTGCATCGTTCTGTTCACATGCAATACATACAAATTTTTCAGAAAATAATTCCTCACATGGATGATGATCAACCTTTATCGACATCGGCATTATCATGAAGTCTACTTCTGCCCGGTCTAATACTTCTGCAGGCTTATTGCTCGGAATAAAAAATTCAAACTGAATCCCCGGGGCAAGTGAATTAATCTGCTTAGCTACCGCGGTAAGCAATACCGTACTACTGTAGTCGCCAGCGATAAATTTGAATTTTCTGTTACAGGTGTACGGATCAAAGGTTACACCGCGATCGACGGTGGCTTGAATTTGTAAAAGGATATTGTGAACTGGCTCTGCGAGGCTCTCACCTAATGGCGTCGGTTGCATTTTTGCACCCACCCGTACCAGTAAATCGTCATTGAAAAACTCCCGCAACCGCGCCAGTGCACCACTGGTGGCAGGCTGACTTAAACAAATACGTTCAGCCGCCAGCGTAATACTTCGTTCGGTCAGCAAGGCATCCAGTGCCACCAGTAAATTGAGGTCGAGTCTGTTTAAACGCATGAGAAAACCTGCATGAAAGCCCTAAAGCACTAGTATCATTTTTTAACTATATGATTACAACAAAGAAAACATTATTTTACTTAAGGCTTTCGTATTACTGATAAGCAGGTGTTAAATGGGCGCCATTAATGCGCTCATGGTCAACGCCATAACCTGAATATGCTCTACTTTTGAACCGCCGGTTTGCTCAATTTCACCTAAGCGCTTTGAGTTAGTCACAATCATGCTGCATCGGGGCCAGCGGCGATTCTCGAAGCGGGTGAAGATCTCTTCTACCGTGCCACCTGATGCAATTTCATCGGCTATAACCACAGCATCTTCATGGCCCATACCTGCACCCGAGGCGAGATGGGGTGTTGTGGCATGAACTGCATCCCCCATCAGCAATATCCGGCCTTTAAACCAGGAACGGGGCATGATCATCCCTTCCAGCGGGCGTGCCAGAATACTGGATGACTCAGAGAGTTCTGCTTTCACAGCTTCAATCACCGGTGCAGTAAAAGGCGCAATCAGGTTCTGCAGGTAAGGCAGCAGTTCGTCATCAGCGATGCGGGACTTTTGTGGCCGTTGTTCGGTGTAGTTCAGGTACATGTGGGTGGATGACACCGGGGTAAAACCGAGTTTACCATTGCTGCCGTAAAACAATGCCGGACGTTCCAGACCGTGACGTTCCACCACCGCGCGCCACACCACCTGACCGGTATACTGAGGCACGGGTGCACCTTTAAAGTACTGCTCTCGTGTTTTAGAAAATACGCCATCTGCGGCCAGTACCATGTCAAACACATGCTCAGAGCCATCTGTCAGCATGGCTTTAATGCCGTCTTCCTGCTCTGTCAGTGTTTCGTAGGTGCAGCCAAGGTGTACATGCACGCCGCTTTGCTGCACTTTTTCAGCCAGAATACCGGCAAGTACCGGGCGCATGATGCCACCGCCTCCGGTAATACTTGAGCCGGGCACCGCAGGGGTAACAATTTGACGCAGGAATGTACCGTCTGCAGTGAGCATGTCGACGTTCTGGCAAATAGCACCGTGGCGGCGGAATTCGTCAATCAGGCCAATCTGCTCTATGGCTCGCAGCGACGGACCGCTTACGGTGATACCGGCACCGTCTGTTTTCCATTTTTCATCCAGCTCAACAAGGTGTACTTCTATTCCCTGTTTACTTAGCAGGATGGCTGTAGACATGCCGGTGAAGCCGCCACCGACAATTAGCACTTTATTTACTGATGATGTCATGTTCATGCTCTTTTTGTTTCTGAGTCCGGGTACCAGACCAGATCCCCGTGACTGTTTATTTCTACCTTTACCGGCGTTAAGTGACTCCCTTTACAGGGGCCGGAAATACATAAACCGGTGTTGCGTTCGAACAGTGCGCCATGTGAACCGCATTTAATGAACTGGCCAGACCCGTCCAGAAAAGCATCTTTTTTCCAGGCCATGGATGCATGTTCGTAGCCCTTGTGCGGACAACTGTTACGAAAAGCAGCAATACTGCTATGGCCGGTTCTCACAACAAAAATAGACGCTGCCTGCTGTGCGCCGGTGCTGAAGCCTTTACTGGTATTCAGCGGAATATCGTCCAGCGCACACAGGGTGATGCCATCAGTGCGGATCGCCACCGGGCATCCATTTTTTCACCAGGGTGAAATTGAAAATTTGCGAGGCATCTGCGCTGGCCATGGCTTCCCGTGGTGTCCAGCTGTCATCATGCAGATCCATGTCTGCATCGTATTCAACGTGCACACCCATGGGGCTGTTGAAGTACCAGAAGTAGTTTGAACCGAAGATATGCCGGCCCGGACCCCAGAAGGTTTCGTAACCTTTATCCTGAAAACGTTTGCCCGCCAGAAGCAGCTCGTTAGGCCCGGCCAGGTGGAAAGTGAAATGCTCACAACCCTGCATATGTGGCGGGGTATCGATGAGAAACAGTGAGTGGTGGTCAAGGGTGCCCTGCGGGCGCAGAAACGGCCCTAACCGGGTGAAACGATCGGCAACCCGGAAACCGAGCCTGTCGATGTAAAAAGACTCTGCCTCTTTAATATTCGGAACGAAATAAACGACGTGGGACAAGCTGGCAGGAATGATGTCGTAGCTGTCATCTGCGCCGGGTTCATTAACCGGACGCTGTGGTGCAAAACCCGGAGAATTGATCTGCTCATTTTTACCGGTAAACGCTTTACGGCAAGTGATTTGAAACTTCAGTGCAAAACCGCTGTTGTCCACGGTAGACAGGCTACCGTCTTCACCGGTGATCACTTCACGGTCAGTGCTCAGTTCCGCTTTGATAGCATCCAGTGTGGCCTGGTTATCTACGCCATACACGGTTTGTCTCAGCATTGATGCAGTAGGTAAGGGGGCAGGCAAATTTTCATTATCTTTGTGCCTGATGATAACAGCGGTGCCATCCTGTCCTTCGAAGCGGCCACCCTTATCAGATACACCCACAGGAACAAGGCCGTAATCGGTGAGGTACTGGCAACAGGCCTGTACGTCGTCAACACCGAATACCAGTTCGTCTAAACCAACTATATTCATGGTAAATCCATTATTTCTTAAACTTAAAAGCAGTGTAGAGAGATGGGCGGCAGGTTTGAAATTGCTTGATTGGATGAAGGTTATTTACAACTCAGATACAGGAAATAAACAATTGGTGAGACAGATAGAACGCGCACACCGGCGAGGATTCCAGTGTGCTTTTTGATGCTCAGTTTAAAAGAAGTTACTTCATTTTCTCAAATTCCGCTGCGCACCAGTCGGCAACATAATCCCGCATACCGGTGCCGTTGTCTGCGCCACAGTGTTCTATTTCAAAGTCTTTGGTGGTGAATATTCGCAGATGACGGTTAACTGAATATACTGCCTGCTCGTAGGATCGATAAGCGTTGCTTACTGGTATCTGGCGATCACCTTCACCATGCGTAATAAGAAACGGCATTTTCATTTTTTCGATCTGGCCATCCAAAGTGACTTTTGGCATATAGGCCATAAAGTCATCAAGGTTTTCCTTCCCCCATACCCACAGTACATGATCCCAGTAGTGTGGCACCGGATTCTCGCCTTCACGCTCCATACGCTCTTTTTGTCTCTGGCCCCAAACATGGTTAGCGCCCATTACTGCGCACAGTGCAAATCGGGGTTCGTTCGCAGCCGCGCGTGGCGCATAATAGCCACCCAGAGAAAGGCCAAAAATACCTATTCGATTCTCATCCACATCATCACGGGATGCCAGATAGTCGAATGCCGGTGTTGCCCATTTTTCTGTATCGTACACTGCAGTCAGGCCACGTTTACGCAGTGCTTCACCGGTACCTGGTTGATCGACAAACAAAGTGTACATGCCCCGGTCCAGGTTAGATTTACCATGACCGGCCATGTTCACCTGTTCTTTCATTGAGTCCAGGCCATTTACCGAAACCAGCGCCGGGCGCTTAATGCCGCTGCCATCGTGAACGAAAATAGCGGGGTAAGACGTGCCTTCATAAGGAATATCCAAAAAATCCACATGCAAACCGCTGCACTCTACGTGCTTACGGTACAGCGCCAGGCCTTTGTCGTAGGCTTCCCAACGCGGAGCATAATCTCTGGATTGCATGCGTTCGGCAGACAGATAGTAACCGGATGCACGGGCGTACTTTGTTCCGGCAGACAAAAAATAGCCTTGTTCTTCATCTTTGCGGGCGTTCTCTTCTACTTGCTTTGCGACGGCAATCCAGCTGTCAAAAAGTAACTCTGTACCCGCATCTTCACCGTTGGCGGCGGCCTCAAAAATAGGGCGACAGGCGGCATCTACTTCGCCGTGATTCCCTCCGCATGCAAGGGCGAGATTAACCTGAAGATTCCAGACGTAATTTCCTTTGAACGGTTCAAACATGTCGTGCTCCTGTATCGACAGCGATTTGTGCGTGTCGTGGCTAATTAGTCAGTAGTTATCTGCACTATGATTACTCATCGAATCTTACAAACACAATTAAGACCCTATCGATTGTTCGGAATGACATTATCAGTATTGTAAATATTCTGTTCTTTCGGTTTTATTTGTTATCAATTTGTTATTTATATGAACCTTATTCGTAAGGCGAATTTGTCGGCACACTGATACTGCAGTTAGTCTTGTCCTGAATAGTTCGCCTGCTCAAATGCTATAGCAGAATACTGTCGCGCATTTTTCCGACTGGCTGGTAATTAATAACTTAAAGCTACAAAAGGCAAATCCATGATTAAAGATCGCAGAGCCGGTACCCTTCAGGGCATCGTGCTAATATTACCTATTACCCTCAGTACCATGGGTTCCGTGCTTCTCGCTCCTATTGTGCCGCAGCTCATGCAGGCATTTGGGCATATTGAAAATGCAAACTATTGGGTACCTCTACTTCTTTCTCTGCCAGCGTTGTGCATCGCACTCGGTGCTCCTCTGGCCGGTTATATCGCTGATAAAGTCGGACGCCGTCAATTGCTGATTGCGAGTATGTTTGTTTACGCGGTTTGTGGCGTATCTCCCTTATTTCTTGATAGTTACTGGATGGTTTTTGGCTCCAGGTTACTGGTTGGAGTCTGTGAAGCCTTTTTGATGACGTGTTCCACAACGTTAATCGGGGACTATTTCAAGGGCGATGACAGGAATAAATGGTTAGGAAGTCAGGCTGCCGTTGCCTCTCTCACTGCTATGTGTCTGTTTCCTCTCGCAGGATATCTTGGTGCCACCTATGGTTGGAAAGGGCCTTTCGCACTGTACGCGCTTAGCTTGCCATTAGCGGTAATGACTATTTTGTTTACGTGGGAAACTGGCTCTCAGTCAGATGAGGAAGTCCAATCTGAAGCCCGCGTTACTAAGCATGTAAATAGGTTTCCTTGGGGGCACATGGGCACAGTGTGCGGTTTTACTTTAATCGGCGGTATTCTTTTTTACCTGCTTCAATTTCAAATGGCTGCAGCTCTGGGTGAGTTCGATATAGACAATTCAGCTATCACCGGGTGGTTACTGTCATTCGCCAGTATCGGCGTGCCTATGGGAGCAATTGCATATCGTTACATACATCAGTGGCTGGGTCTTAAAAATCTTATCGCACTCGAATTTGGCATTCTGGCGCTGGGTTTCTTCTCGATGGCCAGTGCACCTGACTACAAAATTTTCGTAGCTGCCGGGTTCCTGAACCAGTTTGGCGCCGGCATGCTGCTTCCCACCATGCTTACCTGGGCCGTTAAACCGCTGAGTCATGCTGTTCGGGCGCGGGGCGCTGGTATTTGGCAATCCACGTTTGCCACCGGCCAGTTCGTAACAACGCTCGTTTTTGCCTGGGTGCTCGCGAACCTGGCAAATGGTAGTCACCTTGAAAGCTTTAGAGTTTTTGCCGGTGTAGCGCTGGCCATGTTTGTTATCTCTATAGTAACGCTACCAAAAAATAATAGTGGTATTAACTCTGTCATTAAAAATGGCGCGTGATCAGACTCGATAATATAAAGGAAGTAATAATGTTTAATAAAATTAAAGTAGTATTTTTTCTTGCAGTATTCTCAATGTTTCCTGTTTCTGCCAGTGCTATGGAAACGATTAATGACGAAGATTTACCTACGTTCGGTATAAGAAACAAAGCCAGTTATATGCATTACATAAAACTGTTCAATGAGAAAAACCCTCAGGCATTCGAAGCTTATTTTTCTGATGATATTGTGTATATAAATGGAGGCCTGGTATTAGAAGGTATACCCGCGGTAAAAAAACACTATCACGGCCTTTGGTCATTGATGAAAGAAGACTTAACTGTGAATGAATTTGTTTTTGACGGCGATACCCTTGCTGTTGATCTGCATGCTCATTTTACCGTTATCCGGGATGATGAAAATTCACCGTTCGGTAAGATTAAAAAAGGTGATGCCTTTGATTACTACGGGTCCATTATTTATAAAATTAATCATCTCGGGAAAATTAAAAAGCTAACGGTATCTTATTTGGATTTTACATATACATCTGATGGGAAAACACGGTCACTGGGTTCTCCTCACTAGCAAGTAAAATTAACTTTACCTTGGGCGATCTCAATAAAAGGTCGCCCTTTTTTATTTCTATTTTATCAATCCCCTTTATTCGTTCCGCAAAATCTCTCTATTTGTTAATTCGAATTCTAAATTTCGTTTCAATTTAGCAAAATAAAAATGCGGTTATTAACAAATAATTAAATAAAAAAATACATATGTGCAGTGGTTTAATTTTAATCATTCTGCGTCAGTGATCTTCGAATAAATAAAGGAACGTCTGAGATGAAAAAACAGCAATATCGCTTCTTTCTGAGTGCTGTAGCTATTTCGGTTTTATCTGCAACTTGTGCAACCGCCACAGCGCAAGAATCTGCAGAACAAAAAGAAGACCTCGAAATAATTATGGTTACATCTTCGAAAACGAACAAACCTCTGCAAAAAGTCCCTGCTGCTATTTCTGTAGTGGATGGCGAGCGTCTGGCTCAGGCTGCCCGCGTGTCAGCAGATGACGTGCTTGCCAATGTAGCAGGGGTCGAAGTGCAGGGAGCAGCCAGAGGTAAAGTGTTTGCTATTCGCGGCCTGGGCTCCGATTTACCCCCGGGTGTTGGCGAAAGTTCGGTATCTACCAATTACGATGAGGTGTACTCCATTCGTGCGGAAGCTGGTCAGCTAGGGTTTTATGATTTAGAACGAGTCGAAGTCATGCGCGGCCCCCAGGGGACACTTTATGGAAGAAACGCTACAGCCGGGGTGATTAACTTTATATCACACTCTCCGGTATTGGGAGAGTTTGGTGGCCATGTTGGAGTAAGCGCCGGCGATTACAATTTTCGCCGGGGAGAGGGGGCCGTCAATATACCGGTGTCTGAGGACTTTGCGGTGCGCGTGGCGGGTACAATCGTAAAAAGAGATGGTTTTTTATCAAACGGGCATAACGATTTAGAAGGTGATGGTCAGCGTATCAAGGCGCTATATCAGCCCAGTGACGATTTTAGTTTATTGTTGGGGTATGACCGGATCCATCTGGATGGCATGGGAGCGGGTGCCACTGAAAGTGCCTACTGGGAGAGTGGTGACTACTACACCACTGATGATTCGGGAATTGGTGATGGGCAGGATTATACGTCGGATAAGTATTATGCCAAGTTGCAATGGAATGTGGGGCCCGGACAACTCACTATTCTGCCTTCATATCAGACTGGAGATGGTACGAATGAGGCAATTTTTGCCGGGAGGGGGACTGCCGGTTACGATCCTAAAAATGTAGAACAAAATGCTCTGGAGGTGCGCTATGGCAGTCTTCCTGGCGAAGACATTGAATGGATTGTGGGTTTTTTCCATTACGATTATGAGCAGAGCCTGGTCGCCGAGGAATTATATGCAGACGGTACAACCAGTGGTGTTGAAGATTCAAGTTTTACCAGTGGTGATTCCGATGCGTTGTTTGGTCAGGTAACCTTCCCTGTCGCAGAAGACTGGAGGATAACTGCAGGTGCGCGCTATACCTGGGACGAGAGAGAATCAGAAGGAACTGCGCCAGCTCCAATTTATGGGTACGCAGGTACGAGGGACGATAACTTTTTCGACTGGAAGCTGGGACTTGAGCATGACCTTTCTGATAATGCACTGGTCTATGTACAGGCTGCAACCGGTTTCCGTCCCGGTGGCGTAAATCCGTTTGACGGTAATACCATCATCCCCGAGGAGCTTTTATCCTATGAGGCAGGTATCAAATCCAGATTATGGGATGGTGCATTACAGCTTAATGCCAGTTCGTTCTATTACGATTATTCCGATTTTCAAATCGTTGATTTCTTTATCACAGCCACGGGACCTAATCTAAGTTTCTACAATGCTGACGCGGTGAACTGGGGAGCTGAACTGGAAATGTTGGCAATTCCCTCTGACGCCCACCGAATCAACTTCTCTCTCGCTTACTTAAACTCTGAAATTGAGTCAGACCTTTGTCTTAATCCAAGCGGGTACACCGGCGCGGCAGACGCAGAATGTGACGGGTTAGGGGCCAATGCGATTAACTTTAAGGGGGAACGGCTACCACATTCACCGGATCTGACTATCAAAGCAGGTTACGAATACATTTATGAAGGTAACGGTGGCTGGCTGTTGATCCCCAGAATCGAAATGAGGTACGTCACTGAGCAATACGTTGCTCCAAGCAATCAGGATATTGCCTTGCAAGGTGATTACTTCACAGGAGATATAACCGTAACCTGGCATGATGCACAAGATAAATTAAGTGTTTCAGGCTATGTGAAAAACTTTACTGATGAAGCTGTCAAGACTGGTTTCTTCACAGGGTATGTGGTCGGCGGAGCACCAAGAACTACTGGTGTGTCACTAAACTATCGCTTTTAAATTTTTCAGGAACGAAGATGAATACTTTAACGGGTAGTAAGCTCAAACAATCTGCCAGTAGCGTTTTCGCGCTGCTGGCAGGCGTCGTGATGATAGGAAGTGCCCTGGCGCAACAGGTGCCAAACGGGCCTCCTGGCCCTCCACCGGCCATGCCGCGTATTCAAGACACGCAGTATAAAAGCTATATAACAATCGCAGGTGAAGCGGTTCAAAGAAGCGAAACTGCAGAAGTAACTGTTAGCGGTGAAGTAGGCAAATCTGCAATCAATAGACTAACGCTAAAATCACATGAAGATGACTTCAATGCCATCATCATTGAGGAACCGGGCGCATTAGTCAAAATCAGCGATACATCTGTCAACCTGAGTGGAGACGGCAGCAACGACTTTCTGGGCAAAGGGGCGGGCTTACTTGTTACCGGTGGCGTGGCTTATGTGTATGACAGTGAAATTATAACGTCGGGTGTGGTATCCAGTGCACTTGTGGCTGCGGAGCGTGCAACGCTTAAAGGGTTTAATAGTAAGTTCGTTTCTCATGGCGGACAGCTGCCTGAAGATTACGTGCCGGTCATTGGTCCCGGTATGAAAGAGCCTCCGGCCCCGCTGGGTATTACCGGTACCGCCAGAACATTGCTTACCATGAGTAATGCCCGGAGCTATTTCTACAACTGTGAATTCATTGCTGATGGGTGGGGTGCATTGTCTACGGATGCCGCTGGCGGAGAAGCTTACCTTGAAGTGAACGACAGTCAGGTCACTGTTAATAATAGCGGATATGGCGCCTATGCAGATTTTGGTGCAAAAGTGGTGGCAAACCGTACTGTATTTGATGTGGCAACGTACGCTGGCGTGATTGCGGGAGAGGCTGAAATGGCCTTTTTTAATAGCGAATCCAGCTCGGGTCGCAACGTAGTCATGATTCACTCAGTCATGGGCAATCCGCAGGAAAAAGGGCGGTTAGTTGTTGATGGCGGGAAACACAATGCAGAAGATGCTGCATTTTGGGTGAAAAGCGCGAACGCAGTCATCACCTTAAAAAACACCTCTATTGTGTCTGAATCTGGTGTGCTTTTGTTGGCCGAAGTCAATGAGGACAAATTCCGTACCCAGGTAAACGGAGCCCGCGTACCCGGAACAGCTCTGTCGATTGAAAACAGCAAGCTATCGGGTGATGTCGTCAATCAGGACAGCGAAAGAGGACTCGTAGTTTCATTGAATAAACGATCGGTACTAAATGGTGCGTTATCCAATGTGACATTGAGCATTGATGAAACGAGCGCCTGGCATGCAACAGGTAACAGCGTTATTGAGCTGGACAATGCAATGGGCCTCAAGCAAATACAAACCAACCCGGGAGTAACGGTAACTATTCTTTCATCTCATCTGAAGCCCGGGAAAATCAATCAGCCCTCTGGCGGCAATCTCATAATCGAAACTATTTAATTTATCAGGAAATATGTATGACTCTACCTTCAGTTTTTAGAAAAACCTGTTTAGCGACCCTTATTGCTTTCGCGGGAGCGACACACGCTTTCGATGTTTCAGTAAATGAGCAGCACGTGAAGGCCGGCGAGCCGTGGAAGATTTTCCAGGATACTCGCGTTAACACACTCATTCTGGAAAAAGGCGCGGCTATTCAGCGACCTGGCAAATCCGTTACGATGTTGGTTGACGGCAAGGAAACCGCCATGTTGCCGGGTAAATATAATAATGTGGAACTGGTCATTACTGATAAGTTCTACCAAAGCCCTACAGGTAAAAATGACCGTGGAGTCGACAATTTTCGCACAGCTTTGCTAATTACCGGGAAAGGGATTGATGAAAAACGTTCAGTCATTCAAGCCATTCAGGGCGGCGAATATTCTGCGTCGGAGGCGAAAGACATCACATTGGTATCTGATAGCGGAAATTTCAATGGTGTGATGGTCGATGGCAACGTGAGTTATCGTGTTGACGGTGCAAACGTTGATTTCCGCTCTGATGCCGATGGCAGTGATAACAGCGATTTTTCCGGCTATGGTGCAGCATTTGCAGCTTATAACGGCGCCCGGTTGGCTATCTCAAACAGCAACATTGATGTGTCGGGTGTGGCACGTCTGGCCCTGTATGCATATGAAGATGCAGACTTATTGATCACAGACTCAACATTCAAAGTAGATGGTGGGGAACTTTATGAAGGGTACCCTAACTCGGCTGACTTCTCTGCGATGCTTGCTCCTCCCTGGGTGTTGGGTATCAAAGGTAGCGCACGTGGCACTAACATGATGGGAAACCGTACGACGTTTACCATGGTGCGTAGTGAAGCTGAAGCTGCAAACTGGGGGGTGTTGTCTACTGATATGGGCGCTGCAATGTTGATGACTATTGTAGATTCCTCATTGACATTAAATGGTGAAAAAGACCTCTTTAGTACCCGTTATGGCAGCGGTTATGGCAGTTATATTCTGGGATCTGAGCACTTCTATTACGGTGTAACCATTCACGCCGGTACCTACGGTGGAATTGTGCGGGAAGGTGAGGCTTACTACGGTGACTCGACGTTTGACGAGCCATTAAATATCTATCCCCGTTTACAAATTCCAACGGGTGAAACATTCATTGATTTTTTCGGCAACGAACAACAGGTATTTGATATTCAGATTGATGAAACGCCCGCGTTTTCAAAGATCACCGGGAAAGGTAAAAAGTCTTACATCTATTCAGACAATTTTGGCTGGATGTCTCATGGCGATGGCAAATTGGTGATAGCCGAAGGTACAGAAGTGAAGACCGGCAAAAGTACCTTCCTGCTTAAAGACGGTAATGTTGATATAACAGTAAAAGATCGGTCTGAACTCACTCCGGGGAACGGGGTATTACTTCAAATGATGGACAACGATGACATGCTGGTGGGTATCGATCCTGAGTCTCAGGTTGCACTTCACTTTAATACTACGTTCACCGAGAAAGCTGGCTATCCCGGTATCGACTATTCACTTGAGTCTGTGACTGATGAAAAACGCGCCAATGTGACGTTAAAAGCAGAAGGCATTAAGCTTGAAGGTGACCTTTACAACGCGACAGGTTATTTTGGAAACCAACCGGGCGATAAACTCACAGTTACTATGGGTAACAGGTCCATCATCATTGGTGCTATCAGTAGTACGAGCGCTATTCATATCGATGAACATGGGGACCAGAACACTCAATTCACTGATGCTGAGTACTATTATCTCGGACATGTTAAAAACAAGCCTTTTTTCAATGGTGTCAACGATATCGAAGTTGTGCTTGAAGACACGGGAGTTTGGCTGGTAACAGGGGAGAGTATTATCACCTCCCTGACTATTGCAGAAGGCGCGGAAATGAAAGCTAAAAACGGTAAGTTATCAATGACTGTTGACGGAAAAGTTACGCCAGTCAAGCCAGGTAAATACGAAGGTATCATCAAACTGACTGTATCCTCGTAATTTCGAAACCATTAACTCAATCAATTCTCATTCCTGGCGGACATGTTGTCCGCCATATCTCCTTCCGGCTTTTTCTCCCTAAAAATAAAATTGGCTATCGATATCATTTGTTAAGCGCCTTTACAAAATGCTTGCAATCAAACGCATGTTTAATATATAACCTACCTGTTACATTAAATTAACCTTTCAGTCGTTTAATGCAACAAAAAGGGCGATGAAGAGAGAAATAGCCCGATACGCGAAATGTGTGATGGGGTCTGAGAGCCAAAGCGTGAAACCATAATGACATCGATATCACGGGCGCTCAGTAAGGGACATGCATTTCATTTGTGTCACAAAAACTCAATTGGAAACCAAATAATGTTTAAAAAATCAAAACTGTCATGCGCGGTGGCAGGTACTCTAAGCGTTGTGGTTGCGTCTCAGGCCTTTGCTCAGCAAGCGCCTGAAGAAATGGAACAGATTGAAGTCCGTGGTGTTAGGGGATCACTGTCTCAATCTATGAACGTGAAGCGTCAGTCATCAGGTGTTGTTGATGCCATTTCGGCAGAAGACATGGGTAAATTCCCTGATACTAACCTGGCAGAATCACTTCAACGGATTACCGGTGTATCAATTAACCGTGTAAACGGTGAAGGTTCTGAAGTTACCGTGCGTGGTTTTGGTGGTAACTTCAACTTAATCACGTTAAACGGCCGTCAGATGCCGGCTGCAAACGTAGCATCAATTACCGGTAACTCAGATGACCAGGGGGCCTCCGGCTCTACCCGTTCATTCGACTTCTCTAACCTTGCCTCTGAAGGTGTAAGCGGTATTGAAGTATACAAAACCGGCCGTGCAGCAGTACCGTCAGGTGGTATCGGTGCAACAATTAACATTAACACCATTAAACCACTGTCTCAGGGTGAAAACCGCATGTCTTTCGGTGCTAAGGCAATGAAAGACGAAAGTGGTGATGGCGTAACGCCGGAACTGAGTGGTATGGGTAACTGGTCTAACGACGACAATACCCTGGGTGTAGCAGTATTTGGTTCTTATCAGGAACGTAATTCCGGTAGCCGCGTGATGAACGTGTCTCAGTATCAGCTGTTTAACTGGGATTCCACTTCACCGGGTACCTTTGGTCTGGTCGATGGTGCGAATGTGACCAATCCACCGGAAGAAGGTCAGCTGGTAGCGATGCCAACTAACGTAGGTTACGGTGTTAACGAAAACAACCGTGAGCGTTTAAACGGTATGGTTACGTTGCAATATGCACCGTCAGATACGTTAACCATTACTGCTGATGCGACGTACGCAAGTAACACCATGGAGGCCACGTCTATCACGGACGGTGTCTGGTTTGCCCGTCAGTTCACTGATATGGAGTTCGATGGTAACCCTGTTGTTGCCACACCTATCCGTTTCAGCGAAGACATCGACGGTGGTAAAGACTTTTTCTTCCAGAACCTGGCGCTGGCCGCGAAAGATGAATTGCACTCCTTCGGCTTAAATGCGAACTGGTGGGTGTCTGATGAACTAAACCTGCGCTTTGACGTTGCGTCATCAGAAGCAAAAAGTGGTGGTGACGGCCCTTCCGGTAAAAACGTTGTGCGAATGAACGTTGCCGGTGCAACTGCAGGCTGGCAGACAGTTGACATGTCTTCAGGGTTCCCGCAAGTGAGTATCGTGGTAGACGACTCCATTAAGGGTAACGATAACGGTATTTTCGATATGCCGGATGTAGGCCCTCAGGTTGCACGCGCCATTGAATCCAATCAGAAGCAAACTGTTGATCAGGTCCGTTTTGACGGTACCTGGGATCAGGGCGCAGACGTGAAAATCGACTTTGGTGTTGGCTATATTTCAACCGAGATGAACCAGAACCGTTTCGAATCCGAAGCGCAGCTTGGTGGCTGGGGTGTCGCTGATGTAGGTAATATTCCGGAAGGTCTGCTGGAAGTCACTTGTACTGCCTGTGCGTTTGAAGATACGAATATCACTGGCGTAGCTGGTGCTGACGCCATGGCTGTTCCGGCCGGCTCATCAACTATTCCGTTGGGTAGCGTGTCGTTCAAGGGTAATGCAGTAGAGCTGGTTAACAGCATCGCGCCTATGTACGGTTACACTCTGGATACGTTCAATGCGATTTCTTCAGCTGATAACACAGTGAAAGAAGACATTCTGTCTTTATACGGTATGGCGTCAATGGACGGCGAACTGGGTGGTTTCGAGACTAACCTGGTAGTCGGTGCACGCTATGAAAAAACAGACGTCGAGTCGATTTCTTTACAAACCGTCCCACTGCAAATCAACTGGGTATCAGACAACGACTTCCGTACTGTACTGGGTGACGAAACACAGGCACTGTCGCAGAAACACTCTTATGAAGCGTTCCTGCCGAATATTGACTTCTCGATCAACCTGACTGACGATTTAAAAGCCCGTGCTTCTTACAGCATGACGCTGGCCCGTCCGGCCTACAACCAGATGTACACTGCTACCACAGTGGGGGCGCCGGGTCGTCCTACCTATTTAGGTGGCCAGGGTTCCGGTAGCCGTGGTAACGCCGCGCTGGATCCGCTGGAATCAAATAACTTCGACCTGTCATTAGAGTATTACTACGGTGATGCGTCTATGGTGTCTGTGGGTTACTACCGAAAAGACGTAGACAACTTCGTAGGTACACAGCAGGTTTCTCAAGGTCTGTTCGGTCTGCTTGACCCTACATCAGGTGCTGCCGGTACGGTATCTGCTGAAGCGATTGCTGAACTGGAAGCCCGTGGTGTAGAGGTGACAGAGCGTAACTTCTTTACCATGACAGCTCTGTTAACCAACCCGGATAATTTCCCTGGTGGTGCTGATGAGTTCGAAGAAGGTCAGGCATTCGCTGATGCAGTATTTGCCAATAACAACGTTGAGCCGCAAGCCGGAGACCCGGAAATGCAGTTTGAGGTGACTCAACCTGTGAACAACCAGAGTGCACGTATCTCAGGTTACGAGTTCGCATGGCAGCATTTCTTTGGCGACAGTGGCTTCGGTTACCAGGCTAACTTCACCATCGTAGACGGTGATATCGGTTACGATGTAGGTGCGAGCCCAGCTATCGAGCAGTTCGCTCTGGAAGGCTTAAGTGACAGTGCTAACCTCGTATTAATTTACGAGAAGAATGGCCTGTCTACCCGTATCGCTTACAACTGGCGTGACGCGTTCCTGGCAGAAGTTAACCGTTCTGTATCGTCACAGCGTAACCCGCTGTTCATTGATGAATACAAGCAGTTAGATTTGAACGTCAGTTACGACTTCACAGATGACTTCACCATGAGCCTCGATGTCATCAACTTGCTGGAAGAAGGTCAGCGTCAGTATGGCCGTACACAAAACAACACGTTCTTTGTTCAGGAACTGGACAGACGTTTTGTACTGAGTGCCCGTTATAGCTTCTGATTGAAGTTGTAACAACCGTTGAAACCGCACCTGATAGTTGAGCAGGTGCGGTTTTTTTATGGATTGAAAATGAGCCTGCTACTAACTTCGTATTGACATTCAGGCGCTTCACCTATGTGATTGTGCCTGACGTTGGCTGAAAACAGGGCTGTTCTCTCGCTTGTTGCGGATTCATGGTTACCTGGCAAAGAAATATTCGTGGAGTTTTAATATGCATTACAAAGGCGAGCAGTTTGAGGGAAAACATTTTGATGAAGATCTCGAAGCTGTAAAATTCGAAAATTGCCGGTTTATCGATTGCGACTTTACCCGCGCAAAATTGTCAGGCGCAGAATTATCAGGTTGTGCCTTTACCACTTCAGACGGCGAAAAAGGTTGCAACTTTTCTTTTGCTGACATTCGCGATACCAGCTTCCGTAATTGTCGTCTGGCACTGGCCAGTTTCCGTGGTGCCGACGGATTTGGTGCTGAATTCAGAGATTGTGATTTAAAAGGTGCTGATTTCAGACAAGCTTCTTTTGCGAACTTTATCACTACGAAGTCTTTCTTTTGCTCTGTAGTGATAACCGGTTGTAATTTGAGTTATGCGGATTTCGAAGGACAGCTGCTTGAGAAGTGCGAATTATCAGAAAACATCTGGCGCGGCGCGAACCTCAGCGGCGTGAGTATGGACGACGCAGATCTCAGCCGTGGCGATTTTTCTTCAGACCACTGGGGCACGTTCAGCTTGAAAAACTGTGATCTCCGGCATGTGGACTTACATGGACTCGACATCCGCAGAATGGATTTAACTGGCGTGAAAATTTGTGATTGGCAGCAGGAATCCCTGCTCAGTCCTCTTGGGTTAATTGTAAGCTAGGTTTTTACGTTCCCTTTTACCGGCGTTTTACTGAGAATATAAGTACCTATAGGAAGATTGCTTCTTAGCAGCTATTTCCCTGACTGAGTGATATCAATTATATAGCTCGCCAGTTTCTTAAGTAACGTACGACGCGCCCCGTTTAGTTCCAACGAGGCGTTCAGCCGGAAGCAATGATTAAATTCATCATGCAGGCTGAACAGCTTTCCGGGGGCAATCGTAATGTGCAGGCGTAACGCTTCACGATAGATTTCCATCGCATTGACATGGGGCTGACATTCTATCCATAAAAAATATCCGCCCTCTTGCGCATGAATCGTGGCAACGTCCTGCAAAAGTGTCTCAAGGCAGGTCAGCATGGCTTTTTTCCTGGTGATCAGTTTCTTACGAAGTTGCTTTAAGTGCGACTCGTAGTTTTTGGTAGACAAATAGTCAACCAGCGACAACTGCACAGGCGCACTGGTAGCCAATGTACTCATCAGCTGTTGTTTCTGAATGTCCAGCGACTTATGACCGGCTGCCACCCAGCCTATGCGGTAGCCTGCTACCAGTGATTTGGAAAAAGACGAACAAAGTAAACTGTTGCCGTCTTCGACAAAGTGCTTGATGGGCAACGGTGGTGTTTGACCTGCATACAATTCAGCATAAACATCGTCTTCGATTAAGGTGATCTCGTAGGTTTTGAGTAACCTCGCAATCTGCTGCTTTTTGTCATCGTCAAGTGAGTAGCCAACCGGGTTCTGAAAGCTGCTCATTAACCAGCACGCCTTCACCGGGTGACTCTGAAAAGCCCGCTCCAGTGCATTAATATCCAGCCCGTTCCGTGGCGAGACTGTCACTGTAATTGCCCTTAACCCAAGCCGTTCCAGTGCCTGCATGGCGCCATAAAATACAGGAGATTCAATCACTACCCAGTCACCCGGCCTGGTACAGGATTGCAAACTCAGGCTGAGTGCTTCGAGTGCGCCTGCCGTGATAACAATTTCATCCGGGGAAATGTTCATACCCCTTGCAGCATAGCGTTTTGCAATAATTTGTCTGAGCTCGGGATTGCCAGGGGGTAGATTGTCCATTGCACTGGTCAGAGAAATTTGTTGTGCAGCTGCGGCGATGGACTTATTCAGGTGGTGTCTGGGATACAGAGCAGGATCGGGATAAGCAAACCCCAGGCTAAACATATGCGGGTCGCGGGATGCCTGAAGCACTTCATAAACAAAATCATTAATGCTGACCGCTTCCGCTGTTTGTACTTTGTTCTCATCAGCCGGGCGGGCTGCTGATGTAACTGTAAAGCCGGAGCGCTCATGGGAGCTGATCAAACCCTGACTTTCGAGCATCTGATAGGCATGGAGCACGGTCATCAGGCTGTAACCTGTTTGGCGGGCCTGCTTGCGCAGCGACGGAAGCTTTTCATGTTCCAGCCAGATCCCCCGCTCGATCTGCTCTTTTATTTGCCCGGCTAAAATTTTATATTTCGCCATTGCTTACTCCGGCCAAAGCTTCATCAGATTATAACAAGCGAATAAACGATCTGTTATAGAAAAATGTACGCTTTCTGTACCTGTTTATTGTTCCTCTGCGGGTTTACTTTTGATTCTGCCAATTAAGAGTTTCGTCCAGTCGTGGTCTGGCCCGAAATCCGCACAATGTCAAAGGGGACGTTATGAAACTGTATTTACTCTTGTTGTCTTTCTTTCTTGCTGCGCCGGCTCATGCAGGTGGAGGCACGGTATTGGGTATGATTTTCACAATTGTTTTTGTCGTCGTCATGCTGGTGCTGTACTGGATGGTCGTGGCGGAAGTGGGCGAAAAAGATAAGAGTTGAGGATAATCTGATCCTCAGAATTCCTCCGCCAGCGTCTTTTCAACTCATTACTAAACTATTCCGCTACGGGCCCGTGCTGGCGGCCGCCTGGCGAAATGATGTCTACCGGCACGCTCCGCGTTTTATGGTCAAAAACCATGTCTATTTGCTTCATTTTTAAGATTATTGACTGCCTGAATTACTGCCGGCTGCACTTTCCCTGTCTTGCGGTCGCAGGCAGAAAACGATGAGTTGGGTTTATCTGGTGCTGGCAGGGTTAACCGAAATTGGTTGGCCTCTGGGCCTGAAATTATCTCAAAGCGGCCAGTACAAATGGGGTGGCATCGCCATGGCGATTACATTTATGGGTGTCAGCGGTTTCTTACTGTATCTGGCGCAAAGGGATTTTCCACTGGGGACAGCCTATGCTGTATGGACCGGCATTGGCGCTGCCGGTACGTTTCTGGTGGGCGTTTTTGCCTTTGGCGACCCTACATCACTGCTGCGTTATATCGGCGTATTTTTGATCATATCCGGAGTGGTGCTGCTGAAAGTAGGATGAGAAATGTGAGGTGATTAATCACCTCACGACATCAACTACTTACCATGGCCGCTTCTTCTAAAATCAGTGTGCGCAGCCAGCGATGAATAGGGTCGCTGTCTACGGTCGGGTGCCACATCATCGCTTCCCGCAAATCGGGAAAATCAAAGGGCATAGATAGAATATCAATAGGCATGATAGTGGCCATGAGTTCAGCAAAACGGCGGGGAATAATGGCCAGTCTGCCGGTGCTGACCACTGTGGTGCACAGTGAGGTAAAGTCGTTGGTGATCACTTCGACTTTACGTTCAATGTTGCGCTCTTTAACCAGCCATGGCTCAATACTTAAAAGGCTGACACGGCCGAATCCCACCGAAGCGTGTCCCAGTGATGAGAAGATTTCCGGCGTCAGGCCACCCTGCGTGTCCGGATTGTCTTTGCAGGCAATACAAACCATTTCGTCAGTGGCGAAAAAGGCGTGAGGATAACCGTCCACGGTTTCACTTTCCGGCGCAATCACAATATCAATCCCGCTTTTCACCATGGTTTCCACCTCAACGGTGAAAGGTGAAAGAAATTCGAAAGTCATGCCAGGCGCCAGTTTCTGCACTTTCGCCAGCACACCGGCAAGGAATACCTGAATAATATAATCTGACGCAACAATGCGGAAATGTCGCTGGCTGGTGGCGGGCTCCAGTTTACGTTTATTGGTAATCGAACCGCGCACAATATTCAGCATTTCTCTTACCGGTTCCTGCAGTTCCAGTGCGTAAGGCGTGGGCTGCATTTTACGGCCTATCTGCACCAGCAAATCATCATCAAAATAATGCCGCAACCGCGATAAAATACTGCTGGTGGCCGACTGTGACAGGTGCAGCTTGTCAGCTGTTCTGGTGATATTTTGTTCTTCCAGCAGTATGTCTAATGCTACTAATAAATTCAGATCCAGCTGTTCAAACCGCATAACGCCCTCGTTGCCTGTTTAGGTATCTATGAAATTGATGCAAACCATCTATACATTCAATTTTTTGTTTGGTCAGCGCCCATTTAACATTGTTTCTCCATTAATTTAAATATTTTTAACAATAAAAAATCGAATTTCTGTTCGGTTTGTGGAGCGGCGATGAAACTAGCCTCAATCGATAACGGTAGTGCGGATGGCCAACTGGTTGTTATCTCAAAAGATACTGCGCAAATGTGTCGGGTACACGGTTCTGCAGGCACCATGGCGGCGTGTCTGGCTGACTGGCAAAGTGTGCTTCCGGTACTTCAGGATATCAGCAACGCACTGAACAACGGCACCTGTGAACAGGCCGAGCCGGTTGCCGGTGCCTGTTTCTTAGCACCGTTACCCCGCACGTATCAGTGGCTGGATGGTTCGTTGTTTATGAATCACGGCCATTTGATGCAAAAGGCGTTTAATCTCGATCCCATCGAAGACGCCGACAAATATCCGCTGATCTACCAGGGCGCCGGCGATGCCTTCACCGGATGTAATGACACCATCGCGCTGTATAACTCGGCCCATGGCGTAGATTTCGAAGGTGAGTTCGGTGTTCTGACCACGGATGTGCCAGTGGGGGCTACGCCCGGTGAGGCCATGCAGGCCATCAAACTGGTGGTGCAACTGAATGACATCAGCTATCGCGGTCTCGCGCCCCGTGAAATGAAAACCGGCTTCGGTTTTGTGCAGGCCAAAGGTGAAACCGCTTTTGCGCCGTTCGCGGTAACGCCGGATGAGCTTGGCGACAGCTGGGCAGACGGCAGAATCCATTTAACCCTCAATATCACCCGCAACGGTGAATGGTTTGGCAACCCGTCGGGCAGTGAAATGCATTTTGGCTTTCATGAGCTCATTGCCCACGCCGCCACAGCCCGTCCTATCAAAGCCGGTACGGTGTTCGGCTCCGGTACGGTCTCGAATACAAACCCGGAAGCCGGTCAGGCCTGTATCGCCGAGCTTCGCGCAAAAGAACTGATAAGGCTTGGCAAGCCGCAAACCCCGTTTTTAAGCGAGGGTGAAACGGTACACATGGTGTGCCGCGACAAGCAGGGCCAGCCGCTTTTCGGCGAAATCAATCAAACAGTAAAAGGAGGCTAACATGTTCAGCCCCAATGATTTTGACATCGTAGATTTGTCCGTCACGCTGGACAATAACCCCCACACCGATCCGCCGCCGCTGTTGCCAAAGATTGATTATATGGATCACCAGGAAGGCTGGCCGGAAATGGAGGCTATGTTTCCGGGCCTCACACTGGACCAACTGCCGGGCAACGAATCCTGGGCAGCAGAACGCCTGCAAATCACCACTCACAGTGGCACGCACATGGACGCACCATGGCATTACGCATCGACTACCGACGGCGGCAAGCCGGCCTTTGGTATTGATGAACTGCCTCTCGACTGGTGTATGCGTCCGGGTGTGAAGCTGGATTTCCGCAACATGGAAGACGGCTACGTGGTGACCGCCGAAGACATCGAAGCTGAGCTGAAGCGCATTAACTATGAACTGCAACCACTGGATATCGTGGTGGTGAATACCCGCGCCGGTGCCATTTTCGGCGAGCCGGGTTACCTCGAAGCCGGTGTGGGCCTTGGCCGCGAAGCCACCATGTACCTCCTTGAAAAAGGTGTGCGGGTAGTGGGCACCGATGCCTGGAGCTGGGATGCACCCTTCAAGTATACCCGCGAACGCTTCGCTGAATCCGGCGATGCGTCAATTATCTGGGAAGGCCATAAAGCCGGCCGTGATATCGGCTACGGGCAAATGGAAAAGCTTTCAAACCTTGAGTCACTTCCAGCGTCCGGATTCTGGATTTCCTGTTTCCCTTACAAAATTAAAAAGGCATCGGCGGGCTTTGTTCGCGCCGTCGCGTTCGTGCCTAAAAAGACGAATTCTTAAGAGGAGTTATCATGTTTAAGTATTTCCCCACCAACTATGTGTGGAACCTGTCAGTCGACCTCGCCATTGAAATGGGCGCCCGAATCGGTGAAATCGAAGAGATGTGTGCACCGCTGCAGGAAGCCGCAAAGAAAAAAGACAAAGAGGGTACCGAAGCGTTCCGCAATACATGGGCAAACATGGCAGACAAGCTGTGTGTGCTGGCCGAAGAAGACGAGCAGGCTGGCCGCATGATTTCTGCCGGTGAAAAGTACATGCGCGCTTCCTCGTACCTCATCACCTGTGAGCGTTTGCAGGCTCACAATGCCCCCGGTCGTCTTGAGCTGTACAAGCGCGAACTGGAATTGTTCGAACGTGGCATGGCGCTGAAAGGTGCGAACTGTAAGCGCGTTGAAATTCCTTATGAAGGCAAACACTTGTCCGGTCTTTACGTGAAAGCAAAAAACGTAGACGGCCCGGCACCGCTGTTAATTCAGGTAAACGGCCTGGATTCCACCAAAGAAATGAAATACCTCGTTGGCTTACCACAATGGCTGGCCGATCGCGGCGTGTCGTCTCTGGTACTGGATCAGCCGGGTACCGGCGAAGCATTACGTCTGCAGAACATTAACGCCCGTTTCGACAGCGAACACTGGGCATCACCGGTGGTTGACTGGCTGGAGCAGCACCCTGAAGTGGATAACAGTCGCATTGGTATGGAAGGGGTGTCGTTAGGCGGCTATTACTGCCCGCGTGCGGTGGCCAACGAGCCGCGCCTGGCACTGGGTGTGTGCTGGGGGGCAAACCATGACTGGCGTGATGTGCAGAAGCGCCGCCTGGAAAAAGAAGGCGACTTCCCGGTACCGCATTACTGGAATCATGTGTGCTGGGTATGGGGCGCAAAAGACATCGACGAGTTCATGACCATTGCTGAAAACGTGTGCCTGGACGGTGAAGTAGAAAAAATCAAAGTGCCTTTCCTGGTCACCCACGGTTCGAAAGACTCACAAATCCCGCTTAAGTGGGCAGAGCGCACCTACGAGCAACTGGTAAACAGTCCTAAGCGTGAACTGAAAGTGTTCACCGAACGTGAAGGCGGTGTACAACACTCCAGCTTCGACAACAGCATCAACGCCGGTCACTACATTGCTGACTGGGTAGCGGAAACGTTCAACGCCCGCACATCGATTGAAGGATAAAATCATGAATATTATTGGACCGGATTTATTGATTTTTGGTGTTGATGATGTGAAAGCCTGTAAACAGTTTGCGCTGGATTACGGTTTAACGCAGGCATCTGAACACCGCTTCGTTGCCCTTGATGGCACGGGTATTGAGATTTACAGCAAAGACGACAGCAGTTTGCCTGCGCCGCTGGAAACGGGTTCAAGTATCCGCAAAACCATTTACGGCGTGGCAGATACCGCAACCGTGGATGCCATTTACGACGAACTGTCGAAAGACCGTGAAGTAAAACGTCTGGATGACGGCAGTATTGAAGCTGTGGATGACATGGGTTTTGTGCTGGGCTTCCAGGTCACTATGCGCAAGCTGCTGGATATGCCAGCAGAGAAAATTAATGCACCGGGTGCACCTGCACAGCGTCCGGCTAATGAAATTGGTGTATCGAAAGACTTTACGCCGGAGCCGCGCACTCTGTCTCACGTGGTGTACTTCGTGCCGGATTACAAAAAAGCGGAAGCGTTTTACGCCGAACGTCTGGGCTTTATCACCACCGACCGCTTCAGTCATGTGGGTCCTTTCATGCGTCCTGCAGGTACCACCGATCACCATACGCTGTTCTTCCTGAACACGCCGCCGCACATGAAAGGTATTGAGCACTTTACCTTCCACATGTCTGGCCCGACTGCGGTGGTGCAGGCCGGTAACCGCATGGTGGAAAAAGGTTACCAGAGCTTCTGGGGGCCGGGCCGTCACATCTTCGGTTCTAACTGGTTCTGGTACTTCAAGAGCCCGTTTGGCTGCAACATGGAATTCGATGCCGACATGGATCTCCACGACGACAACTGGGACGCACGCGAAGCCTTGCCGGGTGCGGATAACTCGCAGGTGTTCCTGCTGCAGTACCGCGAAAAGTGGGCACCAATGGGCCCGCCGCCACCAAAAGGCTGATTGTGATGAACCAAGGTGTCCTGCTCTGCAAATTAGATGAACTACCCGACAATAGTTCCCGGGGTTTTTTGCCTGATGCCCGGGGTCAGGACACCGTTTTTATTGTGCGCCGTGGCAGCAAGCTTTATGGCTACAGCGATATTTGTCCGCACTATGGCGATACCGCCTTACCCTGGAAGAAAGATGTTTATCTGGATGCCGGTGGTGACTACATCGTTTGTGCGGCGCATGGCGCGTTATTTACACCCGACACCGGAGAGTGTGTGAAAGGGCCGTGCAGGGGCGATTTCTTAACGCCCCTGAACATCACGGTAACCGCTGAACAGGATGTCGTTTTACTCTGTGAATCACGAGGAAAAGAACAATGAGCGCATGCGTAAATAAAGTATTAATTATTGGTGGTGGCTTCTCAGGTATGTCTGCCGCTATCGAAATGAGTAAGCGCGGTATACAGGTTGATCTCGTTGAGATTGATAAGAACTGGCGTACTGACGGTGCCGGGATCAGCATTGGCGGCGCCACCATAAGGGCACTGCGTCAAATCGGTGTACTGGATGAATTTAAAGCGCAGGGCGCTACCCACGCCGGTTTGGATGTTCATGCGCCCGACGGTACCCATCTGGCGCATATTCCTGCGCCGCCAGTGGCGGGCAACGAAGCTCCCTGTGAAGGTGCCATTATGCGCCCGGTACTGGCAAAAATTCTTGCAGCCAAAACCCGCGAATACGACGTGAATGTGCGCCTCGGCATTACGTTTGAGAACATCAACGATAGAGGCGACAGCGTAGAAGTGACCTTTACCGACGGCACCAGTGGCGAATACGATCTGGTGGTTGGTTCAGACGGCCTGATGTCATCGGTAAGAACCACATTGTTCCCTGATGCACCCAAGCCATCTTACATCGGCCAGGGTGTATGGCGTGCAGTTTTGCCCCGTATTCCTGAAATTGAAAACATTCACATGTGGATGGGTAAGAATGTGAAAGTGGGTGTGAACCCCATGTCGAAAGACGAAATGTACATGTTCATTACCGAAAACCGGGCGGACAACGAGTTTATTGAACCGGCTACTTTCAAAGAGCGCTTTATTGCGTTGCTGGAGTCTTTCCCGGCCCCGGTTGTACAGCAAATGAAAGGCATGCTGCATGACAAGTCGATGATTCACTACCGTCCGCTGGAAAGCATGTTGATGCGTGCACCCTGGTATTCAAACCGCGTAGTGTTAATCGGTGATACCGTGCATGCGACCACGCCGCACCTGGCATCCGGTGCCTGTATCGGACTTGAAGATGCCATTGTATTGGCAGAAGAACTGGATGACAAAGCCACGTTGTCTCAGGCATTAAGCGCATTCCAGACCCGTCGGTGGGAGCGTTGTCGCCTTGTGGTTGAAAACTCCGGTCGCCTTGCTGAAATCGAAATTGAGGGCGGTGACAAAATGGAGCACGCCGGCATTATGCGTGATTCTGCCATTGCGATGGCGCAGCCGCTTTAAGCGCTATTCAGCGATAAAAAAAGGTGCGCTTTGTATCAGCGCACCTTGATCATTGCGGGTAAAAATTCGCTTATCAGAACTCGTAACTCACATTAGCGATTACCATTCTTGGTCTGGCATAGGTGGTTTCTGCATAGCCACTGCCTGAACCTAAAGACGAGTTACCAGACACGCGGTAAATCTCATCGGTGGCGTTGTTAATGCCCAGTGCTACTTTCCAGTCCATATCCGGCGACTCGATAACTACCGAAATATCAACCAATGTTGAAGAAGTGGGATATTAAACAAATCCCGGGCCTTCATCGATTTCCTCACAGATACCTGTAACGCTATCTAACGATTTTCTCCATACATTGTATCCAAAAGACTAATTTTTGCACTGTGTTAATAAGTTGTATATTGAGTGTAAGTTTCGGGTTGGACCGGAACGCCCTATACACTAATTGAATAAAGAATAATAAAAACGTTACGCAGGAGATGGTTATGAATCAGTCTTTTCGTCGTGCAAGAGAATACACATCGCAGGTCGTGCGCGATCCTATTCCTTATTGTTATATGGCCGGTATCGCCGCTCTACTCATGGTTGACCGTTTCGTGTCGATTGGTGGATACTGAGGACGTTCAGGCTGTTTTTGAAACAGCCTGAACGCCCTGGCGAAGTCATTTTTCGTCAGTAATATCTTCTTCTGAATATTGTTGTCTGCACAACGGGCCGGGACACTAAATAGCGCCTTTACGAGGCTATTGGTATGTCCGGACAGACGCTTGCTTTTGATTTATCTGTCAATGATTCACCTGAAACATCCCGCCTGTTCTTCAGTCACATTAGCGTTACGCTAATGGCGATATCATTGTATTACATCGGCACTTTTTTTCCGGCGGGAATCTATTTTCTCAATAGCTCATATTGATAAACTGGGCTTCTGGATAGAATGAGTAAAGATTATGTTAACGGTAATCTATGATCTTTCCATAAGAATTTGCTATGTACAGAATTTTACTTCTAAGCTTATTGCTTTTAACCGTCCTCATTTTTCAACCTGCAACTGCAGCAACAGAACACCCTAATATTATTGTCATCATGGCTGATGATGTAAGTAGCAAGGTCGGCGCTTTTGGTGACAGTATCGCGCAGACTCCCAACTTAGATAAATTAGCTGCCGGGGGCATCCGCTATACGAATTTCTTCACCGTTGCCGGTGTTTGTGCCCCCAGCCGGGCTGCTCATATTACAGGTATGTATCCAATATCTTTCGGCGCGCAACATATGCGCACGGAGGATAAAAATTACCGGGCTGTGCCCCCTCCTCATGTCAAAGCATATCCTGAGTTGCTCAGACGTGCCGGATATGCGACAGCGAATGTGGCAAAGCGTGACTATCAGTTTGGCGAACCTTTTAGTATCTGGGATGTGGACGTAAATGGCTTCATGGATGAGCCGGATTTAGCGGTTTGGAGAAAGCTGCCTTCCGGGAAGCCGTTTTTCGCAATGATCAATCTGCTCTCAACCCACGAAAGCAGGCTGGCTCCAAGGAAGACACAGGAAACTATTGAAGGTCCTCACGCAGGATTCTTAAAAGCAATGGGGGGGTGGGTTAGCCAGAATGTACAGGAGGTGACGCAATCAAAAGATGTCACTGTGCCTCCTTATTTGCCTGATACGCCTAAAGTGCGTGAATCTGTAACGCAAATGTATGATCTGATCCATTACATGGATGCTCAGGTGGGTAGTATCATAAGCAATCTCGAAGAAGACAGTCTGCTGGAAAATACGATTATACTCTGGACCACTGACAACGGTGATGGTTTCCCGCGTGCCAAAAGAGCCGTACTGGACTCAGGTATTAAGTTACCTATGATATTAAGGTTTCCTGACGGCGTTAGCGCGAATACTGTCGACAGCCGGTTGGTATCAATGGTCGATATTGCACCTGCCGTATTGACCATGGCCGGAGTAGAGGTACCTGATTACATGCAGGGGAGAAACTTTCTGAGTAATCAGAGGGACTATATCTATGCAGCAAGAGATCGGATGGACCAGGTTGAAGACAAAGTCAGGGCTGTCAGGAATAAACGGTATAAGTTAATCCGTAACTACTTAGCTGATAAACCTTATTTCCGCCCGCTTCCTTTCCGTGACTGGTTTCCGGCTATGCAGGAATTAAATGAACGTCATCAGGCCGGGTTGCTGACACCTCTTCAGGAGTCATATTTCTCGGCTCCGAGGGCTGAAATTGAACTGTACGACACATTGAACGACCCGCATGAAATCAATAACATCGCTGGTCAGCCAGATGTCTGGGAGATCCAAAGTGAGCTGGAGTCTGCACTGGATAATTGGATGGATGTTGTTGATGACGGCAAGTACGAATCGGAAGACATGTTAATTAATGCAATGTGGCCCGGCGGCAATCAACCACAAACTTCAGCTCCGGTTATTAAACTTGAAGAAGTTAGCGGAAATAAGAAAAAAGTGATTCTGAGCAGTCAGACCGAAGGTGCGTCGATCACTTATTCTACCGACCCTGAACAAAAACACTGGCACCTGTATACTGGTCACCTTGTTATTGATGATGAGAGTCACTTGTCAGCAAAAGCAATAAGATACGGTTTTGCAGAAAGTACTATCAGTACACAGGTAAAAAATTAACTACGCCCGTCAAGCTGCAAAACATCCATATCCTGTTCGATGGCGTTGGAGATATGGGCGTGCATGGCATTGCGGGCCCTGGACGGATCGCGGAGTTTCAGTGCATTGAGGATTTTACGGTGTTCATCTACATACGGGTGAACGCCTAAATCCCGTACCCGCTGGTGAAATGTGGAACTGAGCACTGACTGGTTGCGCAATCCCCACAGCCATTTCACGTAAGATTCCAGTGCGCTGTTGTCGGTCGCTGCTGCGATGGTGCAATGGAAGAGTTCATCAGCCTGCTCTTTGGCTTTCTCACTGGATTTGGTGTCTTCCATGATGCGAAGGGCGTTTTCCAGTACCGCAAGCTGTTCTTTGTTTATTCTGGCGGCGGCAAGACTAACCGCTTCAGGCTCTACCAGAAGGCGGGCCTCCAGAACTTCAAAGGGGCCGGGTACATCATCCAGCTGTTCTGCATCCAGTTCATTCAGCGGTAAAGCATAAATGCCTGACCCGGTGCGAATTTCCACCAGGCCGGCAATTTCAAGGGCAATCATCGCTTCACGAATAGTGGGGCGGCTCACTTCAAACCGTACTGCCAGGTCACGCTCTGAGGGTAAACGCTCGCCCGGTTTGATATTTCCGCTGCGGATCTGACTTTCTATTTGTGTGGCGACTTCGATATAAAGTCTGCGTACTTTTACCGCTTCTACTTTCATGGCCTGATTCTGATTTTCTGTCTGCTTAACCGTAAAAGCATAGGGAGACAGGTAAATTAGTCAAGCCAATTTTTATCCATCAGTTAACACGGAACTTGTGCATTTTCGATTGCAGTACCTCGTTGTTTTGTTTGAGCTTCTCTGCCAGCTTATACAGTTCCTGCGCCAATGTATGTTCATGAGCAGCGGCATCCTGTACGCCAAGGATATTTTCAGCTATCTGACGGGCAGTAACTGACTGCTCTTCGGTGGCTGCCGACATGGTGTTAGCAAGCAGTTCCACGTTGCCGGCACCCTGTTTCACTTCTTCTGCCGCCTGTTCACCCTGAGCAGTGACATTCAGGGATTCCATGGCCCGCTCATTGTTACTGCTGATCCCACTGATAACCGTATTACTCACATTCGTGAGGTTTTCCAGTAAATCTGAAATTTTATCCGTCGAAGCACGGCTGGCAGTGGCGAGTTGTCTTACTTCATCGGCGACTACGGCAAAACCGCGCCCGTGTTCGCCCGCCCGTGCGGCTTCGATGGCTGCATTTAAAGCCAGCAAGTTGGTTTGCTCAGACAAGGTGTTAATTGTATTCAGAATCGTACTGATTTCAGACACCTGCTGACCCATGGTTTGTGCCTCGGCAGCCACGCTGTCCATGTCTTTGGTTAACGCCTGCATGGCGACTTTAATTTCCCGGTTTGCGGCCAGAGAGCGTTCTGAAATACCTTTCAATGACTGGCTGGCTTCCAGTGTTTTCATTGTTGAGCGGGCTAACTCTTCGCTGGTGGTTGCCATTTCTTCTATCGCAGAAGAAATCGTCATGGCTTTGCCGGATGTCTCGTCAGCGTCTTTTAATACCACAGAAGTCGACTTATATAAGTCGTCACTGATGCGGTTTGAAATACTCACTGACTCTTTCACGCTTTGCAGTAAATCCCGCAATGTGAGAATGGTCTTATCGATGTAGCCGGAAATCTGCCCCAGTTCGTTATCGTCCGGCAATCTTATATTGACTGTCAGATCGCCATTGCCGGATACCTTGTCAAGGTTGGTTGAAAGGCTGCGTAACTGCTGGCGCAACAGAGAAATCATAAAGAAATAGAGCAGGCCAATGACCAGCACGACAACCAGTGAAAACCCGATTATCAACATGAGCTGGCTGTTAGCCATATCGCTATTGCTGATGGCCATACTGTTGATACGCTGCCATTGCTTGTCCAGCTGTTGCTTGACCTGACCGATTTGCCGTGTGGAGGCCTGAAACCAGTCAGCCGGCGCCGGCAGAATGGAAAAATTAACGGGGTCAGATTGTAAGGCGTCCACTACGCTTTTCATTAACCCGGCGTCTGTAGAGCCTGCAACCTGCTTAAATGCTGAAAGGTCATTCCCGCTGAGCAAATTATTCAATTGCTTTGTGATGTACCCAATATCCTGCTCGTAGGCAGAAATTTCGTTAAGCGCGGCAGGATTTACGGCGCGTTTAGCAAGCACGCCATTCACTTTGCCCCGTACTTGTCCAAGCCTCTCCTTTAGCCACGCATATTGAATCGCATAGGTAAGTTCTGTGGCCGCTTCGCTGCTATGAATATTCAGAGTGAGGTTTGAGGCTGCATCCAGAGCAGATTTGTTCAGCTTGCTGTAAAAGCCAAAGGCATTTTTGCCATTGCCGGCATCCACTTCTTTTCTGATCGCAGGCTTAGCTTTCAAGGTTTCATGCAACAAAGCGACTTTTCGCGGCACATTGAAGCTTTCCGGCCACTGGCCGGATAGCAGTGCCATAAGTTGTTGTTCTGCCGCATCAGCTTTAATGCGCTGGGCGTCTACTTTCGCTTTTGCGTCATCACTGCCTGAGCCCAAGAAGCCTGCTGTTAGTCCCCGTTCAACGGCATGATGATGGGCCACTTTTTCCAGCCGGTCGAGCAACTGGATGAGAGCCGTATCGTCACCGGCACCTGAGCGCTGTGCGAGGGTATAACTCACATCTTTACCAACCAGGAAAAAAGCAAAGACAAACAATAGTGCGGCACTGATCAGCGTGAGCTGAACCAGAGAAAATCGATGTAACCAATTCAAGTTGCGTTCCTCGCATTTCAATTGAGAAAGTAAAGCGGAGCAATACAACACGATTTGCTTGATGGATTTTTAAGCAAAGTATAGTAAGACTGCGAAGAACAGCGAGTTCCGGTGACGGATTAACAACATTTTTGACAGACAAAGAAAGGAATCGTCAGAAACACGCCTGATGCCCGCCATTGGGCAAAGCCGCAGTGCTCCTTCTAAAAAAGTAAAACGTCTTTGTCAGGGCATGCTACTGAGAACAAATTGTCGACTTTAGTATTAGAGACTTCGTGACAAATATCAATGTGATAAAGCAATTTAAATGATTTTAATTTCTAATTGGTAATAATTATCATTTGCGTTATTGAGTTTTGCGGTGTATCTTAAAACTGTCCCTATCATAATAATAATGATCACATTTCAGGCATTTGCCCCGGTACAGGGGCCTGTTTTCTTGCCGGATAACCTTAACATTCAGTGGGAGTCGAACGATGGAAGCAATTATCTTTTTGCTGTTGTCTGCGGGCACAGCTGCATCATGTGGTTTACTGGTTCGCTTTTTAGGTCGCTCTGAAACAGAGTAAGCCTCCGCAAACTAGCCAAACATCCAGGCGCTTTACGTGGTATACGGAGAAAGTCATGGCGCTCGTTTTATTATACGACGATGCAAGATCCCGGCGGATCTGCAGTGCATCGGCCGTTGAAATTTCCACCTTCAGGCAATTTCTCAAAACAGAAAAAGTGTTCTACAACAAATCACGGGTCGGTGCGCTTTTGCTTCATCACTATCAGTTTTTGATGGACCTTGCAGCAACACCTGTGCCCAAAGAGCTGTCAGCATGGCTGGAGTCAGATCGTAAGTTACCAGTTATGCATTGCTTGCGGGCAGATATTCAGGATTTATGTGCCTGTTGCCCCTGGGTGTCGGAATGTAATAAACAAGACTGTTCTGCCGCCGATTGTATCGGCAGGCTGATGGCGAGCCAGCTTATTACTGATGTGTACGAAGGTGAACAGCGGCGAATGGACAAGTTTATCGGCGCAGTCATCAGTAAAAGCCGGCGCTTCTTTTATCTGCTACAGAAAAACAGCAGGCAGCAACAAAATTCGCTGTTTGACCTTGTCGATTTGCTGAAACTGAAGGGCAAAGAGGAAGGGGCAGTGGCACACGCCTGCCGGACGACATTAATCAACTACCGCTCTGCATTAAAAACCGCTATCAGCTAGCTTTCCTTAAACGCTGACTGTTTCATGCAGAGTGCGTTTCACCTGTTCTTCGTAAAATTTTCACTCAACTTTGACCCAAATTTCCCTGAAAAGTATTTTGCGGGGTAGAAACACAGCTTCACTTAAGTATAATGCGCTCAATAAAAATAATAAGAATCATTATCATTAATAAAAAGGCCATACTTAAATAGGAATCTCGCATGTTTAAAACAAACCGGAAGTTTGTGTGCACAGCTGTGTCCGCTGCTATCACTTCTCTTTTTTCACTTTCAGCCTTCGCACAGGATGAGCCGGAAACGCTGGATGTCACCGTTGTAAAAGCCGCTGCAGAGGAACTGAAGCAGGCGCAGGGTGTATCCGTTATCACAGAAGAAGACTTCAAGCGCCGTCCGGTCACCAATGATATTTCAGAAATCGTACGTACCATGCCGGGTATTAACCTGACCGGTAACTCATCTTCAGGTCAGTACGGCAATAAGCGTCAGATTGATATTCGCGGGATGGGACCCGAGAATACATTGATCCTGATTGACGGTAAGCCGGTGTTGTCACGTAACTCAGTGAAAATGGGACGCTCGGGGGAGCGGAACACCCGTGGTGACAGTAACTGGGTGCCGCCGGAAGCCATTGAGAGTATCGAAGTTATTCGTGGTCCGGCAGCTGCCCGATATGGCTCAGGTGCATCGGGTGGTGTGATTAATATCATCACCAAATCCCCTGAAGTGGCATCAACCACCGTGTCTTTGCAAACGGAAATTCCGCAAAATGAATATGAAGGCGGTAATTACCGTATCAACGTAGTCAGCAGCGCGCCTTTGTCAGACCGCTTCTCTCACCGCACCATTGTTAACTACAACAAACAGGAAGCGGATGATCCGCAACTGAACCTTGAAGTCACCGACACAAACGTAGGTCGTGGCGGCGCGGCCAAAGCGGTTGGTGCAGGTCGTGAAGGTGTGGAGAATATGGATTTCCGTACACTGGTTCGTTTCCAGCAAAGTAAAGAACATCGTTGGGATTTCGAAGGTGCTTTCAGCCGCCAGGGTAATGAATATGCCGGTGATAACGCCTTCCAGGGGATCCGTTACGGCGTAGATGAAAACGACAACCCGATTATTCCCACGGAAGATGAGCTTGGCGAAACCGATGCGCTGGCACTGATTGGTGAAGAAACCCTGGTGATGTACCGCCGCACGCTGGGTGTTACCCACACGGGTCAGTACGATTTCGGTGACTCGTTCAGCTATATTCAGTACGAAGGTACAACAAACAGTCGCTTAGGTGAAGGTTCTGCCGGTGGTGGTGAAGGTGCTATCAACAGCCTTGAGAAAACTACGATCAAGTTGTCTAACATTACCGCTAAAACGGAATGGAACGTACCATTAGAGCTGGGAGGTTTTGCACAAACGGCAACATTCGGTGCAGAATTCCGCGGCGAAACGCTGGATGATGCAGTGAGTAATCAGCTTACTTTAAACGTGGCTGATGAGAGCGAAATTCCCGGGGCTACTGCCGATCCTGAAAGCCGTCCGTCTGAAACCGATGCCACACTGATTGGTGTGTATGTGGAAGATAACATTTTGCTTTCTGATTCCGTGACAGTTACACCGGGTATCCGTTTTGACAATCACAGCGAAGCCGGCACCAATTTATCGCCCAGCCTGAATGCATCCTGGCAGGCAACAAAGAATATTGTTGTACAGGGTGGTATCAGCCGTGCGTTTAAAGCCCCTAACCTCTATCAGCTGAACCCTAACTACGTGTATTACACCCGTGGTAATGGCTGTCCGCTGGACTTCTCAAGCCTGGGGGGCGGCTGTCACATTATCGGTAACCCTGATCTTGAACACGAAACCTCAGTGAACAAAGAAATTGGTATTAACTATACCAACGACGAAGGTGTTAACGCCGGTATCACTTACTTCCACAACGATTACAAGAATCGCATCGGTACCGGTAACGTGGCACCGGAATACATCCTGCCAAGTGAAGAGGGTGGTGAAGCCAATGTTCAGGTTTTCCAGTGGTACAACATTCCTGAAGCCGTAATACGTGGTCTGGAAGGTAACCTGCAGTTTAACCTGACTGACAGTATTCAGTGGTCGACAAACCTTACTGTTATGCTGGAAACGAAAGACAAAGAAACCGGCATACCGCTGTCAATCGTGCCGGACTACACGGTTAATGCCATGCTGACCTGGCAGGCAACAGAGCAGATCCAACTGGTACTGAGTGGTCAGCACTATGGTAAGACTGAAAGTCCGGAACAGAGCCAGACTTCAGGTCAGGCAATTACCGGTGAAGATCGCGATGCCTATACCATTGCTAACCTGAATGCGGTTTATCAGTTTAATGATAATCTGAGCTTCAACCTGTCAGTGAAGAACTTCATTAATACTGAAGTCCGCCGTGAAGGCACACAGGCTTCCAGTGCCGGTGCAAATACCTTTAACGAGCCCGGTCGCAGCTACCTGGTGTCGGCGAACTACACGTTCTGATAATCAGCTGTAAAAAAGCCGGCTGTTCATCAAAACAGCCGGCTTTTTGTTTTTTAATTGCCTCTCATCCTTTGGGCATATTCCTTCCTCAGGCGTGAAGGCCTTTGTCCAGGATCTTCAGCATTCTGTTCCAGGCAGCATCGGCCTGTTCCTCGTTGTACACCTTTGAATCCGGTGGCGTCCAGCCGTGCAGCGTGCCGGGATACACCGCAATGTCTGCCTGCAAATCCGCTTCTTTATAAGCTTCAACGAGTAAAGGTTCCATCTCCGGACTGCGTTGGGCGTCATTTTCTGCGATGGCGTGTAGTGCCAGTGCATTTGAGTCAGCAACGGTGAAATGGGGACTGTCGTCTTCTTTCGTGGCCAGGCCGCCGCCGTGGAAGGTAGCAATCGCGCCCACTTCTTCAGGGAAAGCAGCGGCTGCGTACATCGTAAAGGTGCCGCTCATGCAATAACCCAGCACGCCTTTTGGTGCGCTTGCATCCACCACAGACTGTTCGTTTAAAAAGTCGAAAAAGGCGCGATTGTCAGAGTTGGTATTATCCGGCGTGAGTTTAGCGCGCATGGGTCCTAAAATTTCGCGGGCTTCCGGAGCCGGAAAACTGATGCCATCGGGCAGGGCTGCACCTTTTACATCCCGGTAGAAGGGGTTTACCACCAGCACAGCATATCCGGCGGCAGCCAGACGCTGACCCATTAAATCGTATGACGCGCGGCGACCCATAATGTCCGGCCACATTACCACCGCAGGATGTTTGCCGCTTTTCGGGCTCGCCAACAAACAGTCGGCCACGCCATCGGGTGTGTTCACCATTACCTGCTGCGTTTGTACCTCGCCGGAGGCCATGGCAAATTGAGGAAAGGCGGAAGACAAAGCGCCTAATCCTACGAGTTTACTGAAGTCACGACGGTTTAACTGCCCGCCGTTTTTCTTAAAATCGTGAATGTCGGATTCTGTATGGTTGTCGCACATTGTTTTTATCCTTGTTCGGGGTAAGGGGTAACACATTGCTTAACGAGCATACTATGAATATGCCGGTTTGGGTTCATTCAACACGGTAAATAGTTGCGGTGCAAATGAGTTTTGTTATCATTTGGATAAGGAACGGTTATTACTTCAAGGTCGAAAGGTGCCCGATAATTCATTAGTCCCCTGGCACGTTAATCATCCCCCGCGGGATGTGTGTTTGCGGCCCGGCCTTAATTTTCATTTTGGTGATACCACTGATAAGGAAACCCGCCACTGGCACGGTGAAGTGCATGACCGTTTTCGTTTGATTTTAGTTCTCGACGGCTATCTTGAAATACGGTTCGGGCATAAAACGCTTATACTCGGGAGAGGCAGCGATGCAGAACCCGGCCCCAATATGGCACTGGTTTCTCTGGAAACTTCAGAATCGTTTTCCCGTCATGCAATTGCCGGTAACTATTGCCGTCGTTTGAGTATTGGTGTTTCCGGGGAATGGTTAACGCACACGTTTTCCAGCGTGCAGGAAGAGCGTTTGTTGAATAAACGCTGGCGGCATCTGGATGTGGCAGCCTGGCAGGCGTCTGCTTCCAGTTTAATGATGGCAGAGGAAATGCTCGATATCTCTGAAAGGCCACCGGAGCTGGGCGGTATTGTGCGTGAAAGCAGGGCACTGTCACTGCTTCTCGAAGCATTTGGTCAGTGTCATAAAGTGAACGCAGAACATCAGGAGCGCTTTTCCTGCGTGCAAACGCCTGTACCTGAAAAGTGGATGCTATTTCGTGAATGGATCATCTCCCACGCAGCCAGTGCATTAACCATCGACTATTTAGCCGGTCACATGAGCACCACCCCCAGTACGTTACAACGCAAATTCAAAGTCTTTTTTAACGAAACGGTATTTGATTGCATCCACAGCGCCAGACTTGAACTTGGCATGAAGAAGCTGCTTACCGGTTCTCAGCCGATCACCAGTATCGCAATGGATGTGGGTTACGGGTGCAGCGCCAGTTTTTGTACTGCATTCAAGAAGCAATTTGGTATGACGCCTTCTCAGGCCAGAACCCGGCATGCTGCTTCCCTTGTCATGCAACCGTAAATGCGGTTTCAACAAAACAAAATGCCGTTTTAAGTAAAGCGACACGGTCTGCATTAAAGATAATGAGAATCGTTATCAAAACGGTCGATCATGAACGTTGAGTTGTTCACCGTACTGTCGTATATCCGCATAACAATAATTACAACATGTCGTCATCTTTCAGGCGGGCACAGGCTAATGCCTTGCATTTGGCACCCTTGCTTTTGAGACATTGTGCTGCGCAGTTTTTACGACGAATTTCTCTTCATGGTCCCTGATGACTCTAATCACACATTCAAATCAAGGACTAAGTTGTTATGAAGCGCGAACCCGTATTCAAAGTATCACTGCTTGCCATGGCATTAAGTATCGCCAGTGCTGTCTCTGCACAGGTAAATCAGGCTCCGGACAGGGATGCAAAGGACATTGAGAAAATTGTCGTTATTGGTGAAAAAGCCAACCGCAGCCTGAAAGATGCCACCTCTTCTGTGTCAGTTATTTCTGAAGATGCATTAAACGATACGCAGTACAAATCGGTATCGGATGCATTGTCTGAAATTGCCAACGTGGTTATTCCCACTGGTGGCCTGCCGGATATTCGCGGTGTGTCCGGTAACGGTGCAGCCGGTGGCTTCAATTCTATCGCCGGCGGTGCAAAAGGCCGTGTGATGACGTTAATTGACGGTGTAGCGCAACCCTTCGTTGCCGATTTAGGCGGCGACAGCGGTATGTGGGATCTGCAGCAAATTGAAGTCTATCGCGGTCCCCAATCTACCAGTAACGGCCGGAACAGTATCGGTGGTTCTGTGTTCATCAAAACCAAAGATCCTTCACAAGACTGGGAAGGCGCTGCCCGCGTCGGCTACCGAAACCAGGATCAATACATTGATACATCCGGTGTTGTTTCGGGCCCGCTGGTTGAAGATACCCTTGCGTTCCGCCTGAGTGTGCAGCATCTCGATGCCGATACCATTACTGATGACACCGGCTACGAAACCAATCCGCCGGACTATGATCTGGATAAAATCAAAACCACCCGTATTCGCGGTAAGTTACTGTGGACGCCCTCAGATGACTTAAGCTTCATGCTCACTCACACTTACAATGATGAGGCGGGAGATACTGGCCGGATTTTTTATGCGCTGGAAAATTTAGATGACCGTGAGCGCATCTACTTCCGTGATATCGAGACTGAAGCGTCTACTACGACGCTTTATACTGACTACACCATCAATGACAACTGGTCTTTCGACATGCTGGTGTCCTACATGGATTACCAGTGGGGCTTCGACAGTTACGAGGCTACCCCCGAGGCTGAACAGCAGCTCGGGTTTGATGAATCCAATATTACTGTTGATGCGAAGATGAACTACGTGTCTGGCAGAAAGGGTATCAGTGGCTTTGTTGGTGTGTACTATTTTGACAGAGATCAGGGCATACTCAGCACCGGTTCTGCTGCCTACACCGGTGATGATGCAAGTGACTCTGTGGCTGTTTACGGTGAAGCTACCTTCCCGTTGAACGACAAGTTTACGCTGATCACCGGCGTCCGTTTAGAGCGTGAAACCCAGGACAGACACTTTGTTTACGGTGCAATCGACGCCATTCTCGATCAGGACACAAATATATTCCTGCCCAAAGTCGCACTGCAGTATGCCTGGACTGATGCCACCACCGTTTCTGCCAGTGCCCGTAAAGGCTATAACGCAGCCGGCGGCGCACTGAATTTCACGGCGCAGGAATACTATTATTTCGACGATGAAAAAGTGAATACCTTCGAGCTGGGCAGCCGCACTCAGTTTGCTGACGGGAAAGGGTATTTCAGCGCTAATGTATTCTACAACGACTACGACGGGTATCAGGCTGTAAGCTCGTCGCGGGTGATTGAGAACCTTCCTCAGGTTGTTACTTACGGTGCAGAATTTGAGCTTCATACTTTACTTACTGAAGATCTGGAACTGAATGCCGGGATTGGTTTGTTGCAGTCGGACATTAAAGACCCCGGTGAAAGTTATGCCACGGTGAAAGGCAACGAGTTAAATAACGCCCCTGAATTTAATGCGACCTTAGGCGCCACATACTGGTTTAATGATAAGTGGAGTACAGGTGCCACCGCCCGCTATATCGGTGAGTACTATGGTGATTTCACCAATACAGCAGAGCGCGTTGCCGGCGATTACACGCTGGTAAGAGTTAACGCTAATTACACCGCAGATAACTGGCTCATTACTGCTTACATTGACAACCTTTTCGATGAGACAGCGCTGGTCAGTCAGGAACCGGTAAGTGCCCGTTATCCTGCCGGCTTTGCTTCTATTGCTGATCCCCGCAATGTGGGTGTATCGGTCACTTATCGTTTTTAAACCTCTGATGCGTGAGCCTTTCGGGCTCATGCATTTTTTTATGTGTTGTAAACCGTACTTTCTCCGGAAATGATCATGATAAAAATGCAGCACTGGCGGCGACGCTTTGTGTACATAACCTGCTTATGGTTAAGCGTTGTTTACGCCTGCTCCGTTTATGCCGGCGCGGAGCAAGCTGATGCCTGGCCAAAGACGCTGGTAAACAGTGATGGAAGCCGGGTTGTTATTCCCGCCAGGCCTGAAAGGATTTTGTCTACCACAGTAACCGTTACCGGTACATTGTTGGCGATTGATGCGCCGGTTGTCGCCAGTGCATCGGCGACAACCAATGCCTATTTTGCGCAGTGGCAGGAGGTGGCGAAAGTAAAAGAGGTCACCAATGTATGGCCAGCAGGGCGTATCAATCTGGAGGCTGCTTATGCCGTCCGGCCCGACCTCATCATTGTCTCTGCCGGAGGCGCCGATTCGGCCATGGCCCATGTGGAGATGCTTCGTGCCATCGCACCGGTGCTCATTGTGGATTATGCCGTGACTGACTGGCAGGGTCTGGCAACAACATTAGGCCGGGCTCTGGGGCTTGAGCAATCCGCGCAGCAACGTATTACATCATTTAATCAGTATGTTGAAAACGTTCGTCAGCATATTCATCTGCCAGAGGGAAAGGTGAATATTGTCAGTTACAACGGGCCCGGCATTATCAATCCTGTTGGTACGGCAACCGGTACCCACGGTAAGTTATTACGGGCGCTTGGATTCGATGTTGTTACACCACCTGGCATCATGAAGGGTAGCCCCGAAGATGCGGGCGATTTTATTCGCAGCGAGTATGAGCAACTTATCAGATTGAACGCAGCCTCTGTTTTTTTACTGCGTCGCCGCGTTGATGATGTAAACGGACTGCTCAATGACCCGGTATTACAAAACTTACCGGCAGTGAAACACAAACAAGTGTGGGGTATGGGAGAAAACTCATTCCGCATGGACTTTTACAGCGCCACCGAGACGGTGGATATCATTGCAAACTTGTTTTCTTCCCCATGAAGGTGTATTCGCGACACTTTGATTTACCATGTTTGATTATTGTGCTTGCAGTGCTGCTTTTTGCCAGTGTCGCCATTGGCCCGGAGGTGCTTCCACTGCATGAGACAATATCGGCATTTACTCAGTTCGATGCATCAAACACGGCGCATTTGCTGGTACGGGAATTACGTGTTCCCCGCACACTCGTCACTTTCTTTTGTGGCAGTGCACTGGCTATTGCCGGACTCATCATGCAAAGCATGACACGAAACCCCATTGCTGAACCGGGTCTTTTAGGTGTTAATGCCGGCGCGAGTCTGGCTGTTATTGTCACCATTGCATTTTTCGGGGCTGAAACGGCATTCGTCAAAATGCTTGCCGGTGCGGCAGGGGCTGCGCTTTGCTCTTTACTGGTGGTAAAGCTGGGTACCGGACCATATCGTTTCTCGCAGGATAAATTAGTGCTGGCCGGCGTGGCATTTTCGGCAGTGTGCCTGGCGGCAGGGCAGTTAGTGATTGCGTCTGCCGATCTCTCCGTGTTTGAGCAATACCGGCACTGGATGGTAGGGGCAACGGCAGGCAAAGGGTTTGATGTACTCTGGCCGTTAATGGGGTGCTGGCTGGTGGCACTTGTGCTGGCTTTGTATATTGCTCCCGGCATTGATGTGCTTATGCTGGGTAACCATCTGGCGACGGCATTAGGCGTAAATGAAAAGTGGCTCAGCCGTGGCTGCTTGACGGTCATCACGTTACTGGCCGGCGCGTCTACAGCGGCGGCGGGCCCGATACTCTTTACCGGCTTAGTTGTGCCTTTTTTGTGCCGTTGTATTGCACCTGTTACCCACCGGCGGCAGCTACTGCTATGCGCGGTTATCGGCGGGGAAGTGTTGTTGCTCGCCGATGTGTCGGGCCGTGTTGTGGCTGCACCGGGTGAGGTCAGTACCGGCATCATGATGGCTATTCTTGGCGGTCCGGTATTTATTGCACTTGCCAGAAATGTGCGGGGGGCAACCTCATGACGGCCCCGTTTTTACTGCGCGCCGGATCATTTTCTTTCTTCGTTTACCAGCGTGTTCTGCTGGTGCAGTGTCTGCTGTTCTTCTTACTCGCTGCTCTTTGTCTTCATGGCCTGATGTCTGGCAGCAATCTGCTCACATGGCAGGATGTAACGGGGTGGATGGCTGGCAATGGTCTCGCGCCGTTGCCCGCTAAAATTCTTATCGATATCAGGTTACCCGTTGTCCTTACCGCCCTGGGTGTAGGTGGTTGCTTAGGAGCTGCCGGTGCGGTCTTTCAGTCTGTTTCAAGAAACTCCTTAGGCTCTCCTGATATTTTAGGCTTTACGTCCGGAGCTGCGACAGGGGCTGTTTATCACCTGGTGTTTATCAGTCAGTCACCCGCCGGTGTAGCGGGCTTTGCTTTTCTGGGGGGCTGCTTTACTGCGCTGGTGATTTATCTGTTCGCCATTAAAGGACAGGTGCTGCAAACGGGAAGGCTTGTTTTAGTGGGCATTGGCACAGGTGCAACGCTTACCGCGTTTACCGGATTATTGCTGGTAAAAGGGGATATTGATAACGCGATGCTGGCCAATTTGTGGCTGCTGGGCAGTCTGGATGGCAGGCAATGGGGGCATGTATTCACCGTTATGGCCGGGCTTTTCACTGGCTTGCCGGTGTTGATGTTGCTGGCGAAATCTTTGCGTTTAACGGAAATGGGCGATGCGGTGGCATTTGGCTTAGGAGTTAATGTGCAACTAAGCCGTCATGCCGGTCTGGCTATTTCTGTGCTGATGGTTTCTCTGGCTACCGCTGCCGCCGGCCCGATGGCGTTTATTGCCTTAGGTGCGCCCCATATTGCCAGGGCGCTTACCGGTCTTTCCTTACCGCTATTCACCAGCTCACTCTGCGGGGCGGTTTTACTGCTGACTGCGAACAGAGTAAGCGCCGTATTGCCTTTAGCCAGCCAGTTACCGGCAGGCAGAGTCACCGCGATACTCGGCGGCGTATATCTCATTGTGCTATTGCTCAGACAACATAAAAAAGGGGCGTTTTGATGTCGACTCTTCCTGAACCACATACATTTTCCGCGGCAGCGCTTGCTGCAAAATCGCTGAGCTTCAGCTATGTGAAAAGCACCATTATTCATGATGTGTCGGTGCAGTTTCCTGCCGGCAAAATCAGCGTGATTATAGGGCCAAACGGATGCGGTAAATCAACGCTCTTACACTTACTTGCGGGCCTGTACCGGCCTTCTTCAGGTGAGGTTTCGTTGCAGGGGCAGCCGCTGTCATCATTCACCCCGAAAAGCCGTGCAAAACAACTGAGTTTATTACCACAAACCAATGTTTCCCCTGAGGGCATGACGGTAAAAGGGCTGATTTCACGGGGACGGTATGCCTGGCAAACACTCTTCAGCCAGTGGCATGAAGATGATGAAAAAGCGGTTAATGATGCACTTTTGCAAACCGGATTGAGTGACCTGGCAGACCGGGAAATCGCTACTTTGTCCGGCGGTCAGCGTCAACGCGCCTGGATCGGACTGGTACTGGCCCAACAAACGCCGCTGATTTTGCTTGATGAACCCACAACATTTTTAGATATCGGTCATCAAATCGACGTGCTGAATGTGTGCGAAAAGCGCAACCGGGAAGATGGCACAACCATCGTAATGGTGCTGCATGACATCAATCTTGCGGCACGGTATGCCCATCACATTGTTGCGATGAAGGACGGAGAGATAGTGGCAAGCGGCGCACCTGCATCAGTATGTACGTCAGGCAACATGCAGCTATTGTTCGGCATAGATGCGCTTGTGATGGAAGATCCCGTTCATTATTCCCCTTTAATTTTACCCCGCTAAAAGGATGCCCGCATGACCCGTCACAACAGGACTTTACTCACCGGTATGTCACTGGCCGTTACCTGGATGTCAGGCAATGCCTGGCGCAGGCCAGACAGTGAAGTGGAAAGGCTGTATGACCCGCTTTATTACACAGGGCTGGCGCAACTCGCCGAATCTGCCTGCATGGACTTTGTTTTCAGGCCGGACTCTTTGTTTATTGACCCGTCAGCGCTGGCCAGCTCGGTGGGCTTTAGCGGACTGGATCCGACTCTTCTGCTCACCGCAGTAGCCATGGGCACATCAAAAATTGGTTTGCTGACCACGGCATCGACAACATTTCATTCTCCCTATGTTATCGCCCGGCAACTCCAGTCGTTACATCATATCAGCGGCGGGCGGGCAGGGTGGAACGTGGTTACCGCACTCGACGGACACGAGAACTTTGGTCTGCCGGCCATGCCCGGTACAGAAAGCCGGTATGAAAGAGCGGATGAATTTGTATCAGCGGTGCAGCAGTTATGGCACAGCTTTCCGCCCCGGGCGCTGCTCCATGATAAAGAAGCCGGGCGCTATGCCGAACCGTCGCAAATTAAGGCAATCAATTTTGAGGGTAAACAGTTGGCATGCAAAGGTCCTCTGACGTTAAGCGGTCACAGTGCCGGAGACGTGCCCTTATTTCAGGCCGGGGCATCGGAAACCGGGAAAAACTTCGCCGCTAAAATCGCCAGGGGAGTATTCGCTGCAACGCCGGATATGAACAGTGCGAAAGCGTTACGGGCAGATCTACGGCAGCGGGCTGAGGAGGCCGGAAGACAGGCTGATGACATCGGGATTTTGCCGGGGTTATCGCTGTTTCTAGCCGGTTCATACGAAGAAGCGCTGAAGCTGTTTCGCGAAACCAGGGACAACACGCTCACCCACCGCCATCATCAGCTGGTGGCCTCTTCGTTGGGTTTAGAGGTCGGTGAACTGCTCAGTATGACGGTTCTGGATGAGTCCGTATTGCAACCCGTGAGACAGGTAAGAAGCAAAACTCACAGTGAGCTAATCCGCAACGTGGTAAAAAACGGGCCGGTTACACTCGAAGCTCTTATGGCAAGACCGGAGGTAGCAGGCTCAGGCCACTGGATCATCATCGGTACAGCGCAGCAGGCTGCAGATGAAATTGAAGCATGGTTCAACAGCGGAGCCATTGATGGCTTCATCGCATTGCCGGGCGGGAGCCGGGATTGCTTCGAAAGAGTGTGCAGCGAACTCATACCGGCGCTACAGAAAAAGGGGTTGGCAAAAAAACAGTACCATGGCAGCACGTTTGAGAGTCATTTGGCGTGAAGTTTGGCCTGGTGCTATGGACAGCGTAGCACCGGGCCCTATCTTAGCTGAAATGGTTGTTTGTCTTCTCAATCAGCGCCTGAACCGGTTCACCGTTAAACAGTGAACTGACATACTGCAAATAAGGGGCCGCGAAAGCGGGCTCTTTTGCCAGATTTCCAAAGATACCGGTTAATCCGATAAATGCTCTGGCCTGACTTTCAGAGCCTCCGGCAACGCTTTGAAGGATTTCTGCGTGATCATCAATCACCTCTAAAGCTGTTCCCTGCTGTGTTGCACGGTAGTAGCTGTAATAGCACCAGGCTGCAATAACCAGTGCCGCGCATTCTGTTTGTCCTTTTTGCTCTACGTTTTCCTTAATCGTGGGTACCAGAAAGGTAGATATCTTAGAAGAACTCTGGGAACAAATCCGCGTAAGGCTATCTTTAATAAAAGGATTTGCAAAGCGGGCGATCAGAGTGTTCTTATATTCATCTAGGTTAATTCCTGCTACCGGCGAAAGCACCGGTGTGGCTTCCGTGTCCATGAAGCGACGGACAAAAGAGGCAAACACAGGGTGAGCGACAGTTTCATCAATCGTAGAAAAGCCATGTAGTGATCCAAGGATACCTAATACCGTGTGGCCGGCGTTCAGTAGTCTGATTTTCATGGTTTCATAAGGCGTTACATCTTCCACAAACTGAGCGCCTGTTTTCTCCCAGCCGGGACGGCCGTCAGAGAAGCGTTCTTCAATAACCCACTGATGAAACGGTTCGCAGGTTACAGGCCACTCATCAATCAGACCCAGCGCTGCTACCTGAGCGATATCATCTGCTGTGGTGACAGGCGTAATGCGGTCAACCATGGCATTAGGAAAAGCGACATTCTCTGACACCCAGTCTGCCATTTCTTCATCGTAAGACCTGATATAGCTGGTCAGCATTTTTCGTGTTACATCACCATTGTGCTGAATATTGTCGCAGGACTGCACAGTAAACGGAGCAAGTCCGGATGCCCGGCGCTGTTTCAGAGCGCTGGCAAGATAGCCGAATACCAGCCTGGGAGAATCAGGATTGGCCAGATCATGTTGTACATCAGCCTGGGAAAAATCGAATTCGCCGGTAGAGGGGATAAAGTTGTATCCACCTTCGGTAATCGTAAGTGAGACTATTTTCGTGTCCGGACTGGCCATTTTATCAATAACGGCCTGCGGGTTTTCATTTGCCATCAGAAAACCGGTCATACACCCGATGACCTGTAAAGATGCGCAACCTTCCGGATCTTTCACTAATAAGGAATATAAATAGTCCTGCTTCTTAAGCACATCACGGATTTTACTGTCACCTTCTCTCAGGCCGATACCACAGATCCCCCAGTTCGTATTGCCACTTTTGCCCATGAATTGATCGGTATAAAAAGCCTGATGAGCGCGATGGAAACCACCGACCCCTACATGAACAATGCCCGTGCGTAATGCTGCCCTGTCATAGGCAGGACGAAGAATGTGGGGCGGCAATGAAGAGAGAGCCGCATTGTTAAGATTTACAGGTTGAACAGACATAGTTATTCCACAGATGAAGAAAGAGAAGTGCGCTGCCGGCGTTTCATCGCCCAGTAAGCAGAAGTGAAGTAGGCCAGAGTGCAGGCAAAGCCTGCATTGAAAAACAGAGTACGGTTGGTAACGTATTGCTCCATTCCGGCTGAGAAAAACATGGTATAGCCGGCAAGCAGTACCGTGATTAGCAGGCTTCCCCGGGCAAGCACAGTGAGGACATTCGTGAAGAGCGAATTATCGTCTTGCTGTACAGGCAGTTGTTCAGCTTGTTTTGCCTGAAAGGTTTCGACCTGCTCATCGTAGGTGCGTAAGTCTGCTTCTTCCTGCGGGTATTTTTCTGCTGCACCATGACGTTTCGCCATTGCGGTGTAGAGCAAGATGGTAAAAATCCAGGTCGGCAAAAACAGGTAATAGAAAGAGATAACATCCAGCGCATTAAGTCCGAAACCGAATACCAGACCTGCTGCCCAGGCGGTAACAGCGGGTTTACTGTGGGTTATTTTTCTGTAGTGTGCCCAGTAGCGAGTCAAACCCAGGCGGGGAAAGACAAAATGCTCGGCAAACACAATGCCGCCGACCGGCACCACTAACAAACCTGCGTAAGTTAACAGCGGGAGTAATTTGGTGAAAACAAACGGGAAACAGGCAATGACGACAGTGACTATTCCTACCATAAACGTGGTTTTATTCCGGGAGTGATTGCTAAAAATCGCCTGGGCAGCCAGGCCTGCTCTGTAAAGGTTGGCATTCGCTGTTGTCCATCCGGCTACGATAACAATCACCAGACCTGACAAGCCCAATGCATGAAATGCGACGTCTCCCGGGTCCAGCTCTGTGATTGATTTTTGTACCAGTACCGCTGTACCAGCGCCCATGATACCGGCTGAAATCCAGGCGATATAATGACCGAATAACATGCCCGCCGAGGTGCACAGACCGTAGCTCCGCTTTTTTGCATAGCGTAGCAGTGCCATATCGATTAAGCCGAAATGCGTTATCGTATTGGCTGCCCATGAAAACCCGATAACTTCCATCAGGCCTATGCCGGGATTGCCGTTGGCATCGAGTCCTGTCCATACTGAAATGCTGCCGATGTGCATGAATTCAGCCCAGTCTGATACCCGCGTATCACCGGTAACGGCATTGGCCAGTTCCGGCATGAGGACGAGCGGTCCGCTGATAAACATGACAAAAAGCCAGGGGGCACAGATCCCTGAAAAATTGGATACTGCGTTGAATCCATACATGGCAACCAGCACTACGATGATTCCCACAGCCAGAACAACGAGAACGAACCACGGGTTAGTGGGATACCAGTTAAGTTGGGCCGGTATATTCAGAGCAAAACGTACTGCTGTTGCAGAAACCGTAATCATAGCTGCTGAAATGACAGTAAAAATAATCACGTTTGCCCAGTTATAGAGTCTGGTCATAGAGTCGCCGGCGATCTTTTGCAGGTATGTATACAAGCTGAGCCGGGTTTCCACTGCTATCGGCGTGGTGATGAATGTCCAGCTGAGTACAGCCAGAATATTGCCTATCAACAGACCGATAAGGATATCTGTCATTGAGGCACCCAGAGCAACAAAGGTTGCGCCGAATACGAATTCAGAGGCTGCAACATGTTCACCGGCATACAAGCCGAGAAAATGTCGCCAGCCTTTCAGACTATGTTCTGCAACCGGAAGCTGTTCTTCTTCCAGTTGATGTAGATTTACTTCGTTACTGCTTCTGGTCATAGACAAAGTCGCCGCATTATATATTTTTTGGCAAATGCCAACTGTGTGGGCATATTCCCAGATTGTGCTGATTAAGTCAACATGTCGTTAACAAAGGGGGCTGTCTTACATACGATTTTTTTGCTATTCCGTAACCTGCAGGTTACAACGTAGTGCGCGCAGCGTGCGTGCAGATGAAACATACTACCGGTTAGAAAGCTGTTACGAAGGAGGTGCTGTGGCAAGTATTTCAATGGTGATCTTTGATTGTGACGGAGTGCTCATCGACAGCGAAGTCCTGAGCATGCAAGTGTGGCAGCAATTGCTTGCAAAGCAGAATATCTCTCTGGAGACAGCGTTTTTTCAGCAGCACTTTCTGGGGCGCAGCTTTGGCCATGTAAAAGACATGCTGGCGGAGCAGTTCCAGTTAACCGTGACAGAACAAATCAAGGCTGATTTTGATGAGAAGCTGAAAATTGCGTTCACTGAGCGTCTGCAACCGGTGAGCGGTGTGGAAACAGTGTTGTCAAATTTATCAGTACCTTATGCACTGGCGACCAGCAGCAGCCGGACGCGGACGGCTGTGGCGTTGGCAGCGACAGGGCTTAACCGGTACTTCAGCGAACCTCAGATTTTTACTGCCGGAGACGTTGCACGGGGCAAGCCTGCACCGGACTTATTTTTACATGTAGCGGCCAGTGCCGGTCAGGCTCCCGCGCATTGTCTGGTCATTGAGGATTCTGCTCCGGGATTACAAGCTGCGGTTTCGGCCGGCATGCACTGGCGGCATTTCACCGGCGGCAGTCACTTGCAACAAACCGATGGTAAACCATCTGAGACGCTGGCAAACTGGCACGATTTTAAAGCTCAGTTCCCGGAACTGATTAAAGATTAGAGGCGCCCATGTCATCTACTTTATCTGCAGCTCAACAAAAATACGAAGATGCTGCCAGAGCTGGCTGGCTCTATTATGTCGCCGGAAAAACACAGGATGAAATAGCCAGACAGTTACATACATCCAGACAATCTGCTCAGCGGCTTGTCGCGCTTGCTGTGTCAGAGGGATTGATCAAGGTACGCCTCCAGCACCCTGTGAAGCGGTGTATGGAACTGGCAAGTCAGTTGAAAGAGGTTTTCGGGTTACACCAGTGCGAAGTTGTGCCCAGTGATGCGGATAATCCGCACTCAACAGCAGGTCTGGCTCAGGCAGGCGCAGCCGAACTGGAACGGTATCTTAAAGGTCAGCACCCGAGAACTGTCGCTCTTGGTACCGGAAGAATTCTGCGGGCCTGCGCCGACGAGTTAACAGCACTGCAATGCCCTCAGCACAACATTGTTTCGCTGGTGGGCAATATTGCACATGATGGATCTGCCAGCCGTTATGATGTCGCCGTGCACGTCGCAGAACGGGCAGGAGCCAGACACTTTCCCATGCCATTGCCGGTTATTGCGCCCTCTGAGGAGGACAAGCAGCAATGGCATAATTTGCCCCATGTCAGTAATGTCAGAGCGCTGGCATTAAAAGCTGACGTTGCTTTCGTCGGGATAGGTCATTTGGGGACCGTGTCACCGCTACATATCGACGGGTTTATAGCAAAGGACACGCTTGATAATCTGGAAACTGCCGGTGCGGCAGGTGAAATGATAAGCTGGATATTTGATGGTCAGGGGCAATTAATCGACAGTCCTATTAACCGGTGTGTCACCAGTATGTCGCTGCAGGATCTCGCCGGAACTACCATTATTGGCATTGCGGCCGGAGAAGAAAAAATCGCAGCCATAAACGGCGCGTTAAAATCAGGGCTGCTAAACGGTCTCATCACAAACGAATATACCGCTACCCGATTATTAGAAAACAGTTCTCAGCAGAGCCAGTCAGCAGAATAAATAAAACGCCCGGCATGTGCCGGGCGTATCTGTCCTGTTATCAGAACGAGTAGTTAAATCTCACTTGTGTGAAACGCGGTTGACCATACTGGATTTGCGCGTTGCTTGAGATGTAGTTGTAGTACTCTTCGTCAAACAGATTGTTTACGTTAAGCTGAACGTCGACCCGGTCGCTGAAGCTGTATTTTGCCATCAGGTTTGTAATGGCAACGGCTTCCTGGGTAACACCGCTTTGCGACACTTCGTCCATCCAGTTCACACCACCACCAATGGTGAGGCCCGGCATGCTGTCGATAAAGTTGTAGGTAGTGAACAGTTTGAACTGCTTACGGGGATAGCTTGGGTTAACGTCGTTACCTTCCGCATCTTCGGCTTCAAACTGTGACCAGCCCACATTGATGTTCCAGCCATCCACGGGCTGACCCACCACTTCCACTTCAAAACCGGTACTTTCAGTACCCTGTGCTTCCCGCTGGGCAATGGTGGCCGGCGAGTCAGGAACATAATAAGGCGTACCGTCTTCAGCGATGTCGTCCTGAGCCAGGTTATCCTGATCAATTTTAAATACCGAGATAGCAGTGTTTAAACGCTCGTCAAGGAAGCGGCTCTTCAGACCTATTTCATAGGTAACGCCCTGCAGGGAATCCAGGTATTCACCGTAACGGTTTACCGCATTCTGAGGCTGGAAAATATCGGTGTAGCTTGCGTAAACGCGGTGCTGCTCTGTTACGTCATACAACAGGCCGGCGTAAGGAATAAATACACCTGTTTCACCAAAATCTGTAGGTGTGCCGTAGCTGTTACCGGAACGTTCCCAACTGGCAATCCGTCCACCGGCAATCACTTTTAACTGCTCAGTCAGGTTAAGACGGGTGGCAGCGTAAAAGCCTTTCTGTTCGGTATCCATGTCCTGAGCAACAGTGTCCGGCGCGTCAGTCCATACCGGCTCGCTCCACTCATTGCCCCAGGTGTAGAAATCAGAGATGGCAAGAGGGTCGCTGCTCACAACAGAGTAGGTTTCAGCGATGGCAGACTGGTCACTGTACAAACCGCCAATAACGAATTCATGCATGGTATCAAACAGCTTGTAGTCACCCTTTAACTGAATATCCAGGCTGTCCAGTGAGCTTTCGCCCTCTGCACGGTAGGGCCATGCAATAAGGCCGGCCCCGGTTTCTTTATCCAGTGAACCGTACACGTATAGCAATCTGACATCCGGCTTTTTGTAATCCATGCGGTTATAGTTAACACGCAGTTCCCAGCCGTTGTTAAAGGTGTGCTCTACGTTGGCAAAGATGTTGGTGTTTTTCGTTTCCCAGCGGGTCCAGTCAGCAGACGTGGTGGTTGATACGTCCCAGTCTGTCGGCGTGCCGTCACTGTATAAACCTACCAGACCACCCCAGAAGTTACCTTTTGGTACGTTATTCTGGTAGCTCATGCCTACGCGCACCAGCGTTCTGTCGGTGATGTCACCTTCAACAACACCGTACAGTACGGTAGATTCGTTTGTGAAGATGTCCAGGTAAGATTCACTGTCTTCATACTTGGCCACTACACGGCCACGAATAGTGCCTTCGTCATTCAGTCCGGTTGATACGTCTGCCATGACTTCAAAATTGTTCCATGTGCCCAGTGCAAAGCTCACGTCACCCGCTAAATCAGTGCTGTCTGCATGCTTGCGCACCAGGTTTATAGAACCGGAAGGATCGCCCACACCGGTTAGCAGGCCGGTAGAACCCCGTACAAATTCAACCCGCTCAAAAATCGCCACATCTGCGACAGTTTCACCGGAATCCGCCGCCAGACTCCAGGGTAACGGTACGCCGTCAATCTGGTAAGTGGTGATATCGAAACCACGGGACTGCAGGGTGTTCCGCACATTATCCAACATGCGGAAAGACACACCTGTTGTGTTTTGTACTACGTCAATGACGGTATCCAGCGCCTGGTCACGAATACGCTCTTTAGTGATAACGCTCACTGATTGCGGCGTTTCCTGCAGCGTCAGGCCCAGACCTGTGGCCGTATCGATTCGTTCTGTTACGGTATATTTACCGGTCACTTCAACGTGTTCCAGGGTGTCATCGGAAGGAGCAGCTTCCTGCGCCATCGCCAGAGCGGGAGTGAGTGACAGCATTACAGCCGTTGCCACGGGTGCTAAGCGGTTTTCAGGTGTTTTCATAATGTCTCCAAAGTGTTGTAGTTATTTCCGGGCTTTGCGCCTCTGATTATTTGATATGTAAAGGGCTACCAGTAATGCGCCAACGGTCATTTCGTAGCACCAGTAAACGATGCCCTCAGCAATGCCTTTACTTTCACAGGAAAGGATTAGCGAGAGGGTTAAAAACAGAAATCCGGCATATTTCAAACTGGAAGAAAGCCAGCGTACCGGCAACAAACACAGCGAACAGCAACCAGCCCAATATCAGGCCTGTCCAAGTGTGCAGCCAGGTCATACTGTCTCTGAAGCGTGAAAACATAATCTTAATACTTGGTTTTAGAAGAGTGACTACCGTGGATCGCCAGAGGCAGCAAGTATGAAAGCGCCTAATTCTATCTTAAGTTAAATCCAAATGATAATTGTTTTTATTTTCGTGATGTGTCCTGATCACTGTGAACCGGACGCCGGATAATCCTCTACATCCTCGATGACCCTGCGTTCAAGTCTGGCTTCGCCCTCGGGATCAGCATGAATAATTACGTCGGCGTCGGTAAATGCACCTTCTATCTGCAATTCAACTTCATCGGTGATGTCGTGGGCTTCGCGGAAAGACAGTCCGGCATCAAGCTGAATGTCGAGCTGTATAAAGCTCTTATCACCGGCGCGGCGGGTACGCAAAGCGTGATAGCTCAGAACATTGGAATTGGCTTCAAGAATTTGTTTTATGGTTTCTTTATCTTCGGCAGGCAACTCTTCGTCCATGAGTTGGGGAATGGCTATTTTTGTTACCTGCCAGGCGGAATGTGTGAGAACTAATCCCATTGTCAAACCGGCCACGGCATCCAGTCTTGGAATATCGTAGTAACTACCTGTGAATACTGCCAGCAGCGCACCGGTAATAGCAAAGATGTCGCCAATGTAATGAGCCCGGTCAGACTGAATGATTAATGAACGGGTTCGCTTTAATGCCAGCGTCTGGAATGATACCAGCAGAATGGTTGCAATCAGCGAAAACAGAAGTACGCCAACCGCAATGTCAGGTCGGGTAACCGGTTCCGGATCCACAAGATGATGCACCGACTCCCACAATACCAGCGATGCCGAAGCACTTATCAGGGCGACCTGGCCAAGAGCGAATAACGCTTCTGCTTTATGGTGTCCGAATTTGTGATTGGTATCAGGTTGAAGGGCGGCATATGAGGCCACACCTGCGGCTGCAACACTGATCAGTAAATCGATACCACTGTCGGCAAGTGAGCCGAGAATGGCAGCAGAACCAGTGATAAACCAGCCGCCGATTTTTAGCAGGCAGAGCAGGGAAGCCACGCACACCGCCGCACCTGTTGCTACTTTCACCCATCTGCTGCGTTCATTGCGGCATTCACTTGTGTTTGCATTCATGGGATTTTCTTCTGCGACAGAGTATGTTTGACTGTTATAACACATAACGTCTATGGCTTTACTTGCCAATTGATAATAAGTATCATTTTCAAAAAAATGAACATTTAAGGATTAATCATGACTTTCTCAGGATCAACCCGTTGTAAAATTGCCTTAGTGCTGGCACTTTCTACCGGCAGTTTTTCTTCTCAGGTATCAGCAAATGGTGCTATCGGTGATCACGTAAATAACCTTCACGCGCACCTGGGCGAATACTCAGAAGAAGTGCAGTGGCTGGAAGATAAATTTGGTGCCGTCGTTGATGCCTACGAAAAGCAGGGCAAAGGAAAAGTCGATACTGACGTAATGATTGAGTACTGGGAAGAAGTAGATTTCCATTCAGCCATTGAGACACAGTATGTGCCTGTTTACGCCACAATCTGGCAAGGCATTTACGGTGTAAAAACAGCCATCGATAGCGGGGCCGCTACGACAGCCGTCCGTGCTGAAGAGGCAAAACTGGTACATGCCCTCTGGCAGGGCCTGGGGGCGGTAAAACTGGCCTCTCAATATCAGAAAAAAGGGCTTATCGAGCAGGTTCAGACCACCGAAGCTGAACCGACAACGCCAACAGAAGTCATTGATGACATCAAAGTACGTCTTGACCGCGTAGTAGCAAAGTATGCAGAACAGTTGTCTGAAGTGGCAACCACACTGGTGTTTGATACCTACCTGCAACGTTTTGAAGGTATTGAAGGTGCGCTAATTGAATTGGATGCGCCACTGGTTGAAGATCTTGAGAAAGATTTTAACGTATCTTTACCGCAAGCTATCGAGCAAGACAAAGGCGTGGATGCAGTGCGTGAAGTTGTCAACGCCATGCAGGTTAAGTTAGATAAAGCCTATGCGTTGCTGGCAGAAGCAGAAAAAAATCGTAAGAGCGTGTTTTAAGGAATCACTATGCAACGCAGAACATTCGTCCGGGGCCTGGGACTGGCTGGTTTAGCTGGCGGTCTCGGGCTGTTACCCGGCATGTCCTTCGCTAATCCGGCAACCGCGGTATCTGTTGATTCACTGCCAAAATTGAAAGGCGACCTCACGCTTTATCTTGGCAGAGGCGAGGGCGGACTTTACGAAAATGTCCTTGAAGCGATCAAGAAAAAGAACCCGGAACTGAATTTACAAATTCGTCGCGGTGCGACGGCAGAGCTGGCCAATATGCTGGTCGCCGAAGCTAAAGCCGGCGTGAAACGGGCGGATTTGTTCTGGGCAGTAGATACCGGTTCTATAGGTATGATTACTGATCAGGGGATGGCAAAGCCCCTGCCAGACGACATAGTTAATCAGCTGAAACCGGGTTTTCAGTACCCTATGTGGTCGCCGGTAACCGGACGTATCCGCACTTTACCTTATAACACTGAGCGGGTGAGTGCAGACCAGATCCCTGACAGTGTGATGGCCCTTGCCGACACAGATTTGAAACTGGGCTGGGCACCTGCATATGCCTCTTTTCAGTCTTTTGTCACCGCAATGCGCATTCTCGAAGGTGAGAAAGCAACGGCCAACTGGCTGAAAGGTGTGAATAGCCGGGCGAAGAAATATGCCGGTGAACTCGGTGTGGTGATGGGGGTTGAGCGTGGTGAGGTGGACCTGGGCTTTGCCAATCACTACTACACGTTAAGGCTTAAGTCCGGCAAGCCGGATGCCACCGTAGATATTGCCTACACAAAAGGTGATGCGGGGTCCCTGGTGAATGCCTCCGGCATTATTTCGCTCACTGAAGGTGATTTACCGGTAAACTTTATCCGTTACCTGCTGACCAGAGAAGTGCAATCTTATCTGGCGTCTGAAGCCTATGAAATTCCACTGGTCGGCGGCGTAGCGCCGCCTGATGGTCTCACGCCTCTGAGCAGTATTTCTCCTCCTGATTTGGATCTTCGTAAGTTAGCTGATATAAGACCGACATTAGACTTAATGAGGAATGTTGGCGTTCTGTGAAAAACCTGCCTAAATCGTACCCCTTTGCAATCATCATTGCGGTGATTGCAATTTTACCCGTCGGGGTTTTATTTTCCCTTGCCTCTGATGATGCTGCGTTTTTTGATACCAGAAATATCACTGTATTAATGAATACGCTGGCATTGATGGGGCTCACGGTGGCAGGGGCTGTGATGGTCGGGGTGCCCCTGGCGTTACTCACAGCATATGTCAGTTTGCCTTTAAAGCGGTTGTGGCTAATTTTATTTGCAGCACCGCTGGCTATGCCAAGTTACCTCGGCGCATTTACCCTCTATTTTTCTTTCGGCCGGGGCGGCGAAATCGAGAGCTTTACCGGTTTGACCATGCCATCCCTGGAAGGACTGTGGGGGGCAGGGCTGGTCATGACGTTGTACACTTATCCGTTTGTGATGATGACCACCCGTTCCGCGCTGCTCAGCCTTGATGCCAGCCAGATAAACGCTGCCCGTACATTAGGATTATCATTAACTGCCAGTATCTGGCGCATCGTTTTGCCACGGGTCGTAAACAGTATTGCCGCCGGGGCATTGCTGGCGGCGCTGTATGCGCTATCGGATTTCGGGACGCCGGCAATCATGGGGCTGGATACATTTACCCGGGTAATATTCGTGGAATACAACGCCTTTGGTCTCAGTCAGGCAGCCATGCTATCGCTGCAGTTAATGCTGATAGTCGTGCTTATTCTCTTCATCGAATCTCAAATCCGTGGTGCTAAAGAACGACCGGGCAAACACATTCAAATACATGTTCATCCGGCGAAAAGTCTTGGTTTTGTGAGTCTGTTCTCACCGGTTATTCTGTTGTCTCTGGTTCTGCCTCTTGGTATTTTTGTGCTGTGGCTGGCCCGGGAGGGAGCTGAAGGCTTTGATATTACCTATGCATGGAATTCCGCCTACGCCTCCATGATGGCCGCGGTTGTCGCAGTCATTCTGGCGATTCCCGTTGCCCATGCCGCTATTGCCGGCCGGGTAGGGCGATTCTTTGAGCGAATAACGTATTTTGGATTCGGTGTCCCCGGCATTGTAATGGGCACAGCGCTGGTTTATCTCGGATTACAAATTCCGGTACTGTATCAGACGCTGGGCTTGCTGGTGATTGCCTATGTATTGCGCTTTTTGCCGCTGGCTGTGAGTACAGTTCGCAGTACTACTGAGAATCAGGATGGTGGCCTGGTAAACGCTGCGCGGGTACTGGGGGCTTCGCCCAGAGAAGCGTTTTTCCGTATTACCTTACCTCTGACTGCGCGGGGCATGATTGCAGGTGCCGCATTGGTTTTCCTTGAAGTGATGCGTGAATTACCGGCAACATTGATGCTCGGGCCTACAGGTTTTGAAACGTTAGCAACGTACCTGTGGCGTGTTTATGAAGCTGGCTATTTCGGACGTGCAGCCGTACCTGGTTTATGTCTGGTGTTTATTTCCGGGCTCGGGTTAATCCTGATGCTTACCGGCGAGCGAAAAGCAGAATTTTCAGTTAATGAGAGTCAACATTCCTGATGCTAGAAGTTAATGGTTTATCAGTCGATTATGGATCTAATCGGGTAGTGCGAAATTTAGATCTTAAGCTTAACGAAAGCGAGATCTTAATGTTAGTCGGGCCCACCGGTTGTGGAAAAACGACAGTTTTACAAGCACTCGCGGGTTTGATCCCCGTAACTGAAGGGAAAATTGCTCAGGGTGGATGGGTTTCCACGCCAGAAAAATCGGTACCACCGGAAAAACGCAACGTGGGGATGGTGTTCCAGGACTTTGCACTCTTTCCCCATCTCACCGTAGAGCAAAATGTTCAGTTCAGATTGAAAGACAATATGTTGGCTGATCACTGGTTGGAATTACTGGGACTGAGTGACTTCCGGCACGCTAAGCCAGCACGGTTATCCGGTGGACAAAAGCAGCGGGTAGCATTGGCCAGAACGCTGGCACATGAGCCTGCTTATGTATTACTCGACGAACCGCTCTCCAATTTGGATGCAGCATTAAAAGACAGCTTACGATGGGATATTCGTGATGCCCTCAAAAAGGCGGGTGTACCGGCAATTTGGGTAACCCACGATCAGGATGAAGCCCTGTCGGTCGGTGACAGAGTGGGGATCTTAAATAAAGGTGTGCTTGAACAACTGGATACACCAGAACAGTGTTTTGAAAAGCCTGCCAGTAAATTTGTTGCACGTTTTCTTGGTGAAGCCAGTTTTCTCAAAGGGCGTATTTCCGGCAATGAAGTAGAAACCGCTATCGGCAGCGCACCGGTTTATTCTGCTGACAATCAGCAAGAATTAGTGGAATTGCTGGTAAGGCCCGACGATGTGATTATTACCGAAAAGCCGGAGCAGGCAAACGCGACGGTGTTACGCAGCCGCTTTGAAGGTGGCAGCAGATTATTGTTCGCTGCGCTGGATTCGGGGGAAACTGTGAGTGTAAGAGTGTCTCATGAATTGAAAGTAATGCCGGAGCAGCGGGTATTACTCACCTTGCAATCCGCCCACCCGTTATCAGCATTTAATTTATAAGTCTCGCCGGCCGGGCAAAAAATATATCGGAAGCACATTACCGGTTAATGTGCTTCAATCCCCAAGAAAACAGATATTAAGCAGATAGCTCTTTTCTGACAATATCAGCGCCCGCTGCCAGGGCCTCAAGCTTACCCCTCGCAATGTCCCGGGAAAGAGGAGCCATGCCGCAGTTGGTACAAGGATAAAGCTTGTCCGCATCAACGTATTTCAGTGCTTCCCGGATAGTCGCTGCCACTTCTTCTGCCGTTTCAATTTCCGGGGTAGCCACATCAATGGCGCCAACCATAACTTTCTTACCCTTAAGTAACTCAAGGACTTCAAATGGCACACGCCCGTTGTGGCACTCCAGTGAAATAATGTCGATGCTTGATTGCTGAATGGCAGGGAACGTTTTTTCATAATGACGCCACTCTGCACCGAGAGTTTTTTTCCAGTCTGTATTGGCTTTAATCCCGTAGCCATAACAAATGTGAACGGCAGTCTCGCATTTTAAACCTTCACAGGCTTTTTCCAGCGCTTCGATTCCCCACTCATTAACTTCATCGAGGAACACGTTAAAGGCAGGCTCATCAAACTGAATAATATTCACGCCTGCGGCTTCAAGCTCTTTAGCTTCTTCATTCAACGCTTTTGCGAATTCGAAAGCTAACGTTTTACGATCTTTATAATAATCATCATAGAGCGTATCAACCATGGTCATCGGACCGGGAAGTGCCCACTTGATGGGGCGATCGGTTTGCGCCCGCAGGAACTTAGCATCGTCAGTGAACACAGGTTTCTGGCGGCTTACCGGGCTGACGATACCGGGCACGCTGGCATCGTAGCGGTTACGAATTCTGACTGTCTTTTTATTTTCAAAGTCAACGCCGCTTAAGTTTTCAATAAAGGTTGTGACAAAGTGCTGACGGGTCTGTTCACCGTCACTGACAATATCGATACCTGATTTTTCCTGTTCTTGCAGCGTCACCCGAAGGGCATCGTTTTTACCTGCAGCGAGGGCTTCTCCCTCAAGTTTCCATGGAGACCAGAGCTGTTCAGGTTGCGCCAGCCACGATGGTTTTGGCAGACTTCCGGCGGTGGAGGTCGGGAATAATTTTGTCATTGTAATACTACCTGTACCTTAAAATCAGAATGCGGACGCAGTAACGCCAGAGGCCCATTGCTGAAGCGTATTTTGATGTTTCTGAATGAAGTTCTCTTCGCACCATTTGCCCTGCTCGATGGCAAGGCGGGCACGTTCTTCCTTGTCGTACACCACCTGAGTAACTGAATAATCGTGATTTCTTAGGCTTGGCTTGTACACTTCACCGGCGACAGAGTTCGTGTTGTAAATCTCCGGGCGATAAATCTTCTGGAAGGTTTCCATGGTGCTCAGCGTGCTGATGAGCTCCAGCAAGCTGTAGTCGTTCAACAGATCGCCGAAGAAAAAGAACGCATAGGGCGCCGAGCTGTTAACAGGCATAAAATAACGAACTTTCATACCCATGGTTCTGAAATACTGCTCCGTTAACGATGTTTCATCAGGTTTATATTCCGTGCCTAACACCGGGTGCTGATTACTGGTACGGTGATAGGTTTTGTTGTCTGAAACACTCAGGCAGATCACTGGCGGTTTACTGAAGTTCTCTTTGTAAGCGCCGGAACTGATGAAGTCCTGAAACATTTTTCCGTGTAGTTCACCATAGTTATCCGGTACAGAGAAATGGTCTTTTCCCTCATTGTGCTTGCGTAACACCACACTGAAATCGTAGTCGCGCACATAAGACGAGAAATTGTTACCCACAATGCCTTCAATACGTTTATTCGTATAATGATCGACAACGCTGGTTTTCAATACTTCAATCGTCGGGAAGGTCTCACCATTGCCTTCAACATCAACGTCGACATGCACGATATCGAGTTCAACGGAATATCGGTCTTTTTTAGGGTTATCCCAGTGTGCCAGACTATTGAAGTTGTTATTGATCATGTTAATTGCTTTGCGCAGGTTTTCCCGGCGGGCTTCACCACGGGCCAGGTTTGCAAAGTTCGTGGTAAGACGTGTATCGTCCGCAGGAGAGTAGTGCTCATCAAAGCGAACGGTCTTAATGGAATAAGTGAAATCGCTACTCATAATAGTCTGGTGCCCCATGCTCAAAACAAAACCAACATTTAATGTGTTGAGCTGATTGTAGGGCGAGTTAACTATGATGAATATTGATATTAATTAATGGTTGTATGAGCCGTTTTCATGGTTTGGGGGCGTGACCCGAATTGCCGCTGTTTTTCAATAGTCATGGCTATCATTCCGTCACTATTTTGCCAGACGCGGAAGGCGAATCAACGGAAGCGTCTTTTATATACCAGATGCTATTTTTCTCTCCCCGTAAAGCCCGCGCACGGGTCTTCAAAGCACCTTTAAAAAATACATAAGCGAAGATACAGGCTGTCGCTTCAATCCACAGGTTACTGGCTGTGAGCCGCCACGATACTGCGGGTAAAACGAGACTGATAAGCGTAGTGACAGGAATACAAGCACAACATAAACTCAACAAGAGTTGCAAATGAATGGCGCTGCGTGCAGCACCTTTCAGGAAGCTGTAGGCCAACGCCAGCAGGAACACAGTGAAATAAACCCAAAGGTATGACTGATTTACCGGCTGTCCGAATATGTACATCCATTTTGAAGAAAGTAATGTTGCTGCCACGCCCAGCATTGACCCCACGCACACACCAACAGTGAGGTTTGCCATGACCGCGTTAGATGTGGATTGCACTGCCTGCTTCTTTCGTCTCTTTTCCAGCCACAGTAAATTTCCTGTGTAGAACAATGCTGCACCCATCAGGCCTAAAAAGAAGTATACCCAGCGGCCAAACGTACCTGCAAAGTTACCAAAATGCAGCGCAAATAAGCTTTTTACCAGCGGCCAGTATCCGCCATTTTCATCACTGCTGAGTGTGGAGTAGGTAACTTGTTGTGTGAAAGGGTGCATTAAGATCACGTCAGAATCGGCAGTACGCTGGAGCACACCTTCCCCTGCAACATCAATGCGTACAGATGCTCTTTCTGTATCCAGATTTGAAAAGCTGAGTTGTTTGACCCGGTACCCTGTTGTGGTTTCATTCACCTTCTGTATGAAACTGGACATCGGCGGTAAGGCAGAAAGCGGGTAGACGTCAGAAGACTGGCCGCCGCGCTGAAACATGGGCTCATCGCCGTAAATATAGTCCAGTCCGTCATAGATGACGTCATGAAAAGCGAATACAACCACAGTCCAGGCAATGATCAGGTGGAAGGGCAGGCTGGTGATGCCGAGCAGATTATGGGTGTCGAGCCAGAAACGGCTGGCGCCTTTTTTCTGGCGAAGCGAGAAGAAGCTTTTCACCAGTGTCGGCAGCAGAAAGATAACCCCTGATACCAGCGCAACAAAGTAGAGTGCAGAGGCAATGCCCATTATCACCACGCCGAGATCTTCATGTCCGACTTTGCCGGGAATGCCTGCGGTTCTGTGCAGTTGATCGATGAGATCTCCCAGCACATTTTGTTCGCTGACGCTGGAGTACACTTCACCATGTTCGTTTAACGAGGCACTGCGAATCACACTGGTCAGAGAGACACCCCTTCCACCACCTTGTTCATACCAGAAAAGCGGAGATTGATTTTCTTCCAGGCTGACAGTAAAACCTTTGATAACATTTTCATGCGCCTGGGCGGCCTGTTGAATCAACGTATCATATTCGTTCAGTTCTACCTGAGGTAAATGCGTATCAGCGGGTATAGCCCATTCTGTAATGGGGGCTTTGAACATGGTCAGTGCACCGGCGAAAAAGGCAATAAAGAGTACAAGGCCCGATGTTATGCCTGTCCAGGTATGTACAGATTGATAGATACGGATAATGTCGCTGCGGATTTTCATACTGCGCTCCTGAGTAAGGCAAAAAGACCCCAGCAAGCCAGGTTTGCTGCTCCGAGCCAAAGAAAGGCACTGCGGCCAGATTTAAACAGAAAACCAAATGCCACGATTATCAACCAGATGAAGGGGACCATCCACATGGTAAACTGGTCCTTATTAACGGCACCGATCCCGCCCGGGCCATACCAGGCGAATAGTCCCATAATTACGAAGGATAAAGTCAGGCCAAGTAAGCAGCAGGCAATACTCTTACTCCACCAGTCGGTACGGATTTTTTGTTCTTGCTTAAGCCTGCTCATATCACGTTACCTTTCCCGCTTTAAATAACGTCATAACAGGCACAATGACGGACAGCACCGCCAGCAGAAGAGCCCAGGTAAATATGGCTGCGGCGACAGTCATGATTTGTAACCAGATCACCAGGGAAGCGCCGAGGAAAATATAGCCGGCGTACCTGAAAGCGGGACCTCCCTGCGAAGACGCAAACCGCTGGTTTTTATTGGAAAAGTACAGTAAGGCCATTCCCGCCAGCGCAGTGAGAAAGGCAACTAAGGAGAAAAGCATGAATGTCGGTCCCTGAAATCTTATGCAAAATAAACTAAAGCCTAATTTGTAATGATAATGATTTTCACTCATCTAGTACAGGTTGAATTCATGCTAATGATAATGATTTTTATTTGAGTTTTATCTCAGCTGATCCTATGATTCTATTCAGGGGTAATCCATATCAATGGGTTAAATTGCGGGCAGGCTTTTGAGAAGCAAAATGAATGAATCTGTTTCTACAATGCAAACGATGCGTATTGCACTGAAATCACACGGTTGGCTTGTGAACAAGCGTCTGTTTCTGCCTGTTATTCTGCTTTCTTTTTTATGGTGGCCTTTCAGCCGTGAGACGACTCAGCAGGTTCTTGCTGACGCGTTCTTTCAGGTGGGGGCTTTTGTTTACGCATCTCTGGCGTTGTATTATCTGTGTACATTACGGGTGCCCGCAGAGACCATCAGCCGGTTCATTGCCCGCCATCCGTTTTATGAAGTCTTCATTGCCGCTTTTCTGGGAGCTTTACCCGGCTGCGGTGGCGCAATCATTGTTGTTACTCAATACACAAGAGGAGTAGCAAGCTTCGGTTCCGTTGTGGCGGTGCTCACCAGTACAATGGGGGATGCGGCATTTTTACTGTTGGCGCGGCAGCCGGCAGATGGTCTCACAGTGATGGCCGTCGGCATGGTGGTGGGGTCACTTACCGGAATCATTGTGAACCGTTTTCACAACTACCGGCCTAAACTTATTGAAGATGAGTTCAGCAGTCCTCAGGACGACAGTCACACTTCTGCGACCATGAGAGTAAGCAAAGCACTGACCGGCCTGGCAACACGTTTCTGGCTGGTGATCAGTATTCCTGTACTGCTTATCGCCATGGCTTTGGCTCTGCAAATTAGTCCTGCTGACTATTTACCTGTTTCTGAGCAACAGCTTACCCTGTCAGGCGCTGTTCTCGCAATCGTGAGTGTTACGCTTTGGGCTACGGGAAGTGTGGGTACGGGGTATTCCTCATTAACCAGTGAAGATCCGGGGTCACAGCCACCAGACTGGAAACGAAAGGCTGCCCTGGACACTCAGTTCGTGCTGGTGTGGGTGATCATGGCGTTCATGCTTTTTGAGATCAGTATGCTGGTCTTCGGTGTAGATTTAGTCGATGTATTTCAGTCTATGGGAGCAAGTGCCGTGGCACTGGCTATTCTCATCGGCTTCTTACCCGGTTGTGGTCCGCAAATACTTGTTACCACGCTGTACCTCAATGGCGCACTGCCGTTTTCTGCGCAACTGGGTAACGCAATCAGTAACGACGGAGACGCGCTGTTTCCTGCTATTGCGCTTTCACCCCGCGCAGCGCTATTGGCAACGCTCTATTCTGGCATTCCGGCCTTCCTGGTTGGTTTCGGATATTACTTCCTGTTTGAGCTCTGATCCCAGGCGCTCAGGAGGGGTGCAAAATTTACCATCAAATAATAACAATTATCATTTGCATTATTATCCATTCACATCTAAGGTAGACTTAAGAAAACGGGAAATCACCTAATCTTGTTCACCGTAGAGGATGTCATTATGGATATTACCTTCCTGTGTCCAAAACACACTGAATGGGTGTACAGCCACCCGGAACAGGCTGTCCACTTTCTGGCAAGAGATGAATATCAGGGCTCAATGTTATATGCCGACGGCCAGTACAGAGAGGCCATTGCCTATCTTGGGTGTGCGTTTGATATTGCAGCCATTTTGCTGGAAGTCGACGGGGGAGATAATGACGCTATGCGACTGAAGCTGGAGTCGCTCGGTGACTTACTTAGCGATGCATATTTCAAGCTCGGATTAGTTCATTATAAGAGCGCCATTGAAATACGGGCTGCCGGATTGCTTTCAACTATGCCTTATTACAATGTGGCGGTGCTGCATGCCTGATGGCGAGGTTATGAATAAGGAATGTCATGCTCATTACGTTATCTGGGAGCGTGTCATTAAAGACGGAAACAGAGACTTTGACGCGGATGTTTTCGAAGGCGCGCGGCTTAAGTATTTACGCGCAGTCGAATTAGCCGTTGCCATGGTCGAAAGCGAACCCAGCATCCGGCCTACCATCGGTGCATTGCTGGTGAGTTATCACAATCTGGCCGATCTTTACGAGCGGCACGGCTATCCGCTCTTTGCGTTGAATTCGCTGACCAGCGTGTTTCAGCATGTTGAATATCTTCAAAGGGCGAATCCTGCAGAAACAGCGCCCGTCTGGGGCAAGCGCATTGCCTCAGAACAACTCTACCTGTTTAAAAAGCGACACGGCGAAGCGGAAGAATTTCAGAGACCTGCTTTCATCGCCATAAAACCTGACGACATCAGTACCCACCAAAGGTCTCTACATTAATTAACAAGGAGCATCCGCATGTTAAGACACCTGTCTTTTAAGCTTCAACTGGCGTTATCGCTGGTTCTGTTCAGCCCTTTTTTATGGGCACACCCCGGCCATGATCACGCCCACTGGACGAGTACAGTTCTTCATGTTCTGTTTTATGCTTCCATTGCCGCAGCGGCCGCAGCATGTGCCTTTGCGATTTACAAAGTCGTCAAGCGCCAGTCGTTAACGCAGGGAGATTAATCATGTTCCATAAGTTGCTTGAAAAAGTGGATGCTCTGGTCAATTTTGAGCGCGCCAGTGCCCACTGTGATATTCCCTGCAAAATTTATGATCCCGTCAGCGCACAGCTGGCTGCGCTGAGTGTTATCCGCTTTGCTGATCTGATTGAAGAGTTAAACGGTGAAAATCCGGCTCAGCTTGTTCGACTTGTACGTGAAAAAGAAATACATGCGGAAAAGGTAAAACAGGAAATCAGAGTGATCTGGGGTGACTATTTTAAAGCACCACAAATTGAAAAATTTCCTGATGTTCATGAACTGGCACACAAAATCATGATGGCCGGTTCTGCCTGTAAGCAACATACCAGTCGCGACAAAGGTGTGGAGCTGCTTAATCTGGTCAATCAGTTTGCGGAATACTTCTGGGCTTCCAAAGATATTGCAACCTACACAGCTACGTGCCCGTATCCGCCTGCAGAGCAAGTGGTCTATCCTAAACTTTCCTGATGCTGAAACTTCTCGTCGTCGATGGCCGCAGCATGGAGCCGGCACTGAGTGCCGGTACGTTCGTGCTGGTGCGCCATCTTTTCTGGCGACTCCCCCGCATTAACGACATTGTCGCTTTTCGTTGTCAGTCCCGCGGCCTGCTTATCAAAAGGGTTATTTCTGTGGAACCTGAACTCGGGCTCTATCTCGGTGGCGACAATATTGCTGAATCAATCACTTCTGAACAAATAGGCTGGGTAAAACCGGCAGATATCATTGGCAAAGTTCTGTGGCGCAGCCGCTGAGTATTGCTGTACGAAAGGATTAAATAAGGACAGGTTTAACAGAAATCCCTTTTGCGTTTGACGGTACTATAATAAGTGGCAAGTTGCCGGTTCGTGCGGTAAATATAATTAACGAGTGGATTTCCGCTCACCGGGTGGAGTTACTTGAAAACTGGCACCGGGCACAGTGTGGTAAGCCGCTCAATAAAATCAAACCGCTGGAGTAACGTTATGCTTCATGTAGTAAGTGCGAAATATCTGGAAGATTTTAAATTGTGGGTATGTTTTAACGACGGAACTGCAGGAGAAGTGGATCTTCGGGGAAAGCTTAGTGGTCCGGTTTTCGATCCCCTAAAGCAAGAAGCCTATTTCGCAAAAGTATTTGTCGATCAGGAATTGGAAACCGTTGCCTGGCCCAACGGAGCAGATTTGGCTCCCGAGTTTCTTAAAGACAACCTTGCTCAGGTTCCATCCTGACCACAGCTTTAATAGACAGCGCCCGTAACGGGCGCTGTGCATTTTATTCTCCGGTATTTTCTGTCAGCTTCATCGGATCCATAAGCTTCATCAGTTCCTCGCGGGGAATGTCTGTCATTTCCTCAGCGACATCTACCACAGGACGCTGCTCTTTGTATGCCTTCTTGGCAATTTCTGCGGCGTTGGCGTAACCGATGACCGGGTTCAGAGCGGTCACCAGAATCGGATTGCGGTGCAGGGCTTTTTCCAGCGTTTCCTGATTTACTGTGAAACCGGCGATGGCTTTGTCAGCCAGAATGGTGGCGCTGTTTGCGATGAGTGTCAGGCTGTTCAGCAGGTTGGACGCAATCACAGGCAGCATCACATTCAGTTCGAAATTACCTGATTGGCCACCAATGGTGATTGCCGCATCGTTGCCAATGACCTGTGCTGCCGCCATTGCAACAGCTTCCGGAATAACCGGGTTAACTTTGCCCGGCATGATAGATGAGCCCGGTTGCAGAGCAGGCAACGCGATTTCACCCAGTCCGGCCAGCGGGCCTGAGTTCATCCAGCGCAGATCGTTGGCTATTTTCATCATTGTCACGGCGGTGGCCTTCAACTGGCCTGAAAGTGAAACGGCGGTGTCCTGGGAGCCAATCAGCGCGAAGAAGTTGTCGCCGGGTTGAAAGTCAATATCCGTAAGAGCAGACAATTCACGGTTAAATGCAAAAGAAAAATCGGGATGAGCATTCACACCGGTACCTACCGCAGTTCCGCCCAGAGCAAGGGTTTGCAGGGCAGGCTGCAGGTTCTGAATTGCATTGATTTGCGCGTCAATCTGCGCTTTCCAGCCACCCAGGCTCTGATCCATGCGAACCGGCATGGCATCCATCAGGTGAGTTCTGCCGGTTTTACAATAACCCTTCAGGGTTTGCGCTTTTTCACCGATGGTTTCTGACAGATGCGTCAGCGCCGGAAGCAATACGCGGTGTACCTGAATTGCTGCGCTGACGTGGATAGAGGTAGGGATCACATCGTTGCTGCTCTGACCATAATTCACGTGGTCGTTGGGGTGCACATTAACACTGCCGGCCTTATTCGCCAGAGTGGCAATCACTTCGTTGGCATTCATGTTAGAGCTGGTGCCGGAACCGGTCTGAAACACATCCACCGGGAAATGCTGCATCATCTGATCATCGTTCAGCAAAGTATCACAGGCTTTAACGATGTTGTGGCTGGTGGATGCGTTTATACAGTCTAAAGATAAGTTTGCTTTGGCGGCGGCTTTTTTAATGGTCACCAGCGCTTCAATAAAAGGGCGGGGCATTGGCTGGCCGCTCACCGGAAAATTATTTACTGCCCGTTGAGTCTGCGCGCCGTAAAGTGCTTTTGCAGGTACCTCAAGTTCACCCATACTGTCTTTTTCGATACGATATTCTGACATGTTGTGTCCTTCACAAAAAATATTGAGCCAGGATGTTCAATTCCCGCCGGAACTGACGGATTAACTGGTCTTCGTCGTCGCAGGTCACCATACGTTGTGCTGCTAACAACGGCCGGTATATCTGGTTAAGGCAGTGGTGCCGCCAGTGCGTCACCACAAAACAGTCGCATACGGTGTCGAGTAACAACCTGGCTGCGTGGATGTACAAACTCACTTTCTCATACGTGGAAAGCAATAAAGAAGATGCATGTTCAATGCGGCGCAAGTAGGTATCGACAAGCAGGGGGCTGTCCGGCTCGTCGCCTTTGCGGATATGACTCTCCAGTTCCAGTAAACCTTTTTGCATAACAAAACCGTACACATAACCAAACAAATTCATTAAATCATAAATGATAATTGTTTTCATTATCATTTTGTTGTGATGCCAGATCTATACAAAAAAGTTAATGTCTGGTAAAACGTAATTGATTAATACAATGGGAAATAAATGATGAAAAAAACGATTGTTGCGATCTCAGTTTTGTTTAGTGGCTTCGCTTTTGGCGAAGAATGTGCGACCACTATCGACAGCACTGATATGATGCAATTCAATAAATCTGAAATGACAGTACCAGCTTCTTGCGACAGCTACACAGTAACGCTGAAGCACACGGGTACATTGCCTAAAGAAGTCATGGGTCACAACTGGGTTTTATCTAAAACTGCAGATGCCCAGGCAGTTGCCGGAGACGGTGTTGCTGCTGGTCTGGCAAACAACTACGTTAAAGCAGGTGACGAGCGTGTTATCGCAATGACCGATGTAATCGGTGGTGGCGAAGAAACAGCCGTTACTTTTGATGTTAAGGCTCTGGCAGCAGGCGAAGACTACACGTTCTTCTGCTCGTTCCCCGGCCACATCGGCGTAATGAAAGGCACGCTTACTGTTAAGTAATCGTCCTGATTGTTGAGAGGAAGGCCACGGTGGCAGCACCGTGGCCTTTTTCATTACCGTTGTTTTTTTAAGCGTGATCGCCGACACTACATCTATTGCTTTTTATTGCCTGAATATAAAAAAGTATAAGTGCACTTAATGCATAGGAGTGAGTCATGCGTATCGATCCCCGCACATTGCGTCTTTTCCTGGCGGTTTGCCGGGAGGGCACCATCAGTGGTGCTGCCCGGGCGGAGCACCTTTCCCAACCATCCGTTTCCGTAGCGATTAATCAGCTGGAACGTGTTCTTGCAACCAAGCTTTTTGAACGTAACCGGCAGGGAATTCTGCTCACCCCGGCAGGGGAAGCCTTGAAGATAAAAGCGCAGGCGGTAGACAGCCTGCTGATCTCTGCGCAGGAAGAAATCAAACTGCTGGCGGAAGATATCGGCGGTCCCCTGAATATTGGCGGAACACCAGGCGCGCTGGCGTCTGTGATGGGGAAGGTGATTAACAGTTTCAGCGAGCAATATCCGAAATTTAATCTGCGAATTATTGAGTGTCACGACGCTAAAGCCCAGCGTCTGCTGAAAAGTTACGAACTGGATGTGGCCATTCTGACGTCAGGTATGACGGACTCGCCGGAAGATTTCTGTGAACTGCCGGTGATGACTGATCCGTTTTCGATTATCGTCGGGCAGGCGAATAAAGATCTTCCCGATATGATGAATCTGAAGCAACTGGCAGCAGCGCGCTGGGTATTACCAGACAAGGTTGGCGGGTTTCGCAGGCAAATTGATGCCTTGTTTATCAACAGTAATGCAGCACTGCCGGGCAATGCTATTTCCTGTGACTCGCTGCTTACTACAAAATCCATTGTGCGCTCGTCAGATTACATCACCATATTGCCTAATGAAGTGGTGAAATCTGAGCTGGAAAACGGCTCTTTACGGGCCATTAAAATTGAAGGAATTGCCTTCCAGCGCAAGGTGGGCCTGTTATGGCTGGCAGAACGAAAGTTACCGGCAATAGCACAGGCATTCATCGACCATACCGTGCAGTGCCTGGATGTATAGTTTTTACCTATATTTAACAAAAAAATAAATATTTGAACAAATAACTGAGAGTGCCAACATAAGCGTATATCCAGAAGAATAGGTGACGCTTATGCGTACAATAATTAATAACGCCAATATCTTCGACGGCAGCGGTAGTGACCTGGTTTCCGGCTCTGTTGCCATTGAAGACAAACGTATTGTTCAAATCAGTGACGCAGCCATTCCTGCTCAGGAAGACGATATTGTTATCGACGCAAAGGGCAAAACGCTCATGCCTGGTATGGTTGAAGCCCATGCTCACCTTACCTGGCCAACGTCGGTGGAAAAATTTGTACCGGGCATGTTCCTTCCCCCTGAGGAACTGGCGCTGACAGCAGCCCGTAATGCCCGTATTCTTCTCGACCATGGCTTTACCAGTGCTTATTCTGCAGGCGCTTTGAGCAAAACCCTGGAAATTTCATTAAATGAACACCTGGTGACCGGTGGATTGCCCGGTCCACGTTTAATTCCTTCCTCTGTAGAGCGCGAGCCGCCCAACGATTCTGAACTCGATCCCGGTCATGTTGAACTGCATTCCCGTGGTCCGGAAGGTGTCAAAGAGTTCGTCAAAGACTGTGCGGATATTGGTGCGAAAGCCATCAAGTTTCTTATTAGCGGCGAAAGCGCACTGAAACCCGGTGCATCGTTGGAGTTGCTGTATACCGAAGAAGAATTAATGGCAGCCGGTGAGCAGGCCAAAGAAAGCAATGTGTGGCTTACCGGTCATGCTCATGCCTGCGATGCGGTGAAATTCGGGATTAAAGCCGGCTTCCGCATTCTGTATCACTGTACCTACGCCGATGATGAAGCCATTGATATGCTGGTGGCGAAGAAAGACGAAATGTTCGTTGCACCTACTATCGGTATTATTCAGGCCACGCTGGATGCAAACCCGCCGCCGCATATGGACATGACCCATATGAAGGAAGATGCTGCCATTGTGCTGTCTAAGCTTAAAGCATTGGTACCTGAGCTGAAAGCGAAAGGTGTAAGAATGCTGCCCGGCGGCGATTACGGATTCCCTTTCAACCCAAACGGCCGCAATGCCCGCGACCTGGAATTATGGGTTGAGCACTTCGGTTATACCCCTGCCGAAACCCTGCACGCAGCCACACAATTAGGTGGTCAGCTGATGGGGATGGGTGACGAGCTTGGTCTGGTAAAAGAAGGTTACCTGGCTGACTTACTGCTGATTGACGGCGACCCCACCAAAGACGTCACCATTATGCAGAACAAGCAAAATATCGCGATGATTATGCAAGAAGGCCGTTTGTACAAAACGCCAGCCCGCGACAGCTAGCCCGCCATAAGGAAATTTACAATGTATGATGTAGCAATTATTGGCTGCGGGCCGGTAGGGGCTCTTGCGGCCAATTTTCTGGGAAAACGGGGGCTTAATGTCGTCGTTCTGGAGAAAGAGGCGAACCCGTATCCGTTACCCCGCGCCGTTCACCTCGACCATGAGATGGTGCGTTTATTCCAGTCTGTCGGCTTACACGACACCATTCTAAAAGATATGCGCGACACCGACGGTCATCTGCATATCGGCGCTGATCACGGTGTCATCCGGTATATGGGCACAGTGGGCAAGCCCCGTCCTTACGGCTGGTCGAATGATTACTTCTTTTATCAGCCTGAGCTGGAAGATCACTTGCGAAATGCGCTGTCCCGTTTCAGCAACGTATCGCTGCGTCTGGGCACGGAATGTATTTCGATCAGTCAGCAGACTGATACCGCCGGTAAACGCAGCGTAACGCTGGAAACCCGCACCGGCGATAAAGCGGAAACTGTTCAGGCCCGCTGGGTCATTGCCTGTGACGGTGCCCGCAGCGTGGTCAGGAAATCGCTGGGTATAAAGCTGGACGATTTGCAGTTTGAAGAGCCCTGGCTGGTGGTGGATGCTGAAGTGGAAGGGGAGATCCAGTTCCCGCCGCTGACCGGTTTACCTGACGATGCCAATATTCAGCAGTTGTCTGTGATGATGTGTGATCCCGAACGTCCGGCGACTGTTGTGCCCGGCAGGGGTAACCACCGCCGCTGGGAATTAATGTTGCTGCCCGGTGAAGATGATCAGGAAATGATGCAGCCGGAAAAAGTCGCAGAGTTACTTGCGCCTTATCTTAACGGCGTTCCGCATAACATTGTGCGGGCTGCGACCTACCGTTTCCACGGCCTCGTGGCGGAACAATGGAAATGCGGCAATGTCTTTTTAGCCGGTGATGCAGCCCATCAGACTCCGCCGTTTTTTGGGCAAGGCATGTGCCATGGTTTCCGTGATGTCGCCAACCTGGCGTGGAAACTGGACCTGGTATCTAAAGGCCTGGCAAATGAATCCCTGCTTAAAACATATCAGCCTGAGCGTGACCCTCATGTGCGGGCTGTTATCTCTGCCGCAGTCGGTGCAGGTCGTTATATCTGCATGCTGGACCGGGAAAAGGCCGCGCAGCGAGATATCGACATACGGGAAAAGGTGAAAAAAGGTGAGTTGCCTACAACGGCCGCCGATCTTATCCCGCCAGTTACAGACGGCATTATTGCAGCAGAGACTTCGCAGGCCGGCCGCCGCTTCATTCAGCCCCGTTTGAATATTAACGGCTCGGAACAGTTATTTGATGATTTAACCCATGGCGACTGGCGACTACTGGTTTCGGGACTGGAAGTGGCGGGCAAAGCGTTAACTCAGGTTAAGAGTATCCTGCCGGACCTGAACATCGAAGTGGTCGATTTAAGCCAGTGGCGCGACCCGCAACTGACCGCCTGGTTTGAAGAAGCCGGTGTGGGAGCGGTACTGCTGCGCCCTGACTACTACGTTTACGGTACAGCCAGTGAATGCTGTGCCTCTCTTTTACAGCAGCTGAAACACCAGCTTGATGGTGCCTGCGCTGCCACTCCACAACAGGAATCCATAGCATGACATTAACATTAGCCCTCGCTGATAAGATCATTGATGGCACCCTGCGTTATGCCAGAGAAAATAACGTGAACCCGCTGGCGGTTGTTGTACTTGATGCCGGTGCGCATCCGGTCGCTTTCAAGCGTGAAGATAAGGCCAGTTTATACCGCTTCGACATCGCCATGGCGAAAGCAAAAGGTGCTCTCGGCATGGGATTCAACACCCGTGGCATTGCAGAGAAAGCGAAGAATAATCCGGTATTTTTTGCCAGTGTCACCGCTATCAGCGGGGTTGAGCTGGCGTTATCACCGGGCGGTAATCTGATTAAAGACAGTCAGGGCAATATCCTTGGTGCTGTGGGAATAAGCGGTGACACCGGTGAAGTCGATGAGCACTGCGCTCTTGCCGGCATAGATGCCGTTGCCGGAGAACTGGAGAGTAAAGCATGAAACTACGCAGTATAGAAATGGTGCTGCCGGAAGCAGATAAAGCCGCAGATTTCCTTGTGAATGTGTGGGGCACCAGACTTGCAGCTGTGCAAAACAACACACATTACATTCGCGGCTCCGGCACATTCCCCTATCTGGTTGCGCTGGAAGAAGGCGACAGCAAGTATGTACGCAGCGTCACCTTTGTGTGTGAAAGCGATGAACTGACTGCCCTGAAAGAACGTGTCGCTCAGTCCGGTTTCCCTTGCCGGCCTGAAGCGTGCACCGATTTAGGCGGTGGTGAGGGCATTGTTGTTGAGCTGCCTGAAGGTGAGTTATTACGTTTTCTGGTGAATGCAGAAGAAGTTGATGCGCTGGACGATCACGATTTGCCGGTAAAACTGACGCATGTGGTATTCAATGCCACCGATGCAGAACGCACGGCTGACATTGTGGAAGAAGTGCTTAACTTCCGCGTGTCAGACCGCACAAAAGGGATGGTATTCGTCCGCTGCAACGATTCCCATCACAGCACGGCTTTTGCCCGCGCAGGGTTCAGCTCTCTGAACCACATTGCATTTGAGATGCAGGATATGGACGCGGTGATGCGCGGTGTCGGCCGGTTGCGTGACGATAATCGCACTCCTGCCTGGGGCCCGGGCCGTCACGGACCGGGTGATAATGTGTTTGCCTATTACATCGCGCCTTTCGGTGCGGTTGTAGAGTTTTCTACCGCCGTTGAGAAAGTGCCGGAAGATTACAAAGTGGGTGCGCCGGAAGACTGGACCTGGCCGGAAAACCGCATCGATCAATGGGGCATGTCTGACAAAGATTTCGCCGGGCTGAAAGTGGCTGAAGAAACATTCCGCTTTCACCGTACATGGCAACCCTCGCCGCTGAATTAACCGACTCAGGAATTTTATTTTATGAAATACGTAAGTTTTACTACTGCCAGTGGCCAACAGGGCTTTGGCCGGCTTGACGGTGATGTGATCACCGATTTATCTGCACAGGCAGCTGATTTAAAAACGGCCATTACTGAAGGCACCCTGACATCGCTGAACAGCGAAACGACGCTCAGCCTGGCTGATGTCACATTAGGTCCGGTTGTGCCGAATCCTGATAAAGTGTTCTGTGTGGGTCATAACTACGAGACTCACAGACAGGAAACAGGCCGCGCTGCCACTGAGCATCCGTCAATTTTCGTGCGCTTTGCAGATTCCCTGTCTGGTCACAATCAGCCCATCGTGATGCCAAAGGTGTCAACGCAGCTGGATTTCGAAGGTGAACTGGCTGTGATCATCGGCAAAGGTGGCCGTTATATTTCTGAGCAGGATGCCATGTCTCACGTTGCCGGCTATGCCTGTTTCAATGATGCGTCTGTACGTGACTGGCAGTGGCATACCCGCCAGTTTACACCGGGCAAAAATTTCCCGACTACCGGTCCCTTCGGTCCTTATATGGTAACGCCGGACGAAGCCGGCGACCTTTCTGAGGTCCAGGTCACTACGCGTCTGAACGACGATATCGTGCAACAACAGCCCATCGGCGATATGATTTTCCCAATCGCAACGGTAATTGCATATATCTCCAGCTTCACACCGCTTAAACCCGGTGACGTGATTGCCAGCGGCACACCGGGCGGTGTTGGCGCGAAACGCAATCCGCCACTGTGGATGAAGCCGGGCGACACGGTGTCGGTGGAAATTGGTCCTATGGGCAAGCTGGTGAATACCATCACCGCTGAATAGTTGTTAAGCATCAGGCAGGAAAATAAACCATGGAAAACACCGCGGTAAGTGAACAAATCCGCCGTCTGGGTCGTGAACTCGGCCCGCCCGTGATGGAAGGTCTGTTGGCCATTCTGGGTGACGAGCAACGTCAGCTGGTGGCAAAACAGCCCGCCAGTGCTGTTGATGTGGCATATGGCGACCACGAGCGTCATGTGCTGGATATTTATGGCGCAGGCAGCCAAAACGGTGTGTCAAAGCCGGTGTTTGCTTTTGTTCACGGTGGCGGTTTTCTGAAAGGTGATAAGGGCGATAGCGAGCGCTGGTATAACGCCTGCGTAGGCCGTATGGCAGCAGAGCAGGGCTGGCTGGGTATCGTCATCAACTATCGCCTTGCCCCTGATTTTACCTGGCCTGCCGGTGGTGAAGACGTTACCCGCGTGGTCAGCTGGCTTAAATCCAATTTAGCTCAGTATGGCGGTGATGCTGATAACATCATACTGTGCGGTACCTCCGCCGGCGCGTGTCATGTGGCGACGTATCTTCAACTGAACCCGGGTAAAGCAGACATCACCGGTGCGGTGTTACTGTCAGGTTTGTACGGTATTACCCCGCTGGATGACCGCGACACCCTGTACTATGGTGATGCAGCCGGATATGACTCACGTAAGCCTTTACCTGCACTTATTTCAACGACTGTGCCCTTATTCATTGCCTGTACAGAGCTCGACCCCGAACGCTTTCAGAAGGAATGCATCGGTTTATTGCAAGAGCGGTTGCAGGTAAATCATATTCTCGACAGAAGCATGCTCCTGTCAGGCCACAATCACTATTCAGTGGCCGGCCATCTGGGTACGTCCGATACCCGTTTGCGGGATGAAATCAGTTCGTTTGTCTCCTCAGTGACAGGTTACTGATATCGTATAAAACGAAAACGGGACGCTAATCAGGCGTCCCGTTTTTATTTCCGGTATACGTTAAGCTAAAGCGCTTTTTCCTTCAGCAGTGCCCGTTTAACCACCGGGCTTGCCAGCATTTGCTGATAGTGCTGAATAACGTATTCAAACTCTGAAAAATCAAAGCCAGCACGTTTCAGCCGGTTTACCGTCCAGAACAGGTAAGCGTCTGTAGCACTCCAGTCGTCACCATACCAGTAAGGCGTGGCTTTCAGCCGCTTCTCTGCGGTTTGATATGCCGGTTTTAACTGCGATGCTGCTACATGTTTTACTGCATCAACGTCAGTTGTCACACCCAGTAAATCAGGCTTGCAATATCGCGTGATCAGCGGGTGAACGAAGCTGGCAAACCAGGCCAGATCGCTCACTGCTTCCACGTTGTTGATGTCAGCGGGCAGTATCCCTGCATCCGGATAGTGTGCGTGCAGAAACAGCAATATGGCCGGGGTTTCTGTAATCACGCCTGTATCTGTCAGCAGAGCCGGTACTTTTCCCTTAGGATTTACAGCTAAATACTCCGCCGTTTTATGGTCGCCTTTAGCAAGATGTACCGCACGCAGGGCATAATTTGTCTGCGCTTTTTCCAGCATAACGATGGATATTTGAGAGCAGGCGCCTGGCGAGGCGCATAGAGTCAGCATGCCGGATTACACACGGTTCTGCTTGAGAATTTTGGAATAAGCCAGCGCGCTGGGCTTTGGCTTCCGCTCAAAGGTTTTTCTGTCCACAGTGTGCAGGCCGAACTTCGGTTCGTAGCCAGAAACCCACTCGAAGTTATCCAGCAGCGTCCAGTGAATGTAACCTTTTACCGGCACGCCCTTATCAATCACACTCTGCAGATGTTTAAGTGAGTTAGAGATAAAGCGTTCACGCTGACTGTCATCATCTGTGCCGATCCCATGTTCAGTAACAATGATTGGCTTGCCCGTTTCCGCGTATGTGTAGGCAACACAGTTGGCCAGAGAAGTTGCGTCTATCCAACTGCCTGAATAGTTCTTCTCAGCATCGTCGGGGGTAGGGACATGACCGTTCTTGTCCCACACTACTCTCTCGTAGTTTTGTACGCCGATGAAGTCAGTCTCTTTAACTTTCAGCCAGTCGCCGTAATTATATTTACGCATCTCATTACGCACAGAATCCGGTCCTGTAGACTGATCATCCAGCATCGCGAGGGTAAAACCCACGTCGAGGTTACTTCGTTCTGCTTTAATGGCCTGACGCGCGGCTTTGTGTCCTTCAATAAGAATAGGGTTCATTACATCTAAATCTTGTAAGCGCGCAGCATTCAGGCCGGTAAAATGCTCTGATTGCGTGGCTTTGCCTGCCGCTGCCAGCATTTTTTCCTGCATATCCCACACGAAAGGCGGGACGCCGAGCACTTTTAGCAGGCGAAGTAAGTTAGGTTCGTTAAAAGTAACTGCGTAGCCAATACCATCAGCCAGCTGTGCGGCAACTTTACTGCAATAGTTGGCGAACAGGGCTGGCGCTTCCGGCTTGGTCCAGCCGCCACGGGCTGCAAACCATATCGGGCTGGCAAAGTGATTAAAGCTTACCAGAGGTACCATGTTGCGCTTGTGGCAGCCGTCGATAATGCGTTTGTAATGGTCAATCATTGCCTGGCTGAACAGGCCCGGTTCCGGCTCAATGCGTGCCCACTCAATGGAAAAACGGTAAGCGCTGAATCCCAGATTGCTGCACAAATCCAAATCGGTTTCCCACAACTCAAAACTGTTACAGGCATCACCGGACTGCTCCTTAAAAAGCGTGGGTTTTACGTTCTCCAGTAACCAGATATCTGAATTAACGTTATTACCTTCAACCTGATGACCCGCACTGGCTGCACCCCATAGAAAATTGTCGGGAAACTGACCGCCAGCCGGTAAAGATGAAGAGGCAGCTTTGGCAAAAAGCGGGGCGCTCATTGTGGCAGAGGCCATGGCAAGGAATTGTCTGCGGTTGATCATGTTACGTCCTGATGTCAAAAATTAATTTCTCAACTGTAAAAATAACGTGAATCAACTTTCAGGAATAATAATCATTTTTGGCGGTTGTATAGTTTGGGTTAATGGTTAAACCTGACACATTCAGCAAGCAGGGCGAACGGTTCGGGGATTTTTTATCTATAGTTTTTATCAATACATGGCATCAAATAAATAATTTGTTCGTATTGAAGAAATTACGTAAGTTACATTTTGTTAAAAACTTGAAAAGGATAATAACAAAATGAGCGATATGACCCTGAACCGCTACAAAAGCCTTGAAACCGTGGTAGGAGCGGTCATCAACGGCTTATTCAGTTTGTTTTTTGTTTTCCTGATCTTTGGCGGGCTGGACGTGGTGCCCATGCAGGGCGACAGCGGTCTGTTCATTGACAGCATTCCTCAGGGGCTGGCAATCGGCTTTATGGGGGCGTTCTTTCCCTCATTTCTTACCCGCAAGCGTATCCGCAACGGCCAGTTGCACATCAATGGACAATCCGGTCACACATCCTGGCTACCGTCTCATCCCGTGCTTCGCGCACTGGTATTTGCTGTTTTTGGTGCGGCACTGTCATTAAGCTTTTTTGCATTGCTCACTTTTGCTGCAAATATCGAAGCCCTCGCTTTCAGTACAGCCGCTGTAGTGAAAACAGTCTGGGGGATTTGTTTGGGGGGGCTTGTTGCTGCCATTACCATTCGCCTGGCCCTGAACGATTACGCACATTGAGTTTAAAAACGTCTTTGCACCCATGTGTCAGTGGTGTTGCCCCGGTGAAGGCCGGGGCTTTTTAAGTTCAAAAACATTTACCACTTCAGCGACACATCGCCCAACAGGCCAGAAGGTCGAAGCGGTGCATCCGGCACGTAGGCGGGCAGGGTGGTGAAGGTGTACTTTTGCTTCACATCCGGCTGGGCGTCACCGATTAAGCGGTTCACCCACAGGTTCGTGATATTCAGCGTTACCGTATTCTCACCGGCTGTCAGGTGGTCCGATACATCTACTTCAAAGGGCGGCTTCCACAGCGTATTCACCACCTGTCCGTTCACTACCACTTCCACCACATCGCGCACATCTTCAATATGCAGCTGTACAGGTTTGCCCCGCATAGCCTTATCGATGTTGAAAGATTGGGTGTAACTGGCGGTGCCGGAGAAGTAACGGATACCGGTGTCGTCAGACTCAGCCCAGTTCCCGGCAGACAAAGTGGCTTTGGCTGGCGCGCCCCGGTCTTTCTGGAAGGTCACCTGCCATTGGTCTTTCAGCGTTTTTGTATTACTGAATGATGAGGCCACTTTATCCACGTTCGCCGGCGAATCACCGAACACCACATATCCAGACTCGTAAGGCGCCAGCGTCTTTTCAATCACGGTGCGCCCGTCTTTTACTGTGCTGTTTAATGCAGTAATGGCACCGGTAACGGCGTTGTAGTGATACGGTTTCTTGTCAGACACATTGAACGACAGGGTGGCCGGCTCTTCACGGTTTTTACGGTTGGTGTAGTAGTAAATTTCTTCGCTGTCTGTCTGACGGTGAACGAAGAACAAGGTGGTATCATTATGCCTACCTGCATAGCGAAAATCCGGTGTGACACCGGCTTCTTTAATACCGCTCTCTACGTCGTCGGCATTGATCACACGGCCTTTACCGGTATTGCCGCTCCACAGTTTATTGGCAAGATCGGTAAACCGGGCGACATCGTCTGCCAGCGACGGGCTGGCCAGTGGTTTTTTGCCGATAACGGTGGCACCATTCGCTACCAGTTCAGCAATGCGTTCAAGAACCGGCAGCGTCATGTATTGCGAGGTGCCGCCAAGATACAACACGGCATAGCGCTGGCCGGAATCTGTGCACAGCTCTGCCCCGCAGTTCTGCAGTAAATCCGTTATGACATCATTGTTCACATAGTCATAAGCATTCTCCAGTGGCACATCTTCAGATGGCTTATCCAGATACAGGGATGTTGGAGGAGCATCTTCACCATAAAAATAGGCCACATCTGCTTTGAAATGACCTTGCTGTAACATGTAGGCATTGCGGCTGATATAAGTTACCCAGGGTTTAGCATAATCAGCCCAGGTCTCCAGGCGGTTAAAGTACTGACCAAACACAAATAAACTCAGACCCGGGCCTTCATCTTTGGGTTGGTGAACCGATGTGTGAATAATGGGGCGGTTTACACCCAGCGCAAATTCCATGTCGATCATGGGCTGCAAATCCCGGGGTGCGAACGCCCAGGGAGAAGAGGCCGATGTCAGTGACTCAGCGGCGACCAGGTTTTGCCCGTACACGTGCGCTACAGAGGCGGCTTCCCGGATGTCCGCCCAGTATTGTGGTTGAGGACCAACCTGGTCATCAGTATCAAAAGACCACATAGCCGCCATCGGAACGTCCGCGTTCCGGCGAATACGCATGCCGTCACCCAGTGTCGGACGGCCGTTCTCAAGTGCTTCAGAATAATGGATAAGGCCAGCTTCTTTTACCCGCTTGCTGATCACCGCATAGTGATTATCTGCCAGCATTTCGCCTAAGGTTAAGCGGTAGTCGTAGAGAAATTTATCGGTTTGTTCAGCGCTGCCAATAACCACACCAACCAGTGCCGGTAACCAGGGGGTTAAGTCGTAACCGCGGCGTTGTTTGAATTCTTCAAACATTTTTGGTGTCCAGTTCGATGCACCGACTTCAATACTGTCATTCAGCAGCGCTTTTACGCCTTCTCCCAATGCATATTGACCGCTGGCATCTTTGTACATGTCGAGGTAGTGATCAATATAGGCACTCACCGCGCTGGCATCGTATTTGTCGACTTCAAGGCCGGTGGCGGCTTCTGTGGCAGGGTGATTCTCTTTACCGGTCAGGCTGTATCCAATGCGGATAATTTTCCACAAGCCTTTTTCCGGGTGCCAGTTAAGTGAACCGTCTGCATTCAGCTTGTCTGTAATGTCAATCACAGCGTCCGCAGGCACACCTTCACCGGTGTGTTGATAAGAAAGCGTGTGATAATCCGGGGCAATACCAAAGCCGGCTTTGTCTTCAAAACGATGCACTCTGGCTTGCGGATAAAAGGCTACTTCCAGCAAATCTACCGGCTCTGATTTTGCTTCTCCGGTAGGTAAATTAAAGCCCGGAGGTGGTGCAGCGCCGGGCGCAGATGACGATGGCAGGGAAAATTTGCCGTTCGGATTACGCGACATCACGATACGCATGAATCGCGCTTTAACTTCCGGAAAACTGATCGTGGTTTGCGCGGTTGTTCCTACAGGAATGGTTGCCACAGGGGCAAACGTTACGCCGTCTTCACTGGCTTGCAGTGTGGGTAAAAAGGGCGCCGGGATAAACATGCCCGGTGGTGGCATGGCAAACGACAGGCTTTGAACGCTTTTTAGCTCACCAAAATCAAAGGTGATTTCAACGTCTTTGTCCGGATGAGACTGTGTTTTGGTCGCGCTGCTGTATGAACCGTCAGACAGTATACCGAGGTCGAGCTCGTCGTCATTGTTGGTTGTTACGGAAACAGGCTGAATGCGCTGTTCATGAACAGGGAAGGCGATAACGGCAATATCTTTGTAGTAAACCGGTGTCTCTTTTTCGGCATGTGTAGGATCAGCAAAAATTTCCTCTGCACCATAGAAATCCTGGAACGCACCCGTATTTTGAGGCGGTTGCGGCACCCGAACGGCTTTTTTCTGTCTGGCGTCAATGGTAATTTCGCTCCACGCCAACTTTTTCATACCGTCAGCAGGCTTTACCCAGGGACCACCGGTTTCACTCCAGCCCGGCGAGGCGGCAATGCCGAATTCAAAATTGTGCTTATTCGCTTCGCCCAGCGCGTATTCAAAAGTGTCTTTCCAGGCCGGTGTCATATATTCCAGTGCAGTATCGACAATTTTAGGCGTCATGAGCTGGGCATCAAAGTTCTGTACACCGCCAATGCCAACCCTATCCATCCAGGCGAGATCTTTTTCAATTCCTTCATGGGTAACGTTACCGTTCATCCAGTGCCACCACACTAAAGGTTTAGCGGATTGGGGCGGGGTGATGAAGTCGTCTTCGAGTGTGGTTGCAGTACTGTTAAATGAAAGCAGAGAAAGGCCCAGCGCCACTTTGGATAATGCGAACAGAAACGGGTTTACGGGTTTGGTCATAAACTTGCCCCTTAAAAATGATAACGAGGGCTGGCACTTTCGTGGCAGCCCTCCGCGTAGGAAGATAAATTAAAAACGGGTTCTGAAGCCAACGGATAAGAAGCGGCCCATGCTCTTATAAGCCACACCCTCATCGATGTTACGGAACGGAGGATCTTCGTCCGTTACGTTATCTATGTTGAACGTCACCTGCGTATCCATGCTGAAGTCGTAGCTGGCGAACAGCGACAAGGTGGTGTAGGAATCGATATGTTCCTCTGCTACATCAGCACTGCCACGGTAGTAAACCGTACCGGAGAAGTACCAGTCGTCACGACGCAAGCCCAGTGTAGCCACACTGTTGAACGCTGAAATGGCTTCGTTGAAATCACCCAGTGCCAGCGTGTCGTTAAAGCCTGCGCCTTTTACGTTCTCTTTGTCACGGTTCATGATGTAGGTACCGCTTAATGAGAAGTCCAGTTCGCCTAAATCGATATCGCCGAACCATTGTACCGAGTAGTCCAGACCATCAACTTCGTACGCGCCCATGTTCGATTTACGCTGGTCGCTCACCACATAAGGTAAGCCGTAAATATCTACCATGGCTTGCAGACTCTCGTAACCCTGGGTAGGGAAGTCGCCGAATTTTGCGATGATTTCTTCCACCGATGACGGGTTCACAATGTAGTAGTCTTCGTTCACTTCTGCATCGTAATAAGCCGGGCCGAAGTAGAAACCAGCGTTTTGATCCAGACGGTCCTCGTATGCAATGCTCCAGTAAGTCAGTGACACCTTCGTGGAGTCGGTGACGTACCAGTCAGTCCCTAACGACATGGTTTCTGCGGTTTCAGGCTTAATACCTTCTGACGCACCGCTTAAAGTAAATGACGGCTTAAAGAAATCAGGGAAGAACGGGCTGTCTGATGAACGCAGCGGGCTGATTGGCAGGAACAATTCATATTGCAGCGGTGCCGCTAAATCAGCCAGTGCCGGTGCGTGGAAAGACGTACCCCATGTACCGCGGACGGTAACGTCTTCGGTAGGGTTCCAGGTCACTGCGATTTTCGGGTTTGAGCTTGAGCCAACATCGTTGTACTTGTCGTAACGGCCGGAGATAGACACGTCCAGATGCTGGATACCCGGCATCATGTTGTCATCACCAACAAGCGGGATGTAGATTTCACCAAATACCGACTTAACGTTACGGTCGATGTCGCGTACTGAAGAGGTAGAAGGGTTACCCACTTCGCCAGCTGTTACAGACTGATAGAAGGACTCTTCACGGTATTCTGAGCCTACTGCTGCCCGCATCATACCGCCGGCAATTTCAAACATGTCGCCGTTGGCAATGACTTTGAATTCCGTTAAATCCTGATCGGTACTTGTGTCGTCAAGCCAGTTATTAATGCCAGCCAGTACAGAGGCACTGGTTTGTGATACATCATAAGGGTTCAGTGCTGTCTCAGTGGTACTGGCAGAAAGTGCTGCCAGCTGAGCATTCGCATTAATGGAGTAGTCATGATAGTAAGACGTACTCTTACCATAGTTAACGGTACCCTTAACTTTCCACGTATCGGTAAGCTGATAAGTCAGGGTGGGCGTAACCTGCCATTGCTCATACATTGACGGGTTTGCACCGGCGCTGCCCCATACATCCGCGTAAGAGAATGAAACCGTGTTAGAGGTCTCATCACCCACAGCGATAAAGTACGGGTTGTCAGAGGTAATCGTTGCGGAAGCACGAATATCTGAAGGATCGTAATCTGTGGCTTCACGGCGTGAATAGTACGCCAGCACATCCAGGCTTAAGCGGCTGGACAGTTCCTGAGTCAGGTTGGCGAACAGTGAATAACGCTCTTCTTCCGGATAATAAGACTGGTCGTCGTAGGTAGAACAGTAGTTCGGTGATGATGCATCTACACCAGGCAAACCATACAAGGTGTCGTCTAAAAGAATGTTGCCGGGCGTACAGGACGTAGAACGGTAATCTGCACCGCCAACATCCGTGAGATCTTCTTTAATGAAGTCCTGATCTTTACCGTACATCGGTGAACGGTCGCCGTAAGAGAATGCAGTGACCAGTGTGCCTTTATCCCAGCTTGTGCCAAAGCCGCCGGAAATATCAATGCGGTCGTAGTCGCCCGCACCCATACCATATTGTACGCTAAGTTCACCGCCTTCCATGTCTTTCTTAGGAATGAAGTTGATGACACCAGCAACAGCGTCAGAACCATAGATAGACGAACCACCGTCGGGAATCACTTCTACGCGCTCAAGCAAACTTGCGGGGATCATCGACGAATCAACCCAGTTCATCGGGCCAACCGGAACAAGGCGATTCCCCCCCAACATGACCAGAGTAGCCATTCCGCTCAAGCCGCCAATACCGCGAATTTGCGGTGGCTCAAAAGGAATTGAGGCTGTGAGGGTATTTTCTGGCACGGCGTTGAAGTCTGCCATTTGTGGAATGCGGCGAAGCAAATCGGTAGCAGAGGTCACACCCTGCTCAATGATTTTTTCCTGATTCAAACCGATGACGTTGGAACCGACGGGATTAACCCCTTCGATCAACGTACCGGTAACGGAAATGACTTCTACGTCTTCCTCGTCTTCTGTTTGTGTGTCCTGAGCAATGGCAGTGGCGCTCATTGAAACGCTTAATCCTGCAATAACAGCAAGAGAAAGTTTGTGTAGTGGCATGGGTGTTTTCATCGTTATAACTCTCAGTATTAACCGACAGGTGTGTAATTTGTTACCAAGATTTAACAATGCGTATACAAAAGTAAAATACTATATTTTTAATAATGTATTAGTTCAGACTATGCATGCCCTGTGAGGTCAGGCTGAATAAGGTTTTCCTGGGGGGCAATTCTCTACGTGATATCGAAAATATAAATATCAGATATGATTATTATGGATTGAAAATGATTGTTTGATAGTTCGGGATGACTTGCAGGATGTAAAAAACCTTGGGTTTTGTAAACAGCTGTTGTACTTTTTAATCATAATTTTCTTTCGTGAAGTACTCTTTCGCCGTGAAACCAGATGAGATCCCCTTCTATGATTTGTATGGTGAGTCGTTCTTAAAGCTCAGTGCTGACTTCGTTCATCTGGAAGATATCCGCGCCCGCAGTGCGGGACTGGGATGGGAGATTTCGCCTCACCGCCACGGCAAATTATTCCAGCTTATTTGTGTGTTTGATGATGAATGGACAGTGCAACGGGATGATGAAAAGCTGACGCTTCAGGGAGACTGGGTAGTGACACTACCACCCGGCGTAGTGCACGGATTTACCTTCGCGCCGGACACCAACGGCTACGTGCTCTCTGTTAATGCCGATGTGGTAAATGCATTGCGCAGTGACAGCGCTATCGCGGACTTTACCGGTGCAGTATGGTCTTCACAAGCTATTGAATTTCAGGACAAGCATCAGTCTGAACGGTTCGTTGCTTATCTGCATATGCTGGCCGGTGAAATGCGCAGTAATGATCCCGGCGCCACAGTGAGCATCCATATGTTGCTTAAACTTTTGTTTGTGCTGGTTGCCAGGCAACAAAATACAGCCCGTAATCTTGCCGGTACATCGGGCCGGGACTCCAGGGTATTGCTGGGTTTCCGCGAGCTCATCGACAAACATTATCAGCAACATTTGAATGTGAATGATTATGCGTCTAAATTGTACATTTCTGTCTCTACCCTTAGCCGCATATGTCAGCAGCATCTCAATACCACCCCGAAAAAGCTGATCCACCAAAGACTGGTAAATGAAGCGAAGCGGCGACTGATTTACACCCGGCAATCGCTGGATGAAATTGCTGATACTTTAGGGTTCAAAGATACCGGTTATTTCTGTCGTTTCTTTAAACAGGCGGAAGGTACTACGGCGGGGGAATTCAGACGCCGGAGTGAGCTGTAAAAGTTCTGCTGCACTGGTATCTGTTTATGACAATTTATTTATGGCTGTAAAATCTGTTTTGAATGCTGATGAAAGGGGCGAAAGCCTTTTAATTCTTATTTAAAAAACTGAATTGTAAATAGTGCTTTTTTACTTGTATTTTTCGTATCGTTATAGAAAAAACTAATGTCTGTCGTCGCATTTCTTAACAGCATCTGTTAATTCGCGGTAGCATACTGTTAGCCCTGAAACGGCTTGTAGTTATTACGCCGCAACTGAATCGTTTCTGACAGCGAAATCCGGTGCCTGAATTATTTTGCGCTCCTTTCACTGTCAGCAGGAGAATGAATTAATGAGTGGTTTTACTGTTGATGCCGACTGGCTGCACTGGTGCGAGTCACCGTCGAGGCCGAAGTTTGTCGTACCGGAAGGTGCTGTTGACGCCCATTGCCATGTGTTTGGTCCCGGTAATGAATTCCCCTTCGCGCCGGAGCGCAAGTACACGCCATGCGACGCGTCTAAAGATCAGTTGTGGGCATTACGTGATTATCTGGGTTTCAGCCGCAACGTTATTGTTCAGGCTACCTGCCACGGCGCTGACAACCGTGCACTGGTTGACGCACTAAACCATTCTGATGGTCTTGCCCGCGGCGTTGCTACCGTAAAAGCGGATATTACTGATGAAGAGCTTCAGGTTCTGCATGCCGCTGGTGTACGGGGCGTTCGCTTTAACTTTGTGAAGCGGTTAGTAGACGCGCTGCCCTTCGACTCGTTGGGCACTATCGCTGAGAAAATTAAGCCTCTTGGCTGGCATATCGTGATTTATTTTGAATCTCAGGAACTGCCTGAGCTGTATGATTTCTTCACCAGCCTGCCTACCACTGTTGTGGTTGATCACATGGGCCGGCCTGACGTAACAAAACCGGTAGACGGACCTGAGTTTGCTCTGTTTCTGAAACTGCTGGAAGAGAATAAGAATTTCTGGTCAAAAGTAAGTTGTCCTGAGCGCTTGTCCATTGTAGGGCCGGAAGGCGGCTACGAAGACGTAGTGCCGTTCGCCCGTGAAGTGGTTACCCGTTTTGAAGACCGCGTACTGTGGGGAACAGACTGGCCGCATCCGAACATGAAAACACATATGCCGGATGACGGGCACCTGGTGGATATGATCCCTAAAATCGCCCCCACAGAAGCGTTACAGCGTAAATTATTAATTGATAACCCCATGCGCCTTTACTGGGCGGATTAATCATCGCCGCCGGTGCCTTCAGGAATGATGCTGGTCCGGCTGGCTGAACAGAAATGAGTTGGGAGAATAAAATGAAAGTAATCGTAGTGGGTCCCGGTGCGTTCGGGATCAAACACCTTGATGGCCTGAAAAATATCGATGACGCTGAAGTTGTTGGTCTGGTTGGCCGAAATTTAGAAAAGACACAAGCCGTGGCAAACGAATACGGTATTCCGAATGTGTATACGTCTCTGGACGATGCACTGGAATCCGATGCTGATGCCGTTATCCTCTGTACCCCTACACAACAGCATGCTGCGCAATCAATTCAATGTATGAAAGCCGGCAAACACGTACAGGTCGAAATTCCGCTGGCAGACAGCTGGGAAGATTCAGAAGCGGTTGTGAAAACCCAACAGGAAACCGGCAAAGTGTGCATGGTGGGTCATACCCGCCGCTTTAATCCTTCGCATCAGTATGTACATAATAAAATCACAGCCGGTGAACTGAATATTCAGCAGATGGATGTACAAACGTATTTCTTCCGTCGTAAAAATATTAATGCCAAAGGCGAGCCCCGTTCCTGGACCGATCACCTGCTGTGGCACCATGCTGCCCACACTGTGGATTTATTCGAATATCAGGCGGGTTCTCCTATCGTTAAAGCGAATGCGATTCAGGGACCAATCCATCCCGAGCTGGGCATCGCACTGGATATGTCAATTCAGCTGCAGGCTGAAAACGGTGCAATTTGTACACTGTCACTGTCGTTCAACAACGATGGCCCGCTGGGTACATTCTTCCGTTATATCTGCGATAACGGCACTTACATTGCCCGTTACGATGACCTGGTGGATGGCCGCGAAAATGCCATTGATGTGTCCAAAGTCGATGTGTCGATGAATGGTATCGAGCTTCAGGACCGCGAGTTCCTGTCTGCCATCAAAGAAGGCCGCGATCCGAACAGTAGTGTTCACAAAGTCATTAACTGTTATAAAGTACTTCATGATCTGGAGCAGCAACTTAACAGCTGATGCTGCTTGTCTTCCGTATCGTGTATCGACAGCGTCAGGCAACTACAGCCAGCGTATCCGGCATGATGCGGAAGCGGTATAAAAGTTAACGGGAGAGAGAGAATGAAACAAAGAAAGCTGGCTGGTCGTCTGGTATCCGAAATCGGCCTTGGATGCATGAACCTCAACCACGCTTACGGCGCTTCAGTCTCTCAGCAGGAGGCCAGCAAGTTGCTGGCTTCTGCTTTTGAACAAGGCGTTACCCACTTCGATACTGCCGCGCTTTACGGTTTTGGCAGTAACGAAAAGCTGGTGGGTGAAGCCATTAAAGGTTTTCGTAAAGACATCTTTCTGGCCAGCAAATGCGGCATGACAGGCGTTGACGGCAAACGTGTCATCGACGGGCGTCCGGATACTCTGGTAAAAACCCTGGATACCGCTCTGCAAAGTCTGCAGACCGACCACATCGACCTGTACTACCTGCACAGAATCGACAAAGACGTGCCGGTGGAAGAAAGTGTGGGTACGCTAGGTGATATGGTGAAAGCCGGTAAAATCGGTGCCATCGGTTTGTCTGAGGTGTCAGCAGATTCTTTGCAGAAAGCCCACAATGAATTCCCTATTGCTGCGCTGCAAACAGAATATTCTCTGTGGACACGCAACGCAGAAATTGCCGTACTGGAAACCTGTCAGAAACTGGGTATCGATTTTGTGGCTTTCAGCCCGCTGGCCCGTGGTTATCTGGCTGGTGGTATCGACAACCCGGAAGCACTGGCAAATGGTGATATCCGTAAAGGCATGCCACGTTTTCAGGGTGACAACTGGACAGCGAATCAAAAGCTTTACGCTGAGTTTGCAGCCCTTGCTGAAGCAAACGGTGTCACGCCGGCTCAACTGGCTATTGCCTGGGTTCTGGCACAAGGCGAGCATATTCACGCTTTGCCCGGTACGAAGTCAGAAGCGCACTTAACGGAAGATTTAAAGGCCAGCGCAGTGTCTCTGGATAAGCAGGTATTTGCACAGGCTGATGACATCATCAACCGTCAAACCGTGCAGGGTGCCCGCTATGGCGCAGGTGCACAGGCAGATATTGATACAGAAGATTTCTGAGTATTTCCGGTTAATATATCTCTGAACGTTTCCCAACCTGATAGTAGTTGAAGGCAACCGGGCCGCCCGGGGCTTAAGTGCATTGTTGTGCTGCTCATGTAGTATTTATTCCCGGCTTGCACCACGGAAACGTCAGGTAAATCCATGTTAACTACAGGATTGTGAGCAGCCAGTGTAACGGACGAAAATACACACATCAGATAAGAAAAAAATATCTGTAACAATTACCCGTACTCACCCGTCTTTCCCTTAATATCAATTTGCCAGGTAAGCCTCATAGTCCGGGAGAAAAAGAGCAATTGCGAGAGTAATACTAATAAACGTAACTGCAATGTAACTAAAAAGTAACGTTTATTTCTTTATGTTAGCAAAAACGCAATCGGGTTTAAGATTTTTCATAACTCCTCAGGATTGAAGCCGCTTTTACTATCACATGTAATGCAAATTAAACTTCAACCCGGGCTATTTCATGAAAAGCAAAACATTCATCTGTTCTATTATTGCCGGTCTTGTATTGGCGGGATGTAATTCACAGTCAGTCACATCCGGTACTGCAATAAATCCTGACCACACTTCAGGTAAAGTAACTTTTAACTGGTTTGAGTACTCAACTCCGGGGGGCCCCGGAGAAGCGCCGGAGGGGAAATTTTTGAATCCGGTATTACCAGGTTTTTATCCTGACCCTTCTGTCACCAAAAGGGGGGATGATTATTATCTGACAACATCTTCTTTCAGTTACACGCCCGGCTTACCGGTGTTACATAGTAAGAACCTTACAGACTGGACCCTTATCGGCTATGCCCTCGATCGCAAGTCGCAGATGGAGTTTGCAGGTGCGTCGGTCTCCAGGGGAATATTTGCACCCACCATTCGCTACCATAACGGTTTATTTTATATCATCACTACGTCAGTCGATAATGGAGGAAACTTTATTATTACAGCTGAAAACCCGGAAGGGCCATGGTCTGAACCAATTTGGTTGCCTGAAGTCGGGGGAATTGATCCGGATATCTTCTTCGATGAAGACGGGCGGGTTTACATCACCCATAATGACGCGCCTCCCGGAGAACCTCTTTATCAGGGGCATCGTGCAATCTGGATGTGGGAATATGACCCTCAGTCTCAAAAAGTATTAGCTGAAAGCCGGCAGTTACTTGTGAATGGTGGTGTAGATATATCTAAGAAGCCCATATGGATTGAAGGTCCGCATATTTATAAAATCGGTGACTGGTACTATTTGTCATGTGCTGAAGGCGGTACAGGTCCGCAACACTCGCAGGTCGTATTTCGCTCCCGTTCATTGGATGCCCCCTTTGTACCCTATGAAAATAACCCGATTCTGACACAGAGGGATTTAACCTATCCCCGTGCCAACCCTGTGGATACTGCCGGGCACGCAGACTTTATCCAAACCGGAGAGGGCGAATGGTGGGCGGTGTTTCTTGGCACGCGGCCGTACGATTTCGACTTATACAACACGGGCCGGGATACCTTTTTGTTGCCTGTGGAGTGGCAAAACGAATGGCCTCTTATCCTGCCACCTGAAACGCCTGTACCGGTTACGGTAAATCGTCCGGCTGGTACCCGGGCTGCACAGGGGACCGATTTTTATTCATGGAAAGACAGCTTCGATGACAAGAAGCTTAGTTTTCGTTGGCAAGGTTTGCGCGAGTTCGACCGCGACTGGTTGAGTACCGGAAATGGTGAGCTGAATATCACACCATTGCCGGGCTTACTCTCAAGTAAGGAAAAAGTAAGCTATATAGGAACCCATCAGGCTGCGGCAGATTTTGCTGCGACCACTGAAGTGACGATACCCGCTGATTCAACGGCTACCGCAGGTCTCGCTGCTTTTCAGAGTGCGGACTACCACTATTTCTTCGGCTTGCATGGGAAAAATGGTAAATATTCTGCCTTCATTGAGCAAGTAGCCGACGGCAAAGTGAATGTTATTTCAGAGCGACAGCTTACTACCTCTGCGGGTGAGCCGGTAACCCTGAAAGTTGAGGGCAAGGGAAGCAAGATCGCTTTTTCTTACAAAGACAACGGAAAGTGGATCTCTGCAGGCGATACTCTTGATGCAACTCTGTTAAGCACACAAAAGGCCGGGGGGTTCGTAGGCACCACTATTGGCTTGCATGCACGTCAGTAGCAAAAGGCACCGCAGACAGCGAATTTTGTAATAAGCAAACCGGATGTTGAAATCCGGTTTGCATCGCCTGGCTGTGAAATCTCATTTACCGGCGAAAGTTTGTGACTGTGTCTCTTCAGCAAACCGCGCCAGTTGTTTTGTCAGCCGGTCAACGACATCAGGATGAGAGTCTGCCACATTGAAGCGCTCTGACGGGTCATCTTCAAGGTTATACAGTTCAGGCTTAACACGGGTAGTACCGGCACTGGCCATCTCACCGCTGAATTCATCAAAAGGAGACAGACGCAGTTTCCATTTTTTATCTCTGACGGCTTCTGCCACATCACCACGGAAATAATAGAAGTAATTGTCTTTGCTATGCGGAGTATTACCTTTCAGAAAATCTGACAGATCCGCGCCGTCCAGTGTGAGATCTTCAGGCAAAGTTGCGCCGCTTAATGTGGCGAATGTCGGGAATAAATCCAGCGCTGAAATCAATTCTGAATTGACCGAGCCGTTAATTTTACTGTCAGGCCAGTGAATGATGGCAGGGACACGGGAACCGCCTTCATAGGTGGTGCCTTTTGAACCTTTTAACGTGCCGGCGCTGCCCACATGCCAGCGTTCCACACCGCCCTGAACCATTCTGTCGGGCAGGTTTTGCCACGGGCCGTTATCACTGAAAAATACAATAATGGTGTTGTCCGCAATACCTTTTTCTTCCAGTGCATTCATAACTTCACCAACGCTCCAGTCAATCGTTGATACGGCATCGCCATATAATCCGCCTGCGGATTTTCCTTTTTGAAAATCCGGTGCTGCCACCGGTAAATGGGGCATGGACCAGGCCATATATAAAAAGAAAGGTTTGTCGTCAGAAAATGCGCCGATATTAGCAACAGCTTCTTCGGTGTAAGATGTGGTGAGTACAGCCTGGTCTTTGATCACGCCCACAGGCTTATCGTTACGGAACATTTGCAGCGGAGACATGCTTTCTCTGCCCATCAATTCTGCTGTTACCCACGGATCAGTCATATCATTGCTGTAAAGCAAACCGAAATACTGATCGAAGCCATGGTTCACCGGTAAAAATCCGGCTTTATCGCCCAGGTGCCATTTTCCTACCATGGCAGTTTGATACCCCTGAGATTTAAGCATTTCAGCCATCGTAAATTCAGACTGGGGCAGGCCGCGATCTGAATCAGGCATCAATACCTGCTGCATACCGGAGCGGATGGCATATCTTCCTGTCATAAGTGCCGCACGGGAGGGTGTACATACTGCCTGACCAGCGTAGAACGAGGTGAGTTTGATCCCTTCTGTGGCCATTGCATCTAAATTGGGAGTCACAATATTGGGATGCCCGTAGGTGCTTAGATCTCCGTAGCCCATATCGTCAGCCATCATTACGATGATATTGGGTTGCTCCGGTTGCGGGGCTGACATAGCGCTGTTGAGCCCTGCCAGCGAAAATGCGGTGATAAGTGAAACGCGGGCAGAAGCTGCCAGCAATGTAGATACATAGCTCACTGGTAAATTCCTTAAACTAGGGGAGAAAAAAAGGCCCGGCCATAATATCGGGGTGTTGAGGGATTGGCCGGGCACTCACTGGAAATCAGAAAGTGGCGCGGAATCCCGCAAACAGCCGGCGACCATTGTCTACAACCTGATAGGGCAGGCCGTCGGTAAACTTAATTTCTACCGCTTCATCAAGCAGGTTCACGCCTTCCACGACAACGGTGAAATTCTCCGATACGTTATAATTCACCGACGCATCTAACGTGCCGTATGCTTGAGTAACCGCGCCTCTGCCACCGAACGCTACAAGCTGAGACAGAAATTTGTCGCGCCAGGTATAGGAGATACGCGCGCCGAAGGTATCATCCTCGTAAAATCCGCCCACGTTGAAGTTGTGCTTTGAGCCGGCGGTAATGGCTTCCGGGTCGCTGTTATCAATAAAGGTATAGTTGGCGTTAACACCGGTATTGGACAGCAAGCCCGGCAGTGAAACGAAACTATGCTGACCGGCCAGCTCTGCACCACGAATTTTGGCACCTTCGCCATTGGACGGACTGCGGTCGATAAACTGGGCTGTAAAAATCTCCCCGGTCAATGCATTGGTTACAGGCAGGTTTATTACCGTAGAGCCGGAGCGGATAAGAGACACCAGTTCTTTGTAAAACAGCGTTGCAGATACCATATCTGTGTCACCGTAGTAGTACTCCAGAGCCACATCAATGTTATTCGATTTAAACGGATCCAGTGTCGGGTTACCGCCTGTAATACTGTTGGCTTCCACGTTCGCTACCGTTACCGGCGAAATGTCTGTAAAGCGCGGACGGGCAATGGTTCTGCTGGCACCAAATCTCGCGATTAATTCATCTGTGAGGTTATAGCGAAGGTTAAGACTCGGCAGCCATTCACTGTAGCTGTTGGATTCCTCGATTAACCCCAGCGGTGCCACTGTGGTTAACCCGCCGTTAGGATTGAAGGTAATCTGATTTAAGTCAGCGCCGGCACCACGGGACAATTGCTCTGTGCGGGTGTAACGAACGCCAAAGTTACCCGACAGATTGCCATCGCCACTTTCAAACTCTATTTCGGCATAGGCATTGGTCGCTTCTTCGGATACATCCTCCGACAGGGTGGGATCAATACCGTAATTACCGGCAGCAATAAGCTCTTCCCGGGAAAAGCTGTTCAGCATTCTGCGGGTATCAATGGCCAGCCGCTCCTGAATAAGGCCCGGATAGTTTTCAAGATACGCGCCGTTCAGTGGTGATACCGGTTGCAGCAGGAAAGCGGCAGAAGAGGTACCGGTGATCCCCAGTTGTTCAAAGAGCTCCACCGGAGGCTGGTCGCCAAACAGTGATTCAATTTGTGCTACATTCATTGTCAGTCTGGCACTTTGACCCACTTTATTGCGGTCAGCGTAATGAAAGCCTGTTTTGAATTTCGTGATATTGCCGAAATCCAGATAGCGCTCAGCGTCGAGTTTTATATCCAGTAAATCTTCCGATGATGCCTGATTGTAGGCACCGTTAACACCAACGAGGCGATAGTTCTGCGGGTCCAGCACACGGTCTTCAGAACCGTTCATATAAGTGGTTGAGGTAACCGCATCGCCCTGTTCAGATTGCAGCGTTAAATCCACCAGCGTACTGTTCACAATATTCAGGTTGTCTGCCAGCTGTGAAGAGCGGGAGCGGTTTACCTGACCGTTAACCGTCCAGTTATCAGTAAGATATTTACCCAGCAACGTCATCGACCAGGTATCACCTTCCCGCTGTTCTATCCGGTTTCCGGCACGGGTATCCACATTATCGGCGCGGAACATCGTTGCTACTGCACGTCCGTCAATATCCCGGATTTCAGACTCGTCAGGATAGTACGGCCCTAATGAGTTGTAGGGGAAGGCGAGGAATTCTGCCCGTGCGCTGTCGACTTCATATTTTGTGTAAAAGCCGTCAGCCGTCAGCTCAAGGTTATCCGATGCCGCCCACTGGGCTGACAAAATTGCACTGGTGCGGGTGCGCTTTTCGTCGTACATGGTGTGAAAGGTAATGTAGGGAATGGCTACACTGCCATCATCCAGTACGCCATTACCGTTGAAGTCCTGTCCGCTACATAAGTCCCGTGAGGCCACGGAGCCGTCGCAGATCTCCGGATTGGCAATCCCGTCTTCAGTAAACGCGCCAAACTGTTGAGAACCGCTGGTGAAACCTTCAGCTTCAGAAAAGCTGGTATAACCGAAATTTAGAAAATCCTGGGTGCCGGAATTCCGCTCCATGTAAGACACACCCAGTGTCAGACCAAAATCACCGTCGCCATAAACATCGCTGTAGAAAGCAGTAACACGGGGACCAATATCTTCGGCGTTAGACTCCTTGCTGCCCTGCACTGACAGCGCAAGCTGGCGCTCAGTAAAGTCGAAGGGGCGGGGAGTGCGGATCACCACCGAGCCGGCCAGGCCACCCTCCTCAAGAGACGCGGTGGGCGTTTTGTGTACTTCCAGGGTTCTGACAAATTCACTGGGTAAAGAAGTAAAGTCAAAGCTGCGGCTGGTATCTGAACCGGTATCCGTTAACGCATTTGGTAACGCCACATTGTTCATGCGTACAAGCACGAAGTCGGAAGGCAGGCCCCGTATATTTATCGAGGAGCCTTCACCGCGGGAGCGGTTAATTTGGACACCTGTAATACGTTGAAGGGATTCCGCAACGTTAATGTCAGGGAACTTACCTACATCTTCGGCAGAAATCGCATCAACAACGGTGGAGGATTCTTTTTTAATTCCCATGGCCTCAGTGAGGCTCTGGCGGATCCCGGTAACCGCGATGACTTCCATATCATCAGTTGGCGTGTCCTGAGCAAAACCGGGGTTGCAAAAGGTGGAGGCAATGGCGATTGCTAATGTGCTTTTCAGGCATCTGTTTTTTGTGTGTGTCATCGTGCTCTCAGTAATCAAAAGTCGTTGTCCGGAAAGAAACTACAAACAGACAGGATCTGTTTACTCTTCTTTGTTAACTGGAGGTTAACTTGAAGTTAATGTTGCACGCGTATTGTGATAACTACAATTGATATTAAATTATCAACCTATAACTTATGGGAAATTACGGCTGATTATATCGGGTTCTCAGCGCTTCCAGCAGATAATTCACCGGTTCGAAATCTGTCAGGCTGGTGCGGCACACCATGCCGGACGAGAAAGTTTGATTCAGTGAAATTGCCTCTACAGGAATTAAATCGTACTGTGCAAAGGTTTCTGACACCGCATCCACAGACATAATAATGTGGTCGGTTTGCTGGCCGATACGGGCAAGGCCAAGTAAAGATTCAATCCCGTAGGTGAAGCCGGAAAAAGGAATGCCTTTGCGTTGCAGATTCTCTTTCATGGAAATGTTTATTGCACCTTCCCAGATCCCGAATGCAGACCAGGGATAATCGCAAAGGGACGCTGCGCGTTCGTTCGCGGGCAGCGCATGGATAGGATGTGAGCGGCGGGCGAACAGCATGCTTTCGAAATCTAACAGCGGAATAGCACTGAGTCCGTGAGCCAGCTCACCGGCGGGGATAAAGCCGAAATACATGTCAGAATCACCATTGAGTACTTTGGGAATGGCAACGTCTGCTGATTCAAGCTTAATGCCGATGTTCAAGCCAGGAAACTGGTGATACAGCGAAGGCAGTACATCCGGCAAAATCTCAGACAGCCACACGGGGCCGGCGCTGCCTGTGAGAGGTTTGTAATAGTTCTGCTTAATTTTCTCAATTTCACGGGTGGTTATCTCCGCTTCCTTAAGGATGATATTGGCTTTGGTCCTGAGAATATCTGCGAAGGGAGTGGGGTTTAAACGGCCACCGGTTCTGTCGAATAACTTCACATCCAGCAGCATTTCAAACTGACTCAAACTCTTCGACAGCGCAGGCTGGGACACATTCAGTACCTCCGATGCCGCCCGCAACGAGCCTTTGTCATAAATTGCTACAAACTGGGCAAGATGCCGGGACAACAAGAAGCGCATAGTACACCTGCATTAATATGAGTACGCTTATGTTGCCTCTGGTTGCAGGTAAAAGCCAGCGCGTCTGTTAAGGGCTGAGCATAAAAAACCGGAGGCCTGATGCCTCCGGTTAATTAACTAAAGCAAAACATGCCTGAAGTGATTATTCAGGATGGTTGTCCAGCACCATCACGCCCGCGCCGGTATTGGAAATCGGGGCATGGTAGTGCTTGTGCACCACTTCCACGTCGTGGCGTAATGCGCCGCGCATTACCATCCACATGATGGTTTCAATACCTTCAGAGCCTGAGCGGCGCATGATTTCAGTGTTCGAGAGGTCTGCAAACCACTCAGGATCAGTGGCGATTTTATCCATACACTCTAAATCGAATTCCACATCAATGATGCCTGCGCGCTCACCCTGTAGCTGGTGAGACATACCGCCGGTACCCAGAATCACCACGCTGAGATCGTCCGGGAAGCTGGCGATAGCTTTGCCTAAAGCCTGGCCCAGTTTGTAGCAACGGCGGGCAGTCGGTACAGGATGCTGAACGGTATTTACCGCCAGAGGAATGGCCTGAGCCGGCCAGATTTCATGGTCGCCGTAAAGCGCGCGGATAGGGTTTACAAAGCCGTGATCGACTTTCATTTCCTGACAGGTACAAATGTCGAATTCCTGCTCTACCAGTGATTCCGCCAGATGCCATGAGAAAGGTGCGTTACCCGTGAAAGGTGCGACAGGCTTCAGGCCCCAGCCCTCGTCGGCATTGAAGTACTGATCAGCACAGCCCAGCGCGAACGTGGGTACTTTGTCGAGGAAGAAATTCAGGCCGTGATCGTTATAAACCACAATCACGATGTCGGGCTTCTTCTCTTCCAGCCACGCCTTGGCCGGACCGTAGCCGTCAAAGAAGCGTTTCCAGTAAGGCTCCTGCGTTAAATTATTGGATATTGCAGCGCCCACTGCCGGAATATGTGAGCTGGTGATACCGCCTAAAAGCTTAGCCATTCCAGTAGTCTCCTTTTGCCTTAATCAGTTCATCGAGCTTTTCGGCCCGTTTTTGTAAATTCGCGATAAATTCTTCAGTCGTAATGCCCTGAAACGCCGCGCCGGCATCCTGTACTGATGTGCCACGGGGAATCGCCATTTTGGCCATGAAGTAAATGTTTGCACCCATACGCAGCATGCCGAGAAAATCCTGATTCACTACGGCATCTTTATATTTGTCTTTCACACCCATTTTGTCGCAGTAAGCGGCCGGGCCCTGATCAAACTCAAGGCGGTTGGCTTCTTCATTAAAAGAAAACAGTAACTTGTTTAACGCATAGGCCGGGTTGGCTGCGCGTCCGTCGAACACATAAGTGCCCGGAATATCGTCATAATCTTTGGGTTGCCAGCTCATTGTGAAACCTCTGTTAACATTGTTTATTGTATTTTATATAGATTGAATGCATAGTTAATGCATAAAAAAGGTGCTTAATTGTCAATTTTGTAGAAAGTGAAAATTATGTTGAATTCTTTGGACGCGGTGGATTTCTATGGTGATAACGAACAGGTGGAACACAGACACATTCTGTACTGTGAGCCGCTGACCACACGCAGTGAACGCCACGACTGGATGATTCAGCCTCACCGTCACAGGGATTTGCACCAGATTTTTTTCGTCGTCAAAGGGGGCGGGCAAGTTCAGCTGGATGAGCAGCAATTAGCTGTATCCGCGCCGGTATTATTGTCTATTCCTGAAGGCCACATGCACGGTTTTCAGTGGGAACCCGGGTCTGAAGGATTTGTACTGTCAATTGTGTCTGCGGCGATTTCTGAAATCTCACCGGGAGCCTATCAGGCTGCGTTTCAGGAAGGCGCTATTTTGCAGGATATTCCGGCGCAAACCTGCGAAGATTTGCAGCTTATTTGCAAACAACTGAAGCGGGAGGCCGACGGCCACGGGCAATTTGAAGAACAAATGACCATCGCACTTTTAAGGCAGATGGTTGTGCATATTGCCAGGTGTACATCGCAACATGAAGATGTGCCCGGTCAGTATTCCAAGGCGGAAAGAAAGTTTCTGCAGTTTAAAGCGCTGATCGCCCAGTTCGGCACAACGCATCACCAGGTGGGATGGTATGCAGGAAAAATCGGCGTATCAGCGGCGCACTTAAATCAGCTTTGCCAGCAACATGCGTCCGTGAATGCATTGTCGATGATCCACCGGCATCTGCTGGTGGAAGCCAAGCGGCATCTGATGTTCGCCGATTTCAGCATTACCTCAATCGCCTACCGCATTGGCTTTAAAGATCCGGCGCACTTTACCAAATTTTTTACCAAAAAGGCCGGGTTGTCACCGCTGAAATTCAGACAGGAAACCCGTGATAAAGCGTCGCCGGAAACAGCGTAAGCCGTATTATACTACCGTGATGTCCACTTCAATGTTGCCACGGGTAGCATTGGAGTACGGGCACACCTGGTGTGCTTTGTCTGCGATGGATTGCGCAGTAGCTTTATCGAGCTCTCCCAGGTCAACAATCAGCTTCACAGCAATAGCAAAGCCGCCCTCAATCGGGCCAATGCCTACTTCGCCTTTTATTGAAATGTCTTTGCCCAGTTTCACTTTCTCTGCTGCGGCTACATGCTTCAGTGCGCCGATGTAGCAGGCAGCATAACCGGCTGCGAACATTTGCTCTGGATTTGTCCCTTCACCACCAGCGCCGCCAAGCTCCTTCGGGGTAGTCAGTGTGACAGACAGGTTGCCGTCATCAGAGGTTGCTTTACCTTCGCGGCCGCCGGTTACCGTGGCTTTACCTGTATAAATCACGTTATCTAATTTGTGCATAAAGATCTCCTCAGTGTTGTCGTAATACAATCAAATACTTTGTATGCAAAATAAATTAGCAGAGATCAGGTTTGCAGATCAAGTGTTTTGCATGCAAAATATTTGTATCTTATTCCGGAGGCCGCTATGTCTGAAGCGCTGAAGTTAGAAAACCAGCTTTGTCACCGCTTTTATACTTTGTCGAATGCATTTACCCGTGCGTACCGGCCGCTCTTAGCTGCGCTGGATATCACCTATCCTCAATACGTGGTGATGATGGCTTTGTGGGAACAGGACGATGTGACGATTGCCGGCCTGCTGAACAAAACTCTGATAGACGGCGGTGCCATGTCGTTAATTCTGAAAAAGCTGGAACATAAGGGCTTGCTCACGATGAAGCAGGATGGAAGAGATAAGCGGGTAAAGAAAGTCTTGCTGACAGAAGCGGGCTGGACGGCGAAGACCACAGCAGAAGCCGTACCTGCACAGATGTTATGTAAATTTCAGGGTATGACCGCTGACGAAGCCCGCCAGCTGGTCACACTCATTGATAAGTTACAGGGCTGTTTTCAGTCCTAAACTTTAAAGCGGTTCACGTTACCGTCGATATTGCGGGATACATCACTGACCCGCTGACTGGCGGCACCGGCCTGTTCAACGGTTGCGATAACCTGCTGACTCAGCGTGTTCAGCGCTGATACGGTTTCATTCAGGTTCATCACTACCTGGCTTTGCTCTTCCGTGGCAGTAGCAATCTGATAGATACGATCGTTGGCACCGGTGACCGACGACGATACTTTATTCAGTTTTTCATTCAGCGACGCTGAAATCTCTACCACTTCCGCCATCTGTGACGAGCCGGACTCAATAGCCGATACAGCCTCAGACACCCCTTTGTTAAGATTCAGCAGCATCTCATTAATGTCTGTGGTGGCCTGTTGGGAACGGTTAGCCAGCGAGCGGACTTCATCAGCAACCACGGCGAAACCGCGACCCTGTTCACCGGCTCGGGCCGCTTCAATTGCCGCGTTCAGTGCCAGCAAGTTGGTTTGTTCAGAAATGCCGCTGATCACATCCAGCAGGGAAGAAATTTGTTGTGTTTCTTTTTCCAGCTTCTGAATCACAGAGCTGGCATGAGTGATCGCCTGCGAGGTTTTGGATACCGTTGCTGCGGAGGTAGAAACGGCTGCCTGGCTATCTGCTGCATCTTCATTGGCAGTGCGGGTATCGCTCAGCGCATCCTGGGTATTGTCGGCAACTTCCTTCAGTGCATAGCTGAGTTCGTTAATTGCAGTAGCAATCTGATCAAGGTTGTCACGTTGCTCATGGGAAATATGTCTGACATCGTCTGACGATGAGCGCATAGAGGTTTCCGCGTCTTTCAGCGACACAGCGTCAGCTTTAATCAGCTTGATGAGCCGCTGAAGGTTGTCCATTAACGCATTAAATGCCAGTGCCACGCCGGTGATTTCATCGCGGCCATCTGAACTTAAACGCTGAGTCAGATCGCCTTCGCCTTTACTGATTGAATCAAGCACATCGCGCAACATATTAATGCGGCGGGTAATAAGGCGTGGACCGATAATAATACTTACTGCACAGGCAACAACAGCCAGCACCACGGCTATGATCAGATACACGGTTTGCTGGTTACTGGCTGCAAGACTGTCACGGGTGATTTTGTCCGACTGATTTTTCACTGCTTCGCCAATCCGGTCATAGTTGCCCCGCAAGGCTTCAAACAGTGGCATCCCTTGCTGATGATAAATAGCGGCTGCTTCCCCCACGTTGTTCTGGCGGATTAGTGCCATGACCTGTTGATTCAACTGAACCCAGCTATCAAAATCCTGACGGAACTGCTTTGCCTGATTAACCACGTCAGGATAATCCTTCGTGAGTGAAAGCACTTTGGCCATACGGTCGTTAGCCTGCTGAGCATTCTCTTCGTAATCTTCTATCAGGCTTGCTGTGCCACTGATCCCCAGTTCTTCAGCGAGCATCAAGTCCAGCAGCGCAGAGTGCGCCTGATACAAATCGCGGTCTGCGTTCAGTGCCGTACTGATTGATTCTGTGAATGTGGCCGACAGGGTTTCAGTGTTGTGCGCCAGTGAGCGGCTGTTAGATATGCTTATGAAACTGACTACCAGAATAAGCAGAGCAACAAAGCTGAGTGGCACTGCCAGCTTTTGACGAACGGTCATATTTTCGAAGTTGAGCATAACGCCTTCTTTATGTGGTGATTGGCAATGTACAGTTGACAAAGTGTTTTTTCTGATCTCAATTATAAGGTATAGCACCAAACTGTATTAGCATTTCACATTATACTTTATGGTAATCATAAAAATTGTAGTCATACTTTGTATGATTTCAAATACCTAATCTCTCCAAAAGGTGTAGGGCATCTCAGTTTCTCACCATCTATACTTCTCGCATCATAGTTCAGGTTCTAACATCTGACCCGGTTTAGATTGCAAAAGGATTAATACTTTGGCCATACGTAAATTTATTCGTCCGGCGCTTATCGCAGCGTTGGGTACTTTACTTGCTCCTCAGGCTCTTGCTCAGGATGTTGAATTTGATTTCAGCGGTTCCTGGAGAATGCGCTATGAAACGTTGAAAAACCCGATTTTTCCGGCCACAGAAGCCCAGCGTACTCAATCCAACGACCGTATTTCTTCACGGGTATTATTAAAAGGTGAGGCCAATTACGGTAACTGGAATGCCACCGTGGAAATTCAGGATTCACGGGCATTTTTAGATGACAACGATCCGACGCTGAAATCGTCTCAGGTTAACACCCTTGAACCGCTGCAGTACTTTATCCGCTACAAAGATTTCAACGAGTATGTAAAAGCCATCACCGTTGGCCGTATGGCCGTCGACCATGGCAGTCGCCGTTTGATGGCGAAAGGTGTGTATCGTAATGCCATCAATGCCTTCGACGGTGTGATGGTTGATACCGTCGTCAAAGACTGGGATATCCGCGGATTCTATTTTCTGCCCGTAAGCCGCTTTCCTACTCAATCCCAACTGGTAGAAGATAATAAGCGTGCATTTGATAAGAGCTTCAGTGAGCGTAAGTACTTTGGTCTGTATGCCGTGTCTCCGGATGAGAAATGGAAGATTCAGAATGTCTGGTTCAAAGAAAGTGACTCTGAAGAATTGGCGACGAAGAACCGCGACCTATACACCTTGTCTGTGGATTACTCAGAAAGCTTTGCCGGTGACTGGAAAAGCAACATTGAAGTGATCGGTCAAACGGGTACGGCAAGAGCGTCTTCATCAGCCAGCGACATTACCGATCTGGATGTGAATGCATGGATGGTGCACGCCCATTTAGGTCAGCAAGTCACAAAGAGCACCTTTTTACGGGCGGAAATTGACTTTGCTACCGGCGACAATGACAGCGCGGACGATGAGATTAACGCCTTTGATGGCCTCTATGGCGTGCGACGTTTTGACTTCGGCCCAACGGATGTGTATCAGGGCTTTCAGCGCAGCAACATTATTGCGCCGGGGTTACGCAGCGTAACCAAAATCGGTGGTGTGCATAACATCATGGTGGGTTATAAAGCCCTGTGGTATCACAAAGTAGAGCAGGGCGAAGAGGACTTCATGGGTAACCAGTTAGAAGTCAGATGGCGTTATCAGGTCATGCCGGAACTGCGTCTTGAGTTTGGCGGTGCCTACTTGATGAAAGGTGATGCCCTTGAGCAGGGTGATTACCCTGATGACTCACAGTTTGCCTACACCGCATTTCTGTATAAGTTCTGAAGCTCCGAAACATAAGTTAACTGTGCATGTTTAACAACATGCACAGTTGCGTTTCGTTTTCTCCATCTGACCGATGCCGGGATTGAACGTATTGGTCGGATCCAGTGAGCGGTAGAAGGCTTTCAGGGTATCTTCTGCATCATATAGATGGCCCACGTTGTGTTCTGCCGGGTATTTGGCTCCGCGGTTATCGAGCAGGGCCAGCATCTCTGCTTTTACCTGCTTTGCCTCAGTACCTTTTTTAAGAATGTAGTCCTGATGGAATACATGACAGAAAAAGTGTCCGTAATAGAGTTTCTTCTCAATTTTTGCGTCAAGCTCTGGCGGTAAGGTTTCTACCCAGTCCATGTCGTTGCGGCGCAGCGCAATATCCAGCGCGAGGATGTCGCCCACCTCTTTTTCGTGCAGTAACTGATAGCGCAGTGCAGCGCCTGCTGCGGCAAACCGGTGCAGGAATGCGGCAGACGCTTCGTCTTGTGAACAGACCATAAAGTTACCGCCATGTTCAGCGGCAAAAAATGATGTCAGAAAAGCTTCTGCTTCTTCAATGCCCTCATCACTCATCTTCAGAATGAGGTGATGCTCATACTGGTTCCGGTACTGCATCAGACTGTCGGGCAGATGATTGGGAAACAGCCTGGCGGCAGATTGCATAATGCGGTCTGAAAGAAACGAAGGCAGCCAGGACTGCTTGTTCAGCAGCGCATCAATGCGGCCCTTTGCTGCAAACATTTTAGGCAGCCTGCCGGTACCCACGTGCTTAACAGCCAGAAAGGTGTCTTTTCCGTAGTCTTTAGCGACATCGAAAATATCACGGTGCATGTACTCTGCGACTTCCGGTAAGTGGGTAAACTCTGCCAGCATCTGCCGGCGCAACTTCGCCAGAAGCGCGGGGTAATTCACGCCAATATAAAAGGTTTGCTCTCTTTCGGGTTTGGCAAAGGTATCGAGCCTTACTGCAAATACCGCGAGCTTGCCGGCGCAACCACTGGCTTCAAAGAGTTTGCCCGGGTCCGCGTTGTAGCGGGCGGGGGTTGAGGCATCCACATCCCGAATGATGTCTGCGTAATCCTGCGCGCTGGCAAACTTACTGTTATCCGTACTGTTCTTATCGAATGTGCCGTTTTCCAGGTTTGTCAGGATCTCTTCCGGCTCTGACCCCAGTTCAATACCGAGGTGATTAACCAGTTGCAACCTGCCATGTTCATTAACCTGCGCATACAAGGCATATTGGGTGTAGGCAGGGCCGCGTTTAATCAGCGCGCCGCCGGAGTTGTTTGCTACACCGCCCACAATGGATGCGCCCAGACAGGATGAACCGATAACGGAATGGGGACTGCGCGAAAGAGGTTTTAACTGATCTTCAAGCTTATGCAGCGTGGCGCCCGGGAAACTGATGACCTGTTTGCCATCCTCAAGCATGATGAGATCATCCATGGCCAGAGTATTTATCACCACGATTTCCCTGTCGTAATCATCGCCGGACGGGGTAGAGCCTTCCGTCAGTCCGGTTTTCGCGGCCTGCATAATAATGATGCAGTTGTTGTTTACGCACACTTCCAGCACGCGCCAGAGTGCAACCAGAGTTTGCGGAAATACCACGGCCAGAGCTTTACCTTGCCCTGAACGCCAGCCGGAACGATAGTGTTCGGTAGCGGCAGGATCTGTAGCGATATGTTCGGGGCTCAGCACAGCTTGCAGTTGCGCAACAACCGGGTGCGACATGAAATAACTCCTTTTGAAAAGCAGGCCTGGAAACCTGGTTGAATATATCGCATTTTTACCATGATGGCTTATCGTATCCGGCGCGCTGGTCGGGTAAACTGCGCGCCTTACCTCTTAACAGTGATTTTGGTTTTGCATAATTCAGTTTTGGCACTGCGTATTCAGGAACTGGCTAAATCAACGCGGCCTTTTGTCACGCGGGGTAGTCGCGTAATACGCTGCGAGGGTTGTCTGCTGCCGGCGGTGCACTGTATTTGCGATGCTGTACCGGAACCTGTGGCTGAAAGCGCCTTTCTGTTTCTGATGTATAAAGGCGAATGCTACAAACCGTCGAATACAGGCCGTTTAATCGCTGATGTGGCTAAGTACAATTATGCCTTTACCTGGTCGCGGACAGAACCTCAGCCAGCGTTGCTGGCGCTGTTAAATGACGAACGCTACATGCCGGTTATTATCTTTCCTCATGAGAATGCAGCACCCGAAAGGCGGTTGTATGACGTGCCTGTGCAGGAAGGTAAAACCCCTTTGTTTATCATGCTCGACGGCACGTGGCGTGAAGCCGGCCGCATGTTCCGTAAAAGTGCGTACTTGCAGTCTTTTCCTGTACTGGGCATTCAGCCTGAAGCGCTGTCAGATTATGCCCTCCGCGAAGCCTCTCACGATTTTCAGCTATGCACGGCAGAAGTAGGCATTGAAGTCCTGAAATTGGCGGGTGAACCACTGGCTGCGGCCAGCCTGAATACGTATTTCAGTCATTTCCGGAAAAATTACATCATGGGTAAACCCCATATGAGTAACCGTACGTAGCAAACAAGGATTCGCCACACCGCATTTTTGTGGCAGACTGAAGTTAATGTCGCTGCATGGAAGAAGTTAATGACGCTATATCGCCCGTTGTTCAAGCATATTCGTAATCATTCTGCGCTTTTCAGCGAAATGTCGCAGTATCGTGATCAGGCCGTTCAGGCCCTTGGATTAACCCATTACGCGTTTCACAAAACGCCTAAATTTGTCACAGAAGATGGTCGCAGGCTTACCATTGAGCCGGAACGTAGCATCGTATTGCCCAATGTACATCATCTCAAAGGGGTGAAAACCAAACTGGCAGAGCAGGTGGCCGGGCTCAGCATGGTGACTCACAGTGAAATCGGCTACCGCTATCCTACCGCTGCACTGGCAGGCCTGGATGCGCCCTTTATTAAACGGATGCGCTCTGAGTATTTTCACCGGGTGGATGAGGATCGCAGTATTTGCCGGCCGGTTAACTTGTCTTATGGCATTAAAAGCCGGGGTAAAGGCGATAACCGCCAGGAATATGAAGTCTGGATGCCCGATGAAGCACCGGAACAAAGTCCGTTACCTTTATTAATTGACCGCTACGGCGAAGACTTACCCGATGATGTGCGGGACTTTGTTGAACAACCTTCCCGCGTACATGGCTGGATGGGAGTAAAACGGGCGGCTTTTGAAGCCCTCTACCAAAATAAGGCGGTGTGCGGCGATTTAGTGATTTGCGTGGCGCTCAGTGTCGACGCTTACAATATCGGCGCCCGGCCTGATTTGTCTTATTCACCGGAAGCGGAAAGCTCCATCGCGGTCAGCAATGCTGAACTGGAATGGGAAATTGAGGGATACTACGCGCCACGGGACTGGAAATTTGATCACGATACAGTGTGGAATGCCATCAACCATACCCTTGAGGCCGTAAATGCGCCGCTGAACGATTTGTACGGTCAGGATGCCATCCCCGTAAATGAAAGTAAGACAGAGCGGATTTTATCCACCTTACAATCCTTAGGTGTAACCACAGAAGAAATTGAGAGCATCAATTTACAGCCCTGGGAGTTCATGCTGACAGAAAGTGAGTCGCGGGTAAAAAATCACGATCCCAGCAGAACGGTAAATCTGCTCGGACGCCTGAACCGTTTGTTCTATCAACCCGACAGACAGCTGCCGTCACTGAACTGGATGCATGATTTAATCAGCTGAAGTCAGCATCCGTTCTACGAACCACTGCTTAAATGCGTCACGGTTGGCCCATTCTAAGGCGACGTTAACCTGCGGGCCACTGTCTGCCGGTACAGTAAATCCGTCTGGGGTGACAGATAAATGCATGGGCTCAGCGGGTAGCCAGCTGTGGTCGGGAAGGGCAAGGTACACAGCAACGGCGTCGTACATTACCGAACTGCGGGTTGCCAGATAATCAGCATTTTCCCAGGTAACGAGGCCCGCCCAGATGGGGTAGTTCTCAAAAATGACCTCAAGCTGTTTATCGGTGCTGTTTTTCAGTTGCTGATATTGTTCACCGTCGAAAATCATATCGCCACAGGTATCAAGAGGCGTAATGGTGAAACTGTGTAAGGGCGCGTGAAGTACTTTCCGGAAGGCCGGCACATTGTTTTGTACGTTGTACTCGGCAGAAGGCTCATCACCGTATCCTTCATAAATGCTGCCATGCATGCCCACAATACGCATTTTCGCAGCCAGTTCCGGCGCACGTTCCAGCACGGCAGCAATATTATGCATAGGGCCGGCAACGATAATGGTAACGGGATCTGAAGACTGCTTAAGCAACTGAATAATAGCACCGGCGCCGTCTTCGATAATGTCACCCTGGTAATCAGACAGTGCGAAGTCAGCTACCCAGGGCTTGTGAAATTCTGCTTTGCCTTCAAAACGCTCACCCAATCCAACAGGAATATCTGTTCTCCCTGCTTTTGTCAGAAATTTCGCGGCCACCTGCGCCCGGTACCGGGTATCTTCCGATGCCGTGGTTACCAGCTTTAAATCTAATTCCGGACTTTTTAAAATAAGCGACAGCGCTACCATGTCATCGATATCGCTGCCGATGTCGGTGTCAAAAATAACCGGAACAGGCTCTGCGGCGCGGGTCATATTGCTCAGCGCTGCGGTCAGAATGAAAAGTACGGTCAACAAGCGTTTCAACACATAAAACATCAAAGGCTCCTTAATGGCAGAGGGGCGAAGCAAAGGCACTCTGATGATATTACAATACGGGCCATATCACCGTAGAAATTAATCCGCTGCAAACCACCGGATAATCACGATAGGCGAATGATCTTTTCTGCTCTACAATTAATAATCAGATTAAGGACATAGCAAATATTCCGGAGTAACAGTGCTTAGCGAACTTTCCCTTGGCGGCATGCTTTTCAGCCCGATGGTGGTGATGATTCCGCTAGCCTTTCTGTTGTCGTTATTAACCCGTTACGGGTTATATGCCACCGGTTTATATCAAAAATTGTGGAAACCACCCTGGTTCGAGGTCGCGCTGTTTATTTGCTACCTCGCGGCGACGGTGAAGATGTTGGCGGGTTGAACATGGGAAAAGTACTGAGCATCATTGTGACACTTCTGGTTATCGCCGTCGCTGTCTTCTCCGGGCGCTGGGTGTGGGATCATTACCTTTATTCGCCCTGGACACGGGACGGCCGCGTTCAGGCAGATATCATCACTGTTGCACCTGATGTATCCGGCTGGGTAACAGCCCTGCCGGTGAAAGATAATCAGAAAGTACAAAAAGGCGATGTGATATTCCGCGTTGATGTTAAACGCTATCAGGCTGCCGTAGACGAGTTAAACGCGCAGGTGCACAGTAAACAACTGGCGCTGGATCTTGCGCAGCATGAGTTTACCCGCCGTGAAAAACTCAGAGAGCGTAACAGTATCAGTGCCGAGGAGCTGGAAAGTAGCCGCATCAGTTCCGATATGGCCAAAGCTGCACTGGATGTAGCAAAGGCACAGCTTGCCAGTGCGGAAATCGATCTTGAACGGGCAACCGTGACTGCGCCGGCGAGCGGGCGGGTAGTTAACCTGACCCTCCGGGAAGGAAACTACGTGAATCAGGGCACGCCGGTGCTTTCTGTGGTTGCTGATAATACCCTGTACGTTACCGGTTATTTTGAAGAAACAAAGCTTCCTCTCATTCATGAAGGTCAGAAAGCCACTATTCACCTGATGAGCGGCGGCAAAGCGTTGTCGGGCACAGTATCCAGCATTGGCCACGCTATTGCCGACACCAATACCTCCACAAACAGTCAGTTGCTTCCTGAAGTGCAGCAAACCTTTAACTGGGTAAGACTGGCCCAGCGTGTACCGGTAGATATTAAACTGGATAAGGTGCCGGAAAATACCCGCCTCGTCGCCGGTATGTCGGCGTCGGTCCGGTTAGCCACAGACGGGGAGTAATCTCGTTGCCTGCCTTCCTGGTTGTCTACCTAAGGCCCTCCCGCGCCTCGTTAATATTTGCCCTGAAAGGGGTTATCTCCATGGCGATGGCAATGTACGTGGCCATGTGGATGGACCTGGAGCGGCCTTACTGGGCGCTGGTCTCTGCGGTTTTTCTGCAGGTACGTCCGGAAGCCGGCATGGTGCTGGAAAAAACCGTTTGTCAGATCCTCGGCACCCTCATTGGCGGTGCCTTTGCCATGGTGGTACTGCATTATTTTCATGCCTATTCAGGGATTTCCCTGTTTTGCCTGGCGCTGTGGACCTGGCTGAATTCCGGTCTGTCATCACTGGTGCGGCGGGTGAACTTTATTTACTTCTTTGCCATGGCCTGCGTCACACCCTGTATTATTATTCTGCTGACCATGGCTACGCCTTCAGCTGTGAGCAGCCAGAGCATTTTTGATATCGCGCAGTCCCGGATCAGTGAGCTTATCGTTGGGTCGGTGTGCGCCATGCTGGTTTCGCTGATTTTATGGCCCCAGCGGGTAGAGAAGGTGCTGGTTGATCATGCCAAAAACACCATTAACCAGACGATGGCTTATCTGTCGGTAGAATTAGATCCTGACGGTTCACACGATGAGCGGCACAAGCACATCGACGATACCCTACAGTCTTTAACGGCGCTGAGTGATGACTCCAGCGCTGTCGTTTTTGAAGGTCCGGACGGGCCGGGAAAATCCCGTGCAGCCACCGTTATCTGTAATAAAACCTTGTCGTTAATTGCTGTAGTACAAATATTCGGCCGGCTGCAACGGAATAATCCTGAACTGCTGTCAGAGAATATGATGTCGCTGCTCACTCAACTGAGAAACGATGTAGGCCTAATCGGCAGCCTGAAAAGTTTCGACGAATGTTATGAGCTGGCACAGAAGCAAAGGCGCAAATGGAGCAAGCTTTTCCAGTCTGACCAGTTGACCACATTAGAATTCCGTTTGTGCCGTACCGCGCAGGAAATGGTAGCAGATTTAGTGGTCATACTTCGTGCTTACCGGGCACTGGAGCGGGGAGAAAAATCCACCCTTAAAGCCTCAGGTATTAAACCTCACCGCGACTGGCTGGTAGCAGTGACCACAGGCTTTCGCACATGTCTGGTTTTCAGCACCGGCGCATTTTTATGGGTAGGCACCGGTTCACCGGCAGCCATCATGCTGATGATCTTACCTGTAATATTTTCCATCATGTTCGCCAGACTCGCGCCCGTGGTGGTTACCAGGGCCATTCGCGGTGTGCTCATCGGAGCCTGCTTTGCTATACCTGTTGCCATTTTCTATGCCCTGAACCTGATAGCCGCCAGTAGCGGTGACTTCGCCATTCTGGTGCTTATTTTATCCGGCCCGCTGTTTTTAGGTTTAATGCTGCTGTCGCACCGCGCGTTTCTGCCCTACGGCATCGGCTTTTGCATTCCGTTTGTGATCCTGGTGCAACCGGCTAACGACATGAGCCGTTCACTTTCGGTGGATTACACCACCAGCAGTGCACTGGCGATCCTCAGCGGCGTGATGATTTTATACTGGATATTTAAGTTATTTGCCGGGCCCGGCGCGAACTGGATACAGTCACGGCTGCTTTCAGTGACCTATCAGGATTTGCTTAAAATTGGCAGTCCCGGTCATGATGAAGACTGGTTCAATGCGCGGATGTGTGACCGGCTTCTGCGACTCACCAGTTACGAGCAAAATATTACTTCAGGTTACCGGACACTAACCGACTTGGGCCTGACAGGCCTGAACCTCGGACACGCCTCTATGCGGATCCGGCGTTTAATGAGTGGCTTGAGTGAGCGCTCACTAACTGGTCTTGAACAGGAATGGCAGCAAGCGCTGGCGGCCTCTTTTCTGGCTGCTTCAAAAGGGGATGATACAGACCGTCTTGCCCCGGTCAATAAGCGGATTATCGACACTCTCAAAGCGGAAGGTGCGCCGGAAGAAAATCTGGCTCTCATAGACGGTATCTTCACCCGCCTGCATTATTCTTTCCGCCGCACGGCAACCATGATCAAAGAAGCCCGCGCCTAATTCACATATCACCACCAGGTGCCAGATTAAGTTTCATATATAAATATTTTGGTAAGGCCAAATAGGGTTTTTAATTGTCTTTTACTCGCTTATGCAGTAGTCTATAAATAATTGGCATGACCAAATTTGAGGTTGCAGATGATTGAAACATGGCGCTGGTTCGGACCCGGCGACAGCATTACGCTAGAAAAAATCCGCCAGGCAGGCGCGACCGGTATCGTGACATCGCTGCATGATGTGCCCACCGGTGAAGCCTGGCCACTCGAAACCATAAAATCCCGTAAAGCGATGATCGAAGATGCCGGCATGCAGTGGGATGTTATTGAAAGTATTCCTGTGCACAACGACATAAAAAGTCGTACCGGTAATTACCGTGAGCTTATCGAGAATTATAAAACTTCGGTGCGCAATGCCGGCGCTGCCGGTGTCACGACCGTGTGCTACAACTTTATGCCGGTGGTGGACTGGACCCGCACGAATCTGACTTATCAACTTCCTGATAAAAGTTATGCATTGCGCTTCGAATATTCAGACTTCGCTGCTTACGATGTGTTTGTGATGCAGCGTCAGGGAGCAGAGAATGATTATTCTTCTGATCTGCTGAATAAGGCGAAAGCCCGGTTTGATGCCATGTCTGATGCTGAACGGGAATTGCTGGAGAAAAATATCATTGCCGGATTACCCGGTGGTGAAGGCTCTTATAACCGCGAAGGGATCAGAGATACTATTCAGCAATTTATCGATCTCGGCGAAGACGGCTTACGGGCCAGCCTGTTTGAATTCCTTGAAGCCGTCATTCCGGTAGCAGAAGAAGCCGGTGTGAAAATGTGTATTCATCCTGACGATCCGCCGTTTTCTCTTTTTGGCTTGCCCAGAGTGGTGTCTACCCAACAGGATGCAAGGAAGATCCTCGAAGCGGTGCCAAGCCCTGCAAACGGACTCACCATGTGTGCCGGCTCCTACGGTGCCAGAGGCGACAACGACCTTATCGCCATGGTTAACGAGTTTGCAGAGCGGATTTACTTTGTGCATTTACGCAATGTGAAACGGGAAGATGACGGTTCATTTTATGAAGCCGCCCATCTCGACGGCGACAATGATATGGTGGGGCTGGTACAGGCGCTGCTGAAGTGCGAGTCCAGCCTGGGATGCCAAATTCCCATGCGCCCTGACCACGGCCACACATTAAGTGATGAGCAGGGCAAAGCGGATTTGAAACCCGGCTATTCTTATCTTGGCCGTCTGAAAGGTCTTGCAGAACTGCGCGGGCTTATTTGCGCTGTGTCCTACATGAATGCAAAGCACTAGTCGATTGCCCAGTACGGCGTATCGCCGTATATCGACAGCATGTAATCAATAAAATGGCGCACGCTTACCGGCGTGTGCTGTGATTTCGGATAGACAAAGTGAATATCCTGTGGTGACTTCCGGATAGCCGGTTTAAACGCATCCAGTACAGGGATCAGTTTTCCTTCCCGCACACTCTCTCCGACCAGCCAGTCCGGGAATAAAACCAGTCCCATTCCTTCCCGCGCAGCCGTCAGCAGCGCTTCCGCATTATTAGACGTCATCAGCGGTACAAATTGTTGTTGTGTCCAGCCCGAATCAGGCTCGTGGAAAAACCACGGGTTAGTCCCGCTGAAACCTTTATACACCAGACACCGGTGCTGTTTTAAATCAGCAGGGGATGTCAGCGGTGTATTGTTCTTAAGATAAGCCGGTGATGCCGCCAGAAAGTAACGCTGTTCGCAGATTTTTCTTCCCCGCAGGGAAGAGTCCGGCAGGGCACCTATGCGGATAATCACATCGGCGTCACCTGCATGAGGATCGATAAATGCATCTGTTAAAGTAAGCTCAACCTGTACATCCGGGAACAGTTCGGAAAATTCCGCCAGAAACGGGGCAACATGATGTTGTCCGAATTGAACCGGTGCGTTAATTCTCAGTATGCCACCGGGTTCGCCATCGAAGTCCTGTAAATGCTGCTGCATCTCCATCAAAGATTTTTCAATTTCTGACGTATAGCGAAAGAATATCTTTCCCTGTTCGGTGGGAGCCAGCGAACGGGTGTTGCGATAAAACAGCGGCTGCCCCGTGGCATCTTCCAGTTGCTGAATGGCCCTTGATACCAGAGACGGTGAAACCCCTTCCTGCCTGGCGACGGCTGACAAACTGCGGGCTTCATAAACCGCGATGAATAGCTTAAGAGTTCGGAGTGTGACTTGATTCAATAAATTCATTTATGCGTAATATGCAAAAATCTTCTCTGAATTATCGTGTTTTTCGCACATTTAGCAATGGTTAAAATACACTTTTTCAGGAGAAAGGTGCGGAGCCTTCCAGCTCCGCATCAATAAGTTACCAGTGCTTTATACGGCAACCTTTCAGGGCATAAAACAGAATGAAACCGTAGCAGGGAATAGTCATCCAGTAAGCATTCAGAACACCGTATGCATCAGCAATCGCGCCGAAAACCATTGGCAATACTGCGCCACCGGCAATACCCATGATTAACAGGGCTGAACCACGGGCAGTGAATTTACCCAGACCTTCCAGTGCCAGTGGCCACACCGCTGGCCAGACAATGGCATTGGCCAGGCCAAGAAGAGCAATACAGGCGAGTGGATCGGGCAGCGTGGTGACACCGGTCCAGCCCCAGATAACGGCAGAAATACTGTCACTGGCAGGGTCAGTAAACGGAATGGCAACCGCGAGTAACATGCCCAGTACAGCTGACAGAGTTAGTAACTGATGTTGGGTTAATACCCGCGGGATCAGTACCAGTCCCAGGGTGTAACCTATCACCATAAAGAACATGGTATAGGACGTCAGCCCCAATGCGCCTTCCACGCCAAGCTCAGAACCGGCAAGCCCGATAGTGTCACCGGCAATGACCTCTACGCCCACATAGAAAAACAACGCCGCCACACCCAGCACCAGTTGGGGAAACTGCAAAATAGAGCCGTTCCTCATGCCGCTGGCATCAAGGCTTTCATCTTCTTTGTCTAAATCCAGCTCAGGCAATCCGGAAAAACGCAGCGCGACTGCCAGTAACAACAGCGCAACGGCCATGCCGATATAAGGTGTTACCAGGCTGTCAGCCAGAGACTGAATTTGTGCAGCCCGTTCTGCTTCCGGTAAAGCGGCAATACTCTGCGCTGTTACGCCAGAGAATTCCCCCAGTACCAGTGCGGTAAATACCACCGGTGCCAGCCAGCCTGCGCCTTTATTCAGCAGGCCCATAATTGAGATACGGGCTGCTGCGGTTTCAGAAGGCCCGATTTTTACCAGATACGGGTTAGATGCTGTTTGAAGAATAGTCAGTCCTGAACCAACAATAAACTGTGCGGTGATAAACAGGGCAAAGGTTTGGGTTTCTGCAGCCGGCACAAACAAAAAGCAACCGGCGGCTATCATTACCAGACCCAGCGACATGGCATTACGGTAACCGGTTTTATTCAACACAAACGACATGGGAAGCGCCATGACGACGTACGCAATATAAAAGCTGAATGCAATCAGCAGCGCTTCCATGCCCGATAACTGACAGACAATTTGCAGAAAAGGGATTAGCGCACCGTTCAGCCAGGTAATGAAACCAAACACAAAGAACAAGGTGCCGATAATGGCCATGGGCAGCAATACCGCACTGCCGGAAGAAGAGGTTTTACCTGTTGTCATTATTATTTCCTTCAGATTAAAAGGGACGGGCCCTGCAAGCCTTACGACATGCAAACCCCGTTACGCCAGACGCGCTGAACCTGCAAGGCGTCGTTTACCGCTATCCAGTTGGCCTGCGAGCCGGTTTGTAATGTGCCGATACTTGATGAAAGCCCAAGAAAATTTGCCGGTGTTGAAGTGGCCATTTTCAGTGTACTTTCCAGCGCAATGTTCAAATCAAAACGGGTATGCTGAATGGCTTCTTCCATGGTCAGCACCGAACCGGCCAGTGTGCCGTCTGCTAGTTTCAGCGTTGGTCCCTGACGCAGCACCTTAATGCCCTGATACATAAAGTGGTCAGCATCGCTGGCCGCCGGGGCCATGGCATCGGTCACCAGCATCAGCTTGTCGTCACCTTTCAGGCGGATAGCCAGAGTGGCACTTACCGGGTGCACATGCTGATGATCAACAATCAGTCCGCAATACACATCATCACGGTATAACGCGCTGCCTACCACGCCGGGTTCCCGGCTGGTAAGGGCAGACATGGCATTGTAAAGGTGTGTTGCGCCGGTTGCGCCGGCATCAAAGGCTTTAAAACAGGTGTCTGCATCTGCGTTGGTGTGACCGGCTGATACAATCACTCCGGCGTCCACCAGACGGGTGATGTCTTCAGGAGATACGGTTTCCGGTGCAACGGTAAGCAATACCCGGCCTAAGTCTTTGCGGGTAAAAAGGGCAAATTCGTCGTCACTCAGGGGGCGGATATGCGCAGCGCTGTGCATGCCCTTTTTCGCAGCAGACAGGTGCGGGCCTTCAAAGTGAACGCCCGGAATGGCGGCAGGGTCGGCCTTATGCGCTTCAGCTATAGCATCCGCACCGGCAGACATGACGGCTATATCGTCTGTGATCAGCGTAGGCATAATACTGCCTGTACCGGTAGTCAGATATGCGCGTGACATCTGCAACAAAGAATCTGCCACCGGCGCTTCATTAAACTGCACACCGCCGCCACCATTAACCTGTACATCTACCATGGCCGGCATGATCAGGCCATCCAGTACATCGTGTTGCCCCGGCTCAGCATCAAGTGTCACCGACGCAATGCGCCCGTTTTCCACCGTGAATACCACGTTGCTTTGCAGGCGGTAGCCATCAAAAAATTGTGAAGCAAAATAACCCATGAATTAAACCGTTTCCGTGACTTTCTTCAAGCCTACCGGATTATCCGGGTCCATGTTAAGGGTTCTCGCTGCAATTTCGATATCCAGATAAAAACGCTGCATGATCAGCAGCGGCGCAACCAGCGGATGCACCTCGTCATCTACTTTTAACAGCGGAAATACCGGCGCACCACGGCGCTTCACTTCTTCAATTTGTCCGCTGTGAAAACTGGCTGAAGCATCCGGCACGTGTACGTCAATAATGGCTACGCCACGGTTCAGCAAGGCTACCGGTCCGTGCAGGAACTCTGCGCTACTGAACGCTTCGGCTTGAACGCCAAGTACTTCTTTCATTTTAAGGGCTATTTCACGGGACACCGCATAACCAAATGCACGGCCAAGTACCACGCAGCGCTCCATAGGCTTAAGTACCTCAGCAGTGAGTACCGGTACCTGTGCAATGGTGTCGTCAAGCCGGTCAGGCAAGGCACTCAGTGCTTCGCGAAGTGCCCGGTTGTCTGAGCACGCAGCAACAATGGTCAGCAAAGCATATAAAGTGGCGAGATAGCTTTTCGTGGCTGCCACTGCCACTTCCGGGCCGGCTTTAAGGGGCACAAAGAAATCAGCCAGATCTGCCAGCGGTGAGCTTTCATCGTTAACCAGCGCAACAACCAGTGCGCCTTTTTCCTTCGCCATTTTTGCCTGAGCCAGAATGTCAGGGCTGCGGCCAGACTGGGAAATCACGAACACTAACGCTTTTTGTAACCGCAGTGACTTGCCAAATACACTGTTCACCGACGGTGCTGCGGCGGCTACCGGCAAACCAAGCTCTGTTTCAATGAGGTATTTGCCGAAAACACCGGCGTGGTCAGATGTGCCACGGCCAATCATGTACACAAATTCCGGGTCTTTTTGCTTAATTGCTGCCGCCAGCGCAGTGATTTGCGCTGCGTTGTCACGTAATTGTGTGCGGAAAACGTCAGGGGTCTGCGACGCTTCAGCAGCCATTTTTGTTGCGTGTGCCATTCAGGCCTCCTTAAATGCCTGCCGTGCCAGCGAAACCGCACCGTATTCAGGGGAACACAATGGGGGGCTCAGCAGCCGTTGAATAGTATCAGGGATCTGGCTGCTCCAGTACGATGCCAGTCCGCCAATCATGGTGATACGCCGTGCATCCAGCGCCTGTAATCTTGTCAGCATTTTGGTGAGGTACACAGTACCTTCGTTAATAATGGCCTGCGCACCGGCGTTATTCTGCTTCGCAAAGTCCAGTACCAGCGGTGCAAGTGCCGCGTAATCGCCGGAGCGGTAGTGCAGGGCCTTCGCGACAATATCTTCCGGTGTTATTACGTTAAGTTGCTGACACACCGCTTCCGTGAAATCACAAACCGGTTGTAACGCATCCATCGCTTCCAGCGTGTGGCTGATTGCCCGCCAGCCCAGCCAGGCGCCGCCAGCCTTATCGCCCAGGGGGAATCCATGACCGCCAATACAGGTATGCACATCATTCACGCTGGCAAAGGCAGAACTGCCCGTGCCGGTAATTAAAATGGCACCTTCGCTGCCACCGTGTGCGCCGGTACAGGCAATGTGTAAATCGGTAGTAATCATGGTACTGGCGAAGGGAAGCTGCCACTTTTCTGCAATTTCCCGGTAGGCTGGAATGTTCACCCCGGCCAGTCCCAGGCAGGCATGCACCTGTGACAGTGCATTTGCCGGCAATCCGGCTTCCTTTAATGCTTGCATGGCAGCGGCATTCACCGAGTTATATGCGGTCTCTGCAGATTGTGCAGGATTAGACGGGCCGGAAAGCCCTTCGCCAAGCAGTTCGCCGTTCAGGGATTCAAGGCGGGCTTTGCATTTAGTGCCGCCGCCATCGATACCAAGAAAATACTGTTGCTGAATCACTCACGGGTTCCTTGCTGTTGGATAGATAAAATAGAGAATTAAAGACGGTGTAAGATCAGATTTTGATAAAAATCTGTTTGCGGTAGAGCCAGTAGACGGGAATAAAACAAATACCCACAAACATCACTACCCAGGTAGTGGCACTGGCAAATTCGCTGAAGCCTGCCTGCAAAGACCACTCAACCCATGCCCCGTGAACAGATGTGCCGGCTATTTCCCAGTCCAGGCACTTCTCAATAATAACGTGCAGCACATAGGCGGTAATCGCATTGGCGCCAAAGATGACCGGAATGGCCGTGCCCGCACGGTGGCCTTTAATATCGGTGTACCACACCATCACCGCCAGAATCATTGCGCCGATGCCGCCGGTAGCCAGTACGAAGGAACTGGACCAGATTTGCTTGATGAACGGAAAGCCCAGGCTCCACACACAACCGGCACAAAAAGTGAGAAAGCCGAATAAGAAAAGATGCATTACGGCATCTCTTAACTCACCTTTGGCGGCGATGATAATGCGGCCTATGAGCATACCCATGATGCCGGTAACCACAGAAGGGAAGGTGCTGAGTAAACCTTCAGGATCCCATTCACCACGCCACAACATGCCGGGCATGAATCTGTCGAACCAGTTAATAATGTTCTCGCCCCGTTCCAGGTGACCGGCGGGTAAACCCGGGGCCGGCACAAACAGCACAAACAGCCAGTACAGCACCAGCAGGGCAATGCCGGTTTTAATTATTGTACGTACAGAGCAGTAAACCGCCAGATAGCAGCACACCAGATACACCACTGCGATACGTTGCAACACGCCAAGAATACGAACCTGCTCGAAGTGGGTGTAGAACAGGTTCACCACTAATCCCAGGGCGAACATGATGCAGGTGCGTTTCCACACTTTTTGCAGCACAGGTTTCAGATTTGGGGAATCAGCATGAATATTCTTAAAACCTAAGGCAATTGCCACACCCACAATGAGGATGAAAAAGGGAAATATCAGGTCGGCGAAGTGAATGCCATCCCAGTATGCATGGGACAACTCACCATAGGTATTCGGACTGTTTGCCACAATCATGGCCATGATGGTCAGGCCGCGGAACACGTCCAGCGACAATAAACGGTTTTTCTTTTCGGTGTTATCAGCCGTGTTTGTCATGATCAACTGCTTCTTTAGTAATCAGGGTTTTTACGTTAACCTTGCTTTGTCAACGTTGTCAAATGTTATTTTGATGAAATAAAATACGATAAGACAGAAGAATGGCAGGACAGGAATGTTGCGGGCCGTCTCCATAGCCTTTATGCTCCTGAAAGACAGGAATTTTTTTGATCATGGCAGTCACTATGAAGAAGCCGACAATTAAGGATGTGGCCAAGTTAGCGGGAGTTTCCTTTAAAACCGTTTCCCGTGTGGTCAACAACGAAGCCAGCGTCAGCGATGAAGTACGCACCAAAGTGCAGGAATGTATTCAGAAACTGAATTATCAGCCTAATCACACCGCTCGTACTATGCGTAAAGCGCCTTTCTCACTGGCGTTCGTGTACGACAACCCGAACAGTCACTATGTGATTGAAATGCAGAACGGCATCATTTCAGAGTGCCGCAAGCGCGGGTTCGAACTGGTTATTCATCCCACCGACTCCCGTTCCGAAGAAGTGGGTAAAGAACTGGCGGCCATGATTGGCTCAAATCAGATAGGCGGGGTGATTCTTACGCCGCCGTTATCCGAAAACCGTGAACTGGTTACTTTTCTGCTGAACCGTGATGCCAAGGTTGTACGCATCCTGTCCGGTTCAGAAGCGCCGGATACACTCGCTCCGGTGGTCCACGTGGACGATGTGGAAGCCAGCCGTAAAATGACAGACTACCTGCTTGATCTCGGGCACAAGCGTATTGCGTTTCTCGGCTATCATGCCTCACATGAATCCAGCCTCGGCCGCCTGCGTGGTTTTCGTGAAGCCCATGAAGCACGGGGTCTTGCAGTGGATAAGAACCTTATCGTAGACGGCGAATTTACCTTTGATTCGGGTATGGCGATGACGAAACAGGTTCTCAGTAATGACAATAAACCCACTGCTATTTTTGCATGTAACGACGAAATCGCAGCCGGCGCGGTGTTCATGGTGCGCCTGAATCAGCTGCGGGTGCCGGAAGATGTTTCCGTGGCCGGATTCGAGAACAGTCCGTTTTCCATTCAAACCTGGCCACACCTCACTACCATCAATCAGCCAAATTTTGATATCGCCGCTTCCGCCGCAGAAATGGTGATCAAGATGATGCAGGCGAAAGATGTTCACACCGTGGAATCTAAAGGCTTCAGCCTCGAACTGGTGGTCAGGGATTCCGCTGCGCCGCTGAATTAATTTCCTGATATTCCGGAACAACCGTGTCATAAATTTTTCATTTTGATGTTTGACAACGTTGACACGCGGTGATAGCGTCGAAAACAGGATGATGAAAAAATCACCGTAAAACAAAAATAAAAGAAAACATATTCAGCGACGTTGCCTGAAGCTGAAACGATAAAAGTGTTGAACTGATGGGAAACGCAAATGAACTATGCACTTCCGAAGAAAACCCTCATTGCCAGTGCGCTGCTCTGTGCTCTGAACCCTGTTGCTTTCGCGCAGGAAACTGCTACGCCAGATGAAGACCTGATTGAACGCATCGACGTGACTTATCGCTCCAGCCTTGTGCAGGCAGCGGCTATCAAGCGTGATGAAACCAAAGTTGCCGATATCATCACCTCAGAAGATATCGGAAAATTCCCCACCGAGAACATTGCTGAAGCTATTCAGCGCATTCCCGGTGTACAGATTTCCAACATTAACGGTCGTGGCTCCACGATCAGTGTTCGTGGTTTAGGTGCGCAATATGCGCGGACAACCGTTAATGGTCAGACAATGGCAAACGCCGATTTCACCGGCGGTTTCCGTTACGACATTATTCAGTCTGAACTGGCCTCTGCCATCTCGGTGATTAAATCTCCAAGCGCCGACATGGACACCGGTGGCCTTTCCGGCACAATCAATATCGATACTACCAAGCCGCTGTCTTACGGTGAGCGTAAAATTGTGGCATCGGTAAAAGGTCAGTATTCAGAATTTTCACCTACTGACGATGTTACGCCGAAAGGAAACATTACCTATATCGATCAGTTTGCTGACGATACCGTGGGTATTTTCCTGAACGCCGGTTATCAGGAACTGGATGACCGAGTCGATAACTTCTGGATGGGCCGCTGGTTCCAGGACGACGAAGGCAATGATTATCCCCGCCGTCCCCGTTACCGTCGTATCGACCGTGAAACCAAGCGTTATCTGATGAACGGTGCCGTGCAGTGGCGTCCGACTGACAGCTTTGAAACCACGTTTACTGCCATTTATGCCGATGACGACACCTATCAGGATTTAAACCAGCAGGTATTCCTGTTCGACCGTGATGACATCACCCTGCTTGGCGAGCCGGTTGACGGCGTATACACCAATGTGAGAATAGATGATTTCACGCTGGAAAATAACCGTCAAATCGAGGAAAAAGGCGCGACCAGTAAAGCCTTTACCTTACAGTCTAAATACGAAACGGAAAACTGGATAATCTCAGGCGTGGCGCACTATACCGCCGGTGATGCCACAGAAAGCGAAGAAGCCGCTATTCTGGCAACCACCGTGTCTGCCACTATGGACATTTCCGACAGCAGCAATGTTATTTTCGATGTGGATGAAGATCTCACCGACCCGGCGCTGTATCCCTACGACATGCCCCGTAACGAATATCCGAACGGTGCAACGCGGATTGTGGATACCTCCGAAAAGGCCCTGCAATTTGATGCTGAACGCATTCTCGACGGCGACATTTTCACGTCTTTCGCATTCGGCGTGAAATACCGTCAGGAAGAGTTCAACCGCGAAGTATACCGTACAGACCGTTTCGCCATTGGTGATGCAGACCCTGCAGACTTACCGCTGATGTCTGAATATAACTTCATGGTGACGGACTTCCTCGATAATCAGATGTCTATTCAGCATGCCTGGATCGCACCGGATATTCAGGCTTACCGCGATGCGCTGGTAGCAGAGGGCGTGACCATTCCTACCTTCTTTGCGGCCCAGTCGTCTTACGGTATCGAGCGTGACATCTTGTCGTTCTATTCCGAGCTTGAGTTCGATACCATGTTAGGTGATTTCCCGTTCCGCGGTAATTTCGGCGGACGTTACGAAACCACAGACCGGACTATCAATACTTACCTTACCGGTGAGCAGAATCCGGATAACGAAGAAATCCGCATGGTGGTGGGTGAATACGATATCGATTATGACTACACCAACTTCCTGCCCAGCATGAACCTGGTGTTAGAGCTCACCGATGAAGTACAGGCCCGTTTTGCGGCAGCAAAAGTGCTGGTGCGTCCTATTCTGACGTCCAATACACAAATTGCTGCTTCAGAAACCTCAGCGTCTAACTCCTTCGGTACCACTACCTACACCATCGATCTGGGTCAGCCGGAAATGAAGGCAATGACCGCAGATCAGGCAGATTTAGGTCTGGAATGGTACTACGGTGAAGGTGACAGCCTGGCGTTAACCCTGTTCTGGAAAGAAATTAAGAACGGCTCTGTGACCGAGTTTGTTTGTCCGGACAGTTATGACGGTGTGGCACTGAGCGGCACGGCAGCAGACTGTACCGACAATGAAGGTAATATTTATGAGATTACCAGCACCTACAACGATGACTCCGGTACTACCATCAAAGGTTATGAGCTTGGCTGGAACCAGGGACTGGACGAATGGCTGCCCATCAAAGGTTTCGGTTTCTCAGCAAACTATACCTTCATTGATGCGGAAGAAGGTGAAGACTTTGTACTGACCAATTCTTCTGAAGAAACCTGGAACTTCATCGGCTACTGGGAAAATGAAGTGTTCAGCGCGCGGGTCGCACTGAACCACCGCAGCCCGTATATTCAGGACAGCAACGATGCGTTCTTTGCCCGTGAAGGCCGCGTGGTAGATGGCCGCGATCAGATAGACGTGGTACTGAGCTACAACGTGACTGAAGAACTGAACCTGCGTTTCGGCGCGCTGAATATTAACGGTAACGATGAAGAAGCCTACTACACCGATGAGAAGCCGGTCTGGCAGACCACCAGTGTACTGGGTACAAGCTACTACCTGAGTGCAATGTACTCGTTTTAAAAACGCGGTGTGCGCTGCCTGTTAACGCAGCGCACGTTTTTTTACAGGATAAAATCAATGCGTAAACCTATGTCTATGCCGGTCAGTGCCCTGTGTCTGGCAGTGGCGTTCGCCTTAAGTGGTTGCGGTACACCGGCAGAGCAATCCCGCGCCAGTGAAAGTGAAACCGTAGCCGTGCAAACGCCTGTGCAGGCCGTTCTCAGCCGGGTCACCGGTGGTCAGGCAGGGCACATTTCCACCCGCAAAGTCACCGACAACGAACCTGAGTGGTACGAAGTGAATGTGACAGACGGACAGGCGGAAATCAGTGGCAACAGCGATGCTGCCATGGCATACGGTGCATATCAGTATCTGCGGGAGCAGGGCGCGTTATCGGTAAGCTGGGAAGGCAACCGCGTGGCCATGCCTGAACACTTTGCTGACTACGACGGGGCGAAAATCGCTACACCGTTTGATCAGCGCGCGTATCTGAATGTGTGTGCCTACGGCTATACCACACCCTGGTGGGACTGGGCGCGCTGGGAGCAGGAAATAGACTGGATGGCCCTGCACGGTGTGAATAACCCCGTGGCAATGGAAGGTCAGGAGTTTGTGTGGCAAGCCCTGTGGAAAGAGTTCGGTGTAACAGACAGCGAACTGGATACGTACTTTTCAGGACCTGCGTTTACGCCCTGGCAGCGCATGGGTAACATTGAAGGTCATGAAGGCCCGTTACCGCAAAGCTGGATTGATAAGAAACACAAACTGCAGAAAAAAATTCTGGCGCGGATGGACGAGCTCGGCATGAAGCCTGTCGTTCCGGCGTTCAGCGGGTATGTACCCAAAGCGTTCACCGAACGTTTCCCCGATGCAAAAATTTACGAAATGCCCAAATGGACAGGGTTCGAACACGAAACCTACTGGCTGGACCCGGCAGATCCGTTATTCGATAAAGTGGCAAAACGCTTTATCGAAATCTACACCGCCACCTACGGCGAACATGAATATTATTTATCTGATGCGTTTAATGAAATGCTGCCGCCGGTATCAGGAGACAACCGTTACGCCGACCTGGCGTCTTATGGAAAACGCATTTATCAGTCTATTCAACAGGCTGCGCCGGATGCTACCTGGGTGATGCAGGGCTGGATGTTCGGTGCCGATGAAGAGTTCTGGGATCTGGAATCCATAGAAGCCTTTTTGAAAGATGTACCGGACAGCAAAGCGATGATCCACGATATCGGCAACGACCGTTATCATGTGTGGCAGCGCACAGAAGGTTTTAAAGGTAAGCCGTGGATCTTCGGATTCATTCATAACTACGGCGGATCAGACCCTGTTTACGCTGATTTTGCAGATTACACAGAGCAGCTGGATGTGGTAACGCATTCAGAAAATAAAGGTGCATTAACCGGTTTCGGTGTATTCCCTGAAGGTATTCACAATAACTCTGTGGCTTATGAGTTCCTGTTCGATTTACCCTGGCAGGCAAAACCGGACATGCAAAGCTGGATAGCCACCTACGCCAACGCGCGGTACGGTAAATCGTCTCCGGCGTTGCTGAATGCCTGGGATAAGCTTATCGACGGAGTGTACTCGGTACGTTACTGGACCACCCGCTGGTGGGAAGGGTCAGCAGGTGCTTACTTACTGTTCAAGCGCCCGACAACAGATATCACTGAATTCGAAGGTAGCCCGGGCGATCTCGCCAGCCTCGACGCAGCCATTATGGAACTGCTGTCTCTGGCTGACGAATACGCAGATTCCCCGCTGTTTATCTACGATCTGGTGGACGTGACAAAGCAGTCAGTATCACTACACGTGGATTTAATGTTGCAGGAAGCCGTGGCGGCTTATCAGGCGAAAGACATTGAAAAAGGCGATGCGCTGACGGCACAAATCACCAAACTGGTTACGCAACTTGATGCGCTGATGGGATGGCATCAGGAATCTCTGCATACCTGGTTGTCAGATGCAGCCGCTTACGGTGACAACAAAGCAGAATCTGACTTTTATGTGAAGAACGCCCGCCAGCAAATTACCGTGTGGGGCGGTCCTAAACTGAAAGACTATGCGTCTAAAGCCTGGCAGGGCATGTACAAAGATTTCTATCTGCCGCGCTGGTCGCAATACTTGTCAGCCCTGCGTGCTTCAGTGGTGTCTGACTCATCTTTTGATGATGCGGCACAGCAGCAGGCACTGATTGAATGGGAGAATGCGTGGACAGAGCAAACCACCATTCCCGCGCCGGTAAAACCGGACAACCCTGTGTTGCTCGTTAACGGGTTAATGATGGAAGTTTCCCGTTAACAGCCTGCCCGCCTGTGGTTGGGCAGGCGGGCTTTTTCTTTCTGTATTCTTATCTTATTGCTGCGCCATCATTGCCGTATAAAACTGCACGGCTTTTACCAGGTTCGCTGCCGATATCTTTTCATTGGTGCCGTGAATACTGCCAAGATCTTCTGAACGTAACACCATAGGCGCAAAGCGGTAACTGTCGGTTATTTCGCTGTAAAAGCGGCTGTCTGTAGCGGCAATGGTCAGGCCCGGCGTAATAATCGCATCCGGATAAACAGCCCGCGTGGTCTGTACCATCTGTAAAAAGCCTTCGTTACTACTTGATGCTACCGGTGAAGGCTCGGTGAACTCTCCCGCTTCCACTGTTACCCGGTCATCATTTATGGCTTCGCGCACCCATTCAGTCACGGATTTCACTGAATCCCGCGGGTGCAGCCTGAAATTAATCGTGGCCGTTGCGGAGGCGGGTAATACGTTAGATTTCACGCTGCCTGACAGCATGGTGGGAGCAGTGGTGGTGCGCAGCATGGCATTACCGCTGGTGCTGCTACCTACAACAGCATTCAACAGGGGTTTAAAGAGCCACATATTGGCAAATAACAGCCGTTTGCTGAAATCCATGTGCCGGGCGATGTCGCTGTACATCTTTTCGCTTATGCCTTCCAGCCCGCCGGGTAATGGCGCTTCGTGTAGCTTCATCAGTGCTGCGGCCAGAATAGTTACCGCAGTATCCTGTGGTGGCATGGAGCTGTGACCGCCTTCACCTTCTGCGGTGAGTGTCAGTGTTAAATACCCCTTCTCCGACAGGTTAATACTGGCAATGCCTTTATCGATACCCGGCACAATACCGTCCAGCACGTAAGAACCTTCATCCAGCGACCAGGCAGGCGTGATCTTTTTACTTTTAAACCACTGGGTGACTGCAATCGCGCCGTCCGTGCTGCCAATTTCTTCGTCGTGGGTAAGGGCAATATAAATATCCCGCTGCGTGGTGATGTTTTCTTCCAGCAAGTGTGTGGCAGCAGCCATCAGTGTGATGACAGAATTTTTGTCATCCAGTGCGCCACGGCCCCACACTTCACCGTTTTTAATGACGCCGCCAAACGGTGGGTGCGTCCAGTCGTGCTCTGTACCCGGGTTAACAGGCACCACATCGTAGTGGGCAGAGAATAACACCGGCTTTAACGCGGTATCCTGACCTTTCAGGCGGAACAGTAAGGTGTGAGTATTCAGGCGCACCGGTTCTGCTTTTTCAAATACCAGCGGATAGGTGGCGGCCAGCCATTCCTGAAACGCGGTGAAACTGGCGTAGTTGTCAGGGTTGCCGGTTTCATAAGACACGGTTTTAAAGGTCAGTGCCTCAGAAAGCTGTTTAGCTAGTAATTCATCGTCGGGCTGAACTAACGTAATGTCTGCAGACGGGGCAGACTCCTGTGGCGTAAAACGCATGGCGTTAAATATCAGTACACCAATAAGCAGAACAATCACGACACCCAGAGACAGGAAAAAACGCTTCATACTCTTATCCTTAAATGAGCAGGCAGTTTAACTGACAGAATCAATGTATACCTTCACCGCGCGGCGCATAGAAGGGAAAGCAATGTTGTCGGGGTTAATATCACCCGGTTTCAGCCATTTTACACCGGCAATTTCGCTGGCCTGAAGCGAAAATTCCGGGCGCTTTTTCAGCGTGGCAACAAAAAAGCCATCGCAGGTGTGATAACGCACACCGGCATAATCATAGGTGTTGGATGCAGACAGCAAATATTGCCAGTCAGCAACATGAATACCCAGTTCCTCGCGGGTTTCCCGCACGAGTGCCTGTTCCAGCGATTCATGAAAATCCACAAATCCGCCCGGCAGACCCAATTTACCTTTACCCGGGGCTTTCGCCCGCAGGGTAAACAGCAGGTGGCCGTCACACACCAGAATACCGGCTACCGCCGTGGCAGCATTCAGGAAGTAAGTAAAGCTACAGTCTTCACAAATATAGCGGTTTTCAGATAACGAAAAAGCATCGCTTTTGCAGTTCGGGCAAAAGCGCAACGGGTCTGTATTCATGCAGAAAATACATCAGTTTGATGACAGAAATTAGCGGTTAGCATGCCAGAAAATGTGCTGGCGGGGCAACTTTCTAAAACACCACACTCATTAACGCGGCCAGCAGGAATGCAATGCTGCCGAGCAGGGTTTCCATTACCGTCCAGGTTTTCAGGGTGGTTTTTTCATCCATATCCAGCAGGCGGGATACCAGCCAGAAGCCGGAATCATTGAAGTGCGACAGCACAGTTGCGCCGCCGGCAATGGCAATCACAATACAGCAGATGTCTACCGCCGAAAGGCCAGTAGTGGCCGATACGATGGGCGCCATCAGAGCCGCTGTGGTGGTCAGTGCTACTGTGGCAGAACCTTGTGCGACCCGTAAACAGGTTGAAATCACAAACGCGGCCACAATCACCGGTAAACCTGTGTCCTGTAATAATCCTGCCAGTGCTTCACCAATCCCGCTGCTGCGCAGTACACCACCGAACATGCCACCGGCACCGGTAACCAGAATCACACCGCAGATGGGTGCCAGCGATTCCCCGCAAAGCGCTTCGGTTTTCTCACGACCAAGATCCCGGGTGAACAGAAGTAAACACAGGATCAGAGTGATCAACAGCGCGACAGGGGTTTTACCCAGCATACGCAGAATATCAACCCATAAAGCATCGCCGCTTATCGCGCCGGATACCTGCAAGGTGTTCAAACCGGTATCCATAAATATAAGTAGCACCGGCGTTAGCAGCACAGCCAGCACCGTACCGAATGCCGGCGGGGTGGTTAATGTGGAAGAATCAGTGTTCTTATACAGCGGCGGCAGGGAAAGTACGGTTTTCCTGCCCGCATACAGGGCAAAGCAATACGCGCCCAGATACCAGGTGGGAATGGCAATCAGCAAACCAATCAGCAACAGAAGACCAATATCAGCCCCCAGTAAATCAGCCGCTGCCACCGGGCCGGGATGAGGTGGTACAAAAGCATGCATTACCGCAAAAGCACCGGCTGCAGGAAATGCATATTTGATTGTTGAGCCACCGAACTTAGCCGCCACACTCATCAGTATGGGAAACATCACAATCAGTCCGGCATCAAAAAAGATAGGAAAACCGAACAGCAATGAGGCAACACCCAGCGCAAACGGGGCTTTTTGCTCACCGAAGCGGTTGATAAGACCATCAGCCAGCACTCTGGCACCACCGGTGACTTCCAGTAATTTGCCAATCATGCAGCCCAGCCCTACCAGCAAGGCCACAGAGGCCAGCGTGCCACCAAACCCTTTCATCATCACCGGCACAATGTCATCAGCCGGAATACCGGCCACCGCAGCCGACAATACGCTGACAAGGATCAATGCCACAAATGCATGCACCCGCATTTTTATAATAAGCAGTACCAGCAGCACCACCGCGCCAAGGCCGGTGAGCAACAGGTGAGTAGGGTCGGTTCCAACATCCATAGCACGTTCTCTTATTCACAGCGTTTTACAGGTTCAGAAGCGTTTGCTGAAAGGCGGCAGAAAAAATTACGCTTTAAAGCCATTCACAATCAGTAACGTTACCGGTAACATGGTACATGTTACGCTAAAAAGGTAAACAATTATTTAACACCAAAACCGTGGAGCAGGCTGCAACATTATGAGTAAAAGCGAGAGCAAACAACCGCCGGCAGGCTTCTCTGTGGTGGTCATGGGCGTGAGTGGTTCAGGTAAAACCACCGTGGCTGAAATGCTGGCGGCAGACATGCAGGCCACCTTCATCGACGGCGACGACTTACACCCCCGAGCCAACGTCAAAAAAATGGGCGAGGGCTCCCCGCTTAACGATGAAGACCGTGCGCCCTGGCTCGAACGCATCAATGATGCGGTGTATAACCTGGAGCAGCGCAGCCGCAAGGGCGTGATTGTGTGCTCGGCACTGAAAAAACGCTACCGCGACGCAATTCGCAAAGATAATAAAAACCTCGTGTTCGTGTTTCTCGACGGGCCTAAGCATGTGATTTTAGCGCGCATGGCTGCCAGAAAAGGGCATTTTATGAAACCGGATATGCTCGACAGTCAGTTCGACGCGCTGGAGCGCCCGGACATCAGCGAACAGGATGTATTAACAGTCACCATCGACAGCACGCCGCAGGAAATTGTCAGCCGGGTAACAGAGCGTTTAAAAGCGCGAAACTGTATCTAATCAGATTGTTGGTTGGCGCTTACTAACTTAGTTTGTACCGGTTTTTAGCTTACAATGTTTCCCCCGCTGTCAGGCTGTGAGGCAAGGTAATCAGCTTCTCTGCTACCGCCTCTCCCTGCAACGATGCCAGCAACAGGCGGGCAGCCTGTTCTCCCATTTGTTCCCGGGGCGTAAGCACGCTGGTTAATACCGGCGTGGTTGCGCCGCCGATATCCAGCCCGTTATATCCCACTACTGCCATGTCTGCAGGGATCTGTTTTCCCGTTTGACGGCAATGCAGCATCGCGCCGATGGCAATATCATCGTTTGTACAGAACACGCCGTTCGTTTGCGGATGGAACGACAAGGCCTGCGCCATCAATTGTGCACCACGGGTGAAACTGGAATGTTCCGCTGTGGAAACCGTAACCGGTTGTAACCCCGCTTCTTTCATGGCCCGTTCGTAACCCTGTTGCCGCAGCAGGGTACGGCTGTCTAACCTGGCGGCAAGATAAACCGTATTCTGTTTGCCTGAGTCCAGCATCCGCTTAACGACCTCATACGCGGCCTGTTCGTGGTTCATACCCACAGCCATATCCAACGGTTCGGCGGGTACTTCCATGGTTTCCACCACCGGAATGCCAGCCTTTTTCAGCATCTGCCTGGTGCGCGGTGTGTGTTGGGTTTCAGTGAGCACCAGTCCGTCAATCTGATACGACAGCATCATATCAATCTTGTCCTCTTCGGTTTGCGGGTTATAACCCGTGTGAGCAATCAGGGTGTCGTAGCCATTGGCGGCGGTGACGTTCTCAACCCCCTGCACCAAATCAGCAAACACCTGGTTCGACAACGAAGGAATAATAATGCCGATGGTCTTACTGGAGGATTTCGACAAAATGGCCGGTACACGATTTTTAATGTACCCCAGCGACGTTAAAGCTTCTGCAATTTTGGCCTGCGTAGCCGGTGCCACAGAGTCAGGGGCCCGCAGATAGCGGCTTACCGTCATTTTAGTCACACCAACAATGTCGGCAATATCCTGAAGTGTAGGGCGCTTGGCAGGCATAACGTCTCTCTTTTCGTTTCTTATGCCGGTGATGTTACACGTAACATGAGGGGGAGGGAATCCCGCATCATTTGTATCCAAATGTGACAACTGCTTTTAAATTCACCGGTGATCCCCATATCATACCGGTATGTGTTGCGAATAACGGGTATCAATGAAGAGCTTTCTGAAGAATGTGTTGTCACCGCTGGAACCCTTGCTTGATGGCATGACTTCGGCAGGCGACTGGTTCACACGTGAAAATCACCGTTTTACCATTACCGGGTTAAGCCGCAGCGGTAAATCCATGCTGTTCACCAGTTTAATGACCATCCTGAAGTATCGCAGTGAACATCAGTATCAGTGTTTGCCGCTGCTTAAGCATTTACCCGCAGAGCTGGTAGACAGCATGTGGCTGGAGCCGGTAGACGACTTTCCGTTATTCCCCATCGACGATCACATTGCCTCACTGGAAAAGGGGGAATGGCCTGCGCCCACTGAGAACGTGTATGCGTTTAAAATGGTGGTGCGGTTAAAGCAAACCGGTCAGTTCAAAAAGTACCTGTTTCCTCATACCCATGTGGTGTTTGAGTTCATCGACTATCCCGGCGAGTGGATCACCGATTTACCCATGGCCGGCAAAACTTTTGCCCAGTGGTCTGATTCCGCGCTGGCCCAGCAAATGACCGATCCCCAGCGTTTCTACGCCAAAGACTGGCATCACACCCTGGAACAGTTTGATTTCGATAGCGACCCCACACCCGAAGCCATGCTCACGCTCACAAGCAGCTACCGTGATTATTTAAAACAGGCGAAACAGGCCGGTATTGCCATGCTGCAACCGGGCAGTTTTTTGCTCGATGGCAGCGGGTTTAACTGGCGGGAAACCGGCTTCACGCCGCTGCCTGCAAAGATAAGCAGTGATATTACCCATCCCTGGACCAAAGCATTCAACGCACGGTTCAGTGAATTTCAGCAAGACTGGCTGAAACCGCTCCGCGCCGGTACCTTCCGTGAAGCAGATAAGCAAATTATTCTGGTGGACTTATTCGAAGGGCTGAATCATAGCAAACAGCATCTGGCCCAGTTAAAAGAAACCTTAAGCCACCTGGCAGATGTGTTTGTGTACGGTGAACAGGATTGGTTCTCGAAACACGTGTTACGTAAACAGGAAATCGGCAAAGTGGCATTTGTGGGCACCAAAGCCGATCTCGTCCCCGACGCTGAAAAGCCGCAATTACTGGCGTTACTGAAAGACGTATGCGGCGGCGCCACCGCCAAGCTCGAACGGGAAGAGGTACCTTACGAGCATTTTCTGGTGTCAGCCATTCAGGCCACCGATGAGGGCAGCAAGCCCGGTGCACTGCGTTACACCAATAAACATAAACAGTATGTGGAAGTACAGTTCGAACCTCTGCCGGTGCGTATTAAAGATATGTCGGCAGACGAGCATTATCCTGCGTTGTATCCGCCGGTGCCCGCAGACTATCTGCCCCGCATGTTAAACGGCAGGGGACTGGATAAACTGTTTCAGTTTTTACTGACAACCCGTTAGTTAAAGGTTTAAACATGAGTGAAACCGATTATAAAGCGCCGGAATACCGGTCACGTACCATCGAAACGCCGCTGCAGCAGCAGGCTCCCAGCCAGCAGATGCCGGCAAAAATAGATACCTCCGAATGGGATATCGACGGTCAGCAGGGAATTTCCCTGAAAGTCATTACTCTGGTGCTGGGTGCACTTACCGTTACCGGCTTTATGGTGTTCGATGCCATCGACTCTCTGGTCACACAGTTCAGTGAGTATCCGCTGATATCTACCGGTCTTGGCGTACTACTCGGCGGCTTTGTGGCTGCGCTTATCGCGCTCATTGTAAAAGAATGGCGTGGCTTTCGTGCGGTAGAAGCCTGTATTGAAACGCCACTGAATCTGCCCGCACTGGCAAAGCTTGACGACCGCGCCGTTGCTGAAAAACGCATCCGGGAGCACGCCCAACGTTTCGGCAAAGACAGCTACGCCGCCAGATGTTACAAGCAGTACCAGAGTGCATTGCATGCAGATATGACCGCAGCAGACGCAGTTGGCCTGTATGAAAGCATGGTCGCGGTGCCTGTAACCAAAAAAGCCGAAGAAGTATTACGTAAAGAAGCTGTGGTGAGCGGAAGCCTGGCATTTATCAGTCCGAACCATCTTATTCAGACACTGGCCATTGCGTGGATAAGTTTTCGTACCATCCGGCGTATCGCAAGAGTATTCGGATTACGCCCCGGCACTGCCGGCAGCTGGCGATTATTTAAAGTGCTGGCACAGAACCTGGCAGCACAAAGCCTGTTTGATATGGCTACCGATGAACTGGCCAATCAAATAAGCGGATCTCTGGCCGCCAAAGTGGTAGAGAACTCAGCAGAAGCTGTGGCCGCCGGTGCGCTTAACGTGCGCCTTGGCAGAACACTCATTAAGTTATTGCGCTAAGCACACACAGTGAAACGTTAATTCACCGCCAGTCCCTCAGGCCTGACAAGCTCATCGCTCAGGCCTTTTCCCGCGCCCGGAACGATTGAGACCTGTGCGCGGGGTTTTTACTCCCTCTATAAAATATTACTACCGTCTTCCGGATCACGGGCCTGCTCTGCCTGACGACGTATATCATCATTCTCACTGCTCACGTCTTCACTGTGGTCAATGGCCGCCGGTACAACAACCTTTTCCGGTTTAGCCGCAGACGGGGCAGGGGATGGCGACGTACTTGTAGATGAAGACGGCACGGAAGGCACAGAGGATCCAGACTGCCTGTTCTCAGATCCCTTTTGCCCTGACTGTTCCTGCGCGGAACTATCCTGTCCGGATAACTGGCGAACCGGGACACCATCAGGAAAAACAATCTCACGGGCATCGTCCGGCATAGAAATTCCTGCCTGCGTAAAGCTCTCTACCAGAATACGCATGAGCGAAGAGGCCATTTTCACCACGCTGGTGGTTTCCACATTGATCCAGAAATACACTTTCAGGTTTACCGTGGCAGAACCTAATGTATCAATCAGCACCTGCGGCTCTGGTTCAGTCAGCACGTTAGGGTGTTCAGTTAACAGGGCCATGGCGAGGTCGCGCACTTCAGCAATGTTATTGTCGTAGCCAATGCCAATTACAAACTGTCCGCGCATATTCGGGTTAGCCGTGAGGTTCTTAATAATGCCCTTGTACACAATAGCATTCGGTAACTGAATATGATTACCGTCAAAATCGACCAGCGTGGTGGCACGGGACGTCACCTTTTGAACCACACCTGTGTACGATTCAATTTGCACTACATCGCCAATACGAAAGGGACGCTGTACAGTAAGCAGCAAACTGGAAATAAAATTCTCAGCGATATCTTTAAACGCAAAACCAAGAATAAGACCAATCAAACCCGTACCGCTGACAATAGCAACAGCGAATTCCGTAAGTCCGGCCATTTTAAGGAAGATATACAAGCCAAACAGCATGATAAGGGCGCTGATAGTGCGGCGGGTGACAGAGCGGATAAGCGGACTTTGCGACACATAGCCAAACGGCTTGATCAGCAAATTAGACAGGCGACCTGCAATAAGCACGAGGACGATGAATATACCAAACCCGATAAGCACATCAGGCAGATGGGTGCTTAAATCGCTAAGCAGACCGTTCCAGGTATCGACAGCGTTAGTAGTTTCGGGCATGGGCGTATCCGTAAATTAAACTAATTTGGATACGCCTTAGTTCATCAAAGAGTTCGGAAATGCAATTTGCGCTGAATCATCGAAAAGATCATCAGAGCGCCTTTTTAGTTGGTGCTACAACATTCGCAAAAATTAACCCTGCGATGAGCGACATAAATATCAAAAATACTTCCTGTCCAACATGCTCAGCAGCGACAAAGTCTTGCCCCGAGATAAAAGAATTTAAGCCAATATAGGTTTTTGAACCCGGCACCAGCACAATCAAACCATGCATGCCAACAATGGTATGAGGCTGACGAGCAATGCGGGTAAACATATTAGCAAATACGCCCAGCGCAAAAGCGCCTACAAAGGTATTCATTCCCGCGCCCATGAAATCCGCGCTCCACACCGATGCACCGTAAGCGATAAATGCAGCCGCCACTCCCCAGGGAATGTGTTTAGGGCGGGTTCGGAAGATAGCAACCAGCGACATGCTTAACAGGAATACCGCAAGCCAAGTGCCCCATTCAGGTAGCGATTCAGCAGGCACGTATATGTTTTCACCAAACAAAGAAAAACCAACAGAAACACCGAGGAACGCACCAAAATACAATTTGAATAATTGCATTAACGCATCCATCACCCGCGCTGTACCCGACACCATATTTCTCGAAGCAAGTTCAGATAGCCCCATGGTCAAAGCCAAACCAGGAACAAGTACAATTACAGAGGAGAGAACTATAAGCGGGATATTAATGCCTGGATCGATATAACGGCCTATAGCACTGGCTGCGATACCGGCCATAAAGCTGGTCATAGGTTCCAGCATCATGTTCACGCGTTTGGAACGCAGTGCCCACAAATACCAGATGTAAGACAATAGCCCCAACAGGCCTGACCAGCCAATTTCTGGCCAGCTTGCACCCATCAACATGGCAAAAGCACCTGTTGACAATGCAAATGAGAAACCGGTTACCCATTTTGCATAAGGAGAAGGCATGGCATCGATATCTGACAGTAGCCTGTCGGCCTCAGATAGTGTAACTTTACTGGAAAGGAGTTCACTTGCCAGTCCATCGACGTGAGAAAGGGAATTTAAGTCTAATTCACCAGGTTGTAACCTTGCCGCGTGAGTATATTCATCTTCGTGGCCATCGGACCAGATAACAAATGTAAGAGAAGTCGGCGTCGCTATAATAGAGGCGCGAACGCCCAAATAGGTCGCCACTTCCAACAGATACGCTTCCAGACGGAAGGATGGCGTACCATACTTGTGTAGCATCTTTCCCAAGCGTACGATGAATCTTCTTTTTTGTATGAATTCGACTGTGTGCAATGAATTAGCGTCTCTAGCAAAGTAAATTCTGGAAAAATAGTATAACAAAGAAACTATTTTTTCTCGAAAAACAGCCTATGTATTATGTGCGAAACTTATAGAATGTAAAAGGTAAATTACTGTTTGGGTCTGGATTGGCTATTAATAATTCTTAGAGAACGTCTTAGTTAAAATAAGTTTTAACTTTTTAAATGCGTAAATTAAATAATGATGTAAAAATGAAAATACTGAAAGTAAACAAATCAATATTTGTGAAAAATTTTAAAAAAAAGGCATTTTTTCTTTTTCTGATTTTTTCTTATGTTCAAGATTCTTTAGCAGAAGAAGATTATGGGATGACTGGTGGTGTGAATTTAAGTACGAGATATAATAGTAACATATTGCGTAACCTCGACGAAGAATCGGGAACAAGTGTTTCTATATCTCCAGATATAAGTTTATATGGTGGAAATGTTAAATCTACCTATGGACTCGAATATGCTGGAGAATATTCAAAGTACGATGGTAATAATTCAAAATATGACTATAATAATCACAAAGTTAATTTCATTGCAAATTTTGAACACTCAGTTAAATTTAAAACGAGCCTAACTGCTGAGTATCAAGATACGATTGAAGAGCCAGGTATAAATAACCAGTCCACAGTCGGACTGAACACTTTTAACCAGTACAAGTACCAAGAAATTAAGGTAAAACAGAGTTATGGAAGAGATAGTAGTCAGGGACAACTTATATATTCTTTAGACTACAATAAAAGAGAGTTTAAAAAAATTGAACAGAAGTTTAGAGACGTAGAAAGATTCGATATTGAAGGGCAATTCTTTTATCGTGCTGCGCCCAATACAAGATTGCTCCTGGACTCCAGTATCAGTGATATAGAATATCTCAATACAGATATTTTTGATCAGTCTAGTAGAGACTATTCTCTTATGATCGGAGCAGAATATAAAGCAACTGCAAAACTGAATGGAAGCGTTAAAGCCGGATACCGTATCAAGAAGTTTAAAGATGGTATCGAATTGGAGGATGTTGACTTGCTCTCATATTCAATTGATTCAACTTGGTCGCCAAATACATTTACTAGCGTAAGCATTGGGCTAGCACGTTCTATTCATGAGTCAGCTCAACTAAATGTTGGAAGCTATATAAGAAATAGTTATACAATTAGCGCAGAGCACTCGGTAACCGAGAGATTACGAGCATATGGGGAATTTCAATTTTACACCTATGACATTGAACTTCAGAACGATAGAAAAGATATACGTAGCGAATTAAAAATTGGTGCAAGGAGAAATTTAAAAAGCTGGATGGAAGTGATGGTTGAATTTATAAAGCAAGAACGTAAGTCCGACTTAGAGCAATTCAAATTTGATGCTCACATAGTACAAATTGGTATAGAATTAAATGTTAATTGAGTAGAGTATTTAAGATGAAGGCAAAAATAAAAAATTTACTTGTATTTATAATATCATTCTCAGTTATGAATTGCTGTTTCGCCGAAGATTTGAATTCGTATCGCGTGTCAGTTGATGATGAATTATCAATTACGGTTTTCCAAGAGCCAGAATTGAGTATAGGACGTGCGAGGGTGAGTAGTAGCGGGAGAATATCAATGCCCCTCATTGGCCAAGTAACCGTAGAGTCTCTTACAGTAGAAGAGATTGAAGGGAAAATTACTAACTTATTGCTTGGTGACTATCTTAAGAACCCTAATGTAACAGTAGCGATCATAGAATATCGCCCATTTTACATTAATGGTGAGGTAGAGAGACCTGGAAGTTATCCTTATAGAAAGGACCTAACTATTGAAAAAGCGGTCGTCTTGGCAGGTGGTTTTACAGAGCGAGCATCAAAAGAATCAATTGAAGTTATAAGAGGTGGGAAAAGCGAAGTGATTAAAAATTTGACATTGAGCTCGCAAGTAAGGCCAGGTGATGTTATCACGGTAAAAGAAAGCTTTTTTTGATTCGAGACTAGGGAACTATTATGAGTACCAACTCTACCAAGAGTGCAGAAGACACTCGTAAAATGTCTTCAGATACACCTGTTGCCGATGAAACATTTGACTTCTCACAATACTGGAGAACGATAGTATTAGCAAAGTGGAAAATAATTCTATTCGCAATTTTTTTTGGCCTAATTGGAGGCCTTGTTGCTAAAAATATGACTCCAATGTATCAAGCAACTTCCAAGATACTTGCTGATCCACAAAAACCAAGCTCTAACCCAAACGATCAGTATGTCGCATCTGCATTAGTGTTTCTTTTTTACGAAACCCAGTATGAAATTATCAAGTCACGCAATGTCGCAGAAGCAGTAGTTGAAAAACTAAACTTAGTAGAAAAATTTATTAAAAAGCAGGATGAGAAAAGAGACTTAAAACCTGATGACTTATTTTCTAAGACAGGACAATTTATTCGAGATATTGCAAAATCTGTTGGAGTAGCAGAGGAAAAGCCTTTAGTCAAAAATCAAAGCCGTGAAGAAATAAAAACCATGTTAGCTTTGAATATACAATCAAACCTAAATGTTTCTGGTGGTAAACAGAGTCAAGTGATAAATGTATCTTACTCTTCAAGCGACCCTAAAGAAGCTGCTGAAATTATAAATGCAGTTGCTGATGCCTACATTTCTTTTGGACTAGCATCCAGGCTGGGGGAAGTACGGAGTACTGAAGAATGGCTTGGTGAGCAATACGAAAAATTAGGACAAAAGTTACAAAAGTCGGAAATTGCACTGAGCCAATACCGAACTAGCCAAGGACTTGTTGAAACATCACAGCAACAAAGCCTTGCGAACTCTCAGTTACAAAATCTAAACAACGAGTTAATCAATGCACAAACTAAACTTAGTGATGCAGCCGAGCAATATCGCTTGGTTAATAGTGTAGAAGTAGGAACACCAGCGTCATATTCTCTTGCCCCGGTTTTGGCAAACAAAACCGCAAGTGAAATGGTGCAGGAACAAGCCTCAAAGGTGAGTTTGGTGAGGCAGTTAGAGCAACGCTATGGTGAGAAGCATCCAAAAATGGTAGATGCTCGTGCGGCACTTAAATCTACACAGGAAACACTAAATCGTGAAGTTGAAAAGATTTTTGCGAGCGTAGTAGAAGATTATCAAGCGTCTGTGACTAGAGTAAATAATGTTAGGGCCCTTATAGAAGAAACAAGATCAAATATTCAAAATTTACAAGATGATAATCTAGAATTGGTGCGGCTGGAGAGAGAAGTAGAAAATAATAGACGTGTTTATGAATCATTTCAGTCGCAGTTAATGCAAGCAAATATAAATAGTGAATTTGATGCTTCTAATATACATATAATTGATCGTGCGACCATTCCAAAATTTCCTTACAAACCGAACGTAGAATTATTGGTTTTAATTGCAACTGTATTGGGGGCTTTTGTTGGAATTGTTTATGCATTCGCAAAAGAGGCAATTGATAATACATTCAAAACACCAGACTCTATCGAGGAGAAACTACAAATACCTACACTTGGGATAAGCCCCATTGTTAGAAAAAGCGAGACTGTACCAGCAAGACAATACTTCACTGATCAGAGAACTACATTTTCCGAAAATATAAATAGCATTAGAACAGGATTACTTTTTTCGGATATCGATAATCCACCTAAAACGATATTAGTAACATCTTCAGCAGCTTCTGAAGGTAAATCTACTCTAGCAATAAACTTAGCAGCAGCATTTAGTAATATTGGAAAAACACTGCTGATAGAAGTCGACCTACGGAAACCAAGCCTATCAAAGTATTTAGGATTGAATAACGCTTATGGGCTAACTGAACTGGTCACTGGAACAGCTAAAAGTCACAGAGAAGTCTCAAACGATTTGCAAAAAGAAAACTTAAGTATAATTGCAGCGGGTGAGGTACCCTTAAATCCTGCTGAACTATTGGCGTCAAGAAAGTTTGAAGCAACTCTGAGTAAACTTAGGGAAGAATTTGATTATATAATTATGGATGGCCCTCCAATATTACCGGTAAGTGACTCGTTAATTCTTGGTAATAAGTCTGACGCTGTGATACTCGCTATTAGAGCAGAAGTTACTAAATTTAATGCGGTAAAAGAAACTATTAAGAGGTTAAAAAATCACAGCTCTCAACTTACAGGAGCAGTATTAACTATGGCTGCGACTAGTAAAATGAATTATTACGGTGCGAGCTACTATTCTCAAGAATATTACGGAGAAAGAGATTCATCGAAATTAAAAAAAGTGGATTTATGAAGATTATAAATTAATTTTAAAGGTAGTGGAAACTACCTTTTTTTTTGAAGACATTTGAGATGAATTATCGAAAAATTAACATTCTAATTTTACAAGCTCTCACTGTAACAATACCTGTTATATTCGCAGTTGCGCCATTTCAATTTATGAGTGAATCGAAAAGCTTTTCGAATTACTTTGAAATTTTAGACTTTATAGCAAATTTACTTATTTTCATACCTATTGGTATGTTTATTTTTAAGGAAAAAAAAATTTTTTTTTCTATTATCATTTCTATTTCTCTAGGACTGCTTATTGGCGCGATAATAGAAACAGTACAATCTTATTCGCTATATAGAACCGGTGAGACTTGGGATATAGTAGCTAACGCCCTAGGAACACTGATCGGGACTTTGATAAAATTAAAAAGTAAGACAAGAATCAGTATACTGAAATCACCACTATTTTTTTTTATTATTATTTCAATTCTTCTGCCTGTCTATAAGCTTGTATTTATTTCCGAAAATATAGTGCTAATTGACTTAGTAATAATATTGAACCTGAATATATGTTGTTACCTTTTACTTTGTAAAAATAATTATGATGCTAAATTCTTGTCTGGGCTCTTTTACATAGTGGTAATTTCTTTGTTAACGCTAAACTATTATCTGAAAATTGGGTTTATATATATTTTCCTGATTAATATTTCTTTGCAACTGCTATTTTTTTCAAGATTTAAAAAAATAGTTTTAAAAATATCGATGATAATTTCATTTGTCATTACAATATTTTATTTGTATTTGTTACTAAATTTTAAGATATCTGGAAGAGAAATTGTATTTGATAGTCTAGATAAAAAAATTATTATCTCACACGGTAAAGAAATAGCATTTGTTTATATTTTTGTGGTTTTTTTACTTTTAACTTCAACTTCGATGATTTTTCAATTTATAGAGAAAATCAAAAAATATTTAGTTGGCGCCAAGCAATACTGAAATAAGGACGAGGATATAAAGTATGCAAAGGAAAGATTTAAAATCAATGATCTGCAACTTATTTTTGCAATCTACAATTCTTTTGTTAACTTTACTGCTAACTAAAAATTTAAGAGCTGAAAGCCTTAGCAGACATGAACAAAAAAATAATGCGACTAGGCTTGTCACCGAACCATTTCTTCAATTGCCTGAAAAAACTCGGTTAATGTAGTTTGGTTTACCAACTTTAAAGGCATATTGTCCACTTCCCCATTAATGAGACAGTGCTGAACTAGAGTTTTCCAGTTTTGCCCGGTAAGCTGCCGGAGGCAGGTTACCCAAACTTTCATGTGTTCTTTCTTCGTTGTAATCCAGTCGCCAGAACCAGGCCATTTCTCTTACCTGACTGAGATTTTCAAACAAGTAAGCATCCAGAAATTCTCTGCGGAATGAACCATTAAAGCGCTCAACAAAGCCATTTTGCTGTGGCTTACCTGGCTGGATATATACCAGTTCAATATTGTTGGTTTCACACCAATCTGTCAGCGTTGCCGAAATGAGTTCCGGGCCATTTTCCATACGCAGCTGAGTGGGTAATCCACGCTCAGCTTTAAGCTGTTCTAACCCGCGTACGACACGGCCAGCGGGCAAATACGTGTCGACTTCAATAGCGAGGCACTCCCGCGTACTTTCATCCACGACATTCAGCGTTCTGAACCGTTTTCCGCAATATAAAGTGTCATGCATAAAGTCCAACGCCCATTGATGGTTTGCCTGCTCCAGCACTTCTAATGGCTGGGCTATTCGTTTGGGCAGTACCCGTTTAGTTCTGCGCCTCAGGTTCAATCCCATTTGGCAATAAACGCGATAGACGCGCTTGTGGTTGAAGGGAAAGCCTTTGAACCGCATTCGGCCAAAACACTTCCAGAAGCCTGCTCGTGGCGACTTCTCCAAGACCGCATTGATACCATCAATGACAGCAGCATCCGCTTTACGCCAGTCCCGTTCAGGGCGGTAAAAGGTCGCACGTCCAATACCAACGAACAGGCAGGCTTTTACGACGCTTAGCCCCGCATCAACCAGGATGCTGACGCATTCTCGTTTCTCTGCTGTCACCAACCCTTTTTTGCGACAAGCTCCTTAATGGCATTATTTTCTAAGCTTACATCGGCAAACATCTTTTTGAGCTTGGCATTCTCTTCTTCAAGCTCTTTCAATCGTTTGACGTCAGACGCTTCCATGCCGCCGTACTTGGACTTCCAATTGTAATAGGTAGCGCTGCTGATACCGTGTTGACGGCAGACTTCCTCAACCTTCATACCTGCATCAACTTCTTTTAACACCCCGATGATCTGAGATTCTGTATAGCGTGATTTTTTCATAGTCGTCTCCTGCATTAATCATTGCAGAAAATTCCAATTAAGTCTGTCTCAGTTTAGGGGAAGTGGACATAACGAAGTCAGAGAGCTATCCGAAAACACGGACACTGTATAAAAGGAAGAATGCTCCCATGATACGCTGAACGATTTTGCACCATGGGAATATTTAACTATGCATGAAAAGGGCGAAACCTCTAATTAAGGATGCAACTAATTAGAGAAGGTTTACAGTTATACATTTCTCGAAAATATTTTTTTAGCTACAAAAAACGGACTTATATGAATTTTAGTTATTAGACTATGCCAATTGAGGAGATTGAGACAAAAAATAGAAAGTAAATTAGCTACCGCAACACCCATAATTCCATTTTCTGATGTGAAAAAAGGAATTGAGATTAATAAAGTTATTACAGATATTGTAGTATTTTTCATATGAGAATTTTGATGACCTGTCATCATCAAAATTGAGCCAGTTGGACCAAATATCAAATTTAAGAATTGGGCGGCTACAAGTACAAATAATACATTTGCTGAAGCGAGATAGTCTTCGCCATAAAAATTTAATATTTGTGAGCTAAATATCGCTAGAGATACGAATATTGGAAAAACCAACAATAAGGATATTCTTATAGAACGAACAAGTGAGATATGTAGACTATCTATATCATTATCTACCGCAAAACGTGGAGAAAAAACTGTAGCAATAGCTGCTATTACAAAAAGAAAAATTCCAGCGACACTTGAACAAACACCTAGATAACTACTTTCAGAAGTTGTGAGAAAAACGGCGCCAAGTAATTGGGAGCCCCACTGTTGTGTTTGGTTCAAAATGACGATCTGCCAGAATGATTTTGCCTCAGTAACGGGGAATTCTACGAAAGCTTTTTTCTTTATTACCCTTTTTTTAGAAACTAAAAAAACAACCAATAGGCAGGAAAGTGAATTTGCAACAGTGTAAGAAAGAGCTACATCGTGAAAAGATGATAAATCAAAAATTATCAATAAAAGTATGAATAAGAAATTACTTATGAAGCTCTGATAGAATACAGCTAGAATAGGAGACTTTTTTCCATTTATATATGCTGCATATACACCAGATATAGCTACAGATGGGATCGATAAAACAAGAATTCTAATTGCTTCAGAATAAACTGATGATGAAAGGAAAAACTGAGAGATAAAACTACTAAATGTAAATAAAAATAAAGTAATAACAATAGATAAGGATAGAACTAACAATAGACTTCTTTCTAAAAGAAAATTTAATTTTTCGAACTCATTTTTCTTAGTCAATATACTTGTATATTTTACTAATAAATTAATCGTCCCGAATCTAGAAAAACCTGACAAAAAAGTTACAAGTGCAATGATGACAAAATACGCACCTGAAATCTGGGTACCAGTAGATCTAGTAATGATAATCCCTATTAGAAAACTTAAAACTGCGCTCCCACCTCTAACGCATACAACACCCAATGTTGAAAAAAATTCATCAAATTTCATGAATAAATGTACTCGTAAAGTCTGAAATCCTCACAATAAAATTTTTCGAGTTTTGATATTGATGCGGTATTAAGACCTGAAAACAACTGCTCTTTGTTATCATTCGAAGACTTCTTAAACTCCGCTGATTTTCTAGCAGTAAGACTTTCAAAAGTCTTGAATATGTTTTTTGAAAAATCTCTGTCGTAAAATTTATAGTCTTTCCCCAAATAAAAGCTTTGAGGCAAGAAATGGTGATTGGTAATAGGACATAGATTCATATATTTGTCAATGTTCTTAATAAAATAATTAATGTCTTTCGGGCTAACCTCAAGTCCAGCTTTGCATATTTTTTCTTTCGAAATTTGTAAGTCATTATATTTCACAATTCTATTTTCGAACCCAGAAATAAATCTCTCAATTGGGTCCCGGACATTACATATATTAATGGTATTCTCTAAGCAATTATAATTCCTAAATTCGTTCGAAGGATAATAGTGATGAACCGTGTATTTTTTATTAAATGGAAAATGCTTTGTTTTAAAATCTTTGCCGGTGACATAAAAGTACGCTTCGCGTTTTAGTGAAGTGCATGCATTTTTAGGTACAGGAAAATAAAGAAACTCGTCATTAAGAACGATTCCATTGCCATACTTTCTTGTGGGCTTAAAAAAGTTAATCATGATGTTTACTAACGTTTGAAGAAAAGTTTAAATAAGAAATAACAAAATACACCACAAAATTTATAGAACGCAACTAAGCAGCCTTTACTAGAACGTTCCAATGTTTTAAGTATAAATTCTTTCGAACACTTTTTGATTGAACTCATTAGACCAAACTGCTTATACATTAGTGCACCATTTCCAATCGAATAATCTTTAAGTTTAGAATGGTTGAATTTAGTAATGTCACTAGTTGGATGTTCTACGTAAGTACTACTTATGATAGTTTGTTCCTTATTTTGTACTTCGGCTTGAAACATTATTTCTTCTGAGGCACCAAATATTGTAGAACTTCCAACACCGACTAATTCGTCAAAAAGTTGATTCTTAATTGCTTCGTATGTAAAGAATATTCTATAGCTAGAAGCAAAAGTAGCACCATATACATCAAAGCATGGCGATATTAATACGGTGTTATACCTATGATCTTGGAAAGCAGAGAGAACTTCTGTTATCACGGAACTTGCATACACGCAATCATCGTCAGGAAATCCTACATATTCACCCTTAACAAATTGTAATGCGAAGTTTCTTGCTCGCGAAAGACCTTTAAAGTTAACTTTATAGTAATCAACTTTAACCGACTCATTTTTAAAACTACTGATTATATTTAAAACCCGATTATCACTGTTCTGATCGACTATAATGAGCTGCACTTTTGTATTGACAGGAACAACTATACTTTCAAGGAAACGTTCAACTTCTTTGTCACGTCCAATTGTGCAAAGAATTAATGATAGTATCATTTTATAACCTCGTTAAATTTTATAACTGTTTGCCCTGACTCTACTGATTTCGTAACAACAGCTCCTGCCCCAATTCTTACGTAATTTGCAATTTTTATGTCTCCAAGAATTATAGCACCAGCGCCAATGTCTACGTTATCTCCTATTTCAGGACACGCTGACTCTATGCCGTTAATATCAACTGTGTTACCTATTGTAACCCCCTGTCTAATTTGCAAATTTTTTCCAATTATTACATTAGTGTTTATCACTATGCCTACACCGTGATAAACCCTCAAACCATAGCCAATTTTAGTCTTATAATTTATTTCCACGCCCATTATGAAATCAATTATAATTCTATACAGGATATAGAATGGTAAACCCAACAGCCGTGTATATCTGTTGGAGTGCAAAATATTGGTGCAACGATAGCTAAAAACTATTATCTTAGACTTAATTGTAGGGTTACTCTTTATCTCAGCGATCATTTTTGCTAATGACATTTTAACCAATCCTTTAAAAAGAGAGCGGTTGCCACAGGATATTGAATTAAATATCTTTTTAACATAATTGGCTTGTCAATTATTCTAAAAAGAAATCTCAAATTAAATTTTTGAAAGAAATAGGGATAATAGTTACCTGTTTTAGAAATTTGTTCTAAAAAACCACCGCAAGTTACAATGCCGCCTTGATATCCTTTTTCACGAAGTTTCTCTGAATATTTTTCTTGCAGTGGAGAACCCATTCCAACGACAATTACGTCTGGATTATTTTTAATTACAGACTGCACAGATTCTTCTAAATTATTCCAGATATATCCATTTGTAAAACCGGCTATATTTAGTTTTGGGTGATTATTAGATAGATGGATTGCCGTTTTATTTATTAGATCTTCAGTTGTTCCGATTAAATATATACTTCCTCCTCCTTCCTCCATTTTCTTAAACAAAACTGGAGCTAATGAGGTGTAATCCATGCTAATTCTCTTAGTTTTTATTCCAAATAGATTGACTATAAAGACCAAAATGAATCCATCTAGATAAACGAAATCTAGGTGTTTAAATTTTTTCTTGCGCGAAACAAGGTAAGAATAAGGATTAGTAAAAGTTACATTTTTTTTGTCAACGAAAATGGAATTTGCTATTTCTTCTTCATTTTTGTTATCTATATTCTTTACGAATTCTATTATTCTCATTATTTTACTTTCCTACAAAATAAATTTTGACTATTTTCCATTAATAGAATTATTTCGTCTCTTTGAAGTTGCTTTGGTCCGACCTTTGGATCTGACCAATCTATATAGTGATTTGCAAAATCATATTCTGAATTCAAATGTTCATCGACCAAATAGCTTGAAAGTAAGGTATGAAAGAAAATTTCATCTGGAGCTTTGCTAAATTTTAAGGACTCAAGTAGCGAATCATAATCCTTTATATATGAGATATAATCATCCCTCGTAATACTAAACCATTGTGACCCTTTGTAATAAGTTCGTTCTCTATTAATTCTAATGATGCTTTTTAAAAAAAGTCGAATGCAGATCGTGAAATAGTTAATAATATTTGCAGCATATTTATTTTTATAATTTCTATAGTTCAAACATCGATAATCAAAAAGCCAAATATCATCAACGAACCTCCGATTCAGATGTATGTCCTTTGTTTTAGCTAATTTACCCCAAAAATGAATTTTTGTCCCTCTCTTTAATAATTCATTACGACATTGTTCTGCTTTTTTTAAAGTTGAACATGAGTCACTTAAAAACTGGAAAGTTTTAGAATCTTTAAAGGTAGTGTTTGCAACTGATAAAAGTACGAGCATTGCCTCAACCAATGTTCTACCGCTCCAGTTACAATTAATTCGCATGTGATCGTTGATTAACTCGACGTGATCACTAGTTGCTAAACGCAGTAACTCAGAGGATATCGTAAATTTAGCATCGACATGAATAAGAAATCTGACACCTTCACATCTTAAATCATCTATCAGTTGAACTACATTTTTTTGATTTGTTGCTGCGAGAATTAGATAACATACCACTTTTTAAGAATCCTTTTTTTTAATAGCCTAATAGCCGTTTTAAAATCGAAAAGTAGTAAAAGCTTTATAAAAAGAGATAGCTTCACTTTCTTAAAACTTAATAAAATAAATGCTAGATGCTCTTTCATCTGTTCATTATTCATTTTTGCTTTGTGCTTGAAATATAATTTTGCATAGTCTTTTAGCTTTTTGTTCCTACTTATACGGACGCCTGTATGTAATTCTACATACTGCTCTGCAGAATCAATTTTTTTTGCGAATTTTGCCTTTTCTATAAGCCTTATCCACATATCATGATCTTGTCCAGCCGTTAATTTTTCGTCAAAATATCCAGTTTCCTGCCAGAGCCTACTATTGACAAACATTTGGTTACCTATGCAGTTCGATCTTAATATTTCGTCCAGCGTTATAATCTCTTTCTTACTCCATAGTTTTGTCTTTTTTCCGATCAAAAAATAATCATCAGAGTATAACAGTAAGTTTTCATCATCAGAGCTATCAATAAAATGTTTTAGTCTATTTGGGGTCCAATAATCGTCATCATCTATTCCCGTTATATATTTACCTGTTGCATAGCTTAACCCGATATTCCTGGACTTCTGTGCCCCCATCGATTTTTCATTTCTAATTAATTTAATTCGTTTATCATTTATAGTATCTAAATAGCTTTTAATTTTATTAAATAATTCCATTTCGCTGAAATCATCTATGATAATCAATTTAAAATCTTTATATGTTTGATTTTGAATAGATTTGATTGCACGAATGGCCTTATCTGGTCTATTATGTGTTGGCATATAAATGCTTACGGTCTCTATATTTATAGAATTATTCATAACCGAATTCTCTAATATCTTTCCTGTAGCGCTTGATTAGTAGATCTTCAATTCTATCGTCAATTAGAATATCTTTCGAAACTCCTGTCGAATTATTTTTCACCTTTAGTGCTGGTATACCTAGCTTGTTGGAAATATCATTGAACCTACTTTCAATTTCCTCCAATCGATAGACATTTACATTTGCTTTTGATTGCCTTATTAAGTGAGATTGAGATACAAAATGTCTATCTGCAAGTCTCTCCGGTACGTCGCAAATCTTTTCTACAAAATCATGGAGCGAGTCTTGAAGTGAAAAATAGCCTCCCAAGTAATTTTGGAAGTAGAAGCCATCTTTGAAGAGAAGTTCTGGCTGCCTGAATTTATTCTTGTACAGACTTACTATTCTTTTTCTTGGCTCTCTCACAAACGTAAAAACGAAGTAATCTTTTGGTAATTTTTGGGGGCCGAATACCCTGCAACCTTTGGGAAGTTTTACATGATGTGGGTTTTGATCAAAAATTTCCTTACCATATATATCTTCTATTATTGAGGACTTAATTGCTGTACAAGCCGCTTTTGAATTAACTAAATATGCATATTTTTTTTCGTGATTAATAATAAATTCGGGATGTTCACTACTTCCTGTTAAGAGGAAGCTTAGGTTACGCTTTATACTACCTAGTGGACGTTTTAATGAAGGCTTCACGTGAATCTCCTTTCCTTCTCGATCGTAACTTTAAGAAATAAAATTGGAAAAAATATTGAGTAGCCGATGAATACTTCTTCTTGGAAGATTGCGTAACTCAGCAGGAGTGTAATAAAAATTGTTGAAAGGGATCGCTTGTTCAAAAAAACAAGATTTTTTAGTAAGTAATAAATATAGGCAGCGCTAAATACTCCCAACATATTCAATAACAGTGCTAGACAACTGTCACCATTTATCAGGTTGGTATCTAAGCTAGTAATTCCTCCCGCTGTGGTAGATCCACCGTAGCCAAGCCCCTTACCGAAAACATTTGTAGTAAATGCGTTTAGTGAGCCTATAACTGAATAAATATGAGGATCGTTGTATGCCAAGCCATAGCTAACTGTAAATGATATAAATATCATTATAAATGATAAGACTACGATTTTAGGTGGATATTTTAGGCATAGTTTGTAGAGTAAAATTGTAGCAATTAATAATGATGTTGCTCCCTTAGAAAAAGTTGCCACTGTCAGTATTGAAGCTAATATAAATAATAAGTAATTTTTCTGACTATAAAGGATGATACTAATTGCAGCGAACATAAAACCGGTTGTTATGGGGTGAATTGTCATACCGAAAAATCTTGTTGCTGTTTCCCCTGAAAAATATTGGCTATTGAATAATCTAGTATCAAAGAATGTTTCAGCTCTAAGAAACATTCCATATTTCTTTGATATATATTCTGATATATTTAAAATTTCAATAGCGTAATCTCTTAGTATGAGAAGCATGATCCCTAATATGACAGCAAAAACGCAATATTGTATCATTAATTTTTCTGCTTCTATGATGTATTGTTTTTTCTCTATATAATTTTCGATAATATATAAAATTGCAAAGGGATACAGCAATACCCTTAAATACGCCACTGAATCATTAAATCCATTGTTGATTATCCCGTAGGCAAAATATAGTGCAATTAAAGAGAATATTAACAAATACTGAGTGTTTATTTTTTTGTTAAATATAAATTGAGATACTAGTACAAATATACAGAGTACGAAGTCCATTCCGCGATTCAAGGTAAATGCGAGGTTGTTATCTACTTGATTCACAAGTAATGATGCGTATAAATTTCCCACGACAACACAACTGGCTAATATGTGAATACAATAGCTTGGGCCTAGGATTACAGCGAGTGTGAACACAATGAAAATCGCACCTACTAGATATAGCGATGGGTGAGCTAAAGATAGTAGTGACAATATAAATAAACTGATTTGTGTCAATAGAATTCCGAAAATGGTGCTTTTTAATTTCGGTTGTTTTTTAGTTCCTGCTGAGATTGCGTATTCCATAGTTATCTCAAAAATATTATTTTGTAAATAGTATTAGCTAACGACCTCATTAAATTTATAGTCGTTCTTGTTTTATTTTCAGAAAAAGCATAGAAGCAAAATAATTGATAAAGCCGATCTTTAAATTTTTTGTTTTCATTATCGGGAAAAAATTTCTTTAATTTTAAGGCCATCTTTGCTAGTTTTGGTACCTTTGTCTTAATTGATTTGTAAGCTTTAAGATATTTTTTATCGTTCGTTATTTCGTACATCGCTGAGAAAAGAAAGTACAACGGTATTGAAGCTTCAATTTCCTTTGCTAATGTTTTTACTTTTTCAATTTTCAAGAGATTTTTTTTATCTATCTGATGAAGGTCTATCAATGAATAATTCATAAAGTTTACATTAATCGCCGAGTGTATTGCTATGTGGCAAATTAAATATTCGGTTGACATTATTTTTATATACTCGTTTCTATCAAAACTATAATAACTAGCTTTATCTGATTTATCCCAAAGCTCTTGGTAATTAATGTTGAATAGAAATGGTAAACAAAGGCTATTGTGTAAGTCTATGTTATAGCCATATACTTTATTTACAGGCTCAAAATCTTCTTTCTCATCTTTTGAGAATGTTCTTCTCTTTTCGATAACGCACATCGATTCAGTTATAATTTTCTTCGCTAATTCAAAATCTTTTGACTGTACAAGCAAATCTATATCATTGGCGAGCCGTGGTGCATCTTTTGAATAAAGAAAATTTGAATATGCTGTGCCTTTAAGTAAAATTACTTCTAACTTGTTATCTGTTAATAAATTTAGTGTTTTTCTTAATTGCTGCTCTAATGCTAGTTGCCTAACTATTCCTTGTTTTGCATTTTTTTCTATTTCTTTTATTTGTGTTTTCTTTTCTAGGTTGTTTAGCATTGCTAATTTAAATACTAAGGGGGATATTCGCCAGTTTCTCTCGACTTCTGTTTGGCATTTTTCTAATGTAGATAAAATATCCTTTGGTTCTTTTACCTCTTCATAATTAAGAGCAATCCGTAAATAATCTTTCGTTTTTTCATTCATTGATTTATTGGATAATCCTGATTAGAGATTTTAGATTTCCATTTATGATATGTTATTTTGTTAATTTTAGATCTAGTAATGTGGGTGTTTTATAATACCCAGTGTCAATATGTAATGAATTCCCAATCCAGATCGGATCAGGCGTAGAATTATGCCCATGAATCGAATAGTCCACGCCATGATTTACCTTATTGAGCTTTTTATTAAATCTTTCTCTATCCCACATCAGTGGGAATACACAGGCTTCAGTATTTTGTGGCATATGCTCCCAACTCCAGGTCGGGGGGAGGGTATGTGAAATGCCGATCTTCTTTCCCTGATAATCAACAGTTATTGCGAGCTGTTGTTGCAGGAACCATTTGCACATACTTACCAGCGTTTGGAAGTCCGCTGTTTGATGCCACTTTCCACCATTTTGCACCCAAAGGCGCATGGCGTAACTGTCCCTGCCCATTAATGCTTCCAGCATCATGTGTTCATGATTGCCGAGCACTACATGGGCGTTAATTTCCTGCATATATTCGACGAGTCTGGCGCTGTCGTTTCCGCGATCAATAATATCGCCTAAGCTTATTAATACATCGTCTTGTGGGTTGAAATCAACTTTATCTAATTCTGATTTCAGCTTTGTGAAATTGCCGTCGAGATCGCCAACAACAAACACACGTTTATCATCCTCGATAGTAATGTGTTTATGCAGGCGTACTTTGCTAATGACGTTGGTTTTGACTTGCATTGAACTGACTACGCTAACTTCCTTATTAGGCATAGTGTATGTTTTTCGAGTCGTGGTTTCAAAGAATAACTTTGAAGGTCGGGTATGTGCGGCAAGAATTGAGTATAGGCGCAACGGGTGTTACGCCTTTGATATTTATTTTTAGCTATAAAAACAAAGATAAGCCGTGGTCACTTCCACTTTCACATCAAAAGACTTATTTGCTGCTACGTTAAACTCTGTGCCTGTTTTATAAGACTGGAATGCGTCTGAACCGGGCAGTTTTACAATCAGTTCACCTTCAACCACTTTCATCAATTCATCTTTAGAGGTGCTGAAAACGTATTCGCCTGGCAGCATAACACCTGAGGTGCACGGGCCGTTTGCAGATTCAAAGGCGATGGATTTTACGTTGTCGTCGAAATAACTGTTTACGCTTAATGACATGAGTGTTCCTGATAAAAATTAGGGTCACACAGTGTGCCGTAAGGAACAGGTTTCTTCTACCGCCATTTTGTTTTTCAACTAACAGAAATGGCATGAGATAGACCGCTAAGCACTAATTGCTCAGCGGAACTTGTTTGTTGAGGTAGTTTACTTTGGCGTGCCGGTAAGTTCTGGCTCCCAACCATTCAAAATATTAAACCGCTTATAAATATCCATTTTTTCTACGCCTAGCTGGGGGCGCTGTTCGTTAATGGCGTAGCCCGGGCCGCTGCTGCCATATTCCGCAAAGCGGGCATCGTTGATGGGGTCGAATTCTTTTCTGCCGCCTTCTTTAGTTGAACCGCCCATGGAGGCCCAGCCGGTTGTGGTGATGTGTGCATCCATCCAGGTGTTGATAAACACGGCTTTACCGATGGCGAAGGGGTTGGCATAGCGGCCATCGTCGAAGGTGGTGGTGGGGTGCCAGGGTCTGCCCAGTGGCACGGAGTTGTCCGGTACGCCTTCTTCACGCAGCAGTTTGCAGTTTACGAAGGTCAGGCCGAAAGTATCTGAAATCAGCGTGCTGGGGGCGGTGATGTAGCCGGTGATGTCCATGTCTTTCCCTCTGGGGCGGGAATAGATACTGACGGTATCGAAATAGGCATTGCCGTCACCGAATATGAAATCCACATTGCCCCGGATTTCGCCGCCTTTGAAGTAGCTGCGCCCGCCACGGACGTACAGGGTATCCTGATACCCGAGCAGGGCAACATTCTCGATAAAGGTTTTGTCGGTGTATTCTGAAATTTTAAGGGCCACTGCCTGCATACCGGACACTCTGGCCGGGTCGCTGCTTTCTCTGGCATCTTCGGTTAAAAAGTCGAAGCCGTTTTCGATGGTGAGGTTAGCAATGTGTACGCCGGGACGGGTAATTTCCACAGTAGCACTGCGTGAGGTGCCCCAGTGTTCTTCACTGCCGCGGGTAACGGCTTTGCCGGCGTAGCGGTCGAATACAATTTTGGTCTGATCCATACCGGCACCGATAAGGGTGATGCCGGGTTTATCTATCACCACGCGCTCGTAATATTCCCCCGGCGCGACGGCGATGGTCCAGCCGCCCTCCTGCGGGGCGGCGTTAACGGCTTCCTGTATAGATGAATAATGTGTTTCGTCGATGGCGGTACTGGCCACAATGGCATCAGCAGTGACAGATTCAGGTAAAAAGCGTTCCGGCTTCTCGCTGCTGCATCCTGCTAACAGTACGACCAACAACAAACAACATATTCTAGACATCAGGGAGTTCCACGGTTTTTCCGTTCACACGGATATTTTGCTGAGAGATATTATCTATATTCTCAATTATGGATTTTTTATCAACCTTCGTGAATATCAGATTTTTCAGCGACACGCCGGTAATGGGCGTGTGATCGTATCCGCGCAGCACAAAAGCCCGTTCGGCATGTTGCACATACAGGTTCTCGATGGTGATATCTTCCAGCTTGGGTGTGAACTCACCCACATCGCCTTCTTCATAGAAGAAGTTAATCACTACGGCATCTTTTACCTGGCCCACACGGAACTGACGGTAGTTCAGGTTCTGAAGGTGTCCGCCCCGGATAGAGTTGGTTTTAATGCGCACGGCACGGTCGAGATCCGGGCTACTCATTTCACAGTTCTGTGCATAAAGGTTTCTTACGCCACCGGAAATTTCACTGCCAATCACCACACCGCCATGACCGGCTTTCATGGTGCAGTCGTTAATGAGGATATTTTCACAGGGTTGTGCCACGCGGCGGCCATCGGCATTACGGCCTGATTTAATGGCAATACAGTCATCCCCTGTATCAAACGTACAGTTCTCGATAAGTACATCGGTACAGCTTTCCGGATCGCAGCCGTCAGAATTGGGGCCATAGCTGTGACAGTAAATATCCCGTACGGTCACATTGGTACACAGTACCGGGTTAACCAGCCAGAAGGGGGAGTTACGAATAGTCACGCCGGAGATCAGCACGTTCTTACAGCGGTATGGCTGAATGAAAGGCGGGCGCAGATAGTTCTCTTCAAACACACGCTCTGCCACCGGCACACCGTCTTCGGCCATCTGACGCAGCACATCGCGGGTGTATTTCTGGTTTGCCACGGGATGATCACCCCATTTGGCTTCTTTCCATTTACCTTTCCACGGCCACCAGTTGTCCGGGCTGCCGCCGCCTTCCAGTGTCCCTTCGCCGGTAATCGCCACGTTGGTTTCTTCAAAGGCGTATATCAGCGGGGAATAGCCCATCAGTTCAGTGCCTTCCCAGCGGGTGAACACATATGGCTTGTAAAGCTCAGGCTCGGGAATGAAATGCAGTACCGCGCCTTTGGCCAGATAAAAATTGATATTGGATTTTAAATGTACCGGGCCGGTATAAAACTCACCGGCGGGCACTTCAACGGTACCGCCTCCCTGTGCAGCCACATCGCTGATGGCATCACGGATAGCCTGTGTGGCATCTGCCTGACCGCTGCTTTCACCGGCGGGCTTTGCGCCGTATTCAGTAATGCTGACATGCAGCGGCGGAAATTCAGGTGCACGGATACGCTGACGGATGCGGCGTGCATCGTCGTTCCAGTCGAAATCGACGGTGGCCACAGGTTGCGTAAAGGTTTGCGTAACACTGCTGCAGCCTGATAACCCCAGAAAACCTGCGGTGGCGGCGCTGCTGCCGGCTAATTTAAGTAAGTTGCGTCGGGATGCTTGAAAACCCATTATTGATTAACTCCGGATGCTATCTGGCTTAAGAAGGTGTGGATCCGCTCTGCGGTTTCTGTGAGATACGGTTCAAACAGCCAGAATGTGTGGATATTGTTGTCGTACTGATAATACTTGCTGGCAATGCCGTGGCTGCTGAGTTTGTCGAGCACTTCGTCTTTGCCGGCAGTAAAGCGCATCTGGCCGCTGCTGATGATAAGCATGGGCGGCGAGTCTGCATCGATATGTTTGGCGGTGGATGCCTCTGCCCAGCGTTCCGGCAGCGTTTCATACGCGCCGCCGAACCACATGCCGGCAGCGGATTTGTCCTTGCGTTTATTTTCACTTGCAAGGGCCAAGGGGTGGGTGAAATCCAGCACGCCGTCAAGGTCGACGACAGCGTTTACGCGCACGGCGTCTGCTGAATGTTCACCCTTAAACAGGGTGGTGTTGGCGGTATTACCAATGAGTCCGGCCATATGACCGCCGGAAGAGCCGCCGCCCAGGGCAATTCTGGTCGGGTTGAATCCCCAGGCAGCAGCATGCTCTTTTGCAAACGCCAGTGCGTCGTTGATGTCTTCAAGCCCGGCAGGGTATTGCGCTTCCATGGATAACCGGTACTCAGGAGTGATCACCACATAACCTTGCTGAGCCAGTAAATTCGCCAGCGGGTAGAAATGGCTTTTATTGCCTGAACGCCAGCCGCCACCGTGAATGAACATGATTGCCTGATCATTGGCTTTGTCTGCGGCGGGCAAAAATACATCCAGATGCAGTTCACGGCCATCTGCCACTTTATAACGGCGGTCGAATAACACCTGCTGACCTTCAGTGAAGGAGAGTACCGGCTCTTTAAGTTCGGGATGTTCTCCCCGATAGGCATAGAAGCGCTGGGAAATGCTGTAGCTGTCGTCCACGGGATAATCTTTGGCGCTCACCGGCACGCTACCGGCGGCACAAAGCGCGCACAGGGCTGCGGCTGTGAGGCAGCGAAGCCGTGTGCTGACATCAGATTGTGGCATGAAAGCCTGTAACATGATTAGGGTCTCCGTCGCGGCAAAAATCTGAAGTAATTCACCTTCAGTGATGCCGGGGCGCTTTGTGTTGCATCAGACAGTTTTGCACCGGACATTGCGGCGTCTGCATCCGCAGACACACTGAACAGACCGGTTTTTGCGCCGACCCAGCGGCCGCGTCTGGCTTTAAACTGTTCGCCCACCACCGTAAAGCGTGTTGCATTAGCGCTCTGCGCGCCGCTTCCTGCGGCCTCTGCGTTAACGCGGTAGCTGAATATGGCGGTGGCATCACCGGCCATCACATAGCGCAGTTCGATGATTCTGGTGGTGGCACTGTCATCTGCTGTTCCATTTTCACTGAACAGTGCATTTACCGGGCCATAGTCGTGTACCGTCTCATCGCAACCGGTGCGGGCGTTTTTACACTGCACGTAAACAAGATGGGTTTCACCGTCCACGGGTTTTACGCCGATCCAGGCATAATCTTCACCGAACAGCAGCAATCCGCCTTCGGCCTGTGCACCGTCTTCCTGCAGAATGATTTCAGCGCGCACGTCGTAAGTCAGTGCCGGCAGCTTTTGCAGTAATAGTGACGGTGTAGACCAGAGATTATCGCCGGTGGTGGTGATTTTGGGCTGTGCCGGTAAGGTAAGCACGCCGGACTGCTTATCGATGCTGTACCAGTCACGTTCCCAGTTGGCATTCCACTGCCACTGAATGCCCAATTCGTCATTGAATTCATCCGTCGCGGGCTGAGGTTTCACTTCGCCCGGGTTGTCAGTCAGTGGTTTCTTCCAGCGGTATACCGGTTCGCCGGTGCCGTCACCGTCTTTATCTTCACCGATAACAGGCCAGTCGTTTTCCCAGTGCATGGGCTGTAAATGCACAATGCGGCCGTATGCCTTGCGGGACTGAAAGTGAATAAACCAGTCTTCGTTTTTATTGGTGTGGATCCATGAACCCTGATGGGGACCGTTAATGAGCGTGTCGCCCTGGTCCATCACGGTTCGGGGTGTATAAGGGCCGGCGATGTTGTCAGAACGGAACACCGACTGCCAGCCGGTCTCCACGCCGCCGGCCGGGGCGAAAATGTAATAGTAGCCGTTACGCTTATAAAACTTGGGACCTTCCAGTGTGCGGTAACCGTTAATTGCGTTGCCATCGACCACATGGGTATACGTGTCGCTGACCTGTGAGGCATCACCGGACATTTCCCGTAAGCTGAGCACATTGTTAAAGCCGGCGCGGCTTTTTGCCCAGCCATGCAGTAACCAGGCTTTGCCGTCGTCATCCCACAGCGGGGTAGGGTCGATAAGGCCTTTGCCGGCGAGAATTAATTCAGGTTCGCTCCATTTACCGGCAGGATCGGCAGCGGTGGTCACATAAATGCCAAAATCGGGGTCAGGGTAAAAAATCCAGAATTTACCGTCGTGATAACGGATATTCGGTGCCCATACGCCGTTACCGTGCTGGGGTGTAGCAAACACATCCAGTGGTACCTGCTGTGGCTGGGCGTAGTTGATAAGTTCCCAGTTAACCAGATCGGTAGAGTGCAGCACCGGCAGGCCGGGGGCGGCATTAAAGCTTGATGCTGTCATGTAGTAGTGGCCGTTAACGGCCACTACGTCTGGGTCGGAATAATCGATATGCAGGATGGGGTTACGGTATTCACCGTTCTGCAAATCTGAAATCCACAGCCGCGGATCGTTTGCGTTATCTTCAGCGCTGCTTGCGGCTACTGCCGGCGATTTTGCTGCGGAAGACTGTGCATCTGCACAGCCCCCCAGTGCGGCAGTCGCTGCCATAACAGCCAGCGCAGGTGCGCAGGGCAGAGATTTCAGAGTATGCAGAATGCCCATGATTATTTTTCCAGTTCCAGTGCTGCCAGAATGAACGGGCCCACGCCTTTTGCGTCGTTAGCACGTACCGGTTCGCTGAGGTAGTAATCGAAAGAACCGTCGCGGTACGGGTTGCCGCCAAGACCGGCTACGGCACAGATGTTGTTCAGGCTGATAACATTGTTCGCCGGGTCGACAGAAATCATCTGATCTTCCATACCGGCAAAGCCTTTTTTCGCATACGCCATGTAGCTTTCAGGCAATACGTTCATGTTCACAGCTTTGGCAATCGCATAAGTCAGCATGGCAGTACCGGAGCCTTCCAGGTAGTTACCTTTCTTATCGCCGAGATCGGTTACCTGATACCACGCGCCGGTTTCATCCTGATATTTCACGGCCTGGTCTACAAAGTTTTGCAGACGGGATACCAGCCACTCACGTTTTTCATCCTGTGAAGGCACAATTTCCAGTACATCCACAATGGCCATGGCATACCAGCCTAACGCACGTGACCAGTGATTAGCAGAAAGGCCGGTGCCTTTGTCTGACCATTTCTGATCCCGGGATTCGTCCCAGCCGTGACGTGGCAGACCGGTTTTGTCGCTGTACAGGTGTTTTTCAATCAGCTCAAACTGCTTGTATACATCATTAAGTTCTTCAGGGTTACCGTAACGCATGATGTATTCGGCATAGAAAGGTGCGCCCATGTACAGGCCGTCCAGCCACATTTGTGACGGATAACGCTTCTTGTGCCAGAAACCGCCTTCGCTGGTGCGGGGATGGTCGTTCAGCTGGTCGCGCAGGGTGTCGGCGGCCAGTTTATATTTTTCATCACCGGTTTGGTCATACAGGAAGAACAGTACTTTGCCCGGATTGATCATGTCGATATTAAACTTGCTGCGGACGTAGGTATTGATGGTGCCGTCTTCATTCACAAAACGGTCGTAGTAGTTTTTGATGTAGGTGAAATACTTCTGATCACCGGTTTTTTCATACAGTTTAGAGAACGCCAGCAGGTTCAGACCATGCACATAGTCCCATTGGGGCTCTTCATCCCAGTCGATCATCCACGCTTCAGGAAAGCGTACCATTTCCGATTCGGCCATACGTACAGACCAGGGTTGGGTGTTGTCTAAGTAACTTGATGAATCCGCTGCCATAACACTGGCCGGGGCGGTGCAGGCCGCCGCGATAAGCAGTACGGAACTAAAGAACTTACGCATGGAGATCTCCAAAAATTAACAATTTAAATACTTAACGTGCTACCGGTAGCATAATGAGGGGTGGGATGTGTGTTGTCAAGTTGTTATAGCTAGTGCGTAAGGGTTAACATTCATCCGCTTTGATCTATATAAGCAGGGTGCCACGTGGCTTTCATCTCTATATGAATCAATTGGTCTAGCCAATTTCCCTGCGGCATATCAGGGGGTTCTTAGCCTTTAGTATTAGTTAAACTGTTGTTTACAAAAAATACACAAAAAGTGTTGCCACCGGTAGCAATTGGATCTAGGATGTAAAACAAATGTAAGGCAGACCTCTGTATCTACCACAGCTTTACATGGAAAAATAATAGCCACGACAGGTAAAACCCTGTGAACGTGGCAGAGAGGATCCGGGCTGCACGGAACATGACATGTAAGTGTAGCGAAATAAAAACGTAGAAAGACCCGTGAGGAATACTCATGAAATTTGCCAAAGGTTTTAAGAAAGCACCACTCAGCTTAGCCGTTACTACCGCAATTGTAACTTCCGTATCTGCCTGGGGACAAACAGCTCCCGCCACACCGGCAGATGACGACATTGAAGTTATTTCGGTTCGTGCCACCAGTTACGCAGACAGCCTGGCGAAAGCCCTGTCTCTGAAGCAGTCATCAGCCGGTGCCGTAGACACCATTCTTGCAGAAGACATTGCTGACTTCCCTGATCAGAACCTGGCAGAAGCGCTGCAGCGTTTGCCGGGCGTAGCGATTACCCGTGAAGCCGGTGAAGGCCGGGAAATCACCGTACGCGGCCTGAACTCGACGTTCACCCGTGTGCAGTTAAACGGTATGCAGGCCCAGTCGCTGGCTGCCGGTACCGGTGGGGTAAGAACCAGCCGTGGTTTCGACTTTAACGTATTTGCCTCTGAACTGTTTAATCAGTTAAGTGTGCATAAAACTACCTCGGCAAAATTAGATGAGGGTTCCTTAGGAGCAACGGTATCTCTGCGTACCGGTCGTCCTTTTGATTTTAATGAAGATGTTGTGGCGGTAAACGCACAGGGTTCGTATAACGACCAGTCTTCCGAGCTGACTCCGCGCTTATCCGGTCTGGCATCATGGACTAACGAAGATGATTCCTTCGGTGTGTTGTTCTCGGCTTCCTTATCGCAACGCATCGTCAATAACGCCGGTTCAGACACAGGCCGATGGGAAGATGACACCTTCGGAGCGTGTTCAGCCTGTGACTCAGAAGCCGATGTGGCTGCCGTCAGCAGTGCATGGCACCCGCGCTTCCCGCGCTTTGCGGATAAAACGCACGATCAGGACCGCGTTGGTTTAACAGCGGCTGTACAGTTTGTACCTTCTGACGACACACTGATTTCAATTGATGCCCTGTATGCAAACATTGATTCACGCCGTGACGAGCCGTTCATGGAAGCGATTTCTCTTGCCCGTACCGGTGCCACCGGTGTCCAGCAATCAGACGTGACCGCCTATCAGATTGACGGCAACAACACCATGTACGCCGCAACCATTGCTGATGTTGATGTACGTTCGGAGTACTTTGTGGCTGAGTGGGAATCTGAATTTACCCAGTTCAGTGTGAACATCGATCATCACTTTACTGATGAACTGAGCATGAGCTTCCTGGCCGGTACGTCACAGTCGACGCTGGATAACCGTGAATCTACGGTTATTTACGAGCACTTCAGCGATAACGATGAGCGTAAGATGCTGGAATACGCAGAAGCGAGCTCAGCAGTAAGCTATGACTTCTCAGATATGCTGTCTCCGTCTATCGGCTACAGCTTCGATACGGCGAATCCGGCGAACTGGGAAGTGTCTGAATTCCGTGACCGTATTTATGATGCCGAAGCATCTACAGACACCGCCCGTCTGGATTTGAACTATCTGCTGAATGATGAAGTGACGCTGAGCGGTGGTGTCACCTGGCGTGAATACGGCTATGAAATTGCCGGTGTACGTGCCGATGCGTCTTTTGCTTCCCGTGATGAAGCAGACGGTACAGTTGACGGCAACGCCTGCGGGATCAGTAACGTAGTCACAGACGCCGACGGTGAAGTGGTCTCTTTCGGTGGCCAGAGCTTCTTTATGGCTGACGGCGACAAGATCAACAACTTTGTAGACAGCGGTTGCTGGCCTTACAACGTGCGTCCGGGTGATACCCGTGCCGTAACAGAAGACAGCACAGGTATTTACGCTCAGGCCGATTTCAATACGGAAGTGGGTGACAAAGTACTGCGCGGTAACGCCGGTGTGCGTCATGTGAAAACGAACCTGGAATCTACCGGTATCATCAACGGTACTGAGGAAGTGACGGTTGAGCATGATTACACAGACACATTACCGTCTGTGAACCTGGCGCTGGAAATGACCGACGAGTTAATTCTGCGTGCAAGCTGGGCGAAAGTAATGTCCCGTCCGAATCTGGGTACGTTAAGCCCGGGCGGCAGCGTGTCGATTTTCGGTGATTACCGCGTATCTTACGGTAACCCGTACATCGAGCCGTTCCGTGCTGATGCCACTGATTTCGCTGTTGAATGGTACTTCGACGAAGGCGCATTGTTATCACTGGCGTATTTCGTCAAAGATATCGAGTCGTTCCCGACCTCAGAAACGCAGTTCCTGAGCTGGGCTGAAACGGGTTTGCCTGAGTCATTACTGGGCGCAGAGCGCGACAACCTGATTGATGAAACCTTTGAGGTTCGCCGTACTGTAAACGGTACCGGTGGCGACCTGAGCGGTTTTGAAATTCAGTATCAGCAGCCGCTGACCTTCCTGCCTGGTCCTGAGTGGATGCAGAAGTTCGGTGTACTGGCTAACCTGACACTGGTTGATTCTGAAGTAACTTACGGCGCAGACCGCACCGGCCCGCTGACCGGTCAGTCTGATGAATCAGCTAACTTCACGCTGTACTGGGAAGATGATGTATTCAGTGCACGTCTGTCGGCGGCTTACCGTGGTGAGTTCTACACAAACCTCAGCAGCACAGACGAGCGCAAATGGCGCATCATGGATTCGACTACATACGTTGATTTCTCAACCAGCTATAAGATTTCTGAGAACTTAAAAGTTTCCCTTGAAGGTATTAACCTGACCGATGAAACCATTGATGAGTACATCGATGCGGATGCCATGCGCATCATCAACAGTCAGTCTACCGGGCGACAATTCTTTCTGGGCGTAAGCTACAGAATGTAACACAGTGGTAGTGTGTCCCTTGGGCCATCAGTAATGATGGCCTTTTTTCGTTTAACATAAGGATTTTTCATGAAAAAGCTGATTCTTTCTCTCTTCTTCGCAGCAACGGCTTTCAGCGCTGCGGCGCAGGATCCCACCCGCACGACGTTGCACCTCATCGGCGATTCTACCATGTCCATCAAGCCCAATCTGGCTTACCCGGAGCGCGGCTGGGGCATGTTATTGCCGGCGTTTATTTCACCTGAGCTGGAAATTCTGAATCATGCAGCGAATGGCCGCAGCACCAAACGCTTTATTGATGAAGGGCGCTGGGGAAAGGCGTTATCTGAAATGAAAGAAGGGGATTACGTGCTGATCCAGTTTGGCCACAACGATCAGAAGAAAAGTGACCCTGCCCGTTATGCCTCTGCAGAGAAAGACTATCCGGCGTATCTGCACCGTTACATCAAAGATATCCGCGATAAAAAGGCCACACCGCTGATTGCCAGCTCTATTTGCCGCCGTCATTTTGATGAACAGGGCTATCTGAAGCACACGCTGGATGACTATGTGAATGCGGCCCGCAAAGTAGCAAAGGAAGAAAGTGTAGCGTTCTTCGATATGAACAAACACACCTGTGATTTCTTCGAACAGGAAGGGGATGCCGCCACGGTGAGATACTTTCTGCGCATTCCGCCTGGCCTGTACACCCGTTACCCTGATGGCAACGAAGACAACACTCACCTGAATACGCTTGGTGCCGCGCTGGTAGCTCAGTTCTTTATTAAGGATTTAAAAGCGCAGCAACACCCGCTGGCAAAATACGTGTACCGGGAAACGCTGTAAACGTGCGCTGATCATGAATGGCAGGGCGAATGGATACCGTGCTGCCGGTTTCATTGATATCGAATTCCAGCATGCTTTCAAATCTGAAATCCTCAGGCAGGCGCACAAACTGACTGCTGCCGATCTTGTACAATAAATCTTTATCCATGGTCTGTTACTTTGACAACGTTATATTAGAAAAGTAGTAGAGCCCGGAGGGAAGTCAAGCGGGGAGCTGATTAAATAACCCTGACCCGATAAATTCTCACCGTCACAAAACCTTCATCAAAAAAACTGTCTGCTTTTTTCGTCTGTTGACTCATTACATGTGTTACCCGCGCGCACCGGTACGTTCACCTTTTACTTTGCACATTTAGGAACACACATGAAAAACCGATTTATGAAAACCACACTTGCGTTAAGTGTACTGTCGGGTTTAACGGGCATGACGCCAGCCATGGCGCAGCAGGCCCCCGCCGCAGACGATTCTCTTGAAGTGATTGAAGTGACCTCATTTCGTCGCTCTTTGATTCAGGCAAAAGACTTAAAGAAAGATGCAATTATCTCCCGCGATACCATTTTAGCCGAGGATATTGCTGATTTTCCTGACCTTAACCTTGCTGATTCGCTACAGCGGGTACCGGGGGTGACTATTACCCGTGAAGGCGGCGAAGGCCGTCAAATCTCTCTTCGCGGTCTGGGACCTGATTTTACCCGGGTACAGGTAAACGGTATGGAAGCCATGGGTACGTCAGCGTCACCCATGGATGCCCGTGGTGGCGTAAGCCGGACCCGGGGCTTTGATTTCAACGTTTTTGCTTCCGAATTGTTTAACCGTATTGATATCAGCAAAACCTACTCAGCGGATCAGGAAGAAGGCGGTATTGGGGGCACGGTAGGTTTGTTTACCGCCAAGCCTTTTGACTACGATGGCTTTAAAAGCGCTTTGTCTGTGCGGGGCGGCTACAACAGTAACAGCGAAGAAACCGACCCGCGCATGGCAGGTTTGATTTCTAATACGTGGGACAAATTTGGTGCTCTGGTATCGGTGGCTTACAGTCAGCGACATACCGCTGAATACGGTACCAACACCACCCGCTGGCGTCGCGAAGGTGGCAAAACAGCGGCCGACCCGGCGAACACAGATCTGCAAGCCGATTTGGATTCAGGCGAGTTGTGGTTTCCCCGCGGACACCGTTTTTCCCGTTGGAACAACACGCAGGACCGGCTGGGCATAACCGCGGCTTTTCAGTACAAACCCTCCGACTCGCTTTCCTTCACGCTTGATATTATGCACGCAGAACTGGAAAACAATACTGATGAACATCACTCGGCCGTGAAGGACAATAGCGTAGTTTCTGACCTCATCTGGGAAGAAAACAATGGCCAGAAAGAAGTGGTGTATGCCATGTACGAGGATGCAACCTGGCGTAATGAAAACTCACGACGCTACAACGAATCGGTGTTTGACCAGTATACATTAACCATGGACTGGACGATTACCCCGGCGTTGTATGCCACTGCGGTGATAGGCACAAGTTCTTCTGATTTTGACCAGCCCGAAGTGATTAAGTCGAATATCCATGCGAAACGTATTGTCGATATAGCAACCGATTTCAGACAAGACCGCTTTTACGGCATTAGCTCGTCGCCTGATTTCGATACGACGCAAATCGACGGCTATGAGATGAAAGACATCTACCTGCAGGAAGACTACATCACCAACGATTTTGATACCGCAAAAGTAGACTTTACTTACCTCCTTGGTGATACCGGCGAATTGCAGTTTGGTGTGAATTACAAGAAATTCGAAAACTCTGCCTGGCAGTTAACCCAGAGTAATGCGCAAAACATCGCGCCACAAAATACAGGTGTCACGGCCTTAAATGATGCACTTGTTAATGTATACAACGAGCATCCTGACACTAACTGGTTGCAAGGCGATCTGGACGCGTTACTTAATTTCTATGGCCTGACAGGCTACCAGATTGATGACAGCGGGTTAACGCAAAACGATAAATCTCCCGTTACCGAAGAAACGCTGGCCATGTACGTGCAATACGGTTGGGAAACGGAACTGGCGGGTAAGCCCCTGTTAGTCAGCGCGGGCCTTCGTTATTTCGAAACCGATATTACCGCAGCCGGTATTTCTTCCGGGGTCGCTATCGAAACCACCCGTTCTTATTCTGACGTGCTGCCAACCTTAAACGTTGTGTATGAACTGCAGGACAACATTCTCTGGCGCGCCGCGGCAAGTAAGAACATTACCCGGCCGTCTTTAGGCTCACTTAGTTACAACGCGTCAGTGTCACAAACCTCAGGCGAGGCAATCACCAGCGTAACCATGGGAAATCCCATGCTGGAGCCGTTCGAATCTTTGAACCTGGATACGGCACTTGAATGGTATTTTGATGAGGTGGGTTATGCCGCCGCAGCTATCTTCTATAAAGACATCGACAACTTTATTGTCGATACTACCAGTGAGGTGGTGTATTCCTCATTAGGGTTACCTGCCGCATTACTACCGGCAGACAAAACCGTTGACAGCCTCTTTTACTTGCAACGCCCGGAAAATATGGATGCATCGAAAATAAAAGGTGTGGAGTTGACCTTCTCCCGGGACCTGGATTTTCTGCCTGCACCGTTTGATCACTTAGGTGTAATCGCAAACTATACTTATGCAGATGGTGATGCGCTGTACCGCAATATCTACGGTGAAACGGGTAACGACCAGGAAAAAGCATTTACCGGCTTATCGAAAAATAGCTACAACTTCACGATATACTACGAGCAGGAAGGGTGGGGCGCGCGCGTGTCAGCTGCCTATCGTAGTGCCTACCTCACGGGCGCATCATCGAGCGGTGATCAGGATGAGTCAGGCTATCATGGCACGACATTCATCGACTTCTCTTCATTCTATCAGCTGACTGACGCGATTAAGCTGAGCTTTGAAGGCATAAACCTGACCGACGAACGTCAGGAGTTATACAGCGACTCTCATGATCGTGCTTACAACAGCACGACCAGCGGCCGCACTTATATGCTTGGCGCTACTATGCAGTTTTAAACCAGGCCGCATACCGGGCTGGTCCCGGTATGCGTTTTTACAAAGGAGATTTACATGGTACTAAAGCCTTTTCCGGTGGCAGTATTGGCTGGTGGATTATTCGTATTGTCAGCCTGCGTGTCAGTTGCGCCGGATGATTCCTCCGGCAATGACTTTTTACCTGATGACGGAAAGACCTGGCTAGCCGGCGATCACCATATTCATGGCAAGTTTAGCGCACAATGGAATTGGAATGATGATCCCCCGTCACCCATTTTCTTTGGTGATGCCCATTATTTTACGGCGTTAAATGCCAGGATGGCGGCATTTCATCTGCTGGACTGGATGGTGACCACCGATCATGGCGGCCCTAATCACAGTGTTATTAACCGTAATCTGGCTTATCCGGAACTCGTTGCCTCACGAGCAGCAGTGCCGGACATCATGCAGTTTTACGGGATGGAATTTGACACTCCCGGCGCGCGGCACAGCACGTTGATTATCCCGAAAAGTGAGCAGGAAGCAGATCAACTGTTTACGCTGGAAAGCCGGTATAACCGCAGAGAAATTTACCCGGACGAATCTCCTAGAGATACACAGGCGTTCATGTTAGAGGCGTTATCTGCTATGCAGAACATGTCGCCACGGCCGGTGCTGACAGTGAATCACCCTGCCCGGAAAGCTACCGGATTGAATGAATATCAAAAGATAACTCCTCAGAGAATGCGCGAGTGGCAGGACACGGCGCCGGATGTGGTAACCGGCATGACGGCTATTCCCGGCCATCAGGCCGCGACCATAAACCCTGACGGCTCGAATGATCCGGACGCGCCTCGTGCAGAATATTTCGGCTACCCCACACATGGTGGCACCGACCAAATGTCGGCTATCGTTGGCGGTGTTTGGGATAAGCTGTTGGCAGAGGGCCGCCGGTGGACGGTAACAGCGGTGTCTGATAGTCATGCGCATTACACCGAAGGCCGCACTGATTTCTGGCCAGGCGAATACGCCAAAACCTATGTACGGGCCACCCGTGACTACGACAGCGTGTTGGCGGGCATACGTGAAGGCAATGTATTTATTACCACAGGTGACTTAATTGACGAACTCTATGTGAATATCCGCCAGGGGAAGCAGCGGGCAGATATGGGAGAGATGCTGAATCTGCACGGCGGGGAACCTGTTACCGTTACCGTTGCGTTTCACGACCCGCAAAGCGCTAACTTTAATCACCAGTTTCCTGCCGTCGCGCGCCTCGATGTTATATTTGGTGAGGTGGTGGGCACGTACCCTGAAACAGACAGCGCACCAACCCGCGTGATCCGGCGTTTTTACCCGCAAGACTGGGAACAGCAGGGTGCGTATAAGGTTGTGCAATTTCAGATACCCGCCCCCAAAGGCAGCGCCTATGTGCGTGTGCGGGGCACAAATGTAAAAGATGAACTGGAACCGGAAGTTGATCCTGCGGGAGAAAATCCCTGGGATGACCTGTGGTTTTACAGTAATCCGGTTTATATACAGCATAATGATAATGGCCTGGCGTTCCGCTGCAATGAATCTGTCACCGGCGCATGCGATGATAAGTGATCAACAAATTCATTTAGTCGTACCGTCGCTGCATATGTCAGATAAAGCCTCCAGTCCTTCGTTGCAAGCACTGATCAATTCCAAAGTGCTTAAGCAATACTTGCACAGGCATTCCGTAAACAGCGAAGAAGCGGCGGACGTTTATCAGGAGTCCATTGCCCGCGTGTTAGAGCAGTCCCGTGCATCGGTCATTGATAATCCTCTTGCTTATGCATTCCGTGTTGCCCGTAATCTGCTGGCGAAGCGCCGGACACACGAAACTTGTGACATTGAAGAGCAGCACTGTTACCGGCAGAACCCCGAACTCTATCTTGAAACGCAGCAGCGGATAGAGCTTATTGCTGAAGTGATTAATGCCATGCCAGAACAACGCCGGCGGGTTTTCGAGATGCGGCGTATTGAGGGTCAAAGCCGGCAAGACATTGCTGCGCGTCTGAATATCTCCGCTGAAGCTGTGACAAAGCATATTTCACGGGCAATGGCAGACATCCAACTGCAACTGGATAAGGCGGGTAAGTAATGGCAAATCAACAGGAACAAGTCTACCTGGAAGCCGGGGAATGGATTGACCGCCTTGCCGACGGTGAACTGGATGCATTAAACCGGCACCGGTTCGTGCGCTGGTTAGAAAAAAGTGAGTTACACCGCGCGACGCTTGAAAAAATGATCGCTACATGGGAAGACCCGACCCTGCAAGCCGCCTTTCTTTCCGCGAAAAAAGCGTCACACCCATCACGCAAACGTACTCTAGTAACATGGGGGAGTGCCGTTGCAGCTTCATTGCTGGCTATTGCGATTATCTGGCCGGATTATCGGGGAGAGACGGTAGCGCCTTCACCACAATTACTTACCGCCGCGCATGAAGCATTAAGCGATGGCAGTGAGGTGCAATTGCAGCCCACCAGTGAATTAGCCGTGTTATTTTCGGATGATACACGTTATCTAAACCTGAAAAAGGGCCAGGGGTATTTTGATGTAGCTAAAGACCGCAGCCGGCCTTTTGTTGTGAAAGTCGGTTTATCTTCAGTAACAGCGGTGGGTACAGCGTTTAACATTGACCGGCAGGAACAACGGGTTGATGTGGTTGTGCACGAAGGTATTGTTGAAGTGCGCGGTAATGCAGACAGTGCTCCGCTTTTACTCAAGGCGGGCGAGCAACTGACTATCGAAAACGGGGTGGCGGGGCCTGTGGAGAAGGTTGATCTGGCACAGCGGGTAGACTGGCGCACCGGATGGATTGAAGTTGAAGATGAGTCTCTGAATTATTTGTTTGAACGGCTAAACCGGTATGCGGAAAAACCCATATTGCCGGTGGACAGTGCAGTAGGAAATCGACGTGTTGCAGGGCGATTTAAATTGGAAGAAACGGCACAGACGTTAGCTATGTTGGGGTCATTGTATAACCTGGATATTGCTGACACACGCTCGGGTTATGAAATAAGCCGGCAAGCTGATTAATTCGCTATGAAGAACCGGAGTGTTAAAACGTTTGAAGCTATGGTGTCATGGGTTTCAGGATGTTTTGTCTCCGGTTGCTTTATCTTCAGTTTTTCGCCGGGCTGTGTGGTTGCCGGTGAATCCCTGCCCGTCGTGAACAGCCCTCTGGTCCCGTTGGCTCAGATTGTTACTGAGTTCAGCCGTGACGCCGGGGAAACAGTCGCATTTGATCCTGCGTTACTGAAAGGGTTAACAGCTACGCCGCCGTCGCGACATACTATCAGTACGCAAGAGATCTCTGCCTTGCTTCGACCATTTTCCCTTTGTCTGGAACCGGTGCAAAATGGCCGGGTTATCCGCCAGTGCGACTCTCCGCCCAGCGACAATACCGGCAACTCCGGCGCCACGCCCACAGAAAATAACGCCGTAACCCGCACCCATCCTACTGTAGAAATTGAAGTTACCGGATTTCGCCAGTCGTTGATCCGTGCCAGAGAGATTAAGCGTCTTGCGATGGTGACGCAGGAAACGATTTTGTCGGAAGATATCGCTGATTTTCCTGATTTGAACCTTGCTGATGCTTTGCAGCGTATTCCCGGAATCACTATTACCCGTGAAGGTGGAGAGGGGCGGCAAATATCCTTACGAGGATTGGGACCTGACTTTACCCGCGTAAAAGTGAATGGCATGGAAGCGATGGCTATGACGTCTTCTGCCATGGATGCCCGGGGAAGCGTAAGCCGGACCCGTGCCTTTGATTTTACACTTTTTGCATCAGAGCTTTTCAACCGTATCGATGTGAGTAAGTCTTACTCGGTTGAGCAGGACGAAGGCGGTATCGGCGGCACGGTGATGTTGCATACGCCGAAACCATTCGATTTTGCAGACAGCATCAATACTGTTGCTTATAAGCAAAGCTACAACGGGAACAGCAAGGAATCTGACCCCGGCATTCTTGGCTTATTCAGCCGCCGGAATGACACATTCGGTGGACTTATCTCCGTTGCTTACAGCCAGCGGCATACCACTGAATTTGGCACCAATACAACGCGATGGCGTCAGGAGAAAAAAAGCTATAGCGGAGAGACGGACAGTGAATTACAGGAAGCACTGGAGCAGGGGGGATTCTGGTTCCCCAGAGGGCACCGTTATTCGCTCTGGAATAATAATCAACGCAGAATGGGTGTGACGACATCCTTGCAATACGCGCCGGACGATAACTGGCAACTGACGTTGAATGGCATGGCCAGCCGGTTACACAATTCCCTCGATGAACATCATATTGCGGTGAAGGACAACGACGACGTGAGTGTTGTGGTATGGGAGCAAAACCGGACTGACAAGGAAGTACTATTTGCCAAATACACCGACGCAACATGGCGGATAGAAACCCGTGAAGATGAAAATACATCGATATTCTATCAGCTAAGTCTGGACAGTGAATGGCAGGTATCACCGGCACTTCGTGTCGATTTTCTTGTGGGTACCAGTGCCAGTGATTACTCGCAACCTAAAGTAAACAAAGTCAATATTCGCAAAACGGGTGTTGATATTGTTACAGATTTTCGCGAAGACCGCTTTTACGGCGAGAGCTATTCTACCAACATGGATACGGCATCGCTAAGCGGTTTAACGGTAAAAGATCTCTATTTTCAGGAAAATGCCATGCGCTCGTCATTTCATAACGCAAAAGCATCGTTGCGTTATTTGCTGGAAAGTGGCGATGCGCTGTCGGCGGGTATTCACGTTAAGTCATTTAAAAATACCGGCGTTGACCGCGCCCGCAGCATATACCCTGCGCAAGGTGATGAGCAGATATCTGCCGCACAGTTTTCGCTGTTTAACCGACACCCGGACAAAGCCTGGGTACAGGGAGATTTGGCGGCTATTCAATCGTACTATGGTTTGGCAGATATCAAGCTGACGGACGACGACATTGTTGAAAGTACTAACTTTGATGTGAAAGAAGATACCTACGCGTTATATGGCATGTACGACAGCACCGGAAGCTGGCTTGGAAAACCGTTCTACACGCAAAGCGGAGTCCGGTATTTTTCTACCCGCTTTTCTACCTCAGGCCTGCAAAAAGGCGAGCCCGCGACCGTTTCGAAAACCTACGACGATATACTTTTCAGTATGAACGCCGTTCTGGAATTGAGCGAAGACTGGCTTTGGCGCGCCAGTGTGGATGAAAACATCACGCGTCCTTCCATCCATGATGTAGCGATTACTGCCGAAGTCTCTCAGGCATCCAGAAATGAGGGGGATATTGGCCGGATTTTTATTGGCAATCCTTATTTGAAGCCACTGAAGTCAGTGAATGCTGAAACGGGCATTGAGTGGTATTTTAATGAAGGGGGCATACTGGCGATTTCCGGCTTTTTCAAAAAAATAGACAACTTTGTGGTTGAGGAAGTTGAAGCTATGCCATACCGGGCGCTCGGTTTACCTGCGAGTTTGTTACAGGAAGGAGACAGCGAAGATGACATCTTTTATGTCAGTACGCCTCAAAATACCGATTCTACTACGTTTAAGGGGTTCGAATTAGCGTATTCCCGGGATTTGAACTTTCTGCCATCTCCCCTTGATAGCCTGGGCGTCAACGCAAACTTTACCTACGCTGAAGGCAAAACACTGTACAGGGACGTGCAGGGAACTGGCGGGAATCAGGTTAAAACCTTTGCCGGTTTATCAAGGCGTAGCTACAACTTCACCCTTTATTACGATCAGCAACACTGGTCTGCCCGTGTTTCTGCAGCTTACCGCAGCCCCTATATTTTATCCGTTCAGCCCGGAAACACCGATCAGGATGAATCCGGCTACCATGCGACTACTTACATTGATGCCTCAGCCAGTATTCAGTTGTCCGGGTCATTGAAAATGACCATTGAAGGGTTAAATCTGACTAACGTAAGAGAAGAACTGTATAGTGATTCGAACGACCGGGCCTACAATACCACAACGAGTGGACGGACATTTCTGGTAGGGATTACTGCGGAGCTATAGCTTCTTGTGCTGAAAACTAACGCCCTCCAATCAGGAGAGCGCTGCTATATGCTTATGAAACGCGTCTTTTTCCACAATCGCGCCGGGGTAGCTGATGACTGTGGCGGCGACTTTTGCGCCGAAGCTGGCGGAGTCGGTCACATCTTTACCAGACAGACGTGCTGACAGGTAGCCGCCATTAAACGCATCACCGGCTGCGGTGGTATCGACAACGCTCTCTACACGCTCTACCGGTACGATGCAATGGCTGTCCTGTTCGTAGATGTGCACGCCAACAGCGCCGTTCTTCACGATGATCTCTTTAACGCCGAGGTCAGCAACATGCTGGTGGATAGCATCCACGTCAGTGTGGCCATATAACGCCAGATGATCATCACCGCCCGGAAAAGCGATATCTGAATGAGAATAGGCTTTATCTGTCCATAACTGAGCATGTTCAGGGCTTGGCCAGAGGCGGGGGCGATAATTAGGGTCAAAGACCACCTTGCCGCCTTTCGCACGAAAACCATCAATTAAATCGAACAGCTTCAGGCGCTGTACTTCATCCAGAATGGCTAGCGAAATGCCGCTGAAATAAAACACATCCGCGTTGCTTAAATCCCCGCGCATGAGGTTCAGTGTTTGGGTAGCCGCTGAGTTTGCCCGCCAGTAGGCGAAAGTACGTTCGCCGTGCTTATCCGTGCGCACCATGTACAGGCCGAGATTACGGTCTTCGCTGCGGTATACCTGGTCGGTATTGATTTCCTCGTCGCCCATTTTAAACAACAGCTCATCACTTAAGAAATCCGCGCCGATAGCGGTTAAGTAGCTTACTGAAATATCACGGGCGCAGCGCTTCAGGTACACAGCGGTGTTGTAGGTGTCGCCGGCGTAACCCTTAGAAAGTGTGTCGGCACCACGGTTAACCAGCTCAACCATGCACTCGCCGAAAATGACAATACGGCTCATGGTCGTAACCCTTCAAATGCCTCCAGCGCCTGCTTGCAGGTGTCTGTGATGCCTTGCCAGTTTTCTGCTTTTACCATGTCAGACGGGATCATCCACGACCCGCCTACGGCAAATACATTTTTCAGGCTCAGATAGTCGTTCAGGTTACTGCCGGAAATACCGCCGGTGGGGCAGAACGAGATATGCTGAAAGATGCCGCCCAGTGCTTTTAGCATTGGCGCGCCGCCGCTTAAGTGGGCAGGGAAGAATTTGAGTTCGGTAAGGCCGTATTCACTGGCCATCAGAATATCTGCAGGGTTACTGGTGCCGGGAATAAACGGCACGCCTGACGACATTAACCCGTCCAGTAAACGGGGGCTGACGGTGGGCGTCACCAGAAACTGGCTGCCGGCATCTACCGCTTCCTTTGCGTGCTCAGGGCTGAGCACAGTGCCCATGCCTACAACCATATCCGGAAATGCTTCACGGATAGCAGTCACAGAAGCCGTCGCTGCGTCTGTACGGCGCACCACTTCCAGGTTTTTAAGTCCGCTGGCTTCTACTGCCTTTGCAATATTCAGGGCTTGTTCTACCGAATCTGCCTGCAAAATTGGCAGGATCGGGGCGCCTTTCACAATGTGTTTAATGCCTTTCATTATAGCTCTCCCAGGCATGCAGCCATTGTTTCAGGTGTAATGTTGCTGAGTTTTTCAACCTGACCGTGTATGGTGTCGCGGAATGCCTGGTGGTCAGACAATTCAGCAAAAACGTCACGCTCATTCAGTACTGCATCTGTCAGTGCTTTTGTATCGCCGCTGTGTTTTTCAGCCAGCGACAATAAACGCTCAGCCATCGGATCGGTAATGGTTTCACCCGCCGCCTGACGTTTAGCGATAAACAGAATCCACGCAGCAACAGGTACGCTTAACAGGTTAAAGCTGGCTTTGGCTTTAATGCGGTCGCGTACGGTATTCAGAATGCGGAAAGGCAGCTTTTGTGAGCCGTCCCAGGCAATCTGCGCCAGTAAATGACGGATATGTTTGTTGTGATAGCGGTTCAGAATGTCACCGGCGTAGGCTGATAAATCCATTTTGTCACCGGCATCAATAGTCGGCAGAATTTCTTCTTTCAGCAGACGGCGGATAAACGCTTCAATTTCCGGTTTGCTGATGGCTTCAAACACCGTGTCGATGTCCAAAAGCGAACCCACGTAAGCCAGCGTTGAATGGGTGCCGTTCAGCACGCGCAGTTTGGCTTTTTCGAACACGTGAACGTCATCGGTGAAAGTTACACCCACTTTTTCCCATGCTGGACGGGGGCCGCTGAATTTATCTTCCACAACCCACTGGGTAAAGGCTTCACGCTGAATAGGCCACTCGTCGGTCACGCCGAGTGCAGCTGAAGTCTGGCTGACCAGCGCCTCGTCAGTGGCGGGAGTGATGCTGTCTACCATGGTGTTAGGGAAACAAATATTCTTGCTGATCCACGCTGCCAGTTCGCTGTCGAGTAATTGTGCGAATACCACAACGGCCGCGCCCAGTTTGCTGCCGTTATCAGACAGGTTGTCGCAACTGACGATGGTGATTTCGCTGGCACCACTTTCCATGCGCACTTTAAGAGCAGCAACCAGTAATCCGATAGCCGATACCGGCTCTTCCGGAAAATCTTTATCGTGCAGGATATCCGGATGGGCTGCATCGAGCTTGCCCTGATTGTCCAGGCAATAGCCTTTCTCAGTAATGGTCAGCGTAACGATGTGTGTGGTGGGTGCGGTCAGCGATGCCATAATGGCATCGCGGTCTTCACTTAACACGTACACGTTATTCATTGCGCCGATGATCTGGGTATATGGCTCGTTATCCAGTACAACCAGTGAATACAGGTTATCCTGGCCGGACAGTTTTTCTTTCAGGCTTTTACTGCGCATAGACACGCCGTCAATACGCCAGTTTCCGCCGTGGGCCATGGCCAGATCGGTATACACCGCCTGGTGGGCGCGGTGAAATGCGCCCGGGCCAATATGCACAATGCCGCTGGTGGTGGCATTCACATCGTATTGAGGCTGTTTTACCTCTGACGGCAAGTCCGCCAGCGTAGAGAAATTCAGACGTGCCATGCGGTTACCCCAGTTTGTAAGCGTTTTTCGCCAGATTATAAGACAGTTGCTGTGCCAGTTCGGCGGCTTCCCAGTCGGCAACGCGGTGTTCAACCACCAGTTGCGCAAGGAAACGGCAATCGATACGGCGTGCCACATCGTGACGGGCCGGAATAGACAGGAACGCGCGTGTATCGTCATTAAATCCAACGGTGTTGTAGAAACCGGCAGTTTCGGTAACGTTGTGACGGAAACGCAGCATGCCTTCCGGACTGTCGTGGAACCACCACGCCGGACCCAGCTTCAGGCACGGATAGTGACCGGCCAGCGGGGCGAGTTCACGGGCATACACGGTTTCATCCAGGGTAAACAGGATGATATTCAGATTCGCTTCGTTACCGTACTTGTTCAGCAATGGCTTCAGTGCGTTAACGTAGTCAGTCTGCATAGGAATATCGTGGCCTTTATCGCGGCCGAATTTCTTAAACAGGCTTTCGTTATGGTTACGGAATGAGCCCGGGTGGATTTGCATCACCATACCGTCTTCCACACTCATGCCGGCCAGTTCGGTAAGCATTTGTGCACGGAACAGTTCCTGCTCTGCGGCTGAGGAATCCCCTGACAGCACTTTCGTAAACAGGCTTTCGCATTCAGCGGCAGATAAATCTGCGGTGGCGGCAGTCGGGTGGCCGTGGTCTGTAGCGGTAGCGCCGTGTTCACGGAATACCTGACGGCGCTGACGCAATGCGGCCAGATAACCCTGCCAGCTGGTAGTGTCTTCGCCGGTGATATCACCCAGTTTAGCGATGTTATCTACAAAATCTTCGCGGGAAGCATCTACCACGTCGTCAGGACGGAAGGTGGTGATAACGCGCTTGTCCCAGCCGGTGCCTTTGATTGCGCCGTGATGAGTCAGCGGATCCAGTGCGCCTTCAGTGGTGGCAATTAACTCAATGTTAAAGCGGTCCATCAGTGCACGGGGTTTGTATTCAGGCTTCGCCAGCTCTTTGGTGATGAACTCGTAGTAGTCCATGGCGTTGTCTGAGCACAGCATGTCGGTAAGTCCGAACACGTTTTTAAATACGGTGTCGAGCCACATGCGCGACGGTGTACCCGGAAACAGGTAGTAGTGGTCAGCGAACAGCTGCCAGATTTTACGCGGATCTGCTTCAGACTCACCGCCATCCCAGCGGCGGATGCCTAACTGCTCAAGGGTGATACCCTGAGAATACAACATACGAAAGACGTAGTGATCAGGCAGAATAAACAGTTCGGTAGCGTTACCGAAGTTTTCGTCGTAGGCAAACCAGCGCGGATCAGTATGTCCATGAGGGCTGATAACAGGCAAGTCCCTGACAGACTGATACAACTCACGGGCGATGCCGCGGGTCTTTTCATCAACCGGAAAAAGCCTGTCTTCATGAAGTAAAATCGGTTTCATAACATTCTCTTTTTTAAAGGGTTACGCCTCGTTTCCAAATAGCAATTTCATGACTGCCATTCTTCTCATTACAGGTAAGTTGACCTGACGCTGTAGTGAGACAAAGTTGGTACAACTGTGCTGCGCAGTCGTCAATACTGACGCCTTGCAGCACTTGTCCCGCATTGAAGTCAATCCAGTGTGGTTTTTGTTCTGCTATTCTGGAATTTGACGATATTTTTATTGTGGGTACAGGGAACCCGAGCGGTGTACCGCGCCCGGTGGTGAATAAAACGATATGAGCGCCACTGGCGGCCAGGGCCGTTGAGCTGACAGCGTCGTTACCCGGCGCCTGCAGCAGTGACAAACCTTTCTGGTGAACAGGTTCACCGTATTTCAGTACGCCGCCGACAGCCGCCTGACCGCCTTTCTGCACCGCACCGAGGGATTTTTCTTCCAGTGTCGTTAAACCGCCGGCTTTGTTACCCGGGGACGGATTTTCGTAGACTGGCTGGTTATGGTCGAGGAAGTATTGTTTGAATTCATTGACCAGTGAAACAATGTCGTTGAACACGGGCTCAGACACGGCGCGGTCCATCAGCAACTGTTCTGCACCGAACATCTCAGGGGTTTCTGTTTGCAGTACAGTACCGCCTATGCCGGTTAAAATGTCGGTCATACGGCCAACCAGCGGGTTAGCGGTAATGCCGCTGAACGCATCGCTGCCGCCGCATTTTACGCCCAGAACCAGTTCCGAGGCGGGGATCAGTTCCCGTTTATCGGCACCCACCGGTTTCAGCATTTCGTAAACCAGACGGATACCTTCTTCAATTTCGTCGCCTACCTGCTGGGAATTGTAATAACGCAGGCGGTCTTCAGGTTTATCTACCAGCTCCAGCATGGCTGAAAGCTGGTTGTTCTCGCAGCCAAGACCAACGATTAAAACAGCACCGGCATTAGGGTGGGAAGCCAGTGCTGCCAGAATTGCGCGGGTATCTGTTAAATCGTCGCCCAGCTGCGAGCAACCAAAGGGGTGAGTAAAAGCGCGGAATCCGTCACACTCGTTGGCAAAACGGCGCTCACACTCTGAAGCAATGCGCTCTGCAGTGCGGTTTACGCAGCCAACGGTATTGATAATCCATATTTCGTTACGGATACCAACCTTCCCATTTTCTCTGCGATAGCCCATGAACGTGCCATCTGTGGCATTGCTCCCGGTGGCACTTTTCTTCAGGTCTTTCCACGTGTATGCTTCCTGACCGCTGAGATTGGTTTTCAGGTTGTGGCTGTGAATATGGGCACCGGCGGTAACATCTTCTGTTAAATGACCAATGGGAAAGCCATATTTAACAATGTTTTCACCGGCCTTCATGGCCTTCAGGGCAACCTTATGTCCCGCAGGGATAGCATCAGCCAGGGTAAGCTCAAGATCATTGTTTTGGATTCCCGCCTCTAAGTCCATTGTTGCTACGGCAACATTGTCCTGCGGATGAACCTGAATCAATTGGGTTTGGTCTTGCATACTTACACTCCTGCTGGCGAAAGGCACCGTTAATTCTGTTAAGACAATGGGAACAGTTTCTTAACATGAATGCCACCGGTGGCATTGTAGGTCAGAATAAACAGCGGATCAATCTTCATCAGCGAAATTCTTTTACTTTTCTGCTTTGCGGGTGGACTCACGAATGATCAGGTGAGGTTTCACCAGATAACTTTCCATGTCGTCCGTCGGTTTGTCCTCAATCATCGCAATAATTTTCTTCGCAGCCAGTGATGCCATGGCTGTTACCGGGCGCTTCACTGTGGTCAGTGACGGGATCACTCTGGCAGCCAGCAAGTTATCATCGAATCCGGCAATAGACAGTTCTTCCGGCACGCGAATACCCATTTCATGGGCGACTTTCAGTACGCCGGCGGCCATTTCGTCGTTGTTGGCAAAAATGACTGCAGGGCGGGATGACTGAATAAGCAGACTGCGGGCACATTCGATACCGCTTTCATAACTGTTTTTACCTTCGATAACGCGGTTATCGGGTAAATCGATGCCCAGCTCGCGCAGGGTATCGCGGAAACCTTCGAGACGCTCAATGGAAGAGTAGTAAGCCTGCGGACCACTGATGATGGCAATGTCGCGGTGTCCCAGAGACACCAGATAACGGGCGAGATCGCTGATGGCAGCACGGTCGTCAGACACCACAATGTTCGCGTGGTCGTCTAAATCCACTGACGCCATACGTACATAATTGATAGCCTGGTCGCGCAGGGCGGCAGCCAGCTCTTTGGCTTCAGACACCGGCGGCAGGATAACCACGCCGTCGATATTCGAGCGTTTGACGAACTTAATACAGTTGTCGATGAAATCCGGTGAGTTGTAGTGGCAGGGATGAACAACCAGTTCATAGCCTTTTTCTGAACAGACGTTCAGAACGCCCCGTTGCACCTGGTCGATATACAGGGCATCCGGGTTATCGTAAATCATACCGAGCAGAAATGAGCGGGAGGCAGCGAGGCCACGGGCCTGCTTATCCGGAGAAAAGCCTAACTCATCAATGACTTTCTGGATTTTTTCCCGGGTGGCCGCACCCACATTGGTGGCGCCGTTGATCACGCGGGAAACCGTACGTTTAGACACCCCTGAAAGGCGGGCTACATCATTGATAGTCGGACGTTTATCCATGTTTTTCACTTATTATTATTAGCGTTAACGCTGCTCGTTTTATTTAATCATTGTTGCTCTTTGCACCTCTGACACCTGCTGTTTCCCCTGTAGGGTATCCTGCGGAACGGCCAGGTCGGGTAAGTTTAGCCTTTTACACTGCGGATTCACAATCTTAATACGTACAAGCCCTACCAGTGGCAGGGCTTGTTAAAGCGCATATCAGAATCCCAGTGCTGCGGGCAGTGCTTCTGAGAACCACGCCACATAGGTGACTAACATGAGCACCACAAACATCGCGGCATAAAGTGGCAACAATGGCCGGATTATATTTTCCAGTTTGGTTTTTGCGATGGCACAGGTGATAAACAGTACTGCACCTACCGGCGGTGAACACAAACCAATAGACAAATTAAGCACAATCATAATGCCGAACTGCAACGGGGACATACCCAGCTGCATGGCAACCGGCAGAAAGATTGGCGTAAAAATAAGAACGGCCGGTGTCATATCCAAAAATGCACCCACCACAATCAACAACAGGTTGATAAGCAGTAAGATGACAATAGGATTGTCACTGAGTTCCAGTAATGCGGCGCTGAGCGTTTGCGGAATATTCTCAAACGACAGTAACCATGACATCGCCGTAGACGCTGCAATCAGCAACATAACAATAGCGGTGGTCTCTGCAGACTTAAGCAGAATGCCGGGCAGTTCTCTGGTTTTTACCTCGCCGTAAACACCCACAGACAGGATGAGTGAATACACCACAGCAATGGCACCGGCTTCTGTTGCGGTAAATACGCCGCCGACGATACCGCCGATCACCAGCACGATAAGAAACAGACTGGGAATAGCGGCCAGTAGTTTTTCGGCAACTACTTTTATGGGTAAGCGGTCTGACAGCGGATAACCTTTAATTTTTGCCCAGATGTAGCACACCACCATGAGCGCAAGGCCCACCATAATGCCCGGAATGTAGCCCGCCATGAACAGCGCAGCGATGGATACGCCGCCACTGGCAATAGCATAAACAATCAGGATATTACTTGGCGGGATAAGCATGCCGGTCGTTGCAGCCGCCGCGGTAACCGCCGCTGAAAAATTAGGGTCATAGCCTTTTTTCTTCATTTCCGGCAGCATGAAACTGCCGATAGCTGAACAGGCCGCTACCGCAGAGCCCGAGATGGCACCAAACAGCATGCAGGACACCACGTTCACTAGGGCGAGACCACCCGGCAGCGCACCGATAAGTGCCATGGCACATTCAATCAATCGCTTGGCAATACCACCGCGCCCCATGATCAGACCTGACATTACGAAAAAAGGTATTGCAAGCAGCGCAAAGCTGTCCAGTCCGCCGGCCATACGCTGAGCCATCGTAGTCACTGCCGGTTCAAACTCGATATTTATCAGCATGGCTACCATGGTTGCGAGACCAATGCTGATAGAAACGGGCACATTAATCAGTAAAAAGAAAAAGAAGCCAACGATGAGGATTATTGCAGTCATTTCCATTACAGCGGCTCCTGTGACTCGTCTATCCAGAGGTTATAAATATTGATGATGCTGTAGAACACCATAATGACGCCGGAAATCGGAAGAACGGTGTAAATCCAGCCCATTTTTACGCCAAGTGCTGCAGAAATCTGATTAAGATCCAGGGTCAGGCTGACCAGTGCGTTACCGCCGACAATGAGTACCAGCACACAAAAGGTAACAACCAGCACTTCAACGAAGGTCATAATAAGTCTGCGCACAGTTTCTGACTGACGGTTTACGATGAGATTAAAGCCCAGATGGACTTTCTGACGGTATGCGTAAGCAGAACCTAAAATGCCAATCCAGATAAGCAGGAAGCGGGATAACTCTTCAGTTACCGAAGCGGGATCTTTCAGCAGGTAGCGGGAAATAACCTGCCACACCACCACCAGAAGGATAGCGGCCATGGCAGCAATCAGCGACGCTGCAAGACTCTTATCAATTAACTTTACTAACTGTCGCATGATTACATCGCCTTAATTTTATCTAGCAGATTACCCACTTCAGAGCCGGCATAGCTGTCGTGGAAAGGTTTTACTGCATCCACAAAGGGTTGCTTGTCGGGATAAATCACTTCCACACCATCAGCAATCACTTTTTCCAGAGACTCTTCTGTAGACGCCTGCCACAATTTACGCTGATACACCACGGAGTCGGCCATGGCCTGATTGAGCCAGCCCTGCTGCTGAGGTGTAAGATTGTTCCAGGTACGCAGCGACATCAGCATGACGTCAGGTACAGAGGTGTGCTCATCCAGCGAATAGTAACGGGCGATTTCGTAGTGGCGGGACAGGTAATAGCTGGGCGGATTGTTTTCCGCACCGTCAACAACACCCTGCTGCAAAGCTGTGTACAGTTCACCCCAGGAGACCGGTGTGGCTGCTCCGCCCAGCGCACGTACGGTTTTCACCGCTGTAGGGCTGTTCAGTACACGGATCTTTAATCCTTTTAGATCTTCCGGCGTGCGGATTGGGCGGTCAGTAGTATAGAAGCTGCGGCTGCCGGCGTCGTAGTAACCCAGGCCCTTCAGCTTGAACGCTTCCACACCAGAGAGCAAATCTTTGCCCACGTTACTGTTAAGCACGTTCCAGTAGTGCTCATTGTCACGGAACACATAGGGAATACTAAAAATCTGCATTTCCGGCGCAAAGCCTTCCAGCGGACTGGCAGACACTTTGGTCATGTCCAGCGAACCGATTTGCAGCAGCTCAATCATTTCCCGTTCGGTGCCTAACTGGCTGCCGGGATAAATCGCTACCTGCATGGTTCCGCCGGAATATTCGTCCAGGCGTTCACCTAAAAATACCATGGCTTTGTGCACAGAATGCTGGGGATCCAGAGAATGCCCCAATCTGAGTACCACCACGTCACTGTCCTGCTTACTGCCACAGCCGGCAATCAGGCTTGTGATGAATACAAGCAGCAGTACCGGCACAACTTTAAGGCGCAACATACTTACCTCAATACTTATCTGAGCTGGTCTGGCGGGAACTTGTCCATATCGTCATAGTCGAGGTTTTCCCCGGCCATGCCCCAGATGAACGCATAGTTCGCAGTACCCACACCGCAGTGAATTGACCAGGGCGGTGACAGCACGGCCTGCTCATTGGAAACAAAAATATGACGGGTTTCCTGTGGCTCACCCATAAAGTGGCAGACTGCCTGTCCGTCGGCTAAGTCGAAGTAGAAGTACACTTCGTTACGACGGTCGTGCTGGTGGGCCGGCATGGTATTCCACACACTGCCCGGTGCCAGACGGGTTAACCCCATTTGTAATTGACAGGTATCAACCACGGTGTTGATAAGCAACTGATTAATATCACGTTCGTTACTGGTTTCCTGACTGCCAAGATGCAGCACATTGGCATCGCCTTTACCCACTTTTTTGCATGGGTAAACATGGTGCGCCGGTGCTGAATTCAGGTAGAACTTCGCCGGATTAGCCGCATCGTCTGAAGCAAACACAACGGATTCGTTATCTTTACCGATATACAGAGCTTCTTCTTTTTCCAGTGTGTAGGTGGTGTCGCCTACAGTGACTGTCCCGGTGCCGCCGATGTTAATAACACCCACTTCACGACGGGCGGTGAAGTAACTCATTTTCAGCTGGTCATCCAGCGTTTCCAGTTTCAGTGGCGCAGAAGTTGGTACTGCGCTGCCCACCATGAAACGCTCATAGTGGCTGTAGACCCAGTAGATTTTGCCGTGCTGCATGAGTTTGTCAGCCAGAAAGGCTTCACGCAGTTCATTGGTGTCGTAAGACTTAACTTCCCGTTGTCCTACGGCGTAACGGATTTCGTGTTCAGTAGTCATGGTGCCTGTCTCTTGTAGGGTTTGTGAGGATCAGCGGGCAAGGAAGCCGCCGTCGACGGCTAACACATGGCCGTTCACGTAATTGCTTGCATCACTGGCCAGAAACACCAGTGCGCCTTTTAAGTCTTCCGTCTCGCCCCAGCGTCCGGCCGGGATCCTTGAAATAATTTCCTTGCTGCGGCCTGCATCGTCCTGCAGAGCCTGCGTGTTGTCGGTACGGATATAGCCGGGCGCAATAGCGTTCACCTGAACGTTGTGCTTGCCCCATTCATTAGCCAGTGCTTTGGTCAAGCCGGCAATGGCGTGCTTGCTGGCAGTGTAGGCAGGCACTGTGATGCCGCCGCTGTAACTGAGCATAGATGCGGTATTAATGATTTTGCCGTAACCCTGCTCAATCATGTTGCGGCCGATTTGCTGGCTGAGCAGAAACGCTGAGTCTGTATTTACGCGCAACACGTTCTGCCATTCCTCCAGCGGGAAATCTACGGCCGGGCTGCGGAAAATTGTACCGCCGTTATTCACCAGAATATCGATACCACCCCAAACAGCCTGTGCGTCATCAGCCAGCTTCTGAACCGCTGCCATGTCTGACAGATCGGCATGCAGGGCGGTAACTTCCACGTTGTTGACGGCGCGGGTTTTGGCGAGGGTTTCTTCACATCCGCCTTCACGGGAACTGGCGCAAATAACACTGGCGCCGGATTCGGCCAGAGCGACGGCCATGGCTTGTCCGATACCGCGGCTGGCACCGGTGACCAGCGCACGTTTTCCCGTCAAACTGAAGTTAGGCATGACATTTCCTTTTTGCGTAAAAACGATGAATTTTGCGGGTGTTGTAAATGAACCGGAAACGCATTTTCCGGATAAGCGATGAAACACCACACACAGTTTACAATGTTAACAACATTTAAAATAATTGCCACCGGTGGCAATTGTCAATATATTAGTGCAAAGTATTTCCCCGAATAACGACCTCTAAACGACGAAATCACGGAGCGCAATATGAAGAAATCAACCCTGCCACTGAGTATCATTCTGGCGTTATCCGCTGCCGCATGCAGCCCTGATAAAACCCCGTCTTCTAGTCAGGAAAGTCAGGAAAAACAATCATCTGCAGAATCTGTTGTGAGTAAGGTCAGCGTGAGTAATCCGGCCGGCGGCGCAGCGCTTCCGCAACTTCTGCGTTTTCCGGCAAGCGCTTTTGATGACGACAATGCAGTGACAAAAAAAGTGACAAACTTTCCTTCTGAGTGGACAAAAGATCAGCAGGGAAATGATGTTCTTAACGTTTTAGTCACATTGGATGCCGGTGAAAAAGCCACAATTGCTCTGTCAGATTCAGCCCCGGATGCACCGGATGTTGCTTACACTGAATTGTCGGTTCGTCAGGGCGGTGAATGGGATGGTAAAGAGTACAAAGCAGACGGTTTCAGCTTTGAGAATGTGGATTCTTTTACTGCGCCTCCGCAACTGACTGATCATTCATACTATTTACGTTATGAAGGACCGGGCTGGGAAAATGACCTGGTGGGGTACCGCTTATATCTGGACTGGCGTAACGGCACGGATATCTTCGTGAAAACCGGTAACGAACCCGTGCTGCATCAGGTGGGGCAGGATGGTTACGACAGCTATCATGATCTGTCTGACTGGGGCGGCGACGTGCTGAAAGTGGGTAAAGCGCTGGGTCTTGGCTCTTTTGGCCGTATGGAAGGCGACACGGTAATGCATATGCAGAACGTGGACGAGATGTCCTGGGCACTGGGCCATGACGACAAGCTGTCTGCCGGGTTCACTGTTAATTACAATGGCTGGGATGTGAATGGTAAGAAGCTCGATGCCAGTGCAGATTACGAAATTCACGCCGGTGACCCGTCAACCACGGTAACTGTGTCGTTAAGCGGGACAGCAGATGACCTGGTAACTGGGATTGTTAAGCATGACAACACCCAATACATCGAACTGGAAATGAATGGCTGGGGCGTCATTGCCACCTACGGTAAGCAAAGCTTGCTGGGCGCAGATGACGAGCTGGGCATGGCACTGTTCTACAAAGTGGACGATATCTCCCGCAAGTTTGAAGCGGAATATGACTATTTGATTCAGTTCAAACCTGCAACAACCATGGAATATCAGTTCATGGCAGTATGGCCTTCTCACCCTGACAGCCCTGACGACGAAAGCGGTTTTACAGAACTACTGAAAACCAAACTCAAAGCATTAGCCAGCCCTGTAACAGCGGGGTAGGCTGCTTAACGGCCGAATGCTTTCAGCCAGTCTGTCCATACGGGGTCGAGTCCGCGTGCGGTGAGGCTGTTTGCCACTGCGCTGGCTGAGCGGGTGTCTTCGGTTGAGAATTGCTCCAGTGCTGTTGTGGGAGCGCTGTATCCACCAGGTTGAGTTTGCGATGCGGCAGACAATTGATTAATGGCCAGTGGTACTACGTTGTCGCGAAATGCCGGGGATTCCCTTGTGGAAAGGCTTAGTTCCACTTCCGGAAAACACAGCCGGTAAGCACAAATCAGTTGTATGAGCTGTTTATCTGATACCTGACTTTTCTGCGTTGCCTGGTCACCGGCGCAGGGCTTGATGCGGGGGAATGCAACAGAGTAGCGGCTTTTCCAGTAGCGCTGTTGCAACAGGCTGAGATGTAATGCGGTAAATGCGCTGTCCGTCCGCCATTCGGATAGCCCGAGCAAAGCACCCAGACCGATTTTGTTCATACCAGCTTCGCCAAGCCTGTCCGGTGTTGCTAACCGCCAGTCGAAATCCTGCTTTTTGCCCCGCAGGTGATACTCCGCATAATGGGTGCGATGATAAGTTTCCTGATAAACCAGCACACTGTCAGTTCCGGCTGCAGCAAGGGCACGGTATTCATCTGTAGAAAGCGGTTGCACCTCCATGGCAACATGGCTGAAGTGAGCCTTTACTAACTCCACTGCTTGAAGAAAGTAATCCATACCCGCTTTCGTTTCGTGCTCGCCGGTAACCAGCAAAACAGAATCAAAACCCATTTTCTTGATGGCATAAACTTCCTCTGATATTTCAGCCATGGTCAGTTTCGTGCGTTTAATTTTATTGCTCATAGTAAAGCCGCAATAGGTGCATTCGTTGGCGCACAGGTTTGACAGATACAAGGGCACGAACAAAGACACGGTATGGCCGAAACGCTGGCGTGTGAGGGTCTGTGCTTTAACAGCCATATCCGGCAGAAATGCTTCTGCAGCAGGGGATATCAGCGCAAGAAAATCCTGCCAGTGCCGGGCGGGGCGTTGCAGTGCTAACATCACATCTGCCGCGCTTTTGCTGTAAAGTGCCAACCTGACATCGTCCCAGTCTGTGCGGGACAGCTCTTCTGCCACCGTCATGACAAACCTGCCAGAAACTGTGTGAACGGGCTGGTTGCAGAAGCCCGGGAGTTGACCGGTGCGGTACCGGCCAGCCAGGCCTCGCGGCCGGCTTCCACGGCTTTTGCAAACGCACTGGCCATGGCAACCGGTTGGGTAGAGGCAGAAATGGCGGTATTTACCAGTACTGCATCAGCACCCATTTCCATGGCTTCGCAGGCATGAGAGGGAGCGCCGATCCCGGCATCAACCACCACCGGGATTCCGGCCTGTTCAATGATGATATGCAGGAACTCGCGGGTTTGCAGGCCTTTATTGGAACCGATAGGTGCGCCAAGTGGCATCACTGCAGCGCATCCGGCTTCTTCTAAGCGCTTGCACAGAACAGGATCCGCATGACAATAAGGCAGCACGTTGAAGCCTTCTTTGCACAGCGCTTCAGCGGCTTTTAATGTTTCCACCGGATCGGGAAGTAAGAAGCGCTGATCGGGATGAATTTCCAGTTTCAGCCAGCTGGTACCTAACAGCTCTCTGGCCAGACGGGCCGCATAAACCGCTTCTTCCGCTGTCGCCGCACCGGAAGTGTTCGGCAGTAATGTAACCGGCAGCGAACGTAGAACGCTGAGGGTAGGGTCGGGCACGTCGCCTTTTGAAAGCCGTTTAAGTGCCAGCGTAACAAGCCGGGTCTGGCTGGCGACCAGGGCATCTTTCATGATGTCAGGGTGACTGAATTTCCCTGTACCGGTGAATAATCTGGATGTAAAAGTAGTGCCGGCAATTGTCAGCATCATTAACCTCCCGCTACCAGAGTAAAGAGTTCTACGGCATCGTCAGGTTGCAGCTTATGATGTTGCCACTGGCTGGCCGGAATGATTGTCTGGTTTACCGCTACAGCCACTGACGGGGTTTGCTGCAGATAGTCACTGATCGCATCGGCGAGCAGGCTGCCTTCTGGCAGAGTAAGCTTGTCACCGTTACACAATATGTTCATGGTTTTCCCCCGATATGATTTGAGCATGCCGGACACGCCGGATTTTTATTGATTCTGAAATGCCGCAGGGTGAGGGCGCGGCCGTCGTAGACGTGAAGTTGTCCGAAATCCACAGGCTGAATGCCGCACAGGTAACTGAGTGCAAGGCTGGCCTGGAACTGACCGGCAATGGCAACTACAGGACTGAATATTCCCTGCTCCATGCACGTTTGTGGGTGCTCACTAATCTGTTCCATGCATTCATAACAGGCCGAACCGGATACCGGATTCTGCGCCAGCGCCGTGGCGGAAAAGCCTGCGGCACTGGCGGAAATGAGCGGCAGCTTATGTTCAAGGGACAGTCTATTGACAAATTTTCTGCTGGACACGCTGTCTGTGCAATCCAGCAGTAACGAACAGTACGGCAGGTGAGTGGCAAGTCTGACGGGATCGGCAGGGTCGTCGATACATCTTATCTGACACCCGCCATGCATGGCTGTCAGTCGCGACCGTGCAGCATAGACTTTCTTTTGTCCCGCATCGGCTTCGGTAAACAGCCACTGGCGGGGTAAATTACTGATTTCCACGATGTCATGGTCGATCAGCACAATTTCGCCCACACCGGCAGACACCAGTGCCATGGCTACCTGACAACCCAGTCCTCCGCAGCCGAACAGCATGACTTTTGATTGCATGAGTTGCAGCTGGGCTTCCTCATCAAAATTATCCAGCAGTAAATGACGGCTGTAGCGGGAATACAGTTCAGTGGTCAGCACGGCGGCACCTCCCGCGCAATGCGTTGACGGCGTCTTCCGGGTTATCGCTTTCTGTAATAGCCGTTACGACGGCAATGGCATCTGTGCCTGTGGCAGCCACGGTGTCGATATTGCTTAACGTAATACCGCCGATGGCTACAGTGGGAATGCAGAGATATTTGCAAAGTGACACGTAGTCAACCAGCCGCGCCGTACCCTGTGGCGCAGAGGGCATATCTTTCGTTCTGGTAGGAAAAATATGACCCAGCGCTATGTAAGAAGGCCGGATTTGAATGGCGCGGCACAGCTCTGCATATCCGTGAGTCGAAATGCCCAGCCGCAATCCGGCACGGGCAATGGCACTCAAATCGGCAGTGGCGAGATCTTCCTGCCCGAGATGCACACCATATGCCCCGTGTTCAATAGCCAGTTGCCAGTGGTCGTTGATGAAAAGCTGGGTGTTGTAACCGGCAGCCATAGTTACTGCTTCGCGGATGGTTTCACTCAGCGCTGTACCGGCGGATTTTATCCGCAACTGGATAATCTTAAGATTTAAAGGGAGAAGGCGCTGCAGCCATTCAAGGCTGTCGACCACCGGGTAAAGCCCGGGCGCAGAATCCAGCAAGTTAGGGAAAGAATAGTTATTCTTTGCCGGTATCAAGCCTTCAAAAACTGCCGGGAAGTAGGGAAGCAGTGAGGCGGGAAGCGACGGGGCCTGTTGTTCAACGAGCATCCCACGTTCAGACGGTGGGCGATGAAGGACAGCCGTTTCAGTCAGAACAAGCTCAGCCTGTTGCCAGGCTGCGGCAACCACAGCTGCGGCCAGCGAAACCGCATCTTCGGTAATGTATTGCTCAGCCAATGCACCGGCGATAGCCGATGCAAGCAGGCAACCGGAGCCCCTTAAATCAAAAGGCTGCCGTGCTTTGTGCACAAAACGCCGGACGTTTTCTTTGCTGTACAGCACATCACAGATTTCCGCCGCGTTCCCGGAGTCGGGCCGGAGCGATGACTCTGGTCTGTGACCGCCTTTTACCAGTACCTGATCGCAGCCTGAAGCGATAAGCTGATGTGCGGCAGCCAGTTCATCCCTGGCTTGCCGTAACGTAAAGCCTGTCAGCCAGGCCAGTTCACCATAGTTCGGCGTGATAAGCGTGACGTAGGGCAATAGTCCGGCGATAGCATCAAACGATAATTCACCGAGCTTACTTTTTGATGATGTCTGTAATACAGGGTCCCAAATTACCGGAATTTGCGGATATTCAGACAGTTTCTTAATAAGCACACGGATCTGTTCATCATTCACCAGCGCACCCACTTTTATCACCGCAGGGATCTGCGGCTGAAAAGCGACTTGCAGTTGTGACGAAAACGACGCCGGCGATACCGGAGAAACGTGCAGCACGCTGTCATGAGTTTGCGCGCTGACCAGCGACACCACATTGAGCTGGTGGACTGCAAAACATTGCAGCGCACGCTGGTCCTGCTGTAAACCGGCGGCGCCGGAGCTGTCGGTACCGCCAATCGTTAAAACACGGGGTAACATTATTCGCCCTCAGCAACGGCAGCATCAATGTAGAGAGCGCGACCGGACGCAGAGAACTTCTTTGCCATATCGGCCATGCCCTGTTGCTTCGCTTCTTCTGCCTGTGCGTGGTCACGTACTTCCTGAGAAATCTTCATGGAGCAAAATTTCGGACCGCACATGGAGCAGAAGTGCGCCACTTTGCTTGAAGCCTGTGGCAGGGTTTCGTCGTGATAGGCGCGGGCGGTAAACGGATCCAGTGCCAGATTAAACTGGTCTTCCCAGCGAAACTCAAAGCGGGCTTTCGACATGGCATTGTCGCGTATTTGTGCGCCCGGGTGACCTTTTGCCAGGTCTGCTGCGTGGGCGGCAATTTTGTAAGTAATCAGGCCCTGTTTCACATCTTCTTTATCCGGCAGGCCAAGATGCTCTTTGGGGGTGACGTAGCAGAGCATGGCACAGCCATACCAGCCTATCAGTGCCGCGCCGATCCCTGATGTAAAATGGTCATACCCCGGGGCGATATCCGTTGTCAGCGGCCCAAGGGTGTAAAACGGTGCGCCATGACAGTGAGATAACTGCTCATCCATATTTTCCTTGATCAGATGCATGGGCACGTGGCCAGGGCCTTCTATCATCACCTGAACGTCATATTCCCACGCGATAGCTGTGAGTTCGCCTAAGGTGCGCAGCTCGGCAAATTGTGCTTCATCGTTGGCGTCAGCAACGGAACCGGGGCGCAGACCGTCACCCAGTGACAGGCTTACGTCATATTGAGCGCAGATTTCACAGATTTCGCGGAAATGTTCATACAGAAAACTTTCCTGATGATGATACAAACACCATTTCGCCATAATGGCACCACCACGGGACACGATACCCGTAACGCGCTTAGCGGTTAACGGTACAAAGGGTAAGCGCACGCCGGCATGGATAGTAAAATAATCCACCCCTTGCTCTGCCTGTTCAATCAGGGTGTCACGAAAAACCGGCCAGTCGAGATCTTCAGCGACGCCATTGACCTTTTCCAGCGCCTGGTAAATGGGCACTGTGCCAATGGGCACCGGGCTGTTACGCAGCAGCCATTCACGGGTTTCGTGAATATTGCGGCCGGTGGATAAGTCCATGATGGTGTCTGCGCCCCAGCGTGTGGCCCAGACCAGCTTTTCCACTTCCTCTTCAATGGACGAGGTCACCGCGGAATTACCGATGTTGGCATTCACTTTGACCAGGAAGTTTCGTCCGATAATCATCGGCTCGGCTTCAGGGTGGTTGATGTTGGCCGGAATAATCGCCCGGCCTTCTGCGACTTCACGGCGTACGAACTCGCCGGTGATTTCCGCTGGTATGTTTGCGCCGAAGGCTTCCCCTTTGTGTTGCTGGTTCAACAGTTCATTTTTAATTGCTGCGCGACCCATATTTTCGCGGATAGCGATGTATTCCATTTCCGGCGTCACCATGCCCAGGCGGGCATAGCGCAGTTGCGTTACTACCTTGCCGGAAACAGCTTTACGGATGGTATTTTTCGCCTTAAAACGAATGGATTCTGAGGTGATGTCTGCATCCCGCGCCTGCGTATAGGATGATTCAGATGCGGCAATGGCTTGCGTATCGCTTCGTGCGTTAATCCACTCAGCGCGGCAATGCGGAATGCCTCTGGTCACATCGACTTCACAGGCCGGGTCGCCAAATACACCGGAGGCGTCGTATACGGGAATATCCGGATTGATTTCTTCTTCCTGTTCGCTGATGCGGGTAGGAGACTGGGCAATCATCCGCATGGGCACACGAATGGACGGGACAGATCCTTCCTCGTACTGGCGGAAAGAATTAGGAAAAGCTTCACCTTTCAGTGATTGTATAAATATTTGTGCCTGCTGGCGTTTCTCGCGTCGTGTTGACATAGCATTTGTTCCTTTTCGGGTGATAAATGCTTGTCAGGAGTGAGTACACAAGGGGCAACACCGGCAAACAGACGGTCGTCTGTTGTGATGGTGGAACGGTGTTGCTGCTTGTTCCCTTCGCAGGTATTAGCCTGATCAGGTTCTACGGATCCCGCAATGCGGTCTCAGCTTGCTTTCATGTGAAAGACGAAGCACTCCGACAAGTTCTGTTTTTACTATAATCATGGATTAGAAAAGAAAACAAGCTTTGTCTTAACGACAGAGTTGGGGCTTTCAACGTTGCAACGCAGAAAGCATCTGGTTCATATCTCCACTTTCTTGTACTCTTCAACAGATTTTCAGGTCCGGAGCACCGGATTTTGCTGTTCGGTAAAGAACAGGCAAACAGCACTTACTACAGAGACATCCTATGACGTTGTGGGAACTTACTACCAAACAGCAGGCGTTAATCAGCTCGGTTAATTCAGACCTGGCTGAGAATGTGAAAGAGCGGCTTTCTGAAATGGGCATTCAAGTTGGCAGAGATATTCAGTGTGTCAGAAAAGGCCCGCTGGGTGGGCCAATCGTGATGCAACTGGGTGGCAGTGTGTTTGCTATCGAAGAAAATCTCGCCGCACAAATCGAAGTTGAAGTGCGTAACTAACGCTCACTTTTCCGCTGTCGCCAGTAACAGGATACCTCTTTTTCATGCAACGCATTTTAATGGTCGGAAAGCCCAATTCCGGTAAGAGTCTTTTATTCAATCAATTAACCGGTCTGCGACAAAAAGTCGCTAATTATCCCGGTGTTACCGTGGAAGTTAAACGGGGTCAATGTCAGGATTTTGAAGTGGTGGACTTGCCCGGCACTTATACGCTTCGTGGCCTGAGCCGTGATGAAGAAATCGCAATTAAAGAAATCACCACATCTGTAGAACGTGACGATACTTCTCTGGTGGTTTGTGTACTTGATGCCACCCGTTTAGAGCGCAGTTTAGTGCTGGGTCTGCAGGTGCAGAAACTGGCAAAGGCCAACAATAAAGCTGTACTCTTTGCCCTCAACTTCATCGACGAAGTCAGCAGGATCGGCGAAGATATCGATACAGAGGCGCTGAGTAAAGATTTGGGCAGTCCGGTAATGGCACTGTCGGCAAGAACCCTGGACGGGTTACACGAATTTAAGCAGACCATGCTGTCTGTTGCCAGAGCGCCGTCAGGTCATGTCCCGACGACATCCCTGGCAGAAGGGGAGTCCGCGGTAAACCAGAGTCAGGCACTGGCTTCAAAGTACGGCCTGCAACTGGATGTTGTGCTGAAAAATCAGAACAGCTTCGACCGCTTCCTGTTAAACAGCTGGACCGGCTCTCTGGTATTCCTCGGCGTCATGTTCGTACTTTTCCAGAGTATTTTTACCCTCGCAGCCCCCCTGATGGACGGCGTGGAAACGCTGATCGGCAGCGTTGCTGAAGGTGTCAGTGCCATTACGCCAGAAGGTATTGTTACCGACTTTTTTAACGACGCCATATTCGGCGGCTTAGGCTCTTTCCTGGTGTTCGTACCGCAAATTATGGTACTGACCTTCATTATCGGCTTGCTGGAAGACAGCGGTTATCTTGCCCGCGCGGCGCTGATGTGTCACCGCCCGTTGAGCGCAGTGGGTTTATCAGGCAGAAGTTTTATTCCTTATCTTTCGGGTCATGCCTGCGCCATTCCTGCCATCATGGCGGCCCGTACTATCGAGTCGCCGCACAAGCGTCTTATCACCATGCTGACCATCCCGCTGATGTCCTGTTCAGCCCGTTTGCCGGTTTATGCCTTGCTGGTTGCGGTACTGGTGCCGGAAGACGGTACTTTCCTGGGCATTTTTGGTCTGCAGGGGGCTGCCTTCTTCGGCCTGTATTTCTTCGGTATTATTACGGCCCTGATTGTCAGCCAGTTTCTGTCGCGCTTTTTACCGGGAGATCTGGAAGAGTCAGACATGCCGTTCATTCTTGAATTACCCACATACCGCTTGCCACACTGGAAGCCGCTGACTTTCCGCGTTATCGACAGCGGGTTGCAGTTTATCCGCCGTGCAGCACCGATTATTTTCGTGGTGTCGGTGGGGATCTGGATTTTGGGTTATTTCCCGATGGGTTCTACTCTTGAAAACAGCTGGCTCGGGCAAATCGGCCATGTTATCCAGCCTGTATTCGAGCCGATGGGTCTGGACTGGCGCTACGGCGTGGCAATACTGATGTCGTTTCTCGCCCGTGAAGTATTCGTCGGTGCGCTCGGTACACTGTTCGGTATGGATGACGCTGAAGACAATGTGAACGGTCTGGCTGGACGTATTCAGGCTGACGGACTGACAACCGGCGCCGGCCTTGGCCTGGTGCTGTTCTACGTTGTGGCGCTGCAATGTGTGGCAACCGTTGCCATGCTGAAAGGTGAAACCGGCAGTAATAAGCTCGCATGGGGCCTGTACGTCGGATACGGTATCCTGGCCTACGTTATCGCCGTACTGGTGAATATGGTGTTTTGATAACGGTTAAACAGCACTTCATTGAGTAAGCTATCCAAAGAGCCGGGAGCTTGATGAGGTGCTGTTTACAGCAACCGCTAACGGTCATACACCGTAACTTTGTTTATATCCGTTTTTTCGATTCTTGCTTTGCCTGAACTTTCTAAAAAATTCAGCAGAGACATCGGGTCATTGGTTTCAAATACACCGGTTACAGACATACCTGATAAGTCCGCAGAGGCGATGGTGACCTGCAAAGCATTATAGCGATTAAATTCGCGAACTACGTTATCTAAACGGTCGTTCCGGAAAATCATTTCTCTGGATTTCCACGACGTCTCTCTGGCTACATCTACCGATGCTTCTGTATGAATATTACCATTGTCCTGAAGCACAGCTTTTTGTCCCACAGTCACCAGCAGAGGCCTGTCTTTCGTTAAGTCCGGTGCAGTAAAGTCAGTCAGTTTTATACCGGTGGAGCGAAACGGAATCAGCTGTTCTTTTTTCGCTTCTCTTGCCAGTGCGACTTCTCCGGTAAGCACCGTCAATGCAACACTTCCGGGCTCACTGCGGACGTTAAATTCGGTTCCCAGCGCCTGAAACATTGTGTCGTTAACCCAGACCCTGAAGGGCTTTTGAGGATTATGTGCAACTTTGAAAATTGCTTCTCCCTGATGCAGGACGATGTTTCTGTATTTCTGCGTATAGTTAATATCTACAGCAGTCAGCGTGTTCAGGTAGATAATCGAGCCATCTTCCAGCGTGATGCTTCTTTGCTCGCCCAGTGATGTTTTGTATTGTACAGGCTGATTTTGCGCTACAGGCGTTTCGCCGGCGCTTTCAACCGGCAGCATCTGATAAGCGAAAATAGCGCCAGCCAGCAAACAGGCAGCAACCGGAAGCCAGCGGGTTTTCCGGGGACGCCCGGAGCTTTCGTGTTCTGAATTATTACCGGTCAGGTTCTGGTGTTGAGAGATAGGAGTCACCTTACTGCCCGCTGCTGATTCTACCTGGGCGAGTAATTTGTCGACGGATAACTTTTTACTCTGATCAACATCTGACATCAGATCCAGCAACACGCATGCGTGAATAAATTCCTCCACATGAGCAGGTCCCATCAGCAACCAGTGCGTCAGTTCACGGCGATCTTTTTCGCTCAGTTCTCCATCGTCCAGCAATACCGCCCAGTAGCTAGCTTGTTCAATGATCAGAGAATTAGATTGTTTAACCATATTCATGATGCATCACTCGCAATTTGCGCTTTGCGACATTCTGTCATAGCACGGGTTAAGTATTTTCTGACGGTGTGAATAGAAATTCCCAGTTTTTCTGCAATTTCCGCATGATTAAGGCCATCGCGCTTCCTCAGCAGTAATACTGACTGATAAACAGGTGGAAGTGTAACTAGTATTTTCTCCAGTTCTTGTATAGCTTTCTGCCGCTCAAGTTGCAGGTGAGGGTCTTCATTGCCGGGAAAATTTTCCAGACCATCAGTAAGAGGTGTTTCATTTTGAGCAATCCGCTCATTCTTTGAACGCATTTCATGCACAAGATTTGCGGCAATACGAAACAAGTAGGCTTTGGGTTGTTCTATGAGATCTTTTCTTTCTACATTCATCAGCCGCAGGTAAGTCTCTTGCGAAAAATCCTGAGCCTGCTGATTGTTATTCGAACGACGCATGAAGAAGGCAAACAGTTCCTTATAAGAACTGTCGTAGAGCCCTTTTACAAAGCTGCTGCATTTACTCTTTTTATTCGTCGCAGTGTGGTTGCCCATAGAGAGAGATGTCTTGTGCCGGAATTAAGAGGGGAAGATGAATTAATACTTATCAAAATCAGATTAAAACTTCGCGGAAGTTTCAAGATAAAAAAAATAAGTACCTAAATCCAGCACTTTCACACTCTTTATTTATTAGTGGGTTTTCTGCCCGCATAAATAAAGGCTCGCAACGAAGCCAATGATAATTATATGTAGTACGGATATAGGAAATACAAGCATGAGAACTCGTGTCCCCAAATTTAAGAAGAAGCCAGTCGTCTTGTCAGTGATGCTGTCACTGGCCGGCAGCTTTGGCGTTGCTGCAGAGAATATTGAAAATCAGGAGCAGTTGCAGGTTACGGTGGGGCAGGTTCCGCTGGACCGGGCTTTGCAGAGCATCGCAAAACAATATGGAAAGCAGATTGTTTTCTTCTCCAATGTTGCAGACGGCCTGACAACTGAAGCGTTTTCCGGAACGTATAGCGAAGAAGCTGCTTTTAATAAGCTCCTGGAAGGGACTGCGCTTAGTTATCGCTATATCAATAAGAAAACCATCGCTATTGAAAAGAAAAATGTGGATGAAACCGTTGAGGGAAAAAAGCCCGCAGCGTCTACTGACGCCTCTGCGCAGTCAGCCGAAGCGAATAGCGGGGCCGTTAGCAAAACAAGTAAGGGAAAGGTTGAGAACATTACCGTTACCGCACAACGCCGTACTCAAAATTTACAGGAAGTACCGGTTTCCGTTTCTGTCATGAAGCGTGACCTGCTTGAAAGTGCGTCGACCGCCGGTGACGATATCCGTTTTATGTCAGCCCGCATTCCAAGTCTGAAAATTGAATCTTCGTTTGGCCGTTCTTTCCCCCGCTTTTATATTCGCGGTCTGGGCAATCAGGATTATGATGTAAATGCCTCTCAGCCGGTATCATTGATCACTGATGATGTGGTTCAGGAGAACCCGCTTTTAAAAGGTTTCCCCGTCTTTGATGTGGAGAGTGTTGAAGTGTTACGGGGCCCTCAGGGAACGTTGTTTGGCCGTAACACACCTGCAGGATTGGTAAAGTTCACTTCGAACCGTCCTACGCAGGATTTCGAAGGTTATATCAGCGCGTCCTATTCGTCTCTGGACACATTGTCTACCCATGGTGCTATTAGCGGTGGCCTGACAGACACTGTGTCTGTGCGTGTGTCTTTACTTAACCAGACGCGTTCAGACTATATTGATACCCGTGCGCCGGGTTTTGAACAAAACGATATTCTGGGCGGTTATGACGATCGAGCTGCCAAAGTGCAGGTGCTCTACGAGCCAAACAGTCAGTTCTCGGCGTTATTTAACTACCACACCCGTGATTTGGATGGTACGCCCACGGTGTTCAGAGCCAGTGCAATAAAGCCCGGAACCAACGACTTCGTTGATGGTTTCGACCGCAATGTGGTTTATCACGATGCCGCGCAACGTGCTACGCAAACGGTGAAAACCGAGGGCGGAAGTATGAAATTGGAATATTTCACGACTGATTACACGTTTACCTCTGTAACGGGCTATGAAACTGTGGAAATGTACTCACAGGCCGATGTCGATGGTGGTTACCGGGTCAGTAGTTTTGCTGATCCTTCCGGTTACACCGGCGAATTGGGCACTGTTCCTTCTTTCTCAGTTGAAAGTGCCGACGGTATTCCTGACCACAGCCAGTTCACTCAGGAGTTGAGAATGGCTTCAAACGAGTTGGGTGCGTTTGATTATCAGGCTGGCGTGTTTTTCTTCACAGAAGATCTGGATATCGACACCTTCCACTACAACGAAGACGGCAGCTTAAAGCGGTATCTGACCCAGAACCAGAAAACTGATGCATGGGCTGTGTTCGCCTCCGGTGATTACGAAGTCAATGACAGAACCAGTGTGACTGCGGGTATCCGGTACTCTAAAGATAAAAAAGACTATTTCTCTCAGCGAATCATTTCTACCGCCAGCGACGGTGAGTTTTTCGACCCTATGTATGCTGACACGAAAGATTCTGCTATCAGCTGGGACTTGAGCGCAATGTATCAGTATTCGGATGACACTAATCTGTATACCAGGCTGGCAAAGGGGTTCAGAGCACCAAGTATTCAGGGCCGTGTTGTCAGTGGCAGCGACCCTAAACTCAGTGTTGCAGACTCAGAAGTTATTCACTCGGTAGAAGTGGGTGCTAAATCAGACCTGCTGGACAATGCAGCACGGGTAAACTTCAATCTGTTTTACTTCCAGATGAACGATCAACAGTTAACGGCTCAATCATCTTTTGATGAAGGGGCTGCCAAAGAGTTAGTTAATGTTGATAAGACAGTAGGCTACGGGTTTGAATTTGAGGGCGAATACGCTATCACTTCTGACCTGCTTACAACGTTAGGGGTCAGCTACAACAACACTGAAATTAAGGATGAGAACGTAGCTATCTCAACCTGTAGTTTCTGTACAGTGTTGAACCCGGTGGATGAAAATGGGCTGATTAGCGTTGACGGTCTTTCTCTTCCGCGGGCACCTGAGTGGATTGGTAATTTCACTATGCGCTACAGCACCGAACTTGGCGATGGTGAGTTATACCTCTACACCGACTGGTCCTATGCCAGTGAAGTGCGGTTCTCACTTATTGATGCACTGGAAATGAGACAGGACCCTTACCTTGAAGGCGGCGTGCGGGTTGGCTACCTGTTCATGGTCGACAATTATGATGTGGAAGTTGCAGGTTACGGCCGTAACATCACAGATGAAACAGCGTTAATTGGTGGCGTGACGATAAATAACCTTGCCGGTGTGGTGAATCAGGGCAGAACCTGGGGAGCCGACGTTAAGGTGAAATTCTAATCTGTTGATCACTCTCTGATGGTTGTACTGCCGGGTCAGCCCCCGTAGCAGTACAACCTTTTTCATCTCCCCGTAAGGTGTTTTCTTATGAAATTTACCCGCGTTATTACACTTGTCTCACTTATCGGCGCTTCATTGTCTGCATCAGCGGCGCAATCAGTCGATATTCTTATTACCCGTGGGCATATCCTCTCTATGGACAGTGCTTTGACAGAGTATGAATCCGGTTTTGTGGCTGTTAAAGACGGGCGTATCGTGGCGGTCGGTCCACAAGAAAAAGCATCAGATTACCGTGCCGGCACTGTCCTGGATGTGGACGGTGATCTGGTTTTGCCAGGGTTTATCAACACACATACTCATGCCTCGATGTCCTTATTGCGTTCACTGGGTGATGATGTGCCTGACCGGCTGCATAAGTATATGTTTCCTCTTGAGAAGCAATTCGTTTCCCGTGAAATGGTAAGGTTAGGTGCTGAGCTCGGTAATGTTGAAATGCTTAAAGGTGGCGTGACCACTTATGCGGATATGTACTATTTTGAAGATGAAGTCGCAAAGGCTGTGGACGAAATTGGTTTGCGCGCTGTTTTAGGACAAACCGTGATTCAATACCCTCAGGCCGATGCTAAAACCGCAGAAGAAGGGATTGATTATGCGGTTAAATTCATTAAAAGCTATGCGGATCATCCGCGAATTACTCCCGCTTTTGCGCCTCACGCTCCATACACGAATACCACCGGCACTTTGCAGAAAATTTCAGCACTTTCTGAAGAGTTCGGTGTGCCTGTACTGACGCATCTTGCTGAGTCTGAAAGGGAGGAGGAGGTGATTGCTGAGCGCAGTGGCGGATTATCTCCGGTGGCCTATTTAGAAAGTATCGGTGTGCTTAACAATAATCTGATAGGGGCCCACGTCATCAGAGTGAGCAATCAGGATATTGCCCTTCTTAAAAAGCATCATGTTGGTGTAGCGCATAATATGAGTGCAAACATCAAATCAGCAAAAGGCGTGGCGCCGGTGACAGAAATGCTGAAACAGGGCGTTGATGTTGGTCTGGGCACTGACGGCCCGATGTCAGGCAACACACTGAGCTTAATTGATGAGTTTAATCAGGTAGCTAAACTTCACAAGTTGTGGACGAATGACCGGACTAATATGCCAGCCGTCGAAGTGATAAAAATGGCAACCTCAGGCAGTGCGAAAGTGCTGAATATGGAAAATGAGATTGGCTCTCTGGAGAAAAGCAAACGGGCAGATATCATCGTGATTGATACCAAATCGCCTAATATGACGCCTGTTTATAATCCTTACTCTGTGCTTGTGTATTCAGCTTACGCGACAAATGTAAGGCACAGCATTGTGGAAGGCAAACTGCTGATGAAAGACAGGAATGTTCTCACTGTAGACGAGCGCGATATCGTTAAAAGAGCAACTGAATTTAGCAACAAAATAAAGCAGGCTTTAAAGGCACAGAATAAGCCTGTTTTATAGATTGCAGGCTTCTGTTTACTTCTCTTATGTTGCCCCGCCGGAATCGCAAGACTGCGCGGGGCTTTTATTTTCCGCTACGAATTATTTACACCAGCGCGTTCTGACTGACTTCCATACTACGTTTGTACATGGCAAGGGCGCCGGTGGCATCCTGCTTGCGCTCACGGATTTCTGCCAGTGCGATAAGATCCTGCTGGTTTTCATGTAGTTTGATGGCTTTTAGCAGCACTTTCTCTGCAAGTATGTCGTCGCCGGCGTTCAGTGCTAACTGACCCAGGCAGGAAAACAGAACAGGGTTGGTGTCGTCGTGTTTTATCCACTGTTCCAGTGCGCGGATTGCATTTGCCGGATTAGGAATACTGATTTGTGCCATGTAGGGAAGCAAGATCGGATCAGGGCCCTTCTTCTGCCACTCAACCAGGCAGGTTTCTGCTTCTTTGTGCATGCCCTGTTCCAGCAATTGCTGTGCGTAAGCAGCACGGTACGCGTTGTCTGCACGGGCTTTGCGGGGCATGTTTTCCCAGTGTTGCTTCAGTGCATTGGCACCTTGCTTACTGGCAATTTCAGCAAACTTTCCTTTCGCTATTTTCTGCGCCCACAGTACGTAATCGTCTTTTAATGGTTTGCGCCATTGGGGCAAAACTTCTTCCAGTGACTGCCACTGACCCAGTTCGCCCATAGCACGGGCCTTAAGCCGGATAACCTGCGGATTCTTCTGCGCTTTTTCATCCAGTCCGTTCAGCTTGTCCAGTGCATCCTGCTGGTGTCCCTGTTCGAGGTCGAGTCTTGCCAGCGCAACATGGGCGGCTACTTTAGCGTTGTTAAACTCTGCAGCGCGGTCCAGTAAATATCGTACCCGTTCCGGTTCGTTCAGCGCCTTGGCCACCTGTGCAGCAGCCAGAAAATTCACGCCGTCGAAATCGCCGTCAGTGGTATCCTGCAGTGCTTTTTTCGCCGCGATGAAATCGCCTTCAACCATTAACTGAAGACCATTGTAAAAGCGTCGCTGGCGCTTACGGCGGGAAAGTCCGCCAAACCATTGTCTTGAGCCTTTAAATAACCCGAGAGTGCGGGAAAGTAACCGCCAGATGATCCACAAAGCCAGCAGACTGAAAAAAACGGTAATACACAGGCTGACAACTGACATTTCAATGTGTAACTGACCCATGGAAATCAGCACATAGCCTTTGTCGCCAATAACCTGCGGCGCAATTAACATTGCGGCAAGTACCGCTATAACCAGCAGAATTGCATAAACTAACCGTTTCATTGTGCTGCCTCTCCTTTGCCGTAAGCGGCTTTAACGCGGGATTCCAGCAAGCGTTGAAGCGGTGCCATAGCACTGAGTTCTTCCGGCAGGTTTTCCTGAACGTTGGCTTCACCAAGGGCATCCAGGGTAGACAGTGCGCCATTAATTTCCGGTGCATCAGTATCAAATTTATCATTCAGCAGGGCTTTAGCGTTTGCAACCGACTGTTGATACAGATTGTCTTCACCGCTCATAGCAGCAGACTGTGCCTGCATGATTTGCAGTTTAAGCTGCTCTTTGTACAGCCACATTTCTTCAGCAGTCATCATAGGTGCAACAGGCGCATCAGTGCGTCGTACTGAAATAAAATCGTCAACAATAGAATGCCAGACTTTCGCCAGATTACTTTTCCAGTCGTCTACCGATTCAGACAGCGCTTCCTTGCCTGTATTTTCATCCGGACGGGTGAAGGTTTTTAACGGCAGCGCGTCTACCTGAGACAGGAAACCTGACAGGGTTAATGCAAGTTTAACGGTGTCCGTGCGGTTAACCTGACGCAGTGTCTGAATGTCCTGTGCAATCAGCCCGCGCACCGGGATCACTGACGGATCGGAAAGCTCTTTTAAACGCTGGTCGGCATTTTCAAGCAGCAGTACTGCGGTATCTGTATCATGTTCAAGCCACACTTTACGGCCGGCCATGCGTACCAGATAATCCGCTTCAGCCAGCAACCAGTCTGACGGGCGGCGGCCTTCCATTTCACCTAACTGTGATAACAGTTGTTCGGTTTGCAGTTGCAGGGACTCTGTTTTTTCCGTCAGGCTGTTCACCGTGCCGGCAAGTGCTTGCTTACTTTTTTCCAGTTCGATGAGCTGACGCTGGAGTTGTGCGTTCTCATCGTTCAGGTTGCCCAGTATTGCCTTTTGCGCCGACTGCTCGTCTGCCAGTGCGCTCTGACCACTGTCTTTTTGCCACAAAAACCAGTAGCCCGCCGCTGCTGTACCGGCTGCAATCAACAAGGTGAGGATAATGACAATCCATAAGCCGGCGTGGGACGGATGTTTGGAAGTAGTTTCATCGCAGGCCTTGTCTTTGCCGGATGCCGTTGACGACGGCGTGATGTCTTTTTCTTCAGGCAACACCAGTGTGGAATCCGTATTGTGTTTATCGTTGTCAGCCATGGTTTACTCCCAATTTTCCTTTATCCACGCACATAGCGTGTTGTCACTGGCGTCACTGCAAACGGCAACCTGCGTTGCACCTGAGGCGCTGATTTGTGCTGCTACTCTGTCGCTGACGGTCAGCCAGCGTTGCTTTCGCAACATGTTAGTATCATAAACGCGAAACAGCTGCTCTGCCATTTCGCCGCTGGTTGCCACTATGCCTGTAATCTGTGGCCACTGCCAATTATCTGTTTGTATAGGTTTTTCCAGCAACAGGCGCTGGTAGACCGCAAATTCTTCTACGTGGTTTTGCTGCAATAAGAGCGTGTCCCGTAAAGTGGTTCGACCACCTTGCCCTTTAATAATAACGATTTGTCGCCGGTTTGCACTATTGAGTTGTGATAACGCCAATAAACCTTCTGAATTTTGCTGCTCCGGCACTGCTACAGACAGGCCATATTCCTCAATCATCCTGGCGGTTGATGTGCCTACCGCAAACCAGCGGGAGGGCAATGCTGACAGTGGCAACGCAGATAACAATTGCGCGGCAAAGGCACTGGTAACGATGATGTAATCTGCAGGCTGCGTTGCAAGATGATGTGCAAGACGGCTAAGTTCTTCTTCGCATGAAGTGATGGTCAGCGGGGCGACACCAGAACATGAAATACCCGCCAGGCGAAAGGCTGCGACACTTTTCGCCAGCTTCTGCTCAGGGCGGGTAATCAATATCATAGGTTTAAATGATTAGTCGTGCAGGGCGCTTAAGATCTCGCCGGCACCCTGTGACAGTAACGATTCTGCCACTTCCACACCCAGCGCTTCTGCCCGTTCGCGATGTCCGGTTGCAGATGCATACAGTAAGGTTGCGCCGTCGACGCTGCCGACCATACCGGTCAGTGTGATGGTGTCGTTGGCCAGCGTGGCATAACTGCCGATGGGTACCTGACAGCCGCCTTCCAGACGGGTATTCATGGCACGCTCGGCGAAAACCCGGTCTGCGGTATCTGCGTGGTTGAGCGCACCGAGCAGGGCAATCAGTTCGATGTCGTCGTTGCGGCATTCTATGCCGACAGCGCCCTGGCCTACCGCCGGTAAAGATAGCTCGGGAGACAATTCATGGTTGATGCGGTCCTGCATCCCCAGGCGGATAAGTCCGGCGGCGGCGAGAATGATGGCATCGTATTCGCCGTTATCCAGCTTCGCGAGGCGGGTATTCACGTTGCCCCGTAAGTCTTTAATCTTTATGTCAGGACGATATTTACGTAACTGGCACTGACGGCGCAGGCTGGACGTGCCCACGACCGCACCCTGAGGCAAATCATCAATGCTGGTAGCGGTATTCGACACAAAAGCATCGAAGGGATTCTCCCTGGGACAAATAGCGTGTAAACCAAAGCCTTCGGGAAATTCCACCGGCACATCTTTCATGCTGTGTACCGCAATATCTGCACGGCCTTCCAGCATGGCCACTTCCAGCTCTTTGATAAACAGGCCTTTACCGCCAATTTTGGCCAGCGGCGTATCGAGAATTTTATCGCCCTGGGTGCTCATGGGCACCAGTTCTACGTGCAGGCCGGGGTGGGCCATCAGCAGTTGTTCTTTGACATAATCTGCCTGCCATAAGGCCAGCGCACTTTTGCGGGTGGCAATACGGACGGTAGTTCGGGAAACGGGTTGTTCACTCATGGGTAAATCCTGAAAAGCTTAGTCGAGCACAGTTTGCAGCCAGCGGCTGATATCCTGAATTTCCTGTACACATACATTATGTTGCATAGGATAGGTTTGCCAAGTCGCTGAAAAACCATTGTCTTCAAGTGCGGTATGGGCCATTTTGCCCAGCGCTGCCGGTACCACTTCGTCATGGGTGCCATGGGCCATCATCACCGGCGTAGACTTGTTGACGTCACTGGCTTCTTCTGCAAGCTTGCCCGGTTTGCACATGTAGGTAGACAGCGCCATGATGCCTGCTATTTTATGCCGAAGACGGGTGCCCAGATGCAGCGCAATCACACCGCCCTGAGAAAAGCCGGCCAGCACCATTTTTTCATACGGGAAGCCGGCTGCATGCTGGGCTTCAAGTAGTGCATTTACCCTCTCTGCAGATTCGATGACGCCGGCTTCATCAGCGCGGTTATCGAGATCCATGGTTTTAATGTCGTACCAGGCACGCATACGCATACCGCCGTTGATGGTTACCGGACGCTCCGGCGCATGAGGAAACAGAAAACGTACTGGTAAAGCCGCCGGTATCTGCAGTTCGGGGACAATAGGGGCAAAGCCGTGTCCGGAGTCACCTAAACCGTGCAGCCAGATAACACAAGCCTGCGGGTTGTCACCCGTATTTGCTTCTACGTAGGGTAATAAGGCTTCTTTCATAATGTCGCTTCTGTTACTCAATTCTTAGCGCTATGCTACCATTGCCGTCTGAAATCACCACAACATGATGACAAAAAGCAAGATTATGGCTTCTCTACTTGGTAATTTGTTTATTCTCGCAGCCCCTTCTGGTGCGGGAAAGTCCAGTTTAATTAAAGCATTGCTGGAAAAGCATGACGGAAATCAACAATATCCCATGCAGGTGTCAGTTTCTCACACCACCCGTAAGCCACGGCCCGGAGAAGTCGACGGCGTACATTATCATTTTGTCAGTCATGAGCAGTTTGAAGCACTCATCGAGCAGGGCGTGTTCTTCGAATATGCTGAGGTGTTCGGTAACTACTACGGCACGTCCCGTGTGACCATTGAGCAAACTTTGCACCGCGGTATTGATGTGTTCTTAGATATCGACTGGCAGGGTGCCCGTCAGGTGAAAAAAATCATGCCGGATACCTGTGGCATTTTCATCCTGCCGCCTTCTACAGAAGTGCTGCGCCAACGGCTGACAAACCGCGGGCAGGACTCAGACAGCGTTATTGAAGGACGCATGCAGGAAGCGGTATCTGAGATGTCTCATTATGCTGAATTTGACTACGTACTGGTGAATGATGATTTCTCTGTGGCGCTGGCAGAATTAGAAGCCATTGTGTGTTCCAGGCGCCAGCGTACTGTTAAGCAGCAACTACGTCACAAAGCACTGATTGCAGATCTGGTGGGATCGTAAAAGATCTTGCTGATTAAACCTACAAAATACTAGGACTTGAAAGGCATGTGTTGTATACTGCGCGGCCATTTTGAGTTTTACGCTTTTATTCATTTTCGGAGAGATACATGGCACGCGTAACCGTAGAAGACGCCGTTGATAAAGTTGGTAACCGCTTTGACCTCGTACTGGTTGCAGCACGACGTGCTCGCCAGCTGGCAACCGAAGGTAAAGAAGCACAGGTTGATGTGCAAAACGATAAGCCGACGGTTACCGCTTTACGCGAAATCGAAGAAGGCCTGGTTACTGCCGATACGCTGGATCAAGATGATCTGCGTGATCAGGAAAGACAAGAAAGCGCGGATTTCGCTTCTGTAGCGAACATCCTGTCTGAGCAATAATCAGCGGATCGCTGCTGTCATTCAGACTATACAAACGCCAGTGAGCTTTTAATCGGGTTCACTGGCGTTTTGCTATTGGCATTCCCTACAATACTTCATTATTCTGTTTCTATTGGCTTTATTCGCAGGAAAGTTGTCTACACGTGTATTTATTCGAGGGTTTAAAACAAAAAATCTCTGAGTATCTGTCAGCAGAACGGGTTCAGCTGGTACAGGACAGCTTTGTTTTAGCTCATGAAGCCCATGACGGACAGATGCGATCCAGTGGCGATCCCTACATTACTCACCCTGTTGCTGTGGCCGGTATTCTGGCTGATATGCATCTTGATCACGAAACGCTGATGGCTGCGCTGCTGCACGACGTGATTGAGGACACCCACTACAACCAGGAAGATCTGGCTGAAGCCTTTGGCGATACTGTTGCCGAGCTGGTGGAAGGGGTAAGTAAGCTGGACAAAATTGCGTTCAGCAGCAAGCAGGAAGCACAGGCAGAGAACTTCCGTAAGATGATGATGGCGATGGTGCAGGACATCCGCGTGATCCTCATCAAGCTGGCCGATCGCACTCACAATATGCGTACGTTAGGGGCGCTGCGTCCCGATAAGCGACGCCGTATTGCCCGTGAGACGCTGGAAATCTATGCGCCGATTGCCCATCGTCTGGGTATCCACGATATTAAGAACGAGCTGGAAGATCTTGGTTTTCAGGCCATGTATCCCATGCGTCACCGTGCCCTGAAGTCTGCGGTGAAACAAGCCCGCGGTAACCGCAAAGAAATTATCGATAACATCCGTCAGGAACTGGCTACCCGTCTCGGCGAGCACAAAATTGAAGGCGATGTCATCGGCCGCGAAAAGCATCTGTATTCAATTTACCGCAAAATGAAGAACAAGGAGCTGATGTTCAACGAAGTAATGGACATCTATGCCTTCCGTATTGTGGTTGAAAGTGTGGACAACTGTTATCGCTCGCTGGGTGCCATGCACAGCCTGTACAAGCCCATCGAAACACGCTTCAAAGATTACATCGCGATTCCGCGCACCAACGGTTATCAGTCGCTGCACACGTCGTTAATTGGTCCTCACGGTATTCCGGTGGAAGTACAGATACGCACGCTGGCCATGGATCAGATGGCAGATAAAGGGGTCGCAGCCCACTGGCTGTACAAAGAACCGGGTGACAGTGACACAACTGCCCAGCTTCGTGCCCGTAAATGGATGCAGTCACTACTTGAACTGCAGCAGAGCGCCAGTTCCAGTTTTGAATTTATCGAGTCGGTGAAAACAGACTTGTTCCCTGAAGAGATTTACGTATTCACGCCGGACGGCCGTATTATCGAGCTGCCCATGGGCGCCACTGCCGTAGATTTTGCCTATGCTGTTCACTCGGACATTGGTAACACTTGCGTGGGTGTGCGGGTAGAGCGTCGTAACTACAGCCTGAGTAAGCCGCTGGAAAACGGCCAGACGGTAGAAATTATTACCTCGCCGAAAGCCAAGCCGAATGCTAACTGGCTGAACTTTGTGGTCAGCGCCCGAGCCCGTACCCGCATCCGCCAGTATCTGCGCAGACAGCATTCGCAGGAAGCGGTGAATATGGGTAACCGTCTGCTTCGTCATGCGCTCGGTACAGTGAAACTGGATGATATCAGTCAGGAAGATATCGACCGTGTGGTTGCGGAAACCAAACATCAAACCTTCGAAGATTTGCTGACAGATATTGGTCTGGGTAATGAACTGAGCGCCATTGTTGCCCGGCGCCTGCTGGGTGAATCGGCAGAGATCCCTGATAAGAAAGGCAATGTGGCTATCCGCGGTACAGAAGGCCTGCTGGTGCACTATGCCCGCTGCTGCCATCCTATTCCTGATGATGAAATTGTGGCGGTACTCAGCCCGGGCCGTGGCATGACGATTCACCAGACAGGTTGTAAAAATATCCGTAAACTGGCTAAAGAAGAGCCTCAGCGTGTGCTTCCCATGCAGTGGGACGATACGCCACAGGGCGAATTTAAGGCTTCGCTGCGTATTGAACTGTACAATCACCAGGGTACACTGGCGAATCTGACCAATATGATTTCCAGCTGCGATTCCAACATTATTGGGCTCCAGACAGAAGAAAAAGAAAGTAATATTTATTTCATCGATATTGAATTAACGACACATAACCGCGTGCATCTGGCGCGAATTATGAAGAAGATCAGAACCATGTCAGAAGTGCAGAAGGTCTCGCGTCACAGTCAATCCCGACACTAATTTACACAGGATTCAACATGGCTAAAGCAATTATTCAGACCGATAAAGCGCCACAGGCGATCGGCACATACAGTCAGGCAGTTAAAGCAGGCACCACCGTTTATTTGTCTGGCCAGATCCCGCTGAACCCGGAAACCATGGAAATCGTATCTGACGATTTTTCCGAACAGGCTAAACAGGTTTTCGAAAACGTAAAAGCGGTTTGTGAAGCTGCTGGCGGTACTATCAACGATTTGGTTAAGGTAAATATCTTCCTGCCGGATCTGTCTCATTTCGCCACGGTAAACGAAATCATGGCGCAATATTTCACTAAGCCTTATCCGGCCCGTGCCGCCATTGGCGTGAAAGAACTGCCAAAAGCATCGCAAATTGAAATCGACGGCATCATGGAATTGCCTGAGTGATTTCACAGGTATAAATATGAAAACCGCACGTAGTTGCGGTTTTTTTATGCCTGAAGGACGGACGATTTCACTGTTTATCTCCGGAAATGAAAATAGTATGAAAGATAACGGTACAGGCGCAGGTCTCTTTAAATTCAAATCCTGAGGAGAGTGTTATGCGCTTAATTTTTATGTTGTTACTTATCGTTGCCGGCGGGCAGGTGTTCGCGGCAGCAATGCCGTCAAAGGCCCCCGATGAAGTTCGTCCTTTACTGGAAGGCATGACAGTGCCCGATGTCGTGGTATCTGATACAGATGGTGCGCCGTTCAGTTTAAAAGCGCTGTTGATGCAAAAGCCATCAGTGGTGTTGTTCTATCGCGGCGGCTGGTGCCCGTATTGTAACCGTCAACTGGCTGGTCTGAAGGATATCGAAAAGCCATTGTCAGATCTTGGCTATCAGATCCTGGCAATTTCACCCCAGTCATTAGAGCAGTTAACGTCACAAAAGCTGGAGAGCGAATTTGCTGCAAGGCTGTTGTCTGATGCAAAGCTCAATGCCCTGAATGCGTTCGGGATCAGCTACTATGTGGATGATGAAACAGCAAAGCGTTACAAAGGCCATGGCATCGCCCTGACAACCGATGAGACAGGAAAGCCCGTCCTGCCGGCACCGGCTGTGTTCATTGTCGATACTGAAGGTAAAATTCAGTTCAGCTACGTTAACCCTGATTATAAAGTACGGCCATCTCCGGCATTGATCCTCGCTGCAGCAGAGGCAATTGCCAAATAAACCTGTCTTTTCTGACAAGGGCTGCCAAACCTGAACCGGCAGCCCCTCGCAAACCTGCTATGAATGGCTTACACTGCGCCTATCCGCAAATAAATATGCCTTAATTATCATGCAGTCACTCGCTCAAACACCCATTACCACGTTGAAAGGCGTCGGCGCAAAGGTGGCTGAGAAGTTAACAAAAATAGGTCTGCACACCGTACAGGATGTCCTTTTCCATCTGCCATCCCGTTATGAAGACCGCACCCGGGTTTACGAGATTGAAGATTGTAAGCCGTTTACTCACGTGAGTATTCAGGGTGAGGTAAAAACCGCCGACATTCAGTACGGCAAAAAACGTATGTTTGTGGTGAAGGTGTCTGACGGTACCGGCACCATCACGCTGCGTTTTTTCCATTTCGGCGCGGTTCAGCGCACCATGATGACGCCTGGCAACGAAGTGCGTTGTTTTGGCGAAATCCGAACGGGTAAATGGGGGCTGGAGATGATGCACCCTGAATTTGCTCTCATCGGCGAAGACGACGGCGAAACAGAAGATACTCTGACCCCGGTTTATCCCACCACAGAAGGTGTTAAGCAGCTCACGCTGCGCAGCCTCACCGATCAGGCACTTAAACTGCTGGAGAAAGGCGCATTAAGCGATCTGCTCCCGCAAGGCATGTATGAAGGACAGGTGTTGCTGGCAGATGCTCTGAAGCTCGTTCACCGCCCGCCACCGGATGTTCCGCTGGAAATGATGGAAGAAGGCCGGCACCCCGCGCAGAAGCGTCTTATTCTCGAGGAATTACTGGCACATCACCTGAGCGTACTGAAGGTGCGTCAGCAGGCCCAAGCCCAGCCGGGTATTGCCATTCAGATTAATCAGTCTTTGATTGACCAGTTACTGGGTAACTTGCCGTTTTCGCCCACAGGCGCACAGCAGCGGGTAGTCAGCGACATTCAGAAAGACATGGCCATGAATTGCCCGATGATGCGGCTGGTTCAGGGAGATGTGGGCTCAGGGAAAACCCTGGTGGCAGCACTTGCTGCATTATCCGCTATCGGTGCCGGTTATCAGGTTGCCCTGATGGCACCTACAGAACTGCTGGCTGAGCAGCATGCCAGCAATTTCCGTGACTGGCTGTCACCACTGGGCATTGAAGTGGGCTGGCTGGCCGGTAAATTGAAAGGTAAGGCACGGCAGGAAGTACTGACACGGCTGGCGTCCGGAGAAATACAAATGCTGGTGGGCACCCATGCCATATTCCAGGAGCAGGTGGAATATCAGCAACTGGCACTGGTCATCGTGGATGAACAACACCGCTTTGGTGTGCATCAGCGTCTGGCGTTAAGGGAGAAAGGTGAAAAGCAGGGGCGCTTCCCCCATCAGTTGATTATGACGGCTACGCCTATTCCCAGAACGCTGGCGATGACAGCCTATGCAGATCTTGATACCTCCGTGATTGATGAGCTGCCCCCCGGCCGTTCACCGGTAACCACGGTTGTGCTTCCTGATACCCGAAGAGGGGACGTGATCGCCAGAGTTTATGAAGCGTGCCACAACCAGGGGCGTCAGGCTTACTGGGTGTGTACACTCATTGACGAGTCTGAAGTGTTGCAGTGTCAGGCGGCTGAGGACGCTGCCATTACCCTGAGAACCGCTTTGCCGGATTTACGGGTCGGACTGGTACACGGTCGCCTCAAGCCGGCAGAAAAACAGGCGGTCATGGATGAATTCAAACGCGGTGAGCTGGATTTGCTGGTGGCAACCACGGTTATTGAAGTGGGCGTGGATGTGCCCAATGCCAGTATTATGATTATCGAGAACCCTGAGCGCCTTGGTCTGGCACAATTGCACCAGCTTCGCGGCAGGGTGGGGCGCGGCGCGGTAGAGAGTCAGTGTGTGCTGATGTACTCAGGCCCGTTATCCAAAACAGCGACGCAGCGTCTGGGCGTGCTCCGTGAATCAAACGACGGCTTTTACATTGCCCAGAAAGATTTAGAAATCCGGGGCCCTGGAGAATTAATGGGGACAAAGCAAACCGGTATCGCAGAAATGCGTATTGCCGATCTCGTCCGCGACGCGCAGTTAGTGCCTCAGGTGCAATCTATCGCTGAAGAGTTGTGGCAGGACTACCCAAGTCATGCTCAGGCGATAATTAACCGGTGGATTGGTTTTAAGGAACAATACGGTAATGCATAACATTCCGGTGTTTATTGACGAAACGCAAAGCGAAGAACAACAGAAACAGTTAAAAAGGGTGGCAGAGCACTGGCAGTTCAGTGTGCAGAGTACGCTGCCAGCCGGGCTGGCACTCACCCTCGAAGACGGCAAGCTGGCAGTGAAAGATTTTTCCGAAGCAAAACAGCAGGGCGTATTTGTGGATTTCCTGTCTGGCAGCAGCGTGTATCGCCAGCAACATGGCGGCGGTAAAAAGGAACCCATTGCCAAAGCGGTGGGCGTGAAAGGTCAGGAAGTGCCTGTTGTTCTGGATGCAACGCCGGGACTCGGGAGGGATGCCTTCGTGCTGGCGTCGCTGGGCTGTCGTGTAGTGATGATGGAACGCTCTCCTGTAGTCGCGGCATTACTGGCCGACGGCTTACACCGTCTTGCTATGCAAGCACCTGAAATGGAAGAAAAATTCAGGCTGATTCATGGCAACAGTATTGAAGGTATGAATACATTGGATGAGCAAATAGATGTAGTTTATCTGGATCCAATGTTTCCACATCGCAAAAAATCTGCTTTAGTAAAGAAAGAGATGCGGGTCTTTCAACAGTTACTGGGCAGTGACGACGATGCTGACAGTTTGTTAGCGCCGGCAAGGGAACTCGCCGGAAAACGTGTTGTTGTAAAACGTCCCGCGTATGCAGAACCGCTGGCTGATGTGCCGCCTGCTATGGCCATCACCAGTAAAAAGCACCGTTTTGACGTGTACATTTCCACTCACTAGGAGAGAAGTATGATTAACGTTGGCAGTACATTGCCTGAAGTAACCTTTGGTTTGTTAAAGGATGGCAAGACAACCAACCCGCACACCAATGATATATTTGGCGGCAAACGCGTTGTAGTATTCGCCGTACCCGGCGCTTTCACCCCGACCTGTTCTGCGGCGCACCTGCCCGGCTATGTCGCCCTTGCTGACAAGATTAAAGCCAAAGGGGTCGATGATATTGTCTGCATCTCAGTAAACGATGCTTTTGTAATGGATGCGTGGGGAAAATCAGCGAACGCAGAAGAAATCACCATGCTGGCTGATGGCAATGCGTTTTTCACCCGTACAATTGGTCTTGATATGAATACCAGTGACTTTGGTGGTGTGCGCAGTATGCGTTATTCCATGCTGGTTGAAGATGGTGAAGTAGTAAAACTGAATGTTGAAGATCCGGGTCGTTTTGAGGTGTCTGACGCAGAAACAATGCTTAACAGCCTGTAAATAGTCTTAATGCATTCAAATGATGGAATTGACTAATACTTTAGTCGATTCCATGACTTATCTCCCTCCCTTTATTGTTCTGTAACTACCAGAAATTCATTGATTTTTATAAATGTTTAGTAAGCGCTATCTATTTATGCGTTTTTTACAACATTTAATGTACAGTATGCGCCATTCTGCTATTCTTAAAGAATAGAGCGGTATACCTATGCAGGTGGAGATTATTTGGTACTTCACGAAGAAAACCATTAATCATCCGTGCGCTCATGCTCACAGGGTAAGTTGAGCAGCTCAAACGGAACCATGGAGGGAAAGTATGTTGAGCAAAAACCAGAAGTTTGGTGTCTATCTGATATCCAAATCCTTATCTTCAGATGAAGCTAGCGACGAACAGGTCATCCTGTTCAAGCATCTTTTGCAAACCTGTGGTTATGAAATCACAGAACTCACATCTATAGAACAGCTAGAAACCACCTCCAACCAGGACCTCATTTTTTACGATGCCGCTAAGGCTGAAGAAAAAATGGAAGCGTTTTACCGTTATCAGGGCTTTGCCCGCTGGATTCTGTTTAATCTGGAACATGGCGATATTGATGAATGTGAGGCTATCATTGCAGGTGTGGAGGGAACCTTCTATACCTCTGACTCACCTGAATTATTACTGAAAGGTGTGCGCCGGCTGGCCAAAATGGATGTATGGTTTAAACGCAACTCTATTAACGAGGCATTACGCCGGTTACGGCAACAAACCCGTAAAGCCAATGCGGCTATTGCCCGTCCCAAAGAGTTAAATAAAATGGCACTGCATCCCAAGCTTACCAAGCGGGAAGTGACCATTATCGAGCTGGTGGCACAGGGTTCGCAGAATCAGGAAATCGCTGATCAGCTGCATATCAGTGTGAATACGGTAAAAACGCATATATATAGTATTTTCCGTAAAACCCATTCGAGAAACCGGATTGAGTTGCTCTCCTGGTCACAGCAATTCGTCAGCGAGTACTCCTGACGCTTCAAGAATCTTACCGGGCACACTATAATCCGGCTTTTGAATTTGCCGGAGTCCGTTTGTGATCCAGAAAGATGTCATTGTAATCGGTGCGGGCGCTGCCGGATTGTTCTGCGCAGCGCAGGCGGGTAAGCGCGGCCGCGCTGTCGCTGTACTGGATCACGGAAAGAAAGTCGGGCGTAAAATACTCATGTCCGGCGGCGGACGGTGTAATTTCACCAACATGTACGCTGAACCGGCCAATTTTCTGTCTGCGAATCCTCATTTCTGTAAATCTGCTCTGAGCCGCTATACCCAGTGGGACTTCATTTCACTGGTGAGCGAATACGGCATTCCCTATCATGAGAAGACCCTGGGCCAGTTGTTCTGTGATAACAGCGCATCAGACATCGTAGATATGCTGGTAAAAGAATGTGATAAAGCCGGTGCTGAAATCGTTACCCGCTGTGAGATTCTGAGTGTGGAGAAAACAGAGACCGGCTATGCGCTGAGCACTTCACTGGGCGATTATGTTTGCGAATCCCTGGTTATCGCTACCGGCGGTCTGAGTATGCCGAAAATTGGCGCTACGCCATTCGGCTACAAAATTGCAGAACAGTTCGGCCTGAAGGTCCTGCCAACACGAGCCGGCCTGGTGCCCTTTACATTGCACGACAAAGACAAGCAGGCGCTGGAAGCATTAAGTGGCATCGCTGTCGATACGTCAGCTAGTTGTAACGACACATCCTTCCGCGAAGCGATGCTGTTTACTCACCGGGGGTTAAGCGGCCCGTCTATGCTACAGATATCGTCTTACTGGCATCCGGGGGACACCCTGCAAATCGACTTACAACCTGCCATGAGCGCCGCTGAATATCTGACAGCCGCTCAACAGGATACGCCCGACGCGCAGCTTTCCACGGTACTCAGTAAGTTCTATCCCAAACGGCTGGCACAAACCTTTATCGACATCCGGCAGTGGCCTAATGAACCGGTGAAACGCCTGACCCACAGCCAGATAGCGGAAATCGATAACACCTTATCTGACTGGCAAGTCACGCCCAATGGCACAGAAGGCTACCGCACCGCAGAGGTGACGCTGGGCGGCGTAGATACAGACGAACTGTCGTCGAAAACCATGATGAGTAAGAAAGCCGAAGGCTTATTCTTCATTGGCGAAGTGGTAGACGTCACTGGCTGGCTCGGCGGCTACAACTTCCAGTGGGCCTGGAGCAGCGCCTGGGCCGCCGGGCAGTATGTTTGATGATCTGAAGTAATTAAAACGAAGACAGATGAAATTAGAGCGAAGACGAAGCAGGGCTTTTTAGCAAGAGTTATTAACTAGGTTTTTGAATTTCATTTTAAATTTGACTTTGTCTTCGCTTTTGATGTTGATCGACTGACGAGTTATCAGAGGAGAGAAGGTGGAGCTACAAGAACATGGTGTGATCGGGACGGTGTTGTGTTTGCAGGTGTGACCGTTGTATCAGGATGAATTTTTTGCTGAATAGGGATTACTATTTTGCTTTAATATACATGAGGTTATGTTTGAAATTTTCGTTGTGTTGTGAGTTAATACTTTGAAGATAATAGATGAATGTGGTTGACGGGCGGCATGCATATCACTACTATTATAAGCAACACGCCCGCCAAGCCTCTTAACAATGCTCAAATTGTGCGGGCTTTTTTATGCCTGAATTTTACGTCATGGAAGATAAGGCATAATGAATCAATTCAACAAACCCGCGGTTAGTATTACAGAACAAATCGGCATTCTTCAGCAACGCGGTCTAGCCATCCAAAATCCAGAGCGTGCGGAAAGATATTTAGAAGTAATAAGCTATTTTCGCCTTAGCGCATATATGCGCCCATTCCAAAAGAATATAAACGAACAAGTTGTAGATCATCAATTCAAAGATGGAACTGAATTTAAACAAATAGTGGACTTGTACGCTTTTGATAGAGAATTGCGGCTGCTCATTATGGACGCTATTGAGAGAGTAGAAGTTGCAACCCGAGCTACCTTGAATAACGTTATGGCTAACAAGCATCAAACTGATTATATATGTAGTGGCTCCCACTGGTACTTGAATGAATCATTATTTAAATCCTCATACCAGCACAAACGACTGTTGAAAGAAATCGAAGACAAGCAATCAAAAGAATCCAACGATCTTCAGAGAGATGTAAAAAAGATTGAACGAACTTCCGTTTCTGCCGAAGTTAAAGATCAGCGGATTGAAAGAAGAGCCCGAGAGAATTATGCCCGCTTCTACCAACATACATATGATTCTCCAAAGTTAATGCCAGGTTGGGCGATGGTGGAAGAATTAACACTTGGGAGTATATCTCACCTATATCGAGGGCTAGCAAAAGATAATGACCGTAAAGACATCGCTAGAAGATTTGACTTACCTCAAGAGGTTCTTGAAAGTTGGTTACATACGCTAAACTTTGTGAGGAATTGTTGCGCACATCATAGTCGACTTTGGAATCGAGAATTGTCTGTTCAGCCTAAGATTCCAAATGGTGATAATTGGCAGTTGCCAGACAGACTTGAGCCCAGCCAAGTTCAGCCTAAGCGTCGTATTTATATGGTGTTACTTATGTTAGGTCACCTAATGAGGCAGGTTAGTCCAGATAGTCAATGGCATAATAAAGTAAAAGCGCTAGTTACACTTCATCCCGAAGTGCCAAAATTTCCTATGGGCTTTCCAGATGATTGGCTCAACCACGAATTTTTCAGTAGTTAAGTATCGCGAGACATCAAAAACATCTCGATGAAATACGGGTTTTGCAAAGTCCATGTGAGATTCAGTAAAATTAATTCATACTAGAATGTCTTCGTTTTAATTTGATATTTATAGAAATCGAATGGGGTTTATTGAAAGGTATATAAGACAACTTTGTCTTCGTTACAGTTAAAAAAGTTCATGATTCTTTTTTAGCATGTTCTAACTTTTTATATTGGGAGTAAAAATATAGGCTTTGGTACAGCTTACACATAATAAGTTGCTGCGGTATGTTAATCACGTATCCGGGCAACTTTCGGAATATGCCAAAGTGATACTCAGTTAGATAACTATAGGGAAATTTATTATGATTGAATTGAATCAAGTTGAAATTGAAGAAGTGTCCGGAGGTATTGTCGTAGCTCTGTGGGCATTATTAATTACAGGTTATGGATCTGGAGCCTTTGATCGAATCGGTAGTGAAATTGGCGCAGGACTTTATGATGGCTTACATAAGGTGCCTTAAAATATGAAAGATTTAACTAACGAAGAAATTCTGGTCGTATCCGGTGGCGAAGGTCTTTTCTACTATGTAGGTTATGGTATAGGAAGTGGAATAAGAGGTTTGAACCAATTTGGAAGCTGGCTTGGTTCAGAAGTCTACGACTTAACTCATAACATTCCATGAGTTACTTAACTCTAATAAAAATAGTCAATTTAGAGGGAAATCGATGTGGAAAAAATATTCAAAAATTGAAAATATAGGTTTTTGGTTTATTCTTATCTTTATTTCTTTGATGTTAGTTGACTATTTTTTCTTTGGTGGTTAACTGAATTGCAAGTAGGGTTTTAATAAACTCTCTCAAGATAATATTTTCACATCATTGTGCAAGAAATAATGTGTTCATTTTAAAAAGTGACTTTTAAATTAAAAGTCACTTTTTTATCTCGATATCAGCTTGGACTTCAGTCTATTGCTCTAGTCGTTTTATGATATTTGAGTGGATGAATGTTTTCACCATCCCGGATATGGGATGGTGACTTTACCCGATCAGGCCTTGGGCTCGTTGATGTTGGTGGTGAGCTGTTCGGCTTTGGTTTCTATCTCAACTTCAACGGCAGTGCTGCCCTGAACCGCATTCTTTGTAACGCTGGCCGGGGTTACGGCGCTGATGCCTTTCAACAGGCGGCCAAGAATGTCCGCTCCGGTGATGATGCGGGGTTGTGCGCCCCAAACCAGCACCACGTCAACATCGATGGTGCCATCATCGTGGGCATCCAGTGTTTCCTGCGCTTTCAGGTGCCACAGCACTTCGGATAACATCAGAGATTCATCCCGCACGATTAACGGGCGGTGACAGAAATCATAGATATCAAACGGTTTGTCGGTATCAAAAAGGGCGGCCCGCAAAGCACCGTCAGCATCAAGAATGAGCAACGGGTTATTTTTCTCATCGGCGAGTACCACCCATTTGTGCCCGCTCTGGTTAATTTTCTTCAGAAGTTCATCTGAGCTGTTGCGCACGAATTCCGGCACAATGGGAAAGTCCAGTTTGGCGGGTAGCTGAATAATGGACTCCGGCTCCAGTAATTCACCCTCCTGCATCACCGATACTTCATCGATGGCAAGGAAGTTAAGTGCGCCGGTACCTTCCACATGGTCAACCTCTGCTTCTTCGGCGTCCACGTGCTGCTTAATCACCTTACGCAGATCGTTATCCCGCATGTATTCAACGCCTTCGCGGCCCAGCCAGCCATCAAGCAATAAGGCGGAGGGCTTGGAAACGGGGTACAGAATGATCTGATAGAAACGCATTACCGGTGATAATACTGACGCCATGCGCATGGCATTTCTGGAGAAATAAGCCTGCGGCATGATTTCACCGAAAATGGTAATAAAACCGGTAGAAAACAGGAACGAGGCTGCGCCCGTTAGCACAGAGTCTGACAGCAATGCCAGCAACACGTTGATCCCTACGTTACCCCACAGAATAGTGGTGAGCAGGAAGTTAGAATCCTGTCTCAGCTTAAGAATTTTCGCCGCAGTTTTATCTCCGTGGCTGACTTCCATTTCCAGTTGCAAACGGCTGACTGAAAAGAACGCCAGGTTAAGTCCGGAGAACATGGCCGACTGTGAGATACAAAAGAGGATCCCGAGCCATACGTAAAGTTCCTGATTGCTTAACGCAAAATCCATAAATAAATACTGCCTGATAGTAAACGGGTGGCGAGTGTAAACCGGTAAAGCAAATTGTGTTAACCGGAATTTTTATCGACACGAAAGAATATGGGAATCGTAGCGTATTAAACAGGAACTGCCAGTACAATCAAGCGCAAACGGGGATTGGGCGTCATATCATTAAACGGATAACAGGTAATAAGCTGGATTTCGTCTTTGTGCCGTTCGATGAACCAGCGGTGGTTGTGTGAATCGACAATATTGGTCTTACTTACCCGGTAGGTACGCCATTGTCCGTGACTGCCCTGGATCTGAAAGGTGTCTCCTGTCTGCACATGCTGCAGAAAATTGAAATGGGTGTCACGGTGACCGGAGTACACCTGCGTGCCGCTTTCCCCGGGCAGTGCTGTACCGTCTATGTGGCCGGGGCCAAAGGCGAGGCTGCTGCCATGACTCCCCGACAACATATACAGGCGCTGGTTGTGGCCGGGAAAGGTCAGTACGGCCACGGGCCAGGTGTCTGACCATGACCATGGTTTAACGCTGTGGCCGGTTGCCAGGGTTTCCTCCCAGGCATCTGCAATAAGCCGTTGCGCTAATACTGCTTTTGCCGCAATCCATAATGTATTGCCAAAACACAGGATGCCGGTTACCAGAAGCAGAGCGGGGAGTGCTGTCTTCAGATAGTTTGCTTTTATCCTCATTGCACGGCCACCTTATCTTACTTTTATCCGTTGCCAGAACAGTAAGGCGAGGCCGGCAACAATACACAGTATACCCAGCCAGAGTGTCAGTTCCGCTGTGGTGGCGGTTTTCGGATATTGCAGTAGCTGATGTGACATGCCCTGCGGCAGTTGATTCGCTACCCGCAGACGGAGCGGTGGACGGGGGCTGTTTTCATAAGTCACCGGTGACTGATCGATGGCAACAAATGAGGTAAAGCGGGACAACAGACTGTGTTGCAACGCCACCGCTGTCACTTGGTCTTTAACGTCTTCTTCACTAAGCGAGCCGCTTCGCCCTTCATCTTCAATATGGGCAATTTTCTGTCTGGCCCAGCGTGCGCCGGCGCCGCTACCCTCCGGCATATCCGATGACGTGAGCGTTTGCGACCAGAGCTGACTGGCGGTTTCACCGCTTACAGTGACACTGCTGACAGGTGCTTTTGTGGAGGCAAAAGACAGCAGGGGTTCGTTAAGATACAAATCCGGTGTATTTGCAGGATATACCTCTGCATCTTCCGGCCAGCCCGGCTGGATATTTTTGGCTACACTGTGATTAAGCTTTGCGAACAGGCTGTTCATCTGCGGGGCAATATCCTGCGGGCTGGCAATGAATTCATAGGTGCCACGGCCAGCCTGCGCTGCTTTGTGCATGAAGTAACTGTTGGGAGCAGAGCCAATCCCCACTGTGAATAACCGCGATGTGCCTGCAAAGTTACTGATCAGGCTGAACAGCTCTGCCTCGTTACCCACAGCTCCGTCAGTGATGAATACCACCTGGTGGAGGCGTTCATTCCGCGGATTCTGTGCAAAGGCTGCAGTCAGCGCAGGTACCATTTGAGTGCCGCCATCGGCCTGCAACTGATTTACCCATTGCCGCGCCGCTTGTCTGGCGGGAGGCGTTGCAAAATTTGCCTCTGCGAACATCAGCGAAAAACGGTCACTAAACGCGATGACATTAAAACGGTCGGTATCCTTAAGTTTATCAATGGCTGTAATCAGACTGGATTTAGCCTGAATAATTGACTGTCCCTGCATCGAGCCTGATGTGTCGATGACAAATGTGATGTCGCGGGGCAGTGTTTTCGGCTGTGTGATGGCCGGAGGCATCACCATTAACAGGGAAAAGTAATCATCACCGGATTGCCCGGTAAAAAGGGCTGCGACCGGTTCTGCAGAAGGGGCAGGGAGCCAGCGAAGCACAAAATCACGGTCCATTTCACTGTGACCCTCTTTAAGGGTGATAGTGAACTTGTCGTTTTGCCTTGTCAGATCGATGTCATGATACAGCGCATACACCGAGGTAAGTGGCATACCACCGTTCAGAGAAATAGTGAGTGCCAGAGGATTCGTTTTTCCACTGTCCGGCAGAATAAACGGCGGAAACAGAGCTGCAGGCTCTGCATACCCGGTGGTTGCCGGGGCCTCCGTTTCACGGCTGCTCATGTTCATACCCGGCATGTACCTGGGTGTCAGTGTTGTTGGCAGCCTCCACGAAAATTCGCCCCGGCGAAACTCTGCGATATCAAGAAATTGCAGTGTAACCTCGATGGTTTCTCCCGGTGCGATATGACTGACTTGCTGCGTAAATAAATTGGGGCGCTGCTGTTCTGTCAGTGCAGCCCGTTTTCCCTGTACCACTGCGTCGCGGTAAAGGCGCCGGGCTTCCTGCCGTGGCTTGATGATGCCTTCAATCACCCGTGAGCCGGTACGGATGGTCATATGAGTAACAGCCGCCTTGTCCGGCAGCGGAAAGGTGTACACACCATTGGCCGGCCCGTCGCTCTGGTTTTTAAAAATCTGCCGGTACGTCACGTTCACCAGTACACCGTTGATCTGAACATCTGCATCCGTGAGTACATGTAAAGCGGCCTGCCCGTTTGCGTTGTTGCTTTGTAACATCATATTACCGGACTGATAGCGGGGTAGTGTGTCAGCAAACGAAGCAAAAGCCGGCCACATGAAGAGTATCAACAGCAACAAATTAAAGTGGCTGCGGGCAGGGCAGCGGCGGCTGGGGTTCGTGAGCATGAGCGTCTTCCGTTACGGTGTGTAGGATTATTTCAGCACCGTAATCTGGCAAGCTTGCGGAGGATATGTGGCGAAGAAGCAATGAATTCAGGCGAATTATGGAGTAAAGTGAAAGATAATCCTCTACACACAGCAACACGGTTCTGAGTTATCTATGTCGCACCGGACTAGCCGTAGAAACAGCATGTTAACAGCACCTTACCGGTGGTGTTTAATGCTGGGTGCCTGTGTGAGTCTGACGCTTGGGTTTATTGGAGTGGTCGTGCCGGGTATGCCGACAACGGTCTTCGTGCTGATTGCTGCCTGGCTGGCGGCCCGCAGTTCACCGTCGCTGGCTTTATGGCTGGACAATCACAAAGTCACCGGGCCGATAATTCATCACTGGCGAAACGGACGCTGTATGCCGCGCAGTGCAAAATATGCTGCCACGGCAGGTATGTCATTGTCAGCGGTGATCATGGCAGTAACAGCTACGCCGGTTTGGGTGATGGCCGGTACGGACATCATGATGTTGTGTGTGCTTATCTGGTTGTGGCGTCTGCCGGAACCTGAGTTGCCGGATGGCAAAGCCTGACATGACACTCTCCGCTGGTCATGAAGCAACACTCAGACACTTACAACTGACACTCTATGCGATGCAAAGCCGGTTTGAAGCGGGGATCAGCGAATTTGAGCTTATCAGCCTGTTACAAAAACCACCGTATTCGCTTTTCGATGAAACCGCTTTGCGCGACAGCCTGGCGCTTTTCCGTTGTCACTTTATTCTGTTCCATTGTCTTTACCGTCTTCAGGATGAGTGGCTGGCGGAAAAGCAGGGCTTACTGAACATCCACACGACGGCCATCCGGCTGGAACCCTTAGCGGAATCAACAAAAACCCCGGCACTGGCGGATCCGCTGCGGGATTATTATCTGAACTGGGATAATTTTGACAGCACCGGCAAAGAAGATGTGGATGCGCTGATAGACAGTTTCTGGGTCAAAATGGGTAGCGGCTTTCACATGCCTGCAGACGAAAACACGATTAACGAAGCACGCAATGTGCTGGAGATCGCACCGGATATACGACTGACCCGCAGCCTGATAAAGAAACAGTATCGTCATTTACTTCACAGGCACCATCCTGACAAAGGCGGGGAGAATCCGGTTGCTGCTGAACTGGTTAGGGCCTGTGAAGTATTACTGAGTGCGGTTAAGCAGGAACCGCTGGCCTAAACATTACCGGTACGTAATCCGCCGAAATAGATTTTCATCAGGATGGGGGCTTTCGTGGTGATGTCGAAGGCTTCCGGCGCTTCCAGATATTCTGACAAAATACCACGCATAAAACAGTTCATCGCCAGGGTGTAATCTTCCGGTGTGATATCTGCAGACAGCTGGCCTAATTTAATAGCCCGTTTGTAGTAGGCAGAGAACGCCTGAATCTTTTCGTATTTTGCCGTAGTGTGCTTTTCCTGACTACACTTTAAGTCACCACTGTAATCACATTTTAACATGAAAAGTGTAAGTGTTTTACGTAGTTGCTCATCTTGATCGAGATCGAGGAATATGTTCGTACATAACTCCTGTAACTGACCGACAGGATTGGGGTGTTCAGCTTCCAGTCCTTCCATGATCCGTTCGATAAAAGGAGTATGCAGGTTCTCATGGAGCGCATCGAAGATCTCCATTTTGTTTTTAAAGTGCCAGTACACGGCACCCCTTGTCACATCTGCCTTGCGGGCGATTTCTTCAAGGGATGCTTTGGCGACACCGCGCTCTGTAAAAACATCGACAGCGGCCTTTAATATGGTCTGTTTTGTGAGCTCAGCATCTTCTTTTGTTCTGCGCATCGTATTCTCCGCGAGATTGACAACATACATACAAGAACGTATCTTTAGAAGGTAAACCTTTAATGTGCAATTGTCCAGCCCCCGTGGCTGTATCAGGAAGACTTATTGTTATGAAAAAACTGTTTTTAACTGCCGTCACAGCGATAGCGCTGGCCGTTGCCGGTGGCTGTTCTGACCAAAATGGGCAACAGGCCGCTCAGGCAAGCCAGGGTGGTCAGCAACCCGCACCTTCTGTGTCTGTAGTGACAATTGCCAGTCAGCAGGTAGAGCACACGGTTACACTGCCCGGACGTGTAAGCCCGATGCGCCAGTCGCAGGTGCGTCCGCAGGTAGAGGGTGTGCTTACCGAACGCTTGTTTGAAGAAGGTGCACTGGTGGAAAAAGGCCAGCAACTTTACCAAATCGATGACGCTCGTTTTGCTGCGCAGCTCGCCAGTGCGAAAGCTGATCTGAAAAGCGCGCAGGCGAGTTTGAAAACGCTGGAAGCCCGCTCAGCCCGTTATAAAGATTTGCTCAGCCGCAACGCCGTCAGCCGTCAGGAGTATGATGATGCACTGGCTGAGGCCGAGCAGGCAGAAGCGCAAATCAGTGTCGCCCAGGCCGCGGTAGATTTAGCCAAAGTGGATTTAGACTACACCAAAGTGTATGCCCCTATCAGCGGTCAGATTAGCCGAAGCTATGTCACCGTCGGTTCGCTGGTAACAGCCAATCAGGAACAACAACTGGCTACCATTACCCAGTTGAATCCGGTTTATGTTGATATGCAGCAAAGCGGCAAAGGTGTTCTGACACTGCGTAAAGCGATGCAGCAAAGTGGCACTCTGCCGGTGAAGCTGATTCTGGATGAAACCACAGGTGAAGCGTATGAACATCAGGGTGAACTGAAATTCTCTGAAGTGACGGTAGATGAAACAACCGGTGCAGTTGCACTGCGTGCAGAACTGCCTAACCCTGATTCACTGTTGATGCCGGGTCTTTTCGTGAAAGCCACCGTGGTGCTGTCTAACACCGATGAGTTACTGGTACCGCAACGTGCGACCACACGTCAGCCAGACGGTTCGATGGTGGTCATGACGGTGAATGCGTCGGACAAAGTTGAGCCCCGCCAGATCACTGTATCAGGTGCATGGCAGGATCAGTACATGGTGAAAGGTGGCGTGCAGGCTGGTGACAGAGTCATTGTGACCGGTTATCAGAAAGTGCAGCCGGGTATGCAGGTGAATGCTAAACCCTGGCAGGCCGGTAACGCTCAGGCGAAAAACGGACAGTAAGCGCGACTAATTTTCAGGCAGGAACACATTCTTTATGGCACGTTTTTTTATTGATCGCCCTGTGTTTGCATGGGTGCTGGCTCTGATCACAATCATGGCCGGCCTCTTGTCTATACAAGGTCTTCCCATCGAACAGTATCCCAAGGTTGCCCCTCCCTCGGTAACTATCAGTGCGTCTTATCCCGGCGCCTCTGCGGAAACTATCGAAAATACCGTCACCCAAATCATTGAGCAAAGCCTGTCGGGTATCGACAATCTGCGTTATTTCACATCAAGCAGTGAAAATACCAGGATGACGATTACCCTGACCTTCGAGCCTGGCACTGACCCGGACACCGCGCAGGTTCAGACTCAGAACAAGGTACAAAGCTCCGTCTCCCTGTTACCTACACAGGTTCAGCAGCAGGGCGTAACCGTGACTAAATCAAACGATACTTTTGCTGTGGTTATCGGTTTCTACTCAAAAGACGGGCGCTTGTCTCAGTTTGATTTGAGTGACCTGCTGGTATCAGAATATCAGGATCCCATTTCCCGTGTGAACGGCGTGGGTACAACCCGTGTATTCGGTGCCCAGCGTTCTATGCGTATCTGGCTGGACCCTGACAAACTGTACAGCTACAACATGACGCCTGTGGATGTTCAGGGCGCAGTACAAACTCAGAATACAGACATTTCAGCGGGACAACTGGGTGGTCTGCCGGCCATTGAAGGTCAGCAAATCAATGCCACTATCACGGCGCAGTCTATCCTGCGTACCGTGGAAGATTTCGAAAATATTGTATTGCGGGTTAACACTGACGGTTCACAGGTGCGCGTGAAAGACGTGGCACGGGTTGAACTGGGCTCTGAAAACTACAGCTACATTGCCCGTTATAACCGTCAGCCGGCGTCCGGTATGGCAGTATCGCTGGCAACAGGCGCAAATGCACTGGACACCATTGAAAGGGTAAAAGCCAAAGTAGAAGAAATGGCAGTGAACCTGCCTGACGGTGTTGAAGTGGTGTATCCGGTTGACAGCTCGCCGTTCATCAAACTTTCCATTGAATCAGTGGTTAAAACCCTGCTGGAAGCCATTGTTCTGGTATTCTTCGTGATGCTGCTGTTTCTGCAAAACTGGCGGGCGACACTGGTACCCACCATTGCCGTACCTGTTGTACTGATGGGAACATTCGCGGTTCTATTTGCCTTCGGCTACAGCATTAACGTACTGACCATGTTTGCCATGGTTCTGGCCATCGGTCTGCTGGTGGATGATGCCATCGTTGTGGTAGAGAACGTTGAACGTATCATGGAAGAAGAGGGGCTTTCTGCCAGGGAAGCAACCCGTAAATCCATGGGACAGATCACCAGCGCGCTGGTGGGTATTGCTGTGGTGCTTTCCACAGTGTTTATCCCGATGGCTTTCTTCAGCGGCTCTGCCGGTTCGATTTACCGTCAGTTCTCAATCACTATTGTTGCAGCCATGACCTTCTCGGTACTGGTGGCAATTATCTTGTCCCCGTCTTTATGTGCCGTACTGCTGCGCAAAAAAGATGTGATGAACAAGCGTGAAACAGGCTTCTTCGGCTGGTTTAACCGTAACTTCAACAAAGGTCGTGACGGCTACGAGCGCGCGGCTGTGGGTATGGCGGGTAAAATCAAACGCTTCCTGCTGATTTACGTGGTACTGGTTGGCGGCATGGCATTTATTTTCAGTCAACTGGCAGGCTCGTTCTTACCGGATGAAGATCAGGGGCGGGTAATGGTACTGGTTAATGCTCCTCCGGGCGCAACAGCCGGCCGTACGCTGGAATCGATGAAGACGGTGGAAGATTTCTTCCTGGACACCAAAGGCGATGTGGTGAAAGACATGTTTACCATTGTCGGCTTCAGTTTCACCGGTGCTGCGCAGAACTCAGGGATGGCCTTTGCTCACCTGGTCGACTGGGAGAAACGGGACGAGTCCAGCAGTGCGTTTACCGTTATTAACCAGGCCTACGGTGCTCTGGGGCAAATCGAAGATGCCATGGCATTCCCGATTTTACCGCCACCAATCCGTGAACTGGGTAACGCAACAGGCTTTGACTTCCAACTGGTCGATCGCGCCGGTAACGGCCACGAAGCTTTGATGAATGCCCGTAACCAGTTCCTGGGCATGGCGGCGCAGAATCCGAAGCTGGTCGGTGTACGTCCGAATGGCCTGAGCGATGTACCTCAGTTCAAGATTAACATCGACAGTGAAAAAGCGTCTGCACTTGGCTTGTCACTCAGTGATATTAACAGCACGCTCAGCATCGCCTGGGGTTCTACTTACGTGAATGACTTCATTGACGCCGGACGTATCAAGCGTGTGTATATGCAGGCTGATGCCGCTTACCGTATGGATCCTGAAGATCTGGAAAAATGGTTCGTGCGCAACAGCGATGGTGACATGGTAGCGTTCAGTGCGTTCTCTACAGTAGAGTGGAATTACGGCTCACCTAAACTGGAACGTTTCAACGGTGTGTCTGCTGTGAATATTCAGGGTAGTCCTGCACCGGGCGTATCGTCTGGTGAAGCAATGGCCGTGGCACAGGAACTGGTGAAGCAGTTACCACCGGGCTTCGGTCTGGAATGGTCCGGCTTGTCTTATGAAGAACAGGCCGCCGGCTCACAGGCGCCTATGCTTTATGCATTGTCTATTCTGGTGGTATTCCTGTGTCTTGCTGCACTTTATGAAAGCTGGTCTGTACCATTCGCCGTTATGCTGGTAGTACCGTTAGGTATATTAGGTTCGGTAGTCGCCGCGTGGTTATTCGGTTTGCCGAACGATGTTTACCTGCAGGTAGCGTTCTTAACCACAGTGGGTCTGGCAGCGAAAAACGCCATTCTGATTGTGGAATTCGCTAAGGAACAGTACGAGCACGGTATGGACTTGATGGAAGCGGTATCGACTGCCGCCAGGCAACGTTTTCGTCCTATCCTGATGACGTCAATGGCCTTCATTCTGGGTGTAACGCCGCTGGCTATTTCCTCCGGCGCGGGCTCTGAAAGCCAGAACGCTATCGGTATCGCTGTAATGGGTGGTATGTTCGCCGCAACCTTCCTGGCTATCTTCTTCGTACCTATGTTCTATGTAATGGTCGTGAAGTGGTTTGGCGCAAAGAAAGCCACTGAAGAAGAGTAATCCGTAGCACTTCTGAATGACGCCGCCCTGCAGCTTGCAGGGCGGCGTTTTTATTTCCCGCCTTTTAAACGTCTTGCGTGTCTGTTCCGTGTCCGCTTTTAGTCTTAAAAATTAATTCCGATCAATACCTTCAGAGCAGAATATGGCAAGATGCCGGTCATGCTGTAAAACGTATTGATGCGGAGAATGCTGACATGGCTGTGGTTTTACCTCCAAAACCGGTATGGAACCAACTCATCAAATCGGGCTGTCGTGTATTTGTAGGCGGTAATGCCTCTGTACCTTATGCTCTCATTCAGGATCTTATCGATCACAGTACAGGCTTCAGTGACATTGAAATGGTGCACATGCTGGCGTTGGGCGACACGCGCTGGGCAAAGGAGCAACACCGGCAGCTGTTTAAGGTAAACACCTTTTTTATCGGTGGCGAAGAAGTGCGCCGTGCTGTAGATGAAGGAAGGGCCGACTACACGCCAGTGTTCTTATCTGAAATATCCAGCCTGTTTACTGACGGCACACTGCAACTGGATGCGGTGCTGGTAAACGTGAGTCCGCCGGATGAGCACGGTTACTGCTCGTTGGGTGCATCGGTGGATATATGCATGTCGGCAGTCCGGCATTGCGATATTGTGATTGCGCAAATCAATGAATCTGTTCCGCGCACATCAGGACATTCCTATATTCATATCAGCGAAATTACAGCATGTATTCAGGCGGACCAGGAGCTGGTTGAGGTAGCCCCGCCACCCATAGACAGTATTACTGAAAGGATTGGGCAATATGTGGCGATGCTGGTGGAAGACGGCTCAACCCTGCAATTCGGCATCGGTAAAATTCCCAGCGCCACGTTAAAGTATTTACTTCACCATAAAGACCTGGGCATTCACAGTGAAATGCTCACAGACAGTATTATTGAAGTGATTGAATCCGGTGCGATTTCCAACCGGAAGAAGACTTTTCACCCTGGAAAAGTGGTGACCAGTTTTGCTATCGGTACCCGCAAACTATATGACTTCATTGATAACAACCCGCATATTGAGTTTTATCCCAGCAGTTATGTGAATAAGCCTACCAACATCGCCAAAAACGACAAAATGGTAGCCATAAACAGTGCTCTTGAAGTGGATCTCACCGGACAGGTGGTGGCTGATTCCATTGGTTACGATTTTTACAGCGGCATTGGCGGGCAGGTTGATTTTGTCAGCGGCGCGTCTATGAGTAAAGGCGGTAAACCCATCATTGCTTTGCCTTCTACGGCAAAAAACGAAACGGTATCCCGCATAAAGCCCTGTATCACAGAAGGGGCGGGCGTGGTGACCAGCCGCGGGAATGTACACTACGTGGTAACTGAATACGGCGTGGCGTCTTTGCGGGGCAAGAGTATCCGCGAGCGCGCCATGGAGCTTATCCGTGTGGCGCACCCGAAATTCAGGGGGCAGTTGCTGGAAGAAGTCCGCAAGAATTATTGGGTGCCCCATTATCAGGAAAAGTACCCGACGGATATTCCTGAACTGGGCGCAATTCAGTTACAAAAACTGGTGATTCAGGGGGAGACCTATTATCTGCGGCCGCTGAATCCGGCAGATGAACGCCGTCTTCAGGAGTTTTTCTATTCCCATACGAAAGAGACGCTGCGCCTGCGTTACAACTATGACCCTAAACAAATGTCACGGGAGAAATCCTGTAATCTGGTGAGTGTGGATCAGCGCACTGATGCGGCCTTGTGTATTGTGCGTCAGGAAGGTTCGCGGATCACGATTCACGCGGTGGGCCGGTTCTACTTTAATCCTGAAGATAATTCCTGCGAAGCAGCATTTGTTACCCGTGAAAATCAGCAAGGGAAGGGCATGGCCAAGTTACTGTTGTCCCGACTGATTGATATCGCCAAAGCCAGAAAGATGCGCCGCATGCTGGCCTATGTGCGGGCTGAAAATAAGCCGATGATTGCGATTTTCGAGAATGCTAATTTTAAGCGCCTGTTTTCCAGTGATCCCAGCGATGTTGAACTGGAATTGAAACTGGAGGATGAAGCGTGACAGTGAGGATATTTCGCGGCAAGGACTGCCTGCATCATGATGTGGGGCATGACCATCCGGAATCCCCGGACCGCTTGTACGCCATCGACGATCAGTTACTGGCGTCAGGCCTGGAAATGACCTGCCAGCATGCCGATGCAAAACCTTGTAAAAAGGAACATCTGGTCTTAGCCCATGACCCCTACTATGTCGACAGTATTTTTGAACGCTCGCCGAAAACGGGTCTGGTGTGGGTGGAAGACGATACCGGTATGACCCCCATTACGCTGAGCGCTGCGCTGTATGCTGCAGGAGCCGGTATTGATGCTGTTGACTGGGTAATGGACGGAGAGGACCGGCAGGCATTTTGTGCCGTGCGCCCGCCGGGTCACCACGCAGAATACGCCTCGGCCATGGGGTTCTGCCTGTTTAACAATATTACTGTCGCTGCCCGTTATGCATTGAAACAATATGATTTAAGCCGGGTAGCCATTGTGGATTTTGACGTACACCACGGTAATGGCACGGAGAATATTATTGCCGGTGATGAGCGCATTATGATGTGCTCATCGTTCCAGCACCCGTTCTATCCCCATAGCGGCGCACCGGTTTCTGCCAGCAACATTTTCGGAGTGCCACTGGACGCCGGAGCGACAGGTGAAGCATTCCGGGAAAAAGTGTCTTACTGGTTTGATGCACTGAAGAACTATAAACCCGAGCTGATCCTGATTTCTGCAGGGTTCGATGCCCATGCAGAAGACCACATGGCGCATTTACGCTTGCGGGAAGACGATTACAAGTGGATCTCCGCAGAACTGCGAAAAGTCGCTGATGCCTGTTGCCACGGCAGAATCGTGAGCACACTGGAAGGTGGCTACAACCACAGTGCCCTGGCCCGCTCCGTTGTCGCTCACATTAAAGGCTTACAGGGCGACGCCAACGAAACCGGCGGCGCGTGATTCTGATTAGCATCGGTGGGAGAGAGATGTTGCCTGCAAAACTCGTTACAGAAACTTAGTCTGCCTGGTGTTCGTAAAGAGCCGCAGGGAGCAAAGTAACCTGCAAAACCGTCAGCCGCATGGATGCGGCTGCCGAGCTTCCAGGGATGGATTTACAGCGAGTTTTGCGGGGTACTTTGCTCCCCGCTCTGCGAACCTCCCAGCCGTCAACTTTTAACTGCGCAATAGCAGCCTTCGCCGGCTATGTTCAGCATGGCGCCGTTGAAATCCGGTTTTTGTACTTCTGCGGCGATAGTGGTGACAAGATCATCGCCGGTATAGCAGCCGAGTCCTGTTGCATAAGCACCCAGATACCGGAGCTGGTTTTTACTGTCGATGACGGCAACGGCTGGAAAGCTGGGGATTTCAGCAACGAGCGAAGAATATTCGTTGATGTTCAGTGTTTTAAAATTGTAGCCGCCATCCTGCAGCAGGTTTGTCAGCTCTTTCTGATGCTGCCGGCTCAGGGAATTGCAGAAACAAGGCGTGTCTGCTTCAAGGTGAACGATGGTGCCGGGAGTGATGCCGGCCTTTGCCATTTCAGAAACAAAACGTGTATCGAAGTCTTTGTCCTGAGAAGCGGATGTGAGGGTAAGGTCGGGATCAAAAGGGACTGTCTGATTCCCGCCGTACACCCACAGACCGGTCATTAATAAGCAAAGCCAGACAATCATCAACAGCCAGCTGGCTTTGCCCTTCATCATACGCTGAATTTCTGTATGGCTGCCTGCATGTCCCTGCACAGTGAAGAAAGTTGTACTACCTGTTGCTCAAGTTGCGCTGCTGTGGCGGCTTCTTCCTGAGACAGCTCGTGCATTTTCGCCGTACTTTCCGCAATAGACTGGGAAGCGGCTTCCTGTTCAACGGCAGAACTTGCCACTTCAGTCATGTGCTCAGAGGCCGACGAAATTTGTCCTTCAATTTCAGACATGGCTGAGCTGGCATTGGAGGAATCTTCTACTGCCTTGTCTACCAGAGTAATACAGGTCTGCATCTGCTCCACGGAGCTGGCGGTGCTGGCAACTAACTGTTCGGTAATGGTGGTGATTTCATCCGCACTTTCTTTCGAGCGGATTGCCAGCGTGCGAACTTCGTCTGCTACCACCGCGAAGCCGCGACCATGTTCGCCGGCACGGGCGGACTCAATTGCCGCGTTCAGTGCCAGCAGGTTTGTTTGCTCGGCTACCGCGGTGATAGAGCGCATGGCATCTGAAATGTTACTGCACCGTTCATTGAGTTCGGCATTGGTTTTTGCTGCCTGAGTCAGCACACTCTTAAGTGAAGCGATGGAGCTTGCCGTTGCATCTATGGCTTGCTTTGAATCGCCGGTGAGTGAGGAAGCCTGACTGGTTTTATCGTTGGCAAGCTGGGTTCTTTCTGTCGTCAGCTGCATCGACACTGCAATTTCTTCAGAGGCGGATGAAACGCTGCTGACCTCATTGGCACTTTCGGCACTGGTACGGCTCAGTTCTACCGTGGCTGACTTTATGACTTCACTGGACGAGGCCACTTTGTCAGTTAACTGGCGGGCGTTGGCCACCAGAGACTTAATTTGCATGAGCAAATCAGCAAACTGACTGATGCCTTTGTTGTCCTGCGGGATTTTAATAGTCAGGTCAATGCGGTCCCGTTGTGCGAGTACCTGAGATACCGTATTACTGAGGGCAAACGCATTGACGCCTTCGTCGTGGGAGCGTTTGGCAACATACATAAGCGCCACACATTCAGCAATAGCGAACAGGGCATGTAAAACCAGAATGAAGAAAGTGATGTGCCCTTCTTCAAAGATGAAAACACCCGCTCCCTGAGTCTGCAGTACGAAAAAGCCGATGTGATGAACCGCAACAACGGCGGTAGAAATGCCAATTACCAGCCAGTCGCGGAATACAACAAGGATGGCCAGAAGAACGAATATTTCGAAGTGCCACTCAATGAGGCCAAAGGTCTGGTTAATGTGCAGTGCTGCCATCAACTGCACGGCAATGGCGATTGTCGCCCTGCTTAGCAGAGAGCCCGGTTGGGTAAAACTGAAAAACAGCGGCAGTGCGACAATAGGAATACCGAAGATAAAGGCGGGTAACAGTTCGCCGGTGTAAAAACCGATTGCTACAGCAAGCGCAAACTGTACGGGCAATATAATGCGAAAGATTCTGTGACCGTCAAGAATCCAGGGATATTGCATGGGGCGTCCTCAATGTAAATATCTACGCACTGAGTATAGGACAACTTTCTGTCAACGATGTGCGCCAGATCAAAGTATTGCATAGCATAGTACGCATATGTGTACTGCTCCATGGCACTTTTGTCTAATCAGGCGCAATTGTCGCTTAAATTGTTCGTATTACAGCCACCGCTTCCACAGCATCGCAATCAGCATAACCACGGCCAGTCCGCCCATTGCACTCATCAATAGGGTAAACGCGCCCGGAGATTCTGTCCCCGGCAGTCCGGCTACATTCATGCCGAATACGCCGGTAAGAAAAGACAGTGGCAGGAAGATGGCGGTGACCATGGACAGTACATACATTCGCATTCCTTGCTGGTCAGCAATCCGGTTTCTCAACTCGTCTTGCAGGACGACAGCACGCCATGATCCAGCTGCATAGCCCTCGGGCGGGTTTCAGGCGCACACAGCGCATCACTGATGGCGCTGGTTACTGATAAATCTGCCAGAATAGCTGCAGAGTCAAGTGCGTCACTTTGTACGTGCACCCATTTGTATTCATCAGGCTGGCAGGGCTTTGTCAGTTCGTTCTGCTCAAGCGCCCGGGCATTGCCGTCAGCTGAAATAATGTAGGCGGTTAAAAATGCTGTACCCGTCATAATATGGGATCCCTGTGCTGCGTTAATTTTTGTGTCTGTGTTAAAGTAGCGCGAGCTAAATTTACCACGAGGTCTTATGCGTAATCTAACCCGTTTCACCTTTGCGTTAACTGTAGCAATGATGTTTTTTGTTACGCAGGCACAGGCATTTACGTTTCGTTTGTCTCAGCAGGACCTGAATCAGGTTGTGCGGATGACCTTTCCGCAAACGCAGTATTACCAGGATATGAAGGTTGTTATCAGCGACCCGTCATTGTTTCTGCAAGCTGATAATAACGTGGCTGTAGAAGTGAATTTGCTGGGTACGCAGGGCGGTCAGAAGATGGAAGCGGCAGCCAGATTAAGTGGTGAACTGTTTTATGACGGCAGTAAAGGCGAGTTGCAGATCATCCGCCCCAAACTGGATGATTTTAACGTGCTGAGCAGCACACTGGAAAATGAGAAGGACATCCTGCGCTGGGCTGAACAGCTTAAAGGGCAGTCTGCACCGGTGATCCTGCTGGTGAATTTTAAAGATCTGAACCTGTCTATACTGGGTAACCGTTTGCCACGGGATATGCGTGTGGAAAGTGGTCAGTTGGTTATCGAATTTTAATCTGTCCGGACGGAGTAGTTATGTCTGTGATTGCTTTTCTTTCAATGGATACGTCGGCCCTTGAAGATTTCTTCGTTTACGATGAAATGCTTATCCCTCATTTCAACGCACATGGCTACGATGTTGAAACCGTTGCCTGGCGGGATGGATCCGTGGACTGGAACAGATTTAGCCATGTGATTGTGCGAAGTCCCTGGGATTATCAGCAGGATCCTGATGGATTTATTGCGTGCCTTGAGCGCATTGAAGCTTCACAGGCCACGCTTCACAACCCCTTGTCTCTCATGAAGTGGAACATTGAAAAAACGTATCTGCAGTCGCTGGAAAGTCAGGGCGTACCGGTAGTGCCTACAAGTTGGGCAGACTCTTTTTCGGCAGACTGGTTTGTTAAGCAATTTGAAGTATTCGAAACAGACGAGCTGGTGATCAAACCGGCGCTGAGCGCCAATGCTGACGATACGTTTCGCATTCATCGTCGTGATGCAGCAAACTACACCGCTCAACTGAGTGAGCTTTTTCATAACCGTAAGTTAATGGTGCAGCCTTTTTTACAAAGTGTTACCGGCGAGGGTGAGTACTCACTCTTTTACTTTGGCGGGCAGTACAGCCACACTTTGTTGAAGCAACCAAAGGCGGGCGACTTCAGGGTGCAGGAAGAGCACGGTGGCAGGTTATCCGCTTTTACCCCTGATGCTGGCATGCTAAGTGTCTGTGAAGCGGCACTCAATGCTATGCCTGACAGCTATCTGTATGCGAGAGTCGACCTCATCCGGACTGATTCAGGCTGGGCAATTATGGAGCTGGAACTCATTGAGCCATCGCTCTATTTTAATATCGATGAATCCTCCGCCGCCCGTTTTGTTGATGTGTTTGTAAGCCGTCACGGTGAAGGCTGAAGAAAACAAAAAAGGGCTGCAGCCGGACTGAGCCCTTATTAATAAAACGCGGCGTTAATCTTTGTCCCGCATTCTCGCGCCGTTACTTACTTTCTCCCGGCTTTGCTGATGATATTGCGGCCGTGGAGCCGGTTGTTGGCGGGAGACATTATTTTTCCCCGCATACTGATTTCTGCTCACGGCTGCGTCTCTGCCATTTCCCTGTGCGGCGTAGCTGTTCTGAGCCCTGTACTGTTTAACCTGACGTTCCTGCTGTACCGGCTGCGTGTAGCGCTTTACGTCCGGCGACTGGCGTACAATGTTGTTAGTCTCCGGTCCTTTGGCCCGTGGCTCAATCTGACGGTATTGTTTGTCCGGAGTACTGCGCTTATCTGTTTCATTGCCGGTATACCGTTTCACATGTTTCTGGCTGACCGGTTCCTGTCTGTTAACAACAGAGCGGCTTACAACAGTGGGCGCGCTGCGGGAAGAGCTGTTGTAGTCCACTTTATGCCTCACAGGCCGGGCGTCATTGATGTAACGGGTGTTTTTCGTGCTGACGACGCGGTCTGAATAGCGCACCCGGCGATGCTCCGCACTATGTTGCCATGGCTGATAATCACGGCTGTAAGAGCGCTTGATGTCACTACCATAGTAAAAGCGCTTCACCGGCCGGCGAGTAACAATCACATGGCGATCGTGCCAGCTGATACCACCGAAATAGAAGGTAGTAGACAGCCGGATCCCGGGATTCCAGTAGAAAGACGCGGTTTGATGGTAGTGAACAGGGTGATGCCAGTACACAGGGGCGATGGCCGGATGCCACCAGCTGCCGTAAACTACCCGCGTATCGTAGTAGGGAACATACACAATTTCTTTGCGTACCGGTTCAATAACAATCACTTCACGATCACGCTCAATGCGCTGATATTCATTGTCCGTCAATGTGCCGGCATTCAGTGCGTGCTGACGCAATACCTGAACTCTGGCCAGTACACGGCTTTGACTGATTAGTACATTGTCGCCAAGGGCCTGTAGCCAGTCGAGATCATTGCTTAAAGTATGCAGTATGTCGCTGAAAGGTACGATTGCTTTAACGCTGGGATCCCAGTTGAAATCTTCAATTGCGTCTTCCACTTCCTCACTGTTCATTTCGGCATGAGACTGACGCCAGCGGTCAGCAGCCACCACTTCCAGAGGGTAAGTGGATGCAATGAGAATGTGAGTAAGAATGGTGTCCGGATAGAGGGCAACCGGCGCCAGCAAACTGTCGAGTTCAGCGTCGGTATAGGTCGCATTCTGCTGCTGTATCTGCTGTGTTTCAGCACTGAGTGCTGTGGATGGCAGTACCAGGGTTCCGGCAGCCAGAGAAGCGATAACGGCAAAGGTAACAGGTTTCATAGTCACTCCGTTATTCCGCAAAATGTCACGGAATGTAATCAGTATATGAAACGTTATAGCCGGTTATACATTAACCAAACCTGAACCAACCCGTTACGGGTGGTTCAGGTTTGTCAGAATTATTTGAACATGTGAGGGTCGAAAACGTGGCCGAGCTTTTCGGTTTTTGTTTTCAGGTAATGTTTGTTGTCTTTTGTCATGCCGTGATCGATGGGCTTTCTGGCAACAATTTCAACGCCTAAGTCTTCCAGCGCTTTCAGTTTGCGGGGATTATTCGTCATCAGCTCTACTTTGCCGATTTTCAGTGTATCCAGCATGAGTTTACAGATATCGTAGCTGCGTAAATCTGCATCAAAACCCAGATGCTCATTCGCTTCTACGGTATCCATGCCGCTGTCCTGCAGGTTGTAAGCGCGGATTTTATTCAATAGGCCAATACCCCGGCCTTCCTGGCGCAAATACAGAATCACACCGAAACCGTGGTCGACAATATTTTGCATGGCCTTTTCCAGTTGGAAGCCACAATCGCAACGTGTACTGAATAAAGCATCACCGGTAAGGCATTCTGAATGAATACGAATCGGTACGGTGTCGCTTTCTTTCCACGAGCCGTAAGATAATGCCACATGTTCCTGTCCGCTTAATTCAACAAAGCCGTGAATGCGGAATTCACCCATACGGGTAGGGAGTTTGGCGGAACTGATATATTCGTACTTCGGTTGCTTACTGGTCATTGCACTTCTATGCCTGCTGTTACATCCACGATAATGTGGGGATGATGCGCTATTTTACAAGATTAGCGCCTGAGCATTATAGCAATTGTTTATGGATTAGTGCTGAGTATCACAACCTGACAAAATTATCCAGCGGAGCGGGGTGAGCAATTGCAAAACCCTGAGCGAAATCCACACCAATGGCACGCAGGGATTCCATCGCCAGCGCGCTTTCTACGTATTCGCCGACTGTCGACATGCCAATGGCCTTGGCCACATCATTGATAGACGACACCAGTACCTTATTCACCGGACTGGTATGCATGTCCTGAACAAAGCTGCCATCAATTTTCACGCAATTAACAGGCAAATCCCGTAAATAGCCGTAGGACGAGAATCCGGTACCAAAATCATCAAGGGCAAATTTACAGCCTAACTGTTTAAAGGTGCGGATAAATTCTAATGTTCTGTCCATCTGCACAATGGCGGCAGTTTCAGTAATTTCAAAACAAATTTTACTGTAAGGCACATTGTATTGCTCAAAGGCTTTCAGGATTTGCAGTTTCAGATTTTCATCTGCCAGTGCCGTGCCGCACAAATTAATATTGCACTGGGCAAGGTTAGCCAGTTGAACGGGATGCGCTCCCAGCCAGCTGAGCGTATGGGTAACAACCCACTGGTCGATGAGGGGAGAAAGATCGTATCTTTCTGCTGTTGGCAGAAATGCCGCCGGTTCGTAGATCTGGCCCCGGTCCCCCTTCATACGTACAAGAATTTCAAAGTAATCACCGCCGGCTTCCGTTTGCAGAGGCATGAGCGGCTGGTAATAAAGTTCAAAGCCGCCGGATTGCAGGGCAGACTGAATGCGTTTTACCCAGTCGAGTTCTTCGGTGTAACGTTGCAGCGCTTCATCATTGCCTTTTAACTGATGTATGCAATTTCTGCCGTTCCGCTTGGCCATATAACAGGCATTATCTGCCAGACTTAACAGATGCTCCGCACTGGCATCGATTTGATCACTGTTCACCATGCCGATACTGACACCCAGGTTAAATACCTGGTTATCCCATACAAACCGGTAAGCCTGCACCGCATTCAGCATCTTGTTACCACACAAGAATGCTGATTCTTCTGTTTCAGTTGTGTATAAAGCCGCAAATTCATCGCCTCCCAGCCTGGCCAGCAGACCCCGGTTGCCTAATGTGGATTTCAGCAAGCTGGCAATTTCTTTAATGAGTCTGTCACCTGCTTTATGACCACAGGTATCGTTCACTGTTTTAAATCTGTCCAGGTCGAGGTATTGCAGGATAACCGGCGGAGAGTTTTCTGTACGTGCCTGCATCGCGCTGGCCAGTTGCAATTCAAATTCTCTGCGGTTCATCGCGCCGGTGAGGGAATCGTGGCTGGCGAGGTATTGCAGGCTTAAGTCCATTTCTTTGCGGCTGGTGATGTCAAATACCGAACCGTAAAGGTAAATATCATCACTTTCCCGTTTTAACTGACAGGAGAGTGAAAACCAGAACTCACTGCCATCAGCCCGGGTACCGCGGATTTCTTTTCCCAGAATCACATTTTTCTCAAGCAACTCGGCGACCAGCGCCTTACGGTCATTTTCATCTGCATAGAAGGTGGCTGTGTTGGTGACAGATTTGAGCATATCGCCTTCACTGTCATAGCCAAATACGGCACACATAGCAGGGTTGACCGTTTTGAGCTTGCCATCAAGGGTAGAGGTATACAGCCCTTCTGCGGCAGTGCGGAACAGATCGTAAAAGCGCTGGAGATCAGATATCCGGCGGCGCTGGGTAGAGAGCTGATCATCACTTACCGTGCGCTCCTGTATTTCAGCACCAATTCCCAGTGCCATCACCGACAGCACCACGATAAGGATTTCCATGACCGGTGAAACATCGTCAAAAGATATCCCGTTTACCATGTTAGAAAAACAATGGGTAAACGCCACCATGAACAGCCCCCAGGCGAGCAGGTATATGAAGGTGAGGGACGGAATACGGCGATCGCGATATATCAGTGCTTCAAGGGCAAACAGAGTGGTAAATGCAGGCATTACAAAGCAGCCTGTACTGAACGTGAATAACGGATTACCTAATGCCAGTGCGGCAATAGCCAGTGCGCCAAGGGCGATACTTTGCAGAAGATGGACGCGCTGAGGCACACGGGTGAAGAAGTGGCGGGTCAGTTTCAAAAGAACAAAGCATACCATCAGCATCAACAGAGTGAATATAATTTCAAAGTGTTGTTGCAGGCCGCTGGTAGTAACCAGTTCCCCTTGTACCCAGACCAGAATTAACAGGCAATTTGCGGCCAGTGCTGACAGCCAGAATCTGCTGCGGGTCTGTTTATACAACCAGGTCAGCAAGAAATAGCCGAACAGCACGGTCAGTGAACCTGTGGTAAGGCCGAAAAGAAGTAAATTATTTTGTTGCCGCTCCGCCAGCTTTTGGGTGTCCCACAAATACACCGGAAATGCGCGGAAGCCATGATCTTTCAACCTGACGGCCAGTGTGGTGGTGACGCCAGCCTGTAACGTAACAGGAACAACCAGTGCGCCCTGCCGGTAATACTCTGCTACCGGTTCAGAAGCGGTTAGAACCGTGGCGCTTAGCAGGTTGCCACGGGCGTCCAGCGTGTAAACACCGGCCTCATCAACGCCGGGCTTTTCAATACTGACTACCAGTGACGACGCACGGTCGAGAACGGAATGGACATCAATGAACTGCCATAACGCCTCGCCATCCTCAAGGGGCATTAATGAATCGCTGACAGGCAGGTTTGAGCGGTTCTTCAGGGCTTCTGAGGGGGTGAGGTTGTCGCCGGCAACATAAACCGGTACTTCGGCATTCAGGTTGACTGACACAAAATCGCGGGATAGAAGTTTATCGGCGGCAATACTGCACAGCGGACTGAACAACAGCCCGGTTATTATCAGTAACACTGTGACAAAAAAATTGCCGGCTCCCGCCCGCTCAGCACGTCTCATTCCCTGCTCGCACCATCTTGTTTTGATTGTTTTTTATACTAATACAAACCTTGCAGGATCACGAATCCTATTTTGAGTTGATGTGCTGCCATAAAGTGTCTGTATTACTCGCGACGCCGCCAGCGGGCTCCAGCCACATGGCATCACATAACCATTCAATGCAAAGGAGAAAACGTAATTCTCCGGCAGAATAAATAACCTGCATACGATCAGCGCCCCATTCAGGAGGCTGAGGCACAGCATCCAGTAGTGCACCTAACCGGTTAGCAAATTGGGTTGCTCTGGCCGGTGTATCAGGCAGGGGAAACGCCAGTAAAATAAGTTCGTCCTGCCTTTTGGCTTGTTGTTTCAGAGCTTCTGCTGTTAACTGCTGCACGACAGCATACCTCCGCGGGTTTGTTTTGATGGTGTACTGAAAGGGTGGCTGTCCCATCGCGTATCGAAGGGCGAAATACATGCCTCCAGCAATTGCTCACAGGTTGTAAAGTCGCCGCTTTCTGCATCTTCAATGGCTTGTTGTAGAAGATGGGTTCGCGGGATCACCGCCGGATTAAACGGGCGGATATCCTCAGGCTGCGTCGACTGTTCAAACCGTAATGAGCGGTAATTTTGCCACCAGTTATCAAATGTCTCACGATCAATAAAATCATCACGTAGCTGACAGCTAATGTCTGAGAGATTTGTAAGTGCTAACTTTCTGAAAGAATATGTGTAGTCTGACAGTTGTTGTTCCAGCATATTAAGCCACTGATTAACCACAGGCATGGAAGAGGGAGAGGTGCTTTCCAGTCCCATCCGCCGGCACATCGCATTGCCGAACTGACTGATAAACGCCGGTTCGTAGCGTTGCAGAGCAGAGCGGATTTCGTCTACGGAGCAGTGGTCAGAAAAGCAGTGCGCCAGTACGTTCAGATTCCACAGGCCAATACCAGGTTGCTGATCAAATGCGTAGCGTCCCTGATGATCAGAGTGGTTAAAGACGGCATCAGCCTTAAACCCGTCCATAAATGCGTAAGGCCCGTAATCAAAGGTAATCCCGTGCACAGACATATTGTCGGTATTCATCACGCCATGGGCAAAACCGTGAGTTTGCCACAACGCAATCAGCCGTGCGGTACGTAAAGTGATGGCCGTGAGCAGGGCCAGATGAGGATTTGCAGCATCGAGGCATTCCGGGAAGTGGGTAGCCAACGTGTAGTCAAACAGTGCATTGAGCTTGTCTTTTTCGCCGCTGTGGAAGAAGTATTCAAAATGCCCGAAGCGTATGTGACTTGGGCAGGTGCGGATCATCATCGCTCCCTGTTCCGGCTGCTCCCGGAAAACGGTTTCTGCGCTGCTGAAGAGGCACAAACTTCGTGATGAGGGAATACCAAGGGCATGCAATGCTTCGCCGCCAATGTATTCGCGGATCGTTGAGCGTAATACCGCGCGGCCGTCTGCGCCTCTGGAATAAGGTGTCGGACCGGCGCCTTTGAGGTGCAGGTCTGTTACTTTGCCTTCTGTATCCACCGCTTCTGCCAGCAGTAAGCCGCGGCCGTCGCCAAGAAAAGGGTTCCACTGGCCAAACTGATGACCACCATATTTCTGAGCCACTGCGCTTTCGCAAAGTGCTGAGCTTTCATCCGCCAGTAACGTGGTAATGTGATTATCTGTCCACCATGCCTCAGGCAGGCCCAATTGTGCCGCCAGTGGCCGGTTCACCAGGCGCAATTGTTGTTGCTTAAGCACTGCCGGTTTTACAGGGGAAACCATGGATGACAGTGCGCTGGCATAACTGTGAGTAAGCTTCATGGGGGCCTTAAGAAATTCGGGAAAATTAGTCTGATGTGTTTTGATACTGATTTCCAGTTAACATCAGGCTATGTAGATTACTAAAAATTAATTATAAACTCAGCCCCGGAAGAGAGCGTAATCAATAATAATCCCACTAACCACGGCAATCCCACTCAACAAGGAGTATTGAGACGTGTTAACGATTCATCATTTAAATAATTCGCGGTCGCAACGGTTACTCTGGTTACTGGAGGAGCTGAATGTTGAGTACAAATTGGAGAAATACCAGCGGGATGCGAAGACGGGTCTTGCGCCGGTGGAGCTGAAAGCGGTACATCCACTTGGCCGTTCTCCGGTTCTGACCACTGAGAATGTGTCTCTGGCAGAGTCCGGCGCCATTGTTGAATACGTGGTGCGGCATTACGGAAATGGCGCATTTGCTGTGCCGGAGGAAGAAAGTAGCTACCAGCAATATCTGTTCTGGCTGCATTTTGCTGAGGGATCGCTGATGCCTCCCAGAGTGGCGATGCTGGTGTTCTCAAAAGCAAAACAGAAAGTACCGGCGCTGTTAAGACCACTGGCGAAAAAAATCCTCGACGGCATTATGGACGCTTACTACAAGCCGAATCTTATCCAGAGTTTAAAATTCACCGAGTCCCATCTGCAGAATCATGCCTGGTTCGCAGGTACGGAACCCACCGGCGCTGATGTGCAGATGCTGTTTCCGCTGGAAACACTGGTTGCCATGGGGCAGGCTGATGATTATCCGGCGATTAAGGCGTGGGTGAAAAAAATTCATGACCGGCCTGCCTATCAGCGGGCGCTGGAAAAAGGCGGTGAGTACGATTATGCCTGAGATTTCAGAGGTAACGGTGTGCCGGCTCAGTCGTTCAGAGTACTTTCGAGATAATCGTTTATCATCTGCAGGAACGCTTCACCATAGCGTTCCAGTTTGGTTTTACCCACGCCGCTGATATCCAGGAAATCGTTAACCGTAGTCGGGGTTTTCGCCGCCATATCTGCCAGCGTTGCATCACTGAAAATAACGTAAGGCGGTACGCTGTGCTCTTCAGCCAGTGACTTACGCAAATGCTTAAGGCGCTTGAACAGTGCTTTATCGTAAACAGCGGGCGCTTTACTTACCCGTGCATCAGGTTTAAAGCTGAGCCTTGGCACTGCCAGTTCAAGAGGGACTTCCCCTTTAAGTACAGAACGGGCATTCTCGTTTAGTCTGAGCATGGCACCGGCGGTTAAATCGACTCTCACCAGACCTTTGTGGATTAACTGGTTAATCATACTGTGCCAGTATCCGTCAGGCTTTTCTTTACCAATACCATAGGTGCTGAGCTGGTGGTGGCCGGCTTCCTGAATGCGCTTCAGTGCCTTGCCCCGTATCACGTCGATAACATATTGCGAACCGGCCTGTTGATTCAGGCGTAAAATACAAGACAGGATCTTCTGGGCGATAACCAGCCCGTCAATCAGCTTCGGCGGGTCAATGCATATATCGCAGTTGCCACAGGCGGTATCACTGTACTGAGAAAAGTAATTCAGCAGCACCTGACGGCGACAGGTTTGCGCTTCGGCAAATGCTTCCATTGACGCAAACTTTTGAATCTCCACATCCAGCCGGTCCGTTGCTTCTCCCTGGTCAATCCACTGGCGTACCCTGGCGGCATCTTTTTCATCGAACAACAGCATGGCTTCAGACTCCAGCCCGTCACGTCCGGCCCGGCCTGTTTCCTGATAGTAATTTTCAATACTTCGCGGTACATCATGATGCACCACGTACCGCACGTTAGATTTGTTAATGCCCATACCGAAAGCCACGGTGGCAATGACAATGTCCACCTGATCATTCAGAAAACGGCGCTGAACATATTCCCGCTCGTCTGCATCTTTACCGGCATGATAGGCGGCACAGCTGATGCCTTCGCGGTGTAGTTTTGCATGAAGGTCGTCCACTTTCGCGCGGCTGTTGCAATAAATAATACCGCTGCCATCCTGCTGTTTTACGTAATCCCGTACCTGGTCAAAGGCTTTATATTTGGGCATGACACGGTAGCGGATATTCGGCCGGTCGAAGCTGCCTTTGTATACAAACGGATCCTGAAGATTAAGCTGCACCAGAATATCGGCTTGTGTGGCTGCATCTGCCGTGGCGGTTAATCCGATTACCGGAATAGAGGGAAAACGTTGTTTCAGCAGACCGAGAGCACGGTAATCCTGTCTGAAGTCATGACCCCAGTGAGACACACAGTGCGCTTCATCCACGGCAAACAGTGAAACCGTTTGCGACTGCAGAAAAGACATCAGCCAGGAAGTGAGCAATTTTTCCGGCGAGACGTATAACAGTTGCAACGTGCCACCGGTAATGCGGCTGAGTACTGATTGCTGCTGTTCCTGATCCTGTGTGGAGTTGATGTACGCAGCACTCACCCCGGCTTCCCGCAGTTGTTCGACCTGATCCTGCATCAGTGAAATCAATGGAGAAACTACTACCGCAACCCCTTCTCTAACAAGCGCAGGAATTTGGTAACAAAGGGATTTACCGCCGCCTGTGGGTAATAACACCAGAGCATCCCGGCCATCAACCACCGCATTGATAACGGCTTCCTGGCCGTCTCTGAATTTGTTGTAGCCGAATACCTTCGACAGCACTTCAAGAGGTGTCGCAGTATCGCTTTCCGGCAATTTTTCAGGGGTGGGGGATTCGATAATCGTCATTGCCGGGGGATTTTACGTGTTTTCGCGCAAGTGTTCACGGCATTTGCAGTACAGTTTGCTATATGTTGTTGTGTTAGCGGAAAAAAAAGCTAACATCAGCAGCATCGAATGTGAAGGAGAGTAATATGGCTGAACCGTTACCCGATCTGATTGAAGAACTCGTATCAGAGGCGCAAAACGACGATCCCGCTGCCGTATTAACCACACTGGCCAGTGAAGACGATGTTTCTGTTGCAACAGTCCTTGAATCGTTACCGGTAGAGCACCGGATTGCCACCTGGGAAGGCTTGCCCCGGGACAGAAAAATCGACGTGCTGGTAGAGATGCGTAGCGATCCGCGGGAAATCCTCATCGACGCCACGCCTGACAGTGAATGGTCACTGATGTTTGCCGACATCGAAGCTGAATCACTGCTGGAACTGATGGATTCACTGCCGTCACGGTTGATTGACCTCGCATTTAAAGCACTGGATACCCAGCAACAGGCATTCTTCCGTGAAGCGACACAGTTCAGTGATGACGAAATCGGTCACTGGCTCTCCCACGAACAACTGGTATTGCCTATCAACGCAAAAGTGCGTGATGCATTGCGGCTTATCCGCCGTAATGTGCCGGGGCACTGTGACACCCTTTTTCTGACCAACCGCTCCGGTCAGTTTTCAGCAGCGGTAAAGCTAACCAAAGTGTTCGGCGCGCCGGAGCATGTGCCTCTGGTGGAGTTGACGGTTGAGAATATGCCTGTGCTTAAGGGGACCGACGATACCACCGCGGCGTCTTTGCAATTACAACGTTCGGGCTTTGCATCATTACCTGTGGTGGATGACTGCAATAAGTTACTGGGACGGCTGGATGTAACGTCCGCCAGTGAGCTGGTGAATGAAAATTATGAACGTCAGGTGATGGCATCTGCCGGTATGGATGAAGACGAGGATTTATTCTCGCCTGTCGCGAAGAGTGCCCGCAACCGTGCACTCTGGTTGGGTATCAACCTACTCACAGCGTTTCTGGCGTCCTGGTTTATCGGTATGTTTGAAGGCACGTTACAACAGGTTGTGGCACTGGCGGTGCTGATGCCGGTGGTTGCCAGTATGGGCGGCATTGCCGGCAGCCAGACACTCACACTGATTGTCCGTGGTCTGGCACTTGGGCAGGTAACCAAAGCTAACTTCCGTGCCCTGATGATGAAAGAGCTTAAAGTTGGCGGCCTGAACGGCGTGATCTGGGCCATCATTATTGGCATAGTGGCCTCTTTCTGGTTCTCAAGTGCGGCGCTGGGCGTGGTGATTTGTCTGGCAATTCTGGTGAACATCGTGTCAGCAGCCCTGGCCGGTGTATTTCTGCCTGTGTTGCTGGAAAAACTGAATATCGACCCTGCGCTCAGCGGCTCGGTGATCCTCACCACCGTGACCGATATTGTAGGATTTGTTGCCTTTCTTGGTCTGGGTACCCTGTTTCTGCTCTAGCGCCGGCAGACCATCATAAGTGCCCGGCATTTTACCGGTACAGACTTGCTTCGGTTTGTACCGGCAGGAGACAATGCAACTTTCTCTTCTAACAAGGAACGTCATTGAACGACTTGCAAAGCCTTGCAGCATCCCGCGCTACCCGTACCGGTGTAATTTGTGCCATCGCGGCCTACATTATGTGGGGCGTAGCGCCGGTTTACTTTAAACAGCTTCAGGTTCTGCCGGCCATGGATGTGCTGATGCACAGAATTATCTGGTCTGCGGTCATTCTGCTGGTGTTAGTGCTGGCACTGAAGCAGGGGCCAAAGGTGATGGCAGCACTGCGCAGCCGCAAAGTGATGCAGGTGCTGTTTTTTGCGGGTTTACTACTGGGAGCAAACTGGCTGCTTTTTATCTGGGCGATTAACAATGACCATTTGCTTGATGCCAGTCTGGGTTACTATATCAATCCGCTGATCAATGTGTTCTTCGGCCGTTTGTTCCTGGGTGAAGTATTGCGTCCGGCGCAGAAAGTGGCGGTTGGTCTGGCTGCAACCGGCGTCACTATTCTCATTGTGACTTATGGTCAACTTCCCTGGATTGCGCTGGTGCTGGCGATGACTTTCAGTGTGTATGGTTTGTTGAGAAAGAAAGTGGCGGTGGACTCATTGCCCGGACTCTTCATTGAAACAACCCTGTTGTTACCTTTCGCGCTGATTTACTGGGTAGGGTTTGCCAGTGAACACAGCAATATGTTGCATAATGACTGGCAACTTAATGCACTGCTGTTTGCGGCGGGTATTGTAACCACTGCGCCATTGCTGTGCTTTACTGCCGCAGCCCGCCGTATCATGTATTCCACGCTGGGGTTCTTCCAGTATATCGGACCGTCAATCATGTTTATGCTGGCGCTGTTTGTTTACGGCGAGCCCTTTGATATGACCAAAATGGTTACATTTGTTTTTGTGTGGCTGGCTTTGGTGGTATTCAGTACCGATTCGTTACGGGCCTACCGTCAGCAGCGGAAAAAGCTTCAGATTGCGCGGGAGCAAACCTGATTACGACCCTGAGATTTGGCGGTGTAAAGCAGTTTGTCTGCATCGCCGAGCAGGGTTTCAAGGTTGTCATCGAAAGCACTGATTAATCCGATACTCGCTGTCACACTAAGCAACTTATCTTTGTAGAGTACCGGAGTTTCTGCAACTACCGCGCGGAAATTTTCCATCCGCCTGAGGGCATCTTCAGAAGCCATATCCGGCAGATAAATACAGAACTCTTCACCGCCGAATCGTGCTGCCGGTACATCGTTAAACAGCGAGCTGATTAACTCTGCCACCGTTTTCAGCACGGCATCACCGGCATCGTGGCCGTAGGTGTCATTAATGCGTTTGAAATGGTCAAGGTCTACAAGGGCCAGTGACTGGCGTTCCACATGCTGGCGGTAGCGGGTGGCTACCGTGTAGAAAAAGTGACGGCGGTTCGGCAGGCCTGTCAGATAGTCAGAATTGGCGACCCGGCGGATGGTTTCCACGCTTTCCAGCAATTCAAGGTTTTGCATCACCCTGCACAGAAACTCTTCGTGACAGAAGGGGCTGCGCAGAAAGTCATTGGCACCGCTTTTGAGGAATGTTGCCGGCAAAATACCGGATTTTCCTGACGCAATACCGATAATCGCCATTTCTTCTTTAGCATATGCGCGGCGTAATTCCGCAATGTACTGGACGCCCTGGTCATCATCAATGCTATAGTCGATGAGCATCAACTGAATGTAGGGGTGTTCAGCAAGGTGCTCCTGCGCCTGCGCTTGTCCGCTGGCTGAGTAAACCAGGAAGTTATGTCGGCGGAGCAGGGATACCATGGCCTGACGACTGCTGCGCTTGTCGTCCACCACCAGTACACCCACACTTTTGTTTTTATCGAGTCTGGCCAGAAGGCGGCTCAGATAGTCATAGATCTGATGATTTTCCTTCACCAGATAATCAACAATTTCTCTGCTGAGTATCGCTTTGCGGGTATCGTCGCTGGCGTTGTCGGTAACGACAATGGTGGGCACAAAAGCATTGATGGTGAAATCAATGGCTTCTCCGTGAGGAGCATCAGGCAGCGCATAGGCTACGACGGCACAAAGATACTCTTCAGGCATAGACGCAGAAAAGCGCATCTGTGCTTCGCTGAGGGAATTTGCCCCTTCGGGAATTAAACCGGCCTTTTTCACCAGTTTGGACACGAGCTGCAAGCTTTTCTGGCTATTTTCAATGACCAGTACTTTTCTTTGCATATCGTGCCTCAGTTGAATGAAATCGCTGCTTTAGCGGTTAATTAAATAATATCGGCTGACCGCAGGTGAAATTTAGAGTGGCTGCAATTTAGCATAGGCCAGTACCAGCCATTTGCTGCCGAATTCGTCGAAATTCACCTGCACTCTGGCGTGATCGCCGGAACCTTCATAGTTCAGTACCACGCCCTCACCGAATTTGCGGTGCATGACACGCTGACCCAACTGAAACCCGGTTTGTTCAAAACTTTCGTGAGACGTTGCCCTTGAAAAGCGGTTATGAACAGGGCGGGATACCGTTGATTTTAGCCGTACTTCTTCCACGCATTCCGAAGGAATTTCGCGGATAAACCGTGACGCCGTGTGATACTTGTCCTGACCATAAAGCCGGCGGCTTTCCGCATAGGTAATAAAGAGCTTTTTCATGGCCCGTGTCATACCCACGTAGGCCAGACGGCGTTCCTCTTCCATACGGCCGGGCTCATCATTGGTCATCTGGCTGGGGAACATGCCTTCTTCAACGCCGGCCATAAAGACCAGCGGAAACTCCAGGCCTTTGGCGGTGTGAATGGTCATCATCTGAACCGCGTCCTGGTCAGTATCTGCCTGTGTTTCACCGGCTTCCAGCGAGGCATGAGCCAGAAATGCACTCAGCGGCGTCATTTCATCGGCTTCTTCCGGCACGATAAACTGCTTACAGGCTGTGACCAGTTCCTCAAGGTTTTCCAGGCGTGCCTGTGCTTTTTCACCTTTTTCAGCCTGATACATGGCATATAAGCCGGAATGTTTGATAGCTTTGTCGGCCTGTTCTTCCAGTGGTAAATCTGCCATTGCCTGTTCAAGATCGGTTATCAGTACAATAAAACTCTGCAAGGCGTTAGCTGCACGTCCTTTCAGGGAACCGTCGGTAAGTAACAAATTACTGGCCTGCCACAACGAGCAGTTGTGCGTTCTGGCCGTCTCACGGATAGCTGACAGCGTTTTCTCACCCATGCCGCGGCTGGGTGTATTAACTACCCGCTCATAGGCAGCGTCATCATGAGGGTGATTAACCATGCGCAGATAACCCAGCGCGTCTTTAATTTCCTGGCGTTCGAAGAATCGCAGACCACCGTAAATCCGGTAAGCCAGTCCTTCATGCAACAGCGCTTCTTCCAGTACACGGGACTGAGCATTATTGCGGTATAGAATGGCACTTTCACTGAGGGCATTACCCTGCTGCAGCCAGCTCTTAATTTGCGACACAATAAAGCGGGCTTCATCCAGTTCGTTGAAACCGGCATATACAGATACCAGTTCACCGTCAGCACCGTCAGTCCAGAGCTCTTTGCCGAGCCGGCCGGTGTTGTTGTCGATCACCGCGTTTGCGGCTTTCAGAATTGTGCTGGTGGAGCGGTAATTCTGTTCAAGACGGATGGTTTCCGGCTTCGGGAAGTCCTTCAGAAACTTATGTATATTATCGACATTTGCACCCCGCCAGCCATAAATTGACTGATCGTCGTCGCCCACGATCATGATGGTGTTTTCGCCGGTGCTGCACAGCATGCGAAGCCAGGCATACTGAATGTTATTGGTGTCCTGGAATTCGTCGACCAGTACCGCACGGAAACGTTTTTGATAGTGAGCCAGAATCTCCGGATTACGGGCCCACAACTCATGCGCCCGCAAAAGCAGTTCGGCAAAATCAACCAGCCCGGAGCGGTCACAGGACTCCTGGTAGGCCGCATAAATATCGCGCATCTTCTGCTGGGTATGATCGTTATGGGTATCGATGTGCTGGGGTCTTAAGCCTTCATCTTTATTGCCATTGATGTACCACTGTACCTGTCTTGGCGGCCAGTGTTTCTCATCCAGATTCAGCGCTTTCAGAATACGGCGGATCAGCCGGTACTGGTCGTCAGAATCCAGAATTTGGAAATTTTCCGGCAAGCCGGCTTCGGCGTGATGTGCTCTGAGTAGACGATGCGCCAGGCCGTGGAAGGTACCCATCCACATGGTGTGCATGCTGCGCTTCATCAGATGTTCAATCCGGCCGCGCATTTCCTTGGCTGCTTTATTCGTGAAGGTTACCGCCAGAATTGAAAATGGCGCGATGTTCTCTACTTCCATCAGCCAGGCGATGCGGTGAACCAGTACCCGTGTTTTGCCACTACCGGCGCCTGCAAGCACCAGCATGTTCGACTGAGGGGCAGCAACGGCTTCGCGTTGTTTGTCATTTAGGTCGTCGAGAAGTAAAGATACATCCATCGGGCAGATCACCAGCGTAATTAATTTCAGACCGGCAGATTATGCCAGAGCAGGCTGTGAATTTATACAGTAAGGCAAAGGGAATCATTATTCTACCGTGCCATGTGACTGATGTTAAAAAGAAGTCTTAAAATTAGACTAAAGGCTAAGTGTGTGGAAAATATACACTTTGTTAGAGTTTACCTGTACAGTGCTATTCACACAGGAAATAGTATTCAAGGTGTCGGGTGCGTAGCGTAAATAAAATGGCTATGCGCGGAGGGTAGGAAACCTTGCCCTTTTTGCGCCTTAAATGACGGGATAGTCATGGATTACAACGTAGATAACGAAACCATTGATTTCGATAAACTGATTATCGAAATTTATGACGCAGCACTCACCCGTAAATGGGGCAGGGTGCTGGCGCAGTGCAATAAAGTGTTTCTGGCCAACAAAACATTTCTCGTACTTCGCGATGTGATCAACGACAGAGAAGTTGCCTGGCGTATGAAGACCGCCGGTGAGGGTTGCCCGTCTTTTCCACCTGAAGTGGATTTATCTTCACTTTCCGCCCTGAAACCTTTTTTCTTCCGGCTCCATGAGGGGGATATCTTTGATACCTGTTCACCCGCATTTCGAAGTTCAGAACATTTTACCTCTATTGCAGGGAAAGTACTGACCCCGCTGGATGCAGAAAAAACACTGGCAGCACTGGTGTTGCGGGACGAACGCTACGAAGCATATCTTGGTGTATGCCGTCCGGAGCAGGATGACGATTTTTCAAAATACGAAGAAGTTGCTTTCAAACGTTTAGTGCCGCACTTTGTCCGCGCAGCCCGTTTCTTCCGTGATGAAGAAATATTTCGTCAGCAAAGACAACTGGCGCAGGGCGTTTACGAACACATTAAAACGGCATTTGTGGTGTGTGACAGCCAGTTAAGGGTGCAGGCCTGTAACAGTCAGGCAGAGCAATACCTGAATTCAGGTAAAGCCGTTGCGCTCAACAAAAAACGCCTTGTTTTTGCCATGCCACATCAGCACACCCGTTTTTGCGACAAAGTTCAAGCTTGCCTATCAGGCGCTGAGAAGGACGAAGTGGTGCACGTTGTTGATGATAACGTGGACGTGATTGAAATCTTCCATATTCACCGGCTTGCCTCTCAGGCAGAAGAGGAGCGGCGTGAGCCGTTAGCCGTTGTAAATATTGTATCCAGAGGAAAACCGGACTGGCAGAACATTCAGTCTTGCTACGCGCTTAACAAGCGGGAAGTATTGATTGCGCGCATGTTGTATAAGTGCGCTTCCTACCGTGATATTGCAGCGGCTGCGGGACTGACTACCGGTGAGGTGGATATTCAGGTACAACGTCTGATAAAAGCCATGGGCGTTAAAAATGAAGAAAACCTTATTGATAAGCTGGCCATGTTTTCCGGTACCGCACCGAAGTTCGCTTAATCTGTCTGCCTGTTCTTAAATCTGTTGTCGTGGTGCTTGTCGTAAGAGGAGTAACCGCTATCGCCTTGCATGGTGTTTTCGGACACTGGTTTGCACCATCTGCTGTAAAGTACGTATGAAATGCATATCTTCGACTCCGGAGCGTGCGAGCAGTGCAACTTTTCAAATCCCGCGAGGCATCTTCCACCGATGCCACATCCCTGACAGATTTTTCTTTGCTGGCGTGGTGGCAAATCCTTAAACGCACATACAGCAAACAAAATGCTCATAATTTATCGCTGGTGGCCGCCGGAGTGGCTTTCTATTTCCTGCTCGCCGTATTCCCGTTGCTTACTGCCGTTATTTCTCTGTATGGTTTGCTGGTCACACCGGAACAGTTGCAAAGCCACATGGCACATCTGGTGGATGTGGTGCCTGCTGACAGCCGTTACATTGTTGAGGAGCAACTGACCAAACTCACCGGAAATTCTGACTTTGTGCTCAGTTGGGGGGTCTCTCTGAGCTTGCTGCTGACAATCTGGAGCAGCAGTAAAGGTGCGAATGCGTTAATCACGGCGTGCAACATTACGTACAACGAACCTCACGGCAGGATGTTTCTGAAAGGTTTGCTGGCGCGGCTGGTACTGACCATTGGTATTATCGCCTTCGTGATCGCCGCATTACTGTGTATTTCTGTGTTGCCCGAGTGGATAAGCTACTTAGCCGGTTCTGTACTGAACGAAAAGGCGGCAACCTGGCTCACATGGCCTGTACTTATATTCCTGTTTAATGTCGCACTGGCAGCACTATACCGGTACGGACCCCACCGGAGACCGGCAAAATGGCGCTGGGTAACCGTAGGCTCGGCGTTTGCTTCGCTGGTGTGGGTGATTGCGTCTTTTGCGTTTTCTGTGTATCTGAACGAATTTGCTTCGTATAACAAAACCTACGGATCGCTGGGAGGGATTGTTATCCTGCTGATGTGGTTCTATCTGAGTGCTTACATCATTTTGCTCGGCGCGGAACTCAATTCAGCTACCGAATACCAGACCGATAAAGACAGCACTGCCGGCGAGGAAAAACCGAAAGGAGAGCGTGGGGCTTACGTGGCTGACCATTCACCTTCCGATAGTCAGACGAAGTGATCAGCACGCGGACAAAAAATGGAGCGCATTGAGCGCTCCATGTGAGGTATTAAGAGGGGATGATTGCTACTAGTTGAAGTAACGGTCCACTTCTTTTTCAGCTTCATCGCGGCTTTTGCCATAAGCTTTCTGAATTTTGCCTACCAGTTCTTCACGGCGGCCATCAATTTTATCTACATCATCGTCGGTGAGTTTTCCCCACTGTTGCTGAACTTTACCTTTTAACTCTTTCCAGTTACCTTCGATACGATCGCTGTTCATATCTTTCTCCTGTTTCAAAGTTTAATGATGTTACAAAATTCTGTCTGGACCGGTTTAACGGGTCCGGGCATGACCTGTCTGACGCACTGTGCAATCAACTTATTGCGAAGTCTTACGCCGGCAGTTACCCATACACAATCAACTCTTATTCCAGTTTTCTGGTGCTGAGAATAAGTCTCTGAATTACGGTTGTTATTTTATATTCCTTTTCGCTATAGCCGGAGAGAGCGGGCAGGCGTAGGATGTAGAACTTTCACGGTGCCGGCCAGTGATTTCACGGTCTGCGGTGATATTGAAATTTTGTAATGTGCGATCGGTTTGCCGGTGATGTGAGTAGAAATTGATGTCGTTGAACGATAATCCTCACCGGTTGATAACATGATGCTTGATCTGTGACGTTCAGCCCTTATCTTTCAGGCTTATTTCGGGGCCTTTAAGCTTTCACGCACTTACGCCAAACCAGGAACACCTATGCAAGTATCAACAAGAAACGCCGGCTTCTGGCTTACGCTTAAAAGCGAAGCGCAGCACATTGCTGACAACGAACCTTTGTTGGCGAGTTATATACATGCATGTATTCTGACCCATCATAATTTTGAGTCTTCACTGAGCTTTATTCTGGCGAATAAAATGGCTGACGATGTGATGCCGGCCATTGCTATCCGTGAAGTGTTTGATGAAGCCTACCTGCTTGACCCGTCTATTACGGAAGCGGCCATTGAAGACATCAAAGCCGTGTTTAACCGTGATGCTGCGGTGAAAGATTACTTAACACCTTTGTTATATTTCAAGGGCTTTCACGCCGTGCAGACTCACCGTATGGCGCATTACCTGTGGCAGCGGGGCCGTCATCAGCTGGCATTGTTTTTACAAAGCCGGAATTCAGAAACATTCGGTGTCGACATTCATCCCGCTGCAAAAATTGGGAAAGGGGTGATGTTTGATCACGCTACCGGCATTGTGGTGGGTGAAACCGCAGTGGTAGAAGACAATGTCAGTATTTTGCAGAGTGTAACGCTGGGCGGGACGGGTAATGAATCCGGCGACCGTCATCCGAAAGTGCGCCAGGGTGTGCTGGTAGGTGCCGGTGCAAAAATTCTTGGCAATATTGAAATTGGTGAAGGGTCAAAAGTGGGAGCCGGCAGTGTGGTGCTGAACGATGTGCCGCCGCATGTGACTGTGGTAGGTGTGCCCGCTAAAGTTGTGGGTAAACCAGCCTGTCAGCGTCCCTGCGATTCCATGCGCCAGAATTTCCTCGAAGACAGCGAAGCTGCAACCGGTAAATAGTTTACCTGCCCGGTGCACAGCATTGCCTTCCTGAAGTCGTTTGCTGTGCTGTTAAAGGCGTTTACTGTCAGGTAAACGCCAGCAATTCATCCAGCGACGACAATTCCACATGAGGAAGCAATGTGGCTGCCTCACGGTTCAGGAGCATGTCGCGGTTTGCTGCAAGCCATGCCGCCTGATATCCCGCTTTCACTGCACCCATAACGTCTTTTTCCAGGTTATCACCTACGTGTAAAATCTGACCCGGCGCTAACGACAGCATCGTGGCCGCTTCATCGAACATATGAGCAGACGGCTTGGCCGGACGGGTTACACTGGCGTGCAACACCACATTAAAGTACGCTGACAGTCCAGTTTTATGCGGGTCAACATTGCCATTGGTTATCGCAATCAGCGGCATTTTCTTTGCCAGTTGAGCCAGTACGCTGTGAACGCTGTCATCCAGCGTGAAATCGCTGCGGGCGTCATAAAAGCAGTCAAAACAGGCTTTCGCGGCTGCCTCCAGTGCTTCAGGATCCTGAATATCCTGTTCCAGCGCCTGCCTGAGTGTGTGCATACGCAACTGGCCCATATCTGAAGCCAGCGCGGGCTGTGCCTTGATCAGACCCCGCTTTATATCTGTCCATTCCTGCGGCGAAAGCTTTGCCGTTTGCGGATACTCCACAGCAATAAAATGCTTAAGGGTTGCTTCTGCCCGTTTGATAATGGGGTCATTGTTATAAAGGGTATCGTCCAGATCGAAAGTCATGGCTTTCACTGGTGCTACAGGCCGGTAAAATCGCATGGAACCTCAGTTTTATTAATAAGTTATTTCTTCCGGGCGCGGGGGTGCGCGTTATCGTACACCTTTGCCAGGTGCTGAAAATCCAGATGCGTATAAACCTGCGTGGTCGATAAGTTCGCATGACCAAGCAATTCCTGCACTGCCCGCAGATCACCGCTTGATTCTAATACGTGGGTAGCAAAGGAATGGCGCAGTTTATGAGGATGTACAGTCTGATTCATATTCTGAGACTGAGCTAACTGATTTAGACGGTTTGCCACCTGACGGTTTGAGATCCTTGTCCCCCGTTTGCTCACAAACACGGCCGGCTCATAGGGCGATGCATACTGGCCCCGTACTTTTAACCAGGCGTTCAGGGCTTTAGTCGCCGTGCGTCCAAGTGGCAGGATGCGCTGCTTATTTCCCTTACCGGTGACTTTAAGCGTCCCGTCGCCCTGACAATCAGCCAGGCGCAGGCCGGTCAGTTCATTCAGGCGTAACCCGCATCCGTAAAGTAATTCGGCCATTGCCATATCGCGACATTCTATGCCTTCATCCTGTGGCGAAGACAATAACTGTTGCATGTCATCCACGCTGATTTGCTTTGGCAGAGGCTTGCCCTGTTTCGGCGCCTGAATACCCTCAACGGGGTTGCTGAACAGTTGTTCGTGTCGCATCAAATAATGACAGAATGTTCGCAGGGCAGAAAGCTGTAACGCGATGGAGCGGGCGTGCTTGCCCTGTCGTTTGGCGATGGCCATGACCCGCTTAACATCTGAAGGGGTCAGTCCTGACCAGTCTTCAAGGGCCAGTTCAGTGGCAATGGCGGTAAGCTGGCGGCGATAATTGGAAACGGTATGCTCTGATAATCCCCGCTCGATATCGAGATGCAAAAGAAATTTGTCGAGCCATTGCTGGCATGCATCACTGAGGCGAGGTTCGGGCGCCGCAGGTTGCATTAATATCCCAGCATGCCCGGCATGGTAATGTTCAGCACTTCCTGCAACTGTTTCAGCAGCAGAGTATCCATATCTGGCGTAAAGTGGGAGGCATCGTCAGAGCCTACAGCCAGAATACCCATATCGTGATTGTCTCCCAGTAAAATCAGTGCGACAGATTCAGCGGTTTCTTCACCGAAGATCACTTGTCTTTCGTGCTGGCTTAAACGGCCGAAGAAGAAGGTGCTGTCTTTAAAGCGTTTTTCGATGATGAGTCTGCGTTGCAGCTCCTGCATGGCATGAGGGCCTTTAAACAGTTGCAACACTACTGAGTGAAGATTAAGACGTTCCTGCAGAACAGATTCCAGTTTGTACTGGATTTCCGATACAGATTTACAGCGTAACAGTTCGACATTCAGATCCGTATAAACGCGGTAAATTTTCTCGTTTTGTTTGGCCACGCCGATGAGCTGGTTGAGTTTATAATTTAGCTGACGTACCTTCTTGCGAAGCTGTTCGCTCTGGCGTTCAACTAACGATACAGCCCCTTTTTCCTCATGGGGAATCACCAACCGTTCAAGAATGTCCGGATTATTGGCGAAAAAGTCGGGATGCTTTAATAAAAAAGCACGCACTTCTTCTGCTGTCAGTCCGAACGCTTCGTCGTAATTGGGTTCCAGTGTTACCGGTCTTTTACTTTGACCTGAAGCATCACTCATAGATTAATCTGTCCGTCGTAAATGTGCTCAGCGGGCCCGGTCATCTTGAGTGCCGAGTCCTCGCCCTGCCAGCGAATACGTAAATTGCCGCCGGGTAAATCTACCCTGACTTCCTTATCCAATTTTCCCTGAACCTGTCCGACCGCTACAGCGGCACATGCGCCGCTGCCGCACGCCAGGGTTTCCCCTGCGCCACGTTCGAATACCCTGAGCTTCACATGGTCTTTCGACAGTATTTGCATAAAGCCAACGTTCACCCCTTCCGGAAAACGTTCGTGACGTTCCAGTAACGGGCCGACTTCATGCACACCGGCGGTATCGACATCGTCGACTTCCATTACACAATGGGGGTTACCCATGGAAACGGCGCCTAAAAATACTGTACGTTCCTCAACACGGAAAATGTAGGTCTTTTCCTGTTTATTGGCGACCAGAGGTACTCTGGCTGGTTCAAAGTCAGGTACACCCATGTTCACGGTGACCTGTCCGTCTTTTTCCAGGTACAACACCATTTTTCCTGCCTTGGTGCTGACCTTAATTTTATTGCGGTTGATTAACCCTTTCATTTTGACGAAACGGGCAAAACAACGGGCTCCGTTTCCACACTGAGAAACTTCCGAGCCGTCTGCATTGAAGATGCGGTAATGAAAATCCTGTTCAGGATCATAGGGAGGTTCTACCAGCAACAGCTGGTCAAAGCCAATACCAAAGTGCCGATCAGCGAGTTGCTGAATCTTCTCCTTTGAAAAGAAAACGTTCTGGGTAACGTTATCGATGACAACGAAGTCGTTGCCCAGCCCGTGCATTTTGGAAAATTGAACTTGCATTAAGCGCACATCTTTCTTATTTGTATTTCTCTAGTTTACGTAAGTTTGCACTCACCTTTCCAGAGATCTTTTTGATTTTCTCGTTCACGCACCACAATTACCTGCTCACCATCCACCATAATTTCCGGCGGGCGGCAGCGGCTGTTGTAGTTCGAGGCCATAACAAAACCATAGGCGCCGGCGCTGCGAACCGCCAGTAAGTCTCCCGGTTTTATTGCCAGTTCACGGTCTTTACCGATGAAATCACCGGTTTCACAAATCGGTCCCACCACATCGTAAATACGTGGTGTAGCATCGGTTTCCTGCTCAACACGTACGATGTTCTGCCAGGCTGAATATAACGACGGGCGGATTAAATCATTCATCGCAGCGTCAACGATGGCGAAGTGCTTTTCATCGCCTTCTTTCACGAATTCAACTTCAGTGATCATAATGCCGGCATTCGCAGCAATAGCGCGGCCGGGTTCCATGATCATCTTTAAATTTTCGCGGCCAGCCATCTTTTCTACCATGGCGGCGGCGTATTCTTTCGGATGAGGCGGTGTTTCATTATTGTATGTCACGCCCAGGCCACCACCCACGTCAAGGTGGGAAATGGTAATACCTTTAGCGGCAAGCTCATCAATGAGCTTTAATAATCTTTCAAGGGCATCAACAAATGGCTCAATAGAGGTCAGCTGAGAACCAATGTGGCAGTCCATGCCCTTTACTTCAAGGTTTGACAGACTGGCGGCCAGTTCGTAAGTCGCAACGGCACGTTCGCGGGGAATACCAAATTTATTCGCTTTCAGTCCCGTGGAGATATACGGGTGAGTTTTGGCGTCCACATCCGGATTAATACGCAATGAAATAGGAGCTTTTACGCCCATTTCTGCGGCAACGCTGTTAATGCGCTCCAGTTCCGGTTCAGACTCAACGTTGAAACACAGAATGCCTTTCTTCAGCGCATAACGAATTTCTTCAGGCTTTTTGCCTACACCGGAAAATACCACTTTCTTTGCATCACCACCGGCTTCCAGTACCCGTGCCAGTTCCCCGCCGGATACGATGTCAAAGCCTGAACCTAATTTTGCCAGGACGCTCAGCACGCCTAAGTTTGAATTGGCTTTTACGGCGTAACAAATCAGGTGAGGGTGTCCGCCCAGTGCCTGGTCAAATGCATGCCAGTGACGCTCAAGGGTGGCGCGGGAATAAATATACGCAGGTGTACCGTGTGCTTTAGCGATGTCAGATACTGCTACATCTTCAGCAAACAGTCGCCCGTTTTGAAAAGCGAAAAAATCCATTACTGAGTGTCTCCGGATTGGTCGGCGGGTGTTCCGGCTGGAGTTTGGTGGTTGTCCTGAGACTCTTCTGGAAGATAGAGTGCCCCGCGATAGCCGCATGCTGACAGACCACTAATGAATATCAGCAGCACGATTAAAAAGAAGGGTTTTCTGCGCACAACGAACCCGCATAGAAAGACTAAAATTGCTGCTATGATGGCACTGCGGTGCTAAATTGCAAGCGTCAATAAACGCTCTTTCGTTTTATCGCCATATTCCACTTGTTCCCACAGTGCATTGCACAGAGAACGGGTGTCACTGAGGTCACCCTGTTTCAGCCAGTTGAGCAGCAGTGACGGGTCATGAGGGAACTGAATGGCCTCATTTTCAGGTGCATCCAGCCACTCTTCCACAATGTCAGTGTCGAGCTGAAAAAGGGAATGACATAGTCCCATTTTATCTAACGTGAGTACGTTCGATAATTGTTCAAACTGGCCGTGTAACGGCTTAATCAGCAGCTTTTTACCCAGATGTAATGCTTCACTGGACAGCTCAAAGCCGCCGTTGGCGATCACACCGTTGCAATGCTGTAAGTGATGCTGAAAGCCAGCCTTGGAAGGAGGATTCCAGCTGATATGGCCGCTTTCGTAATGGCCCTTGATTGACGGGTGATAGCACACAAATTGCTGGTCGGTTAACGGTTCCAGCATCAGGCGGATGTCATCCACGTGTTCAAAAGGCAGATAAACCAGAACATGACTCTTTGACGGTGAGGCAAGGCGTTCATCTGCGACAAACGGCGGCACGATAGGCTGATTAAAGTGAAACCAGTGTACGCCCAGCTGTACCTGCGTGGGAGCAAAGTACTTCAGGATGAGCTTGTTGATAATACCGTCGCCGGCTTTCGGGACGGTATAAGTGAAACATGCCTGATGGCTGATAGAGATAGACGGCAGTCCCGCACGTTTTGCGGCCCAGGCGGTGACCGGTTCAAAGTCGTTGATCAGAAGGTCATAGCCGGTGACATCAAAGTTACGCACATCCTGCCAGAACTTACCGGGGCGGTTTGCTTTGAGTGTTGCAATGCGGTCTACCTGACCGTGACTGGTAATAAAAGTAAGACCACGGAAGGTGCGGTACGGACCAAATACCTCCATGTCGAAGTACTTGTCTTCATCCCGTCCGGAAAATACAAAATCAACGGTGAAGTCGTCGCGCTGTGCAAAAGCTGCAGCCATGATGCGTGCGCGGGCAATATGACCGTTGCCGGTCCCCTGCACGCCGTAAAGAATTCTCATACTACCCCAGTATCATTAAGCTCGCAGAAGCAATGGTTAAGCCCAGAAGTGCACCGGCTATCACGTCGGTAGGGTAGTGCACACCCAGCAAAATACGGGATAGTCCAATCAGCGCAGCCCAGCTGTAAGCCAGAATGGCAAAAGGCGGATAAAAATGCGCTACGATGCTGGCCATCAGCCAGGCCGCGGCGGTGTGGCCGGATGGCAGACTGAATTTATCTGACGGCGTAACGTGAGCCGTGAAGTTATTCAGTAAATCGCAGGGGCGGGGACGCTTGAACATACGTTTCAGCACCACATACACCGGCAGTTCGAGTCCGTAGGCCATCAGTGCGGTATACAGGAACAGTTCGCCGTGTTCAGGCTCGAAAGCCCACAGCAGCATACCGATGATGAAGTACAGATAGCCGTCTCCGGTTTTTGACAACCAGATAACGCCGGTACAGTTACGCTTTTGTGTGAGTCGGTAAAGCCAAAAAAACAAATCAGTATCAGCTTTGGTCAAGGATTTCCGGTTCAGCACGGCCCTGGCCTCATTACAATTGATTACAATATAAGCTAATCAGCATGTGTGAATCTGCCGTGACAAAAAAAAGAAACCTTTATGACAGGCCGCAGAGATTTACCGAAATAAGCGGAAGCGAGGTATTTTTATTATGGTAATTAGTGCTATGCTAACAACAGTTCTGACAACGCATCTTCTCTTTCCAATCAATCACCTTAGTAAACTTCCATGCCGTTTTAAAAACGGATGCAGTGAGGGTGTTGGCGGAATCGCGGGTCAGTGTTTCTTTTCCGGTAATTAAGGCACAGTGATGGACTATAACACTTCTGAATTATGCGATTTATTTGCAGACAGCGTAGATGTGGTCGACCCCATGTTTGTCAGTTATGGCGGACGTTATTCGTTTGGTGGTGAAGTCACAACCATTAAGTGTTTTGAAGATCGCGGGTTGATAGACCGCGTACTGGCGCAGCCAGGTGCAGGAAAAGTATTGCTGATTGATGGTGGCGGTTCTACCCGCCGTGCATTACTTGATGCCGCTTCAGCCCAGCTTGCAATCGATAACGACTGGGAAGGCATCGTTTGTTACGGCAGTGTCCGTGAAGTGGATACTCTGGCAGATTTAGACATCGGTATTCTGGCTGTGGCGTCAATCCCGGTGAACGCGGAAACGGAAAGTACCGGTGAGGTGGATGTGCCGGTTAATTTCGGTGGTGTAACCTTCCTGCCGGAAGATCATCTTTATGCTGACAGCACAGGCGTTATTTTGTCGCCGGAGCCGCTGGATCTAGACTAAGCCTGCTGGCTTCACTGAGTTTTCAAAAGAAACCTTCCCGGTTTGACCGGGAAGGTTTTTTTATGGACTTATTTCGTGTTTGCAAACACGTTGTTCAGGTACGCGGCAATGCGGACACCGGCCTGCTGCAAACGGGTTTTTGCTACGGGCAGAAAGTCGTACACATAGTCATAAGACATGTCGTTGGCGTCTTCAGGATAAATAGTATCGCGGATTTCCGTGCTTTCCTTTATCCACACATTGGCATCAAGCGCATGCCAGTCTTTCAGGTTCTTCGTGGTGATTTTCTTATCCAGCCAGTCTGTCCACTCAGTGTAGGACAACTGCTTTGAGTCCAGCATTTTTGAGTCCCACACGGTATGCAGGTTACTGTCCTGCCAGAAGAAGCGTACCTTAACCGAATTGCCGCCTCTGTCAGTCCCGTTACCGGCGTGCAAGGGCTGATGGAGATCGCCAATGATATGCACAATAAAGCGCAGCGCGACCTGGCGGTCTTCTCTGCTGGCTTTGGTGTCTTTCAGTACCGTGGTGAAATGCTGAAGTGCCGTGTACGCATCTCCCTGTTCAGGTGCTCCCACTTCATGATATTCATGACCTTCCGGCACAGTAACATAGTGCCACGGGGGCGAAGTTTTACGCCAGAATTCACCGGGGTCTGAACGCATTTCGTCAGGATACGTAGACGCTTCAGCCAGAGATTCATTTGGCAGAAGCTTAACAATGGCCGCTTTGGCAGCGGGAGTCAGATGTTTTTCTGCAATTGCGCCGGTAACACGGTGACCGGTTTGTCCCCAGCCAAAGGCGGGCAGGCTCGTCATCATGGTCGATGCCAGGCAGAAAGAAAGTGCAATAGTCCGTTTAGCAAACGCCTGCATGAAAGTTCCTCTTTTATTTGTCGTTATGGTGTTGATAGCCCCAGCGCATCATTAATGTCTGATCGACGCCCAGGTGGTCCAGAATTCTGGCTACCACGAAGTCAACCAGGTCGCTGATTTGTTTGGGATTATGATAGAAGCCGGGCGAAGCGGGCATGATTGTCGCACCGGTTTGTGACAGTTTTAGCATATTTTCCAGATGGATAGACGAGAGCGGCATCTCACGGGTAACAAGAATAAGTTGTCCCCGTTCTTTTAACACCACGTCGGCAGCTCGTTCGATAAGATTGTCGCTGGCACCTGTTGCTATTGCTGACAGTGTGCCGGTTGAACACGGGCACACCACCATCTGTTTGGGTGCTGCAGAACCTGACGCCACTGGTGAAAACCATTCTTCCTTGCCACACACGCGGATCTGGTTTTCACGGGCACCGAAGCGTTCACTGAAAAACGCACTGGCGGCATCCGGCTTCGAAGGAATTTTCACTTCTTCTTCGGTAGCAAAAACAACTTTCGCGGCTGAAGAAATCAGCACAAAAATGTCGTATTCGGCTTTGACCAGTATTTCCAGCAGGCGCATGGCATACGGTGCACCGGACGCACCAGTAATCGCCAGAGTGATGGTTTTATTTGTCATAGCGTTTTCTGCTTCCTCAGGAATGTGTGACTTCAGCACTGGCCAGTGCTTCCAGCAACCGTTGGTGAATGCCTTCAAAACCACCGTTGCTCATCACCAGTACATGGTCGCCCGGACGACTGATGGATTTCACCTGCTGCACAATACTCTCTACGTCATGATAGCAGTAAGCCGGTGTGTCACTGTGTTTGGCGGTCTCTGCCAGTGACCATTTCATCCCGGCAGGTTCAAACAGCAGCACTTCGTCAGCCTGTTGCCAGCTGTTGCCCAGCGTATGTTCGTGTACACCCATTTTCATCGTGTTCGAACGGGGTTCCAGAATAGCGATAATGCGGGCTTTACCCACTTTGTTCCGTAAACCCTGAATGGTGGTGGCAATGGCCGTGGGGTGATGGGCAAAGTCATCGTACACCGTAATGTCATTCACGGTGCCTTTGGTTTCCATACGGCGCTTCACGTTTTTAAATGTGGCGAGGGCTTCGATAGCCTGCGCAGTTGCCACTCCGGCATGATGCGCTGCTGCAATAGCCATCAGGGCGTTATTCACGTTGTGCTGGCCCACCAGTGACCAGTTAACCGTACCGGCTTTCTCTCCGCGGAAAAGTACATCAAAAGCACTGCCATCAGGAGTCAGCAGATTGGCTTCCCAGTCTTTTCCGGTAAATTGCTGTTCAGACCAGCAACCTTTTTCCAGTGTGGCCTTTAGCGGTTTGTCTTTTTGCGGTGACAGGATCAAACCATTTTCCGGCACCATGCGAACTAAGTGATGAAACTGGGTTTGAATAGCTGCAAGATCAGGGAAAATATCTGCATGATCGAACTCAAGGTTGTTCAGGATCAGCGTACGCGGACGGTAGTGAACAAACTTAGAGCGTTTATCGAAAAAGGCACTGTCGTATTCGTCTGCTTCGATGACAAAGAATGGACTTTCGCCAATGCGGGCAGACACACCGAAGTTCTCCGGAATACCACCAATCAGAAAACCGGGCGCCAGGCCGGCATGCTCAAGGATCCACGCTACCATGCTGGAGGTGGTGGTTTTACCATGGGTGCCGGCGATACCGATCACCCACCGGGAGGTAAGCAGGTTGTCTAACAGCCATTGAGGACCGCTGGTATAGGGAAGATTGCGGTTTAAAACATACTCAACAGCAGGATTGCCCCGGGACATGGCATTGCCGATGATAACCATATCCGGTGCCGGTTCGAACTGAGCGGGGTCATAGCCCTCTGTTAACTCGATGCCCAGCGCTTCCAGCTGAGTGCTCATTGGCGGATAAACATTGCGGTCGGAACCGGTCACCTTGTGGCCTAGCGATTTGGCGATTGCGGCGATACCACCCATAAAGCTGCCGCAAATGCCGAGAATGTGAACGTGCATAAGAATCCTGTGTACGATTAAGGTGGCTACTTTAGCAGAACACCCGGTGTGCACGCCAATACCAGAGTACGCGGCAATGTAAGAATAAGCCGTTTCCCTGTGGTCCATTCGCGGTTACAATCGTTTTAATTACATTTGCTACCAGCCCGTGTGAACGAAAACACCGGCATACAATAATAAAGCAAAGTGATTCAGGTTGGCTTTTGGACACTGGCGGGAATGCCAGCGCAAAGCGAATCATTACCCTACATCAATAAACAAGGCTATTGCACACAATGAAACGTTTAAATTCTCAACTACAACAAGACGGCGCTCCTCTTGAGCTTATTTTGCTTATCCGTACATTGCTGGCGGGCTGTAAGGAAATTTCTTTCCGTGTCAGTCAGGGCGCTTTGGCGGGGGTATTAGGTTCGACGTTGAGTGAAAACGTTCAGGGGGAAACCCAAAAGAAGCTGGACGTGATTTCTAACCAGATTTTGAAAGATACTTTACGGGATTCCGGCTATGTAAAAGCCATTTCTTCTGAAGAAGAAGACACGGTGGTACCGTGTAACCCTGAAGGTAACTACCTGGTAAGTTTTGACCCGCTGGATGGCTCGTCGAATACTGAAATCAACAGTCTGATTGGTACTATTTTCTCTATCGCTCATGCACCGCAGTGGATGGAGCCCGACGACCCGTCTGCGTTTTTACAGCCCGGTACACAAATGGTTGCTGCCGGTTATGTTCTGTACGGTCCGTCAACCATGATGGCGCTGACTACCGGCCGTGGCACACACATTTATACTCTGGATAAAACCCACGGTGGTTTCCTGTTAACGCACCCTAATGTGCAGGTGCCTGAGCAAACATCCGAGTTTTCAATCAACGCGTCTAATCAGCGCCATTGGGAAGCGCCGATGAAAGCTTATATTGCTGACTTGCTGGCGGGCACAGACGGTCCCCGTGAAAAGAACTTCAACATGCGCTGGGTGGCGGCGATGGTGGGGGATATTCACCGTCTGCTTTGCCGGGGCGGTATTTTTATGTATCCCTATGACAACCGTAACCCGTCTAAAGCCGGTAAACTGCGTTTATTATACGAAGCCAACCCGATGGCATTTCTGATGGAACAGGCCGGTGGTCTGGCCGACACGGGTACAGGTCGTATCATGGAAGTGATGCCCACCGAAATTCATCAACGTGTACCGGTAATTTTAGGTTCCAAAGAAGAAGTGGAAACGTGCCTGAGCTATCACGCTAAAGCGGAATAGCGCACATTCAGCACAAAAATACTGAAGACTGCTTAAGACTTGGGTCTTAAGCAGTTTTTATTTTACGGTAGTCACCGTATACTTAGGCGCGATTTTGCCGTGAAAGGGAATACAGTGTGTTTGTTTTCCCGGACAAATCCCGTTTTTAATTTAACAAATCAAAGGATTATTTCATGAGCCTTAACAACGTTCCTGCTGGTAAAGATATGCCAGAAGTGGTGAATGTCATCATCGAAATCCCAGCTCACGCTGACCCGGTAAAATATGAAGTAGACAAAGACACCGGTGCAATGTTTGTTGACCGTTTCATGGCTACCTGCATGCACTATCCGGTAAACTACGGCTACGTGAATAACACACTGTCTTTAGACGGTGACCCGGTTGACGTACTGGTTATGACGCCGTTCCCGATCATCAGCGGCTCTGTGATCAAGTGTCGTCCTGTTGGCGTTCTGAACATGACTGACGAGTCAGGTACTGACGCGAAAGTTCTGGCAGTGCCGGTAGACAAGCTGTCTACGATTTACCGCGACGTGAAAGACATCAACGATGTGCCAGAGCTGACTAAACAGCAAATCGAGCACTTCTTCTCTCACTATAAAGATCTGGAGCCTGGCAAGTGGGTTAAGATCGACGGTTGGGCAGATGCTGAAGCCGCGAAAGCTGAAATCGTATCCAGCGCCAAGCGTTACGAAGAAGGCGAATAAGCCTTTCTTTCCGCAGATTGAAAAAGCCCGGTTCGCCGGGCTTTTTTGTGCGTATTGGATCGCGATCTGATCTGTAGCTGCACGTTGAGACATTGAGACTGCCCCTTCAGATCACGATGTAGTAGGATTATTTCCACAAGCCAAACTTTTGTGGTATTTGTGGGAAGCAATCAAAAAAGCGTTGACTATTTATTATTGTCGAATTGATAGACACCGTATGGTTTCTGCGCTGCGATGGTATCAAAGGCTTTAATCTGTTGGCGCCGGAGGGGACTGATATTACAGTCATCAACGCCATGTATACAAACAATGCACAAAGTTATCCACAGCCTTGTGCATAAAAAAGACTTGATTTGCGGGTAAAAATGATCAAGGCGATCCCCGGATCAAACCGGAGGACAAGTGTTTTCGCGGCTGATTGTGATCCCGGTGTGTACTTTGGAATAAATTCGGGGTTCAGGCCGTGTAGTTTGGATAACCCGGAGCTATGCTTTAGTTCAGGGTTTGTATATGATTTCAGAGCAGACTGTGAAATCCGTTGAATGAGCGGATTTGGCGTCCGGCTGCCGGAGATTAATGTGAGTTCAGATATTCAGAAGTTGCAGCAGCAAATTGCATTGTTGCAGAGAAAATTGAGTCGTGAGCAGCTGGCGCGTACGGCGGCTGAAGACATGCTCAATAATTATTCCCGCGATGCCTATCTGGCAAATCAAAACCTGCGCCGTGCTCTCAGCGAAACCCGCGCGATTTATCATCAGTTGCTGTCTCAACTTCCTGACAGTGAAGCTGATGCATTTAAACAATCAGCCAAACCTTCCTCTGACAGCATAGCCATGGTGGACCGTATGACACTGCTTAGTCAGCTTGCTGCGGGTATTGCTCATGAAATTAATAATCCCATCGGCTTTATCAAAAGTAACTGTGAAATTCAGGAATATATGCTGAAGGATGTGTTCGATGCCTGGGATGAACTTAAGGATGAGTTAAAAAAGGGCGGCACCTCTGCAGCTACATTACCCGCTGACATGGAGTTGAAATACTTACTGCGGGATGTGAGAGAAATGCTTTCAGACATGCAAAAATCATCTCTGGAAGGCGCTAACCGCATTGCTGAAATTGTCTCCTCACTGCAGATTTTTTCTTCTCCGGTTACCGTGGAACGTAACTGGGAAGATGTAGATGATCTTCTTGAGTTTGGTCTGGAGGATATCATCAAGCGAATTCCTGCAAATGTTTCTCTTAATTTCGATGCGTCGGATTCCCGCTCGCAGGTACTGGTTAACAGGAAGCAGATCAGGCAGGTGCTTGAGGCAGTAGTTGAAAACGCAATTGATGCCTGTGTATCCGGCGGCACAATCAGTATCGCTGTTGCTGATCTGCCTGGCGCAGTTAAAGTGTTTATAAAAGACAATGGTGAAGGAATAAAGCCCGAGCACATGCCATTAATTTTTACGCCTTTCTTCACTACCCGTCCTCCCGGCAGCGGCACAGGCCTTGGCCTTTCTGTGGCGCAGGCTTTGATGGAATCTCATAATGGCTGGATAGATATTCAGAGCGATACCGGTTCCGGAACCACTGTGACCCTCAATTTCCCTCTGCCGTGATAACTCTATGTATTTACATTAGTAAATGCTGACTTTTCAAACCCTGTTTCGGACTGTAAACTCCTTCCTCTCTATTTTTTTAAAGGTCAATTACTCGAAAGTCTAAATATAGGCTAAGGTTAACGTGACCCTTAACCAATTTCTGAGAACACAGGGATGTGAGTCAATTATATGCGAAATAATCAACCGGTTACCCGGAAGCTTTACAACATTCCTCAGCACTACCGGCTCATTTCATCTACCGATAAACGTGGTGTGATCACGCACTGCAATGATGAATTCATTGAAGTCAGTGGTTTCAGCCGTGATGAACTGATTGGAAAAAACCATAATATTGTACGCCATCCGGACATGCCGCCGGGTGTGTTTCGTGAAATGTGGGATACCTTGTCCGCTGGGAATATTTGGATGGGACTGGTAAAAAACCGGCGCAAGAACGGAGACCATTATTGGGTTTCAGCGTTCGTGACCCCGGTTTTTGAAAATTCTCAGATCACGGGTTATGAATCAGTACGTGTGCCGGCCTTGCCGGACGAAATTGCCCGTGCAGAATACCGTTACGAGCGGCTACGTGAAGGTAAGTCCAGTACGTCAGCCGGTGAACTGGCCGTTCACTACATGAAGAATTACCTGCCATTTATAGTGATGGGTCTTATTACCGTGGCGGCTTTATTCGCCACGGCAGGTGTGCTGCCGGCCGGTATCGCTGCCGCAGGTTTTGCGGTGTGCAGTTTCTGGATGGCCTCTAAAATTAAAGGTGACTGGCAGGCGCTTATTGATATTTCTCCTGACAGCTATTCGAATCCGGTGGTATCGCAAACCTATTTTGCCGACTTCGGTAACCGGTCACGTGCCAAACTGGCTCTGGGATGCGAACTTGCGCGCAGCCGTACAGCTCTTGCCCGCATTCAGGATGCCGCCGCGGGGTTGGATACGATTGCTAACACCACTCATCAGCAGGCTGAAATCACCAGTACAGCTGTCGTGCAGCAAAACGAGGCAACGCAAAACATTGCTTCAGCCGTGAACGAGATGTCCCAGGCTATTCAAAGTGTATCTGAGCGGGTTGATATGAATGCCGACAGCGCCCGCTCTGCTTCTAAAAATGTGGAGGCCGGTAATCAGAAAGCGGATGAGGCGTTATCTGCCATCATGGCGCTTAAAGAAGCGGTCAGTTCTATTTCGGTCACCGTGCAGGAACTGGCGCAGTCCACGAATGATATTGGTGAAGCTGCCAGTTTAATATCGACCATTGCTGAACAGACAAACCTGCTGGCTCTGAACGCCGCCATTGAAGCTGCCCGCGCCGGCGAGCAGGGACGAGGCTTCGCTGTAGTTGCTGATGAAGTACGGTCACTGGCATCAAAAACCAGAGAGTCCACAGATAAAATTCATAATATTATCCATGTGCTGGCTGAGCGGTCAGAACGGGCTGTCAGAGTATCAAATGACGGTATGGCATCAGCCGAGCAGGGCACGGCCATTGTTGAAGATACCCGCAAAACACTGGCAGACATTAATCAGGCCGTGAGTGTTATTGCCGATCAAACCTTCGAAATGGCCTCCGCTGTAGAGCAGCAAAGTTCTGTGGCAGAACACATCAATCAGCAAGTCGTAGAAATTGCCGATGGTGCCAAAGATACCCAGCGGGCATCAGAATCATCATTAGATGCCAGCCAGCGTCTGCGTAAAACCGTTAACGAAGTACACTCGGTTATCACCCGCTTTACCAATAAGCGGAATGTAGTGTAACCCGCTTTTAGTTTTTACTGTTTGCCTGTAGCTTTACCACTTCTGCTGATTCGGCGTCGAGGACGTCATCAGCAGAAGCGCCTTTGAGCAATTTGCCTACGGCATCTTTATTCTTTGCCAGCATGACAGACAGATTCTCAATCACGTCGTCATCCAGCTTGATACCTTTCGCACCGATGTAAGCAGCCAGATTGTCTGCCGCATCCAGCATTTTGTCATACTGATCAGCTTCCTTCTTGTCTGTAGTGACCAACTTTTCTACCCCTTTATGCGAAACAACATATTGCACTGTAATAGCCATGATGGTTCTCCGATGTCGAACGTAAAATGAAATTTAATTTTAACCTGATTCATAATTACTGTATAAATAAACAGTATCTGAGGCAACTGTTTTTTGTACTATGTTGAGAATTATTCCGGTTATTGCACAGGCTGGTATCACCGGCTTCGAGTCCCCGGCAGCCGAATACCGTCAGCTTGGGCTTGATCTCGACGAGCTGCTTATCGACCATCCCACTGCTACGTTTATTGGCCAGGCACAGGGAGAGTCGATGACCGGCGTGGGCATTTTTGATGGTGATTTACTCATTGTCGACCGCGCTGCTGCACCCACTTCGCTGGATGTGGTGGTGGCCAATTTGAATGGTGTGTTTGTGTGTAAGCTGTTCGATCGCAAAGCCATGGTTCTGGTATCGCCCGGCAAACACCAGCAGCCTTACGTGTTGGGGGAGGGAGATACCTTCGAAGAAGAAGGCATTGTTGTCCGTTCTGTCAGAATGCATCGCTATACCAGGCAGTTAAGACAATGTTTGCGTTAGTCGATGCCAACGGCTTTTATGCGTCCGCCGAAAAGGTGTTTGACCCCGCTATCCGTGACAAACCCGTGGTGGTACTGACAAACAACGATGGCTGCATTTGTGCATTGTGCGACAAGGCGAAAGCCCTCGGCGTAAAGAAATTCGGCCCGTACTACAAGGTACAGAAACTGCTGGAACAAAAAGGGGCAGTGATCAGGTCGTCTAACTATGAGCTGTACGACTATTTGTCCAATCAGATGATGAATATTGTTGGCGGTTTTGCACCTCACCAGCATGTGTATTCTATCGACGAGTGCTTTTTGTATTTTGATAACTGGCAACCGCCGGAAGGATGGCACACCTACGGTGAAACTATCAGGCGTGCTGTCTGGCAGCAGTTACGTCTGCCTGTAGGAGTGGGTTTCGGGCTTACGCCGACGCTGGCGAAGGTAGCCAGCCATGCGGGTAAAAGACTGGGAGATAAATCCGGCATTGCGGTACTTGCTGAGAAGACACAGATCCGGCGAACCTTACAGGAAATGTCGCCGCAGGATGTGTGGGGGATTGGCCGGCGTATTGCGGAAAAGCTGGAAAACAGTGGTGTGCGCTCTGCGTGGGAGCTTGCCTGCGCAGCGCCTAAAAGTATCCGTAAGCAATTCTCTGTAGAGATAGAACGTACCGTGCGGGAGCTTAACGGTGTTACCTGCATTGAATGGGAAAGTCATCGTCCTAAAAAACAGCAAATCTATGCTACCCGCGCTTTTGGCCACCCGGTTACGGACCATCAGAGTTTACGGCAGGCACTTTGCTGGCATGCTGAGCGGGTAGCTGAAAAGCTCAGGAAGCAAAATTGTACCGTGAAAACCCTTACCCTGTTTGCCCATGCGAACCCCTTTGCCGCCAGCGGGCATTATCATAAAGCTGTACAGCACCGTTTTGCCATTGCCACGGCGGATACGCGAATGCTGTCAGAAGCCGCCGGGAATGCAGCTGATACCTTGTATAAGGAAGGGGTTTTGTTTCATAAGTGCGGCGTGGGAGCAATTGAAATTCAGGATGAAGATGTAAAGCAGCCGGATTTGTTCGCACAAAGCGAAGGGAATACAAAGCTGATGGCATGCATGGATGCCATTAACAGAAAATACGGCAGCAGTACCATCGGCATCGCGGCGAAAGGTGACCATCAACCCTGGCGTATGAAGCGGGCGTATTTGTCTCCTCAGTACACAACTAACTGGCGGCATTTACCCCAATGTCAGTGTTGATGACATAAATGTTAGATTCAAAAGCGACATGGTTCGCTACACTAGGGGTGCACCAAATGCCTGGCAACAAAAGGGGAGAACAGAGATGAAGTTAGATTTGACGAATGTCAGCGGAGTGATATTTGATTTAGACGGTACGCTGGTGGAGTCTGTCCTCGACTTTTCTCAAATGCGCCGCGAAATTGGTTGCCCTGCCAGCGAAGATATCCTTACCTTTATCGATAACCTGCCTGATGAAACCTCAAGAGCATCGGCACATCAGGTCATTCTTGATCATGAAATGGCCGATGCAGAGAATGCGAAATGGTTGCCGGCAGGAAAATCCATGGTAGATGCCGTCATCAACGCTGATTTGCCCGTTGCTATTGTTACCCGCAACTGCAAACAGGCCACAGCGCTTAAAATCAGCAACAACCAAATCCCCATTTCAACCGTGCTCACCCGCGAATGCGCCCCTGCCAAGCCCGATCCCACGGCACTACTTATGATTGCCGGACAATGGCAAATAGCCCCCGCACATATCCTTTATGTGGGAGACTATATCTACGATCAGCAAGCCGCAGAAAATGCGGGCATGCAGTGGTTGTTGGTTTAATCTAAACTTGAAGGATAAACAGGTAACTTAGGAGGAGCCTTTGGTATTACGGCCGAAGTCTGCTCAATCGTATTTGTCTCCGGTAACGTTCCTCCACTGATTACCTCCAAAATATCGGCATTACCCAACTCATCCGATGCGTTAATTTTATACAATATTTCCATTGTAATCTTCTCCATGTTTATGATTAATATAAATAAGAACTCATTAAAAGCGTGATGATTATCTCGTTTTTCAAAGCAATGGATTGTCTTAAAAGGTCATGGAGTGTCCAAAATGAAGTTTTTTGGTGTATTTGTCCTATTTTGTATATTAAATGTCTCATTGAGTGTAATTGCCTCCGGTTTCCAGTCTGAACTTGACTATTCCTACGAATCTCCTGACCTGACCATAGGTATCCCCTCTGCGATAATTGTATCGGAAGACGGTGTCTGGACCGGCGGTGAGAATGGGTTAATGGATATAAGGGCCGGAGAATTATTAAAATTCTCAAAGGCAAAAAATAGTGCAGGAATATCGACATGGGTAACTGATATCGACCGCCTGAATAATCGCTATTTGCTTATAAGTGTTTATGGGAATGGCTTGTACTTAATGGATACAAGTAGCAACGAAGTAAGGCCTGTTAACACATCAGGTATTAAGAACAGAGGTTTTTGGAAAACAGATATCGGCCGCGACAAAATCATCGTTAGTACGCTCTCTAACATCCACATTTATGATATTGCGACAATGCAGGAGAGTTCAAATTTAAGGGGTAAAGGAATTGTCATTGGTGACCAGGTCGTTGATTTGGCAGTTGACGATTCATCAGACGGAATTTGGTGGATTGACAGAGATGAAGGACTTTTCTTCTATTCTTTTGCTAACGAATCGTGGGCACAATTTAATCTCTCAATCGAGCCTTCTCAAAAACTGCATACACTGACCATTGACGAAGAACACCTGTACATTGGCGCAGATAGTGGTGTGCTTATTTTTAATAAGATGACAAAAGGTGTGAGATTAGTCAGTTCCAGAAATATTCCCGACGAGGACTCACAACCAGTCCGTTCAATTTTCATCGATCAGAATGAGAAGGTATGGGTGGCAGCAGAAAATTTATATTATCTGGATTTGAAACAGGAACAACTGATAGCACACGAATTTTTGCAAGCTGAAAATGAACTTCTTATAGTCACAGATATGGCTGAAGACAGATATGGGAATTTATTTGCAGTTGATACAACCCATGGCCTGGTTGTCCTTTCTGATTTAATCACATCCATCTCCGCTACGAACCTGCCATTCACCGGGCAGGAGGTAATGTCTGTAGAATCCATGGCTAATTCAGATACTCTGCTTTTAAGAAATAATTCTCAAGTTGCTGTTACGAGCATTTCGGAAGATAGCGAAATGGAGAATACTATTTTCCAGGTTGAAGGAAGAAGGGTGCTCTATGGTCATGAGGCTGTATATCTGTTTGATGATGAAGTTAACCTTTATCCGTTAGATAAAGAAGTAACTGAAAGCCATTCCCCTTCCGGCATATCAGTAAAAATCGACGAAGTAGTTTTTAAGAGTGTTTTAGAGGCATTTGAGGTAGGCGGGATAATCTACGCGCTGGTTCAGGATTCAGAAGGGAACAAGTTGCTTAATCTCAGCCATGGCTACAAAGAAGTATTACCTTATTTCATTTCAAATATACGAAGAACGACAAATGATTCTTTAATCCTGACCGTTGACGGAGTGGGGATTTTCGAGATTGCAGGTAACTCCGGAATAAAGCAAATTGACTTCGGAATATCTCACCAATATCAGGTATATACATCTATTTATTCTGATAATGAAAGTTTACTGATCGGTACATCAGGTAACGGATTCCTCTTTAAAGATTTAATATCAGGCGACGCCGGGATAAAAAATTCCGGCCCCGGATTCATTCGTGATGTTGTTTCTTTGGATAAATACTGGCTTGTAGCTGCAAACAACGGATTATTCGCTATTGGTAAAGAGCATGGAGAAAACATTTTTATAGGAAAGAGCTTTGGAATTACCGATTCAGACTTTCAGTTTGACGGGATCGAGGTTACGAAGAACTTCATCTTGGTAAGGGGTGACAAGCAAAGCAATTTGCTTGAAAAAAATAGCTTTTTGGGAAATCTGAAGCAACTCAGTCAGAATAAGCACAACATCGATACATCAAAGATTAAAATTGAAGTTGCTGATAGTTCTGTGGAAATGCTGGGTAGCGAAAAGGGGATCTCCACTGTAGAAGACAGTTTTACAATTGGTCTTCCTTCGACAAATTATGTTGCCAGAGGTTTACTCAGCTACGAATACAAATTGACGGGCAGAGATTCCGACTGGATCAAATTAGCTCCGGAAGAAAGAATAATTACTTTAAGCGAGCTTCCTGTCGATAGTTACTCGCTGAAGATCCGCATTCACGACCCCAGAAGCCATGTAGAGCAGCCTGTTACTACTATCCCATTGAACGTACTTCCACCGTGGTGGCGCACGTGGCAGGCAATGATGGTCTATCTGTTGATAGTCATTATTGGTCTTTATCTCGCTTACAGAAGCTATTTGAAACGGGTTGATGAACAGGGGGCTATGCTTACAACGCTGGTGGAAGAGAAAAATAGTGTCATTCAGGATACCAACCAGTTTATGCAGCGGATGCTGCGGAATAAACAACGTGCCATGGCGAATTTGTCACACGAAATCCGTACACCACTTACGCTTATACTCGGGCCCTTGAAGGAAGTGCTGGAAGCGCCGGATTCAGACAAAACGGTGGAGCGGGTTGAGCTCGCTACGCGAAATGCAGACCGGATCAGTGTGCTGGTTGACCAGATGCTGGAACTGGAAAAACTGGAATACATCAAGACTCTGCCTCCCCAGCATTATGAGCTGGATCATGATATGCCCCGCATCATGTTTGACTTAAAAGCATACGCGGCGCTGAAAAAACACCAATTAACATGGCAGTGCTCTGGCCAGAAGCGAATTACGTTATTCACTGACAGTCTCGAAAAAATTCTCAGTAACCTGGTCTCCAACGCAGTGAAATATACACCTGAAGGCGGAAAGATCGGCGTATCGGTAAAACAGCGGCAGTTGCAGCTGGTCATCGAAGTCAGTGACAACGGAGCCGGCATGACTGAAGAGCAGGTGGATAAGATTTTCGACCGTTACACCCGTCTGGAAAATGAAGCCGAAGGTACAGGTGTGGGGCTGGCGCTGGTGAAGGAACTTGTTATTGCTAACGGCGGGCATATTAAAGTGGAATCTGAGCCCGGAGCCGGTTCCTGTTTTACCGTATTTTTGCCTATGACGGGATCAACAACAAAGTCGCAGGCCATAGCGAAGGAAGTGAAAGAGAACCCGGCACGTCATTACAACATCGATCGTGAACTGGTGGGTGAAGGAAAAGTCATTCTGGTAGTGGATGATAACGAGGAATTGCGCACCTATATCCGGGACTTACTGGGAGGCGTTTATCGTTGTCTGATGGCATCGAATGGCAAAGAAGCGCTGGATATCATTGCCAGAGCAAAGCCTGACCTTGTTCTGACTGACTATAAAATGCCGGATATGGATGGTCTGGCTTTCGCAAAAGCCCTGCGCAGAGATGACTCTCTGGCGAAAGTGCCGCTAATTTTCATGTCTGCCTTTGGCGATCCTAAAAGTATACGGCTGGCACTTGAAGCCGGTGCCGACAGCTATATGACCAAGCCGTTAGAGAAACCGCTGTTGCTATCCAGAATAAGTAATTTATTTGAACGCTATCAACCTGTGGAGCCGGAGGTGACTGAACATGTCACAGAAGAACCAGAGGACGAATTACCCGAATTTGAAAATGAGCAGGGGCAGCGGTTCTATTTTAAAGCACTGGAATTAATGGAAAAACACTATGGAGATGAAGATTTCACAAAACCTGTGTTCGCTGAAATGATGGCGGTCAGTGACAGGCATCTTCAGCGTTTGTTCCTGTCGTCTTTTGACAAGCCATTCAATGCCGTGATCAGAGAATTCAGACTTGAAAAGGCCAGAGGCATGCTGGAAGAGGGGATGCAAATCACTCAGATTTCTTACGATACAGGGTTTGCTTCACCTTCCCACTTCAGCAGGGCTTTCAAAGACGTTTACCATACAACGCCGTCGAAATATCAGAAAGAGCACTATCACTTCAAACGAAAGGCGTAGAAGCGGGCTAAGCTACGCACACGGTCTTTTTATCGTTCTGCCCCGGATTCAGCTATTTGAATCAAATCCTGTTGCAACGGCCTTGTCAGCCAGTCCGTCATCGTCCGCAGTCGTTTCGTTTGCAGCTTTACCGGCGCATAGAGTAAGTGTACCGGCAGCGGGTGAGGCTCATAATCCGGAAGTACGATAACCAGTTTGCCTGCCTGCACCAGTTCCGCTACCTGATAGTGCAAAAAACGACAAAATCCCACGCCACTGACACAAGCTTCTAACGCTGCATCCACCTGATTGGTGGTAAGACGACTGCTGAGGGCAATCTTCTGACTCTTCCCGCCTTTTGTGAACATCCACTCTGACGGGCTTTCCAGTACGCTTAAATGAATTGCCGGCAAGCCGTTGAGTGAATCCGGTGACAACACTGACTGGTGAGCAGACAGAAATACAGGGCTGGCACAAAGCACATGGCGCATGGTGCCCAGTTGTCTGGCAACCAGATTATGATTACCGATGCGTCCTATCCTTACCGCTACGTCCACGCCTTCACTGAGCATATCCACCGGCCGGTCCAGCAGTAACAAATCTACCTGCATTTTCGGATACCGTGACAGGTACTGGCTGATCTTAGGCATGACATGGCGTTTGCCGAAGGTGACCGGTGCCGTCACTGTGACTTTTCCCTGAGGTTCCGTTTGCCGGTCTGTCAGGCGACTCTCAGCTTCTGTAACTTCGGCCAGTATTGTCTGACAGCGGGTGTAGTATTCGCGCCCCTCATCAGTAATGACAATACTGCGTGTAGTGCGGTGAAATAACCGCACTTCGAGATGATTTTCAAGGGCCGCCAGAGTGCGTACTACGGATGTCAGAGATGTGTTCAGATGCTCTGCTGCCCCGGTCAGGCTGCCCTTGTCTGCGATGGTCACAAACACCTGCATGGCTTTAAACTTGTCCATAACCCTTCTATTAGTGCGAAAAACGGTTTACTGAAATTAACTATCGCATCTTTATTGCGATATGCATACGGTTTAACGTGAAACAAATCGTTAACAACGTGGTGGAAAATACATGAAGCTTTATGATTTGGAATTATCAGGAAACTGTTACAAAGTGAGATTATTCGCGGCTCTGGCGAACATTGAGCTGGATATTGTGCCGGTGGATTTCATTAATGGTGAACACAAAAGTGATGCCATGCTTGCCCTGAACCCCTGGGGCGAAATTCCGGTGCTGACAGATGGCGATATTACGCTCAGAGATGCTCAGGCCATCCTTATTTATCTCGCCCGCAAGCACGACCTTGAAAGCTGGTTGCCGGCAGATGCTCAGGGTATGGCAGAAGTGCAGCAATGGTTGTCAGTGGCGTCGAACGAAATACAGCATGGTCCGAACGCCGCACGGCTGGTAGATAAATTTGGTTATGCGCTGGATAAAGTCACCACGCTGGGTACCTCTGAACGTATATTAATGTTACTTGAGCAGCGTTTGTCAGTGCACGACTGGCTGGCGCTGGAGCGTCCGACAATAGCCGATTGCGCGGTAATGCCTTACGTGGCGCTGGCCCCTGAAGGTGGCGTGAGTTTATCAGATTACCCTGCTGTGAACCGATGGATTGCACGTATCAAAGAATTGCCGGGGTTTGAACCTATGCCTGGTGTTGAATAATTCCCAGCTGTCATGCTGCGCCTGTCAGAAGGTGCAGTATCATTTTCTGATGTCCTGCCTGATTATTGAACGAAAACACAGCAAACCATAAATAATTGCTTAACAGTGCATAAATATTCATTAATTTAGACTTTTTACTAATACGAAGGTCAGGTATATTTTTGATAAAAATGCGTCTCGCAAAAAATAAAAGCAATAAGCGCGACAAGGAGGCGTTTCCGATCCGGTAATCCGGCACGGGGTTGCAACCTACGATATGGAAATAAAAGACGCCACAAAGGCGCGATAAATCCAAACTCATTAAAAAATCAGGACAACATTATGCGTAACTGGCTTTTAGCTGTTGCTTTACTCTTGCCGTGCCCGGTATTTGCTCAGGCGTCTGCCGATACGGGCGATACCGCCTGGATCCTCACTTCAACTGCACTGGTACTGTTTATGACATTACCGGGGTTATCCTTCTTCTATGCTGGCCTGGTACGCAGTAAAAACGTGCTGTCGGTACTGATGCAATGTTTTGCTATTGCCTGCGGCGCATCGCTTATCTGGCTGATTGCCGGTTACAGCCTGGCGTTTGGTGAAGGAAACAGCTTCATCGGCGACTTTTCAAAAATGTTCTTAGATGGCGTGACGAAGGACAGTTTGTCCGGCACCATCCCTGAAGCATTATTTTTTATGTTCCAGCTCACATTTGCGGTTATTACACCTGCGCTGATGGTGGGCGGCTTTGCCGAGCGTATGAAGTTCTCTTCCGTGCTGATATTTGCGCTGGTGTGGCTGGTACTGGTTTATCTGCCAGTTTGTCACTGGGTATGGGGCGGCGGCTGGCTGGCTGAAATGGGACTGCTGGACTTTGCCGGTGGTACCGTCGTCCACATTACTGCAGGTGTGGGGGCTCTGGTGGCAGCACTGGTGATTGGAAACCGTACCGGCTACGGCAGTGCTTCCATGATCCCTCATAACCTGACGATGACCGTCGGCGGCGCTGGTATGTTATGGGTAGGCTGGTTCGGCTTTAATGGTGGCAGTGCTGTGGCTGCAAACGGTGATGCTGCAATGGCGATGCTGGTGACTCATATCAGTGCGGCAGCAGGTTCGCTGGCATGGATGACACTGGAATGGAAAAAATACGGTAAGCCTTCTGTACTGGGTATTGTCACCGGTATGGTTGCCGGACTGGGTACAATTACGCCAGCTTCGGGGTTTGTTGGCCCTGCGGCCGGTCTGGTTATCGGTTTATCTGCCGGTGTGATTTGTTTCTACTGCACCAACCTGATCAAACAGAAATGGAAAATCGACGATTCTCTTGACGTTTTCCCTGTGCACGGTGTTGGCGGTATTCTGGGAACGTTCCTTGCCGGGATCTTCTGCTCACCAGATTTAGGGCTGTTCAGTGGCTTTGGTTTCGGTGGCGGCAACACCAGTATTTCTGAGCAGTTAACCGTGCAGGTGATTGGTATTGTGGCGGTATTTGCTTACACAGCCGTGATATCCTGGTTACTGCTTAAAGTGGTATCTGCCATGACTAACGGTCTGCGTGTGGATATGGAAACCGAGCAGAAAGGCCTGGATATCTCAAGCCACGAAGAGCGCGGATATAATCTGTAATCCCGCTGCTTTGTTGTGAACAGACGCCGCGTTATGACACGCGGCGTTTTTTCTTCACAAAGAATGCTGCTTACAATCATTCGGCTCATTCGTAATGAATAAAACCGTCTGATCAGGGTTCACATTCTGTGCGGAGCGTGTAAAAATTCTGTGAATGTTATCGGTAACGTTAAGCGTATTTTCCACACAAGGAACCAGTATGTATAAAAGATTACTCACCGCGGGGGCGTTAAGCTTCAGCTTACTTTCTCCTGTTGCCATGGCGATGGATGCCACATTTGCCAAAAATGGTGTCACTGTAAATGGTGCCGGTGATGATGCTGTGTGGCAGGAAGCGCAATGGCACCCGCTGGAGCATCTGATGGTAGGAAGCATGCCATCTAAAGAGGATTTCTCCGGTCGTTTTAAACTGGCATGGGACGAAAGCAAGCTCTATCTGCTGGTGGAAATTGTGGATGATGTTCTCATTGATACCCATCCGGATCCAAAGGATAAATACTGGGATGATGATTGTCTGGAAGTGTTCATAGACGAAGATGCATCAGGCGGTAATCACCAGTACAGTTATAATGCCTTTGCCTATCATATTGCGCTGGATGGCAATGCTGCAGACTTTGGTGATGAAAATGATGGCAATGGCGTGGTGTTGCTGAACGATCATGTGGAAAGTGAGTGGCACCGCGATGAATCATCACCGTATACCATTACCTGGGAAGTGGCGATTGATATTTATGATGATTCATTCAGTACCGCTAAGCCGGGCGAACCGCTGTCATTAGAAGAAGGTAAGATAATGGGGTTTATGCTGGCTTACTGCGATAACGACGGCAGCCCTGAGCGTGAACACTTTGTGGGTTCTCATGAAATTACGCCGGTTAACGGTGATAAGAACCTGGGTTTCATTGATGCATCGGTGTTTGGCAAAATTACGCTGATGAAGTAATCAGGTAAAAGAAGTAGCAGCGGCGTACTGCTACTTCATTTTCTTTTTCAGTTCCCTGGCAACCTTTGCCGATTCAAAGGCTACACTTTCCTGATCGTCAAAATGAGGATGACGGGTAAGCTCACACATTAGTTTCGGGATGTCTTTTAGCGGCAGCACATGTGACGGATGGTCGTTCATCACAGCATTCAGCGGCAGGTAGGGAGCATAAGCATCTTCCGGTGACTGTGCCACGGTGATACCGCCCTGTGCCGATGTTTCCCGTAAACCCTGAACACCGTCGTCCAGATTCCCGGTAAGCAATATGGCAACCGTTCTGTCGGAATACTCCCGCGCAGCAGATTTAAACATCACATCGATAGCTGGGCGCCAGTAAGACTCATCAGGGGTTTCATAAAACTTAATACGGTTGTCCTCCACCCCTATGTGAAGATTATCCGGAGGCAGATAGATATGACCTGATCTGACAACCTCTCCTTCAACAGCGTTTTCCACGGTCAGCAGGGTTTTCGCCTGCAATACCATGCGCATATCACCGGCTTTGATATCGCTGTTTTTTATCCGGTGTAACAACAGGAAAACCGGAGCAGGAAAGTCGTCAGGCAGATTTTCCACAAGATGAATAAACGCCTTAACGCCACCTAATGAGGCGCCGATAAAAAATACCGGACTGACCTCAGGGTATCTGACCACGCTATCAACTTGATTTTCCATCCAAATATTTCTCCAGCAAGCCATGAAGTTTAGCTATTTCTACGGGCTTGGGAAGAAAATCGCTCATTCCGGCCTGTTTGCAGCGGTTGATGATGTCCTGATGAACATGGGCGGATACTGCTACAACCCGGGTATTCTGAAGCTTGTCACCGGGGAGTTTTTTAAACTCTTCGAAAAAGGTAAAGCCATCCATTTCGTCCATCTGCAAATCCAGCAAAATAAGTGCATAAGTGCTGTCTTTCACTTCATTGAGGCCTTCTTTACCATTGCGGGCTACATCGTACTGCACACCCAGCTCATCCAGGTAAGACGACAAAATGAAAATATTGGCTTCGTTATCCTCGATAATGAGTACCCTATGGTCGCCTGTATTGCGAAGCTTAAGCTGGCTCACCGGTACATTGGTGACGGCTTCCCTGACCACCTTGGGCGTTTGCAAGGGCAGATTAATTGTAAAGGTAGTGCCTTTGCCTTCTTCACTTTCAACGTCGATGCTGCCGGCCATCAGACTAACCAGTTCTTTGACAATAGACAGCCCGAGGCCGGAGCCGCCGAAGCGTCTGGCAATGCTTGAATCTGCCTGCGTGAACTTATCGAATATTTGTTTGATATGTTGCTCAGACATACCAATTCCGGTATCCGAAACTTGCAGAACCAGTTGATAAACCGGTTTGTCCCAGTGACCTTTAGCAATAATCTTTATTGTGCCGTTTTCAGTGAACTTAATGGCATTTGACAGCAGGTTAGTGACTATTTGCTGTATTCTTAACGGGTCGCCGATAAATGTGTCTGGCAGATCTTTGTCAAAAACAGCCGAAATTTTGCGGTTGCTGTTCACATTATCCATGGAATACAAGTCAATGAGATCGCGGATGATGGCTTTGGGCGAAAATTCCGTATATTCCAGTGACAGCTGCCCGGATTCCAGCTTGGCAAAATCCAGCAAGTCGTTGAGTAGATCCCGTAACTTCTTCGTGGCGTTATCGAGAATTTTGAGCAGCCTGGCCCGCTTTTCTTCATTATCAATTTGCAGGCCGAATACTTCATTTACACCCACAATAGCGTTGAGAGGTGTACGAATTTCGTGGCTGACATTAGCCAGAAACTCTGTCTTCGCCAGGTTGGCTTTCTGAGCCTGTTCCCGTTTCAGATCCAGCTCTTTTTGCTGATGCACCAGTTCGGTATTGTCGATGAAACTGAGGATCGCGCCTTCAATCGATTGGTTGGTTGCGTAGTAGGGGGTGATGTGCACCCAGAAATGTTTGTCTTTATATTCTGCCTGGATGGTTTGAGTACCGGCAGTAGACGCCACTTGTTTAATGACTTTATGCAGATCAAAGCTCTCGAACCGCTCCTGAAGACGTTCGGCGAAGTGTTCCAGATCCGTTGTTAAAGAGAAGAACTTTCGGGCAGCCAGGTTTGCCCTGACAGCATTCGAATCACTGTCAACACATACCAGCGGGAACTGCAGTGAATTCTTGATATTAACCAGTTGATTCGTCACCTGCTCCAGTGAGGTGGTTTTGTCATTTAACTGGTCGTTCATCGTCACTAATTCTTCATTAGTGGACTGCAGCTCTTCGTTAGTGGTTTCCAGTTCCTCGTTAGAGGACTGCAGCTCTTCATTGGATGATTGCAATTCTTCGTTCATGGACTGCAATTCTTCGTTAGATGTCTCCAGTTCTTCCACTACGGTCTGGATGTGCTCCCGCGCCATTGAAAGTTCGTCTTCCAACTCTTTAATGCGCTCTGACGATTCGTCATGAATTTCCTGACTTGCCGGCTTTTGTACATCAGCCGTTCTGGTAAAACAGACAAGCAGGAACTTCTCATCCTGCTCTTCTATTTGTACCGGCATCACCTTCATTCTCACCTGGCAAGGTTCACCGTCAATGGTCAGGCGGCGTAACTGACTTTCAGACTGCTTTTTGGTCCGGGTCACTTTATATACCAGAGGCCGGATTTCATGGCGGAACATTTCAATGACAATCTCGTTTAAGTTAAACGAGGGTTTGCCTTTGGGAAACTTAATATAGTGGGCACTGTTACCGTATATGTGCTCAACATCCAGGTTATCGTTAATTAATACACAGGCATCGCCGAGTTGCTCTACCAGTGCATCCGGTAAGCTCGGCGGCCGGGAGGTGTCTGCAACGCGCTGAGGTAACTCTCCGATAGATACAGAAGATTTGCCGCTTAAATGGAACCGTTGCGGATTAAACGAAGTAACGCTGCGCTTCTGGAAGATTTTGTCCTGAGAGTTCACAGAACGGAATATATCCGTTACCTGTGATGTACTTTCAGATTTCCCTAAGAACAGGTGACCGCGTTCACGCAAGGCGTAATGGAAAATACGGTACACCTTCTTCTGTAATTCCTGATCGAAGTAAATCAGCAAGTTGCGGCAAGTGATCATGTCGATGCGCAGGAAGGGAGGATCGTCAATAATATTATGACCGGAGAAGAGAATGATGCGTTTGAGTTCGTCTATGACCTCATAAGCATTTCCTTTCTTTTTGAAGTATCTCTCTTTGTATTCTTTCGGCACATCCGCCATGGATGCTTCGCTGTACAGGCCGCGTCTGGCTACTGCCAGTGCATCAGTGTCTACGTCTGAGGCAAATATCTGGTGCTCTTCGCTACTGATTTTATCCGGCCCGCCAAGTGCTTCTGACAGCATGATGGCCAGACTGTAAGCTTCTTCACCGGTAGCGCAGCCAACCACCCATAAGCGAACCGGTTCGCCGGAGGATTTACCTGATGTAATGTCCTCAAGAACAGGGGCCAGTTGACTGAACGTAGCGGGGTCGCGGAAAAAGTTGGTCACAGAGATGAGAATGTCTTTGTATAACATCCGCACTTCTTCTGAATCGTGGCTCAGCAGTTCCACGTAGTCGTTAAACTCGTCCACCTTCCTGGCCAACATTCTGCGCTCAATGCGTCGCTGTAGCGTCGCCTTTTTATAGTGTTTGAATGATACACCGCACTGTTTCCTGACAATATTGACCAGGTCGATGAACTTATCCTGTACCTCGTCGGCTTCAATTTTTACTCTGAGTTCCTGTGGCAACTTGGTACTGAGATCTTTAAGGTGTTTGCCGATCCCGGAAGGGCTAAGACAAAAATCCACGCATCCGGTGTCAATTGCCGAACGGGGCATGCCATCATAACCGGCGGACCTTGCGTCCTGCGCATAGGTGATGCCACCATTGGCTCTGATCACCTTAATACCATGAGCGCCGTCAGTCCCCGTGCCTGACAAAATCACACCAACCGCATGCTCTTTTTTCGCTTCAGCCAGCGAGACAAAAAGTGCATTAACCGAAGGCTTGGCCAGAGAAGTAGTTTCTTTATCTGACAAATACAGTTTATCGCCCTGAACGGTGACGTCATATTTAGGTGGCGTGACATGAATGACGTTGGGTTGGGCAAGCATTCCGTTGGTAATGGTTTTGACTTTCAGCCGGGTATTACGCTGAACCAGTTCAGTCAGTTTACTTTCGTGTTTAGGAGACAGGTGCTGGGCGATGATATAAATCATATTTGAATCGCCGGGGAGCTCCTCACACAGATTTTGTATGGGTTCCAGTCCACCCGCTGAGGCACCAATACCTACCCAAAAATAACGCTGTTCAGGTGACGGAGATTGCATCTAACCAACTTGAAGATAAAGAAATATTGGCCTCATCTTATCATTTAGTCTAACGAGATCCATCAAAACTGGTGTTGGATTATGGTTTACGGAGCAGGGGCGGGCATCACAAGGTCATACAGGTCCGCCAGCGCAGGAGACTGCGCTGCAGCACTCTTTAGCAGCGCCGCATGAGGGTTCACTTCTGCAACGGTAAACAGCACATCGCCCAGTGTATTTTGCATGGCAAGGCCGGTGTAGGTTGTTCTGCTTAACGTGCGCTTTTTCAGCAGGGCGAAGGTGTCTCCGACGACCACGCCGTCTGCACTGCCCATACCAATCACCAGTTCACCTGACAGCTTGTCGACAACCTGCGTTACTGTGGCCTCGCAGGTGATAATACTGGTAATGTCGGACACGGCAGCATTCACAGTGTTCAGTGCCACACGGCCAAAGTCGCCGCGCCAGAACAGGCTGTTATTGGTATCTACACTTTGTCCTTCCGGGTAGCTCCAGTCCGCTTCGGCATGGTAGCTTTCCTGAAACAACAGGGAGTTTCTGAAGGCATCGACAACATACACATCCAGGGTAAAATTTCGCCGTCTTGATACATCATCATCGTCTTCAATGTTGATTTGTTCGAACAGGCTGATGTCGCGGATATAGCCAAACACAATGAACTGCCGCCCCTGGGTTTGTGCCAGATAGGAGGCTTTGTCATAAATAATCTGCGGCGTCAGTGAGTTGAATGCGCTGGTGGAGGCAAACGCCTTGTCCAGCAACTGCACATTGAGCTGTTGTTGCTGGCGGATTAGCTGTTGCTCCAGCCGTTTACTGATTTGGTGACCAAAATCGTAAATATCGCCGTGGGCGGCCTGTCTGGGTCGTAATAACTGAAATTGTGTCACCAGCACTGAGCGGCTGTATTTGTCGCTGTCACAGGCAAATATAGGTGTGATATTCACTTTCACGGAAACAGTGAGGTAGCCATCCTCTAATGTTTCATCAATGATTTCGACCCGCTGAATACGTCCGGTAGAGTGGATCTCGGCCTTGCTGCTGATGAGCAGTCCGTTTAAAACCACATCTTCAGCTGTAATGAGACTGCCTGATTTAAACGATGCATCGGCGATAGCATTTTTGATGGCCATAATGCGAACGTCGTCCAGCGGTGCATTTTTAACTGCCAGCTTTGCTTCGCCCTGAACCCATTCTGCATAGACGGGACAAGACAGCATAACCATTGTAGCGGCAGCAAGTAAACAGCGGATTAAATACATACAGCTACCCGAAAATAGAAAAGAGTTTGCTTAACAGGCTGCGTTTCTGATTATCCTGCAGCTCGCCTTTACCGCTGTATTCAATAAGCGCATTACCGACTTTTGCAGAGCTGACGGTATTGTTCACATCAATGTCTTTAGTCCTTACCTCGCCGGAAAAACGGATAAATTCCTTCCCCTGATTCATGGTGATCCACTTTTCACCGGCCACCACCAGGTTGTTGTTCGGGAGTACTTCTACCACGTAAACCGTGATCTTGCCCTCCAGGGTATTGGACTGGCTGGCATTAGCAGAGCTGTTAAATTCACCGCCCTGTTCATGGTCAACATTTAAATCGTCATCGCTGATGTGTATCGGACCTGCGTTCACAGTAAGCGGTTGGATCTGAAAGCTCGCGCTTTTGTCTTCGTTGTAGTCGACAGACTTTTGCGAAGATGTTTGTTCGTCCAGTTCTATCAGCACCATATCGCCTACACGGAAGTTGTGATGCAGCTCGTACAAGCCCGCTGCATTGTCCGGGTCAAACAGCGAACCTGTGGGAACACGGACTACTGACACAGTCTGACTGCGCGGTGGACGGAAAGTGGCTTCCCCCTGGGAGACTTCCTGCTGACTGGTATCAATGGCGCGCTGTTTTACTTTCGGATTTGTCGGACTGGACGCCACCACTTCCTCTTCTTCAGACAGGGTTGATGTGCAGCCTGCCAGAGCCAAATGTAAAGAAGCGAAAATCAGTAAATACTGGCATTGTAATTTCATAGCTGTTTAACCAAATGTGCTTGCTGTGCACGAAATTTATTATGTTTTATATGGAGTAAATGGCCGCCGTCCTTTGCGATTCGAAACAAATACTAACTGACAAACTCGTAAAAACACGCTCAAACATGAGCGATTTGCGAAACCTTTACAATGTTGACAAATGCCTGCCGGGTAGGGGGATTTATGCGTATTTTCGATGCAACTGGCGATTATTTTACAACAGCTGATGAGTCCGCTCAGGCCGTTTCAGACGTGGCAACTACCGCTGCGGAAGTGGTATCTGACAGTAACGGCTTTACTGCGATGCTGGCTATGCTCACATCCGCTGACGATGACACACAAACACAGGCGCAGGACGCGACGATTGCGGATATTCAGTCTCAGTTCACCTCTTCACTGGGGATCCCGGGACTGGATGAAGACGTGCTGTCATCGCTGACATCAGACTCCGGGCTGGCAAAAATGCAGAACGCATTTCTGGCTATGTTGCAGGCTGATTTGCTCTCTTCATCTGAGGCATCCTCTGAAGACACCGGAGAGACTGCGGCCTCAGATTCTGAGGCTGAAAGTATTGCGCTGGCAGACGGGGAAACAGGCTGGGACAGCTTCATGAATGCCGCTTTCGGTGAGGACGGGGTCGACTGGAACGATGGCTTTGATGCGGTGAATCTGCTGCATCATATACCCATTGTCGCCGATGTGTATCAGTCGGTATCGTCAACAAATATCAGTGCGGTATCTGATCTGGCTGGCAGCTTTATGTACGGTGGTCCGGCTGGCCTTGCGTACTCTGCAGCGAACCTTACCGTGCAGGAGTTTACCGGCAGTTCGATTACCACAAACCTGTGGGAACTGGGTTACGACTGGCTGTTTAACCGTGACGTGACCGGTGGTAATGAAAGTTTAACTGAAGCCGTTGCCGGGGAAGGCGGAGAAGCTGTTGCCCATTCAGCTTATCAGTTTGCCAGACGGCAATTTGATGCTGATGCGGCGGAAGAAAGCGGCAACTGATTGCCGCATTTTTGATTGCTAGCCGGTGAAGTCTGCCGGAATTGCTGAAATATTATTCGGCACCACTGACAATCTGGACCTGCGCCAGATCGGTGTCGCCCTTAATGACTTTATAAATGGCATCCTGCACCAGCGTGCGCATGCCATCTTTCATAGCCTGTTCTTTCATATCAGACACACTGCCTTCTTTATATATCAGGCCACGAAGTTCCGGCGTCATCCCTAACAGTTCGTGAACGCCGGTACGGCCACGGTAACCTGTTCCGCCACACTCTTCACAACCGTCCGCTTTATGCAGCATCAGAGGGGAGGGCAGATCCAATTCGTTAAGATAACTCTCACCGTACTGACGTTTAATAAACGCAATGTCATTTTCCGATGCAGGATATTGTTGCTTACAGCTTTTACACAGGGTGCGGATAAGACGCTGGGCGAGAATTCCCACACAGGCATCAGAGAAGTTCACCGGGTCAAGACCCAAATCAAGCAGACGGGTTATCGTTTCCGGGGCTGAGTTGGTGTGTAGTGTGGATAGGACAAGGTGACCGGTGAGTGATGCTTCAATGCCGGCATGAGCCGTTTCTTTATCACGCATCTCACCGATAAGAATAATATCCGGGTCGGCCCGTAAGAATGCCCGCAATGCATTAGCAAACGTAAATCCGATTTTCGGGCTCACCTGCACCTGTTGCAGGCCGGCCTGGGTAATTTCCACCGGGTCTTCTGCTGTCCAGATTTTCTTTTCAGGGGTGTTCAGATAACCGAGTACGGCGTGCAACGTAGTTGTTTTACCTGAACCGGTGGGGCCTACTACCAGCAGAATACCGTGAGGCTTGCGGATCATGCTCTCCAGCCGGTTCATATTAGATGGTGCCAGGTTCATCTTATCGATGGGCATAGCGCCGCCGGAGGCAAGAATACGCATTACCACGCCTTCACCGGCCACAGTCGGAATGGTTGCTACCCGAACTTCAACCAGCTGACCATTCATCCGGAAAGCCAGTTTCCCATCCTGAGGTACACGTTTCTCTGCGATATTCAGATTGGACAGGATTTTAATCCGCGCAATAACCGCACTGTGGTGAGACTGAGGTATCTGACTCATATCCCGGCACACACCGTCTATGCGCATGCGGACCCGTGTGGGGCCCCCTTTTTCGGGGTCAACGTGAATATCGGAGGCATTCAGTCGTTTAGCGTCGTGCAGTACGCGGCTGACAAGGCGGACAACAGCCGGCGCATCGTCCGACATCTCATCGACCTGGTCTTCGCCTTCGTCATCACCGGCGCTGATTTCATCGAGGATCTCACTCATCTCGCCGGGCGCACCATTGCCACCGCCTTCACCCAGGTATTGTAAAACCTGATTAGGCAGCGCCACGGCGATTTCGTAACTGTCGATACCCATGGCGCTTTCAATTTCCATGAGCAGGGCGGCGTTATTCGGCTCTGCCATCAGAACAATAGGGCGCTCATGAACATCCGCAATCACGGCAACGAGGTTACGTTTCAGATAAGACAGGTTCAGGCGGCTGTCATTCTGAAACAGATGGTACTTTTCCGGCAGATAAGAGATATAAGGAACCTGATAATGCACCGAAAGGGTATTACCGATATCGTGTTCACGGATGCTGTGTTCAGACATAAGACGCTGCACAATCGTGCGCTGGTCGTTGGTGCTGTTCAACAGGTCTGTGAGCGCAGCGGGTGCTATCTGATTTTTATGCAGTAATAAGTCAAAGGGGTGATTAGTACCACCCAGCTCATAGCGGAACTTATTGCCGAGTAGCTCAGTAAGTTGTTTCGCGACGGTAAGGTCGCTGCCATTGAACGGACCGGTCTGCTTATTTATAAGCTGCATGACACCGAGCAGTACGCCGGCATTTAATACCGGTACACAAAGAATGTTGTTGGTCCGGAAGTTACTGCTCTTATCGAATTTATCTGCAAAGCGCAGGCGGGGATGAATGCCTTCGAGTTCTTCTTTATTATAGGGATCTGCAATGACGATGGGGCGTTGGGCAAGTGCCACGTAACCGGCAATGGACAGCGGCGAGATGGGTACTTTAATTTCCTGCGTCGCTTTACCGGTTTTGAACCGTGCTACCAGATCCTGGTGCTGACGTCTGCGCTGGAAAATACTCATTCGCTGTGCATCGAACAACTCAAGAATGATGGGTTCGATTTCACTGAAAGCATCTAATAATGACGAGTGCTTCGCCAGAATCGTATTAATTTTATCAAAAGCGAGCTGCTGACTACTATTTCCAAGCATAAATAAGGTATCTGTCTGTGACTTATAATACAAAAAGGCAGTGCTGCCCGGCACAACCCGGAACCGGTATACAAAGAAAAAACCGGTACCTATATAAAGAGGTTTCACAATAACCCTTTATGACCAAAGCGGCAACTTGACCGTCAGACCAGAAGCGACATTTACGCTTAATTACAGTCCGGGCCGCACCATTCTTTTCCGGTTCACACCCTGTTGAATAAAAATAGATCAGTTTTTCGCATTTGTGAGTTGCGCTTAACCGATAATTCTGTATAATTCGCGCCCACTTGCCCTGTACAACATGTAACAGGAGCATGGTTTCGGCCGCAGCTACACTGCTTTTAGGGTAGATGCCGAAGCTACAACAGCGAGTAATCGGTGACGTAGCGGGCGTGTCAGAAACAAAGAACAAGATTCCAATTGGGAATCACTGGTTTATACGCACATCTTTTCGTCCCATCTAAAGAGGGAGTGAGAAGATGATTTTTTTGTTCTTTCGATTGGAGCTTAATCGATGCCAAATCAAAGAATTCGTATTCGTCTGAAAGCGTTTGATCACAAGTTGATCGATCAGTCTACGGCTGAAATCGTAGAAACGGCGAAACGTACTGGTGCTCAGGTAAGCGGTCCTATTCCTCTGCCTACTCGCAAAGAACGCTATACAGTTCTGGTTTCTCCGCACGTTAATAAAGACGCGCGTGACCAATACGAAATCCGTACTCACAAGCGTTTGGTAGACATCATCGAGCCAACTGATAAAACAGTTGACGCGCTGATGCGTTTGGACTTGGCTGCTGGCGTTGATGTTCAAATCAGCCTGGGCTAATAAGAGAGGGTATTAACAATGGCGATTGGTCTAGTCGGTCGTAAAGTGGGTATGACCCGCATCTTCACTGAAGATGGCACGTCTATCCCTGTGACTGTTATTGAAGCGACCCCAAACCGTGTTACTCAGTTACGTACTGAAGAAACTGACGGTTATCGCGCTCTTCAGGTTACTGCTGGAACTAAGAAAGCGAACCGCGTAAACAAAGCTGAAGCAGGTCACTTTGCTAAAGCTGGCGTTGAAGCAGGCCGCACTCTGGTAGAATTCCGCCTGGAAGATAACGAAGGTGCCGAAATTGAAGTGGGCAGTGAAATCACTGTTGAAATCTTCAACGACACTAAAAAAATTGATGTAACTGGTACTTCTAAAGGTAAAGGTTTCCAAGGTGCAATCAAACGTTGGAACTTCAGTTCTCAGCGTATGACTCACGGTAACTCTTTGTCTCACCGTGCACCTGGTTCAATTGGTCAAAACCAATCACCTGGTAAAGTTTTCAAAGGTAAGAAAATGGCTGGTCAGCTTGGTAACAAGCAAGTGACTACCCAATCTTTGGAAGTAGTACGTGTTGACGTAGAAAATAACCTGATCCTGGTTAAAGGTGCCGTACCTGGCGCAACTGGCAACGATGTAATCGTAAAGCCAGCTGTTAAAGCGTAACGTCTGGGGAGTGAAGTGATGGAATTAACATTGAAAGATGCGCAAAGCGCTCTTGAAGTATCCGAAGCGACCTTTGGACGTGAATACAACGAAGCTCTGGTTCACCAGGTAGTTGTAGCATACGGTGCAGGTTCTCGTCAGGGTACTAAAGCGCAAAAAACGCGTTCTGAAGTACGTGGTGGTGGTAAGAAGCCATGGCGTCAAAAAGGTACTGGCCGTGCACGTGCCGGTACAATCCGCAGCCCAATCTGGGTTGGTGGTGGCCGCGCATTTGCTGCTAAGCCTCGTGACTTTGATCAAAAAGTTAACAAAAAAATGTACCGCGGTGCTATCAAAAGCATCCTGTCTGAACTGATTCGTCAAGACCGTCTGGTTGTTGTTGAGAAGTTCGCAGTAGATGCGCCTAAAACTAAGGCTCTGGTAGCTAAGCTGAACGAACTGGAACTGAACGACGTTCTGATCGTAACTCCTGAAGTTGATGAGAACCTGTTCCTGTCTGCACGCAACCTGTACAAAGTTGATGTACGTGACGTTGCGGGTATTGACCCGGTCAGCCTGATCGCTTTTGAAAAAGTGCTGATTACTGCTGATGCAGTTAAACAGCTTGAGGAGGCGTTAGCATGAACGAAGAACGTCTACTGAAGGTGCTGAAAGCACCTCACGTTTCAGAAAAGTCTACAATGGCGGCTGAAGCCAGCAACACTGTTGTATTCAAAGTAGCTAAAGACGCGAACAAAGCTGAAATCAAAGCAGCAGTTGAAAAACTGTTTGAAGTTGAAGTAGCTGACGTACGCACTGTGAACGTTAAGGGTAAAACCAAGCGTCACGGCATGTCTTTCGGTAAGCGTAGCGACTGGAAAAAAGCGTATGTATCGCTTAAAGAAGGTCAGGACATCGACTTTGTCGGTGGCGCTGAATAAGAAGGGGATTAGAAATGCCATTAATGAAAGCTAAGCCAACTTCTGCCGGTCGTCGTCACGTTGTTCAGGTTGTTAATCCTGATCTGCACAAAGGTGCTCCTTATGCGCCTCTGTTAGACAAGAACAACAAGTCTGGCGGCCGTAACAACAATGGTCGTATTACCGTACGTCACATTGGCGGTGGTCACAAACAGCACTACCGTATCGTAGATTTCAAGCGTAACAAAGACGGCATCCCTGCCAAAATTGAGCGCTTAGAATATGATCCTAACCGTTCTGCAAACATTGCTCTGGTACTGTATGCAGACGGTGAGCGTAAGTACATCCTGGCACCGAAGGGCCTGCAAGCTGGAGACACTATCCAGTCTGGTTCTGATGCTGCAATTAAAGCAGGTAACGCCCTGCCTATGCGCAACATCCCTGTAGGTACAACAGTACACGCTATCGAAATGAAGCCTGGCAAAGGCGCGCAAATCGCTCGCTCTGCTGGTCAATACGCTCAGATCCTGGCACGTGAAGGTAACTACGTTACTTTACGTCTGCGTTCAGGTGAAATGCGTAAAGTATTGTCTGACTGCCGTGCAACAATCGGTGAAGTCGGCAATGCAGAACACATGCTGCGTTCACTGGGTAAAGCTGGTGCGACTCGCTGGCGTGGTGTTCGTCCTACAGTCCGTGGTGTTGTAATGAACCCGGTTGATCACCCGCACGGTGGTGGTGAAGGACGTACATCAGGTGGCCGTCACCCGGTTACTCCATGGGGTGTTCCTACTAAAGGTAAGAAAACCCGTAGCAACAAGCGTACTGATAAGCTTATCGTACGTCGTCGTAACAAGTAATAGCGAGGATTCACCATGCCACGTTCTCTCAAGAAAGGTCCATTTATCGACCTTCACTTGCTGAAGAAGGTAGAGGCTGCAGTGGAAGCGAACGACCGTAAACCAATTAAAACCTGGTCACGTCGTTCGATGATCATCCCAGATATGATTGGGTTGACCATTGCGGTCCATAACGGTCGCCAACATGTACCTGTCATCGTAAGTGACGAAATGGTCGGCCATAAGTTGGGCGAATTTGCGCCAACGCGTACTTACCGCGGCCATGTCGCGGACAAGAAAGCTAAACGTTAAGGGGTAGGAAATGGAAGCATTAGCTAAACATCGCTTTGCCCGCACGTCGGCTCAAAAAGCACGCTTGGTTGCGGATCAAATTCGCGGCCTGCACGTTGAAAAAGCTCTTGAAGTTTTAGCGTACAGCCCGAAGAAAAGCGCAGCATTAGTTAAGAAAGTACTGGAGTCTGCTATTGCTAACGCAGAGCATAACGAAGGTGCTGACATCGACGAGCTGAAAGTTGCGAAAATCTTCGTTGACGAAGGTCCAACGATGAAACGTATCAAGCCACGTGCCAAAGGCCGTGCCGATCGTATCTTTAAGCGCAGCAGCCACATCACTGTAGTTGTAGCGGATAACTAGGAGTAGAAAATGGGACAGAAGGTACATCCTACAGGTATACGCCTGGGTATCAGCAAACCATGGACTTCGACCTGGTACGCTAATACTGCAGACTATGCAGACAACCTGTATAACGATCATCAGGTACGTCAGTATCTGACTAAGCAGCTGAAAAACGCTTCACTTTCTAAAATCGTGATCGAGCGTCCTGCTAAGAGCATCCGTGTGACTATTCACACTGCTCGTCCGGGCGTTGTTATCGGTAAGAAAGGTGAAGACGTAGAAAAACTGCGTAATCACGTATCTAAGCTGGCCGGTGTGCCTGCTCAGATCAACATTGCAGAAGTACGCAAGCCAGAGCTGGATGCACAGTTAGTAGCTGACAGCATCTCTAGCCAGCTGGAGCGTCGTGTAATGTTCCGTCGCGCCATGAAGCGTGCGGTACAAAATGCAATGCGCCTTGGTGCCAAAGGTATCAAAGTTGAAGTTAGCGGCCGTCTGGGCGGTGCAGAGATTGCACGTTCTGAATGGTACCGCGAAGGCCGTGTTCCTCTGCACACTTTCCGTGCGGACATCGATTACGCGACTTCTGAAGCTTTAACTACCTACGGTATCATCGGTACTAAAGTTTGGATCTTCAAAGGTGAGGTTCTGGGCGGTCTGCCTACAAACCAGGAGCCGGCTGCGCCAGCTCAACCTAAGAAGAAAGGCCGCAACGCTAAGCGAGAGGGCTAAATCATGTTACAACCAAAACGCATGAAATTTCGTAAAATGCATAAAGGTCGTAACCGTGGTCTTGCTATTGCTGGTGGCAAAGTAAGCTTCGGTACTTATGGCCTGAAAGCAGTTGGCCGTGGTCGTATGACTGCACGCCAAATCGAAGCAGCGCGTCGTGCTATGACTCGTCACGTTAAGCGTCAAGGTAAAATCTGGATTCGGGTTTTCCCTGACAAACCAATTACTGAGAAGCCTCTTGAAGTGCGTCAAGGTAAAGGTAAAGGTAACGTTGAGTACTGGGTATGCCAAATTCAACCTGGCCGTGTTCTGTACGAGATGGAAGGTGTTCCTGAGTCTCTGGCACGCGAAGCGTTTGAACTGGCAGCGGCAAAACTGCCATTTAAAACAACCTTTGTAACTCGGACGGTGATGTAATGAAAGCGACTGAACTGAAAGAAAAAAGCGTAGAAGAGCTGAACGCAGAGTTGTTAAACCTGCTACGCGAACAGTTCAACTTGCGCATGCAGCATTCAACTGGTCAGCTTGAAAAAACAGACCAGCTGAAGAAAGTGCGTCGTAACATCGCGCGTGTTAAAACCATTCTGACTCAAAAGGCTGATGCGTAATGACTGAGCAAAAAATTCGTACAGTACAAGGTCGTGTGGTTAGCAACAAAGGTGATAAGTCTATCACTGTTGTTGTTGAGCGTTTCGTTAAACACCCTATCTACGGGAAGTTCATCAAGCGTTCTACTAAGCTTCACGCCCACGACGAAAGCAACGTTGCTAACGAAGGCGATACAGTCACTATCCGTGAGTGTCGTCCTGTTTCCAAGACTAAGACTTGGACACTGGTTGACGTTGTAGAAAAAGCTAGCATGTAATTGCTCGTTATTTTCTTAAAAAGCCCGGTAAATCCGGGCTTTTTTGTGCCTGCAATTTGCCATTCATAATTACTTACATACTCTTCCGGCGCGAATCTCTGTTTAACGATATCCTTTGTGTTTTAAAATAGTGTTACTGTGCGTGTGCGAAAACACATATCTGCACTGACTTCACAGCGCAATAAGAAATAATAATGAATAACACGGAGACGGAAATGAAACCCAATATGAAAACCCTCGCAGGCTTTGCACTGAGCCTGGTAGCTGCATCTATCATCGGATGTTCACCTGCCAGCGAAAAGATGCAGGAAACCACTGCCCCTGTTGCAGCGGAACAAACTGCGCAATCAGAAACAGAAAGGCTTAATGCCTGGTTTGAAGAGCAGTATGAGAAGCAACTGCAAATGTCACCCATCACTTTAACCATGCGTGGCCGCAAAGAGCGCTACGGTGAAATTGATGATGCATCGGAAAAAGCTGCTGAAGAGCGTTTTGCCATGCTGGAAGCCGCTGTTGAAGAAATGAAATCCACCTTCGATTACGACAAGCTGGATGATGCGGCAAAGATCTCATGGAATATCCTGGTTTACTCTTATGAACAGGATAAGCTGATGAAGCCTTTTGAGCGCCGTGAATATATCTTTAATCAGATGTTCGGTATGCACACGTCTCTTCCTACAGTATTGATTAATTATCATAAAGTGGAAAGCGAACAGGACTTAAAGGACTACGTAAGCCGCCTGGGTGAAACCGGTCGGGCGATGGAGCAGTTAATCGACCGCGCGCGCATCAACGCCGATGAAGGTGTGAAATCACCGTACTTTGCCTATCAGGGCGTCATTGAACAAAGTAAGGGCATTATCTCCGGAAAGCCCTTTGATGACTCTGAGAACGACAGCGCACTGTATGCAGATTTTAAAGCCAAAGCACAATCTCTTGTCGATGCCGGTGAACTGACAGAGGAGCAGGCTGACGGCTACCTTAAAGACGCCGAAACCATGCTTACCACTAAGCTCGGGCCTGCATATCAAACGCTGATTGACTGGTTTGAAGCTGATCTGCCTTCGCTGGATAAGAATGCTAAAGGTGTCTGGGCACTGCCGGACGGCGAAGCCTATTACAATGCCATGCTTGCACGCTCCACTACCACAGACATGACTGCGGATGAAATTCACGAACTGGGGTTAAAAGAAGTCGCCCGTATTCGTAAGGAGATGGAAAAGGTAAAAGCAGAGCTTGGATTTGAAGGTTCTCTGCGTGAGATGTTTGATTACTTCCGTGAAGATAAAACCGATGAACGTCTCTATTACCCGAATACCGATGAGGGCCGTGAGGGTTATCTGAGTGATACCCGTACCTACATCAACAACATGAAAGAAATGCTGCCTGATTACTTTGGCCGTCTTCCTAAGGCGGACCTTGTGGTGAAACGGGTTGAGCCTTTCCGCGAGCAACCGGGTGCTGCACAGCATTACTATCCCAGCTCTCCTGATGGTAAGACGCCGGGCGTTTACTACGTACACCTGATTGATATGACCATGATGCCAAAAAGCGAAATGGAAGCGATTGCTTATCATGAGGGTGTACCGGGCCACCACATGCAAATTGCCATTGCTCAGGAACTGGAAGATATTCCCACGTTCCGCACACAAATGTTCTTCACCAGTTATGTGGAAGGCTGGGCACTTTATGCAGAGCGTCTTGCCAGCGAAATGGGCGCTTACAAAGAACCGGTAAATAACTTTGGCCGTTTGCATTCTGAAATGTGGCGTGCAATCCGTCTGGTTCTGGACACCGGAATTCACGCGAAAAAGTGGACAGAGCAACAGGCTGTAGATTACTTCATTGATAACTCGCCAATTTCTGAAGGTCAGGCGAAATCAGAAGTACAGCGCTATTTTGTCATGCCGGGTCAGGCAACCGCTTATAAAATCGGTATGCTGAAAATTCTGGAGCTGCGTGAAAAAGCAAAAACTGCGCTGGGTGATAAGTTCGACATCCGCGGATTCCACGACCTGGTATTGGGGGGCGGTGCCGTGCCATTAAGCACGCTGGAGCTGATGGTAGACGACTGGATTAAATCTCAGTCTTAATGTTGCCAGAGGTTGTTCAGGGGCGTTCCCCTGAACAACCTGCTTCATACTATTGTCCGCGTTTAATTACGCGTTCGCATTTTCCCTTCCACTCATCGTCCAGTACATCCAGTTGCATATACTCTGCTGCTTTTTCAGGATTGCCCTTGTCATAAACGGCCGTCATTAAATCAGCAACGCTGACCGTTTTATCTGCTCTGGAAATCAGCTTTACTTCATCGCCGGTGTTCAGTGTGCCTGTTTCAATCACTCGGAAATACCAGCCGGTAATGCCTTCATTTCCGACGAAGCGATCAAGGTTCTTTATATCGAAGCGTTGGGAAATTTTATTACAGGGGGCACGGGGTGCACCAACCTGTACAACTATCTCACCCATCTGCCAGACGTCTCCGATGAATACGTTAGTGTCGTCCATGCCTTCAACTATCAGGTTTTCGCCAATGGTGCCCGGGACAAAGTTACCCTCAGGAAACGCTTCTGATAAACATTCATAACCACGGTGACTGAATTGATGGAGCACTTTCTCCGGGCCACCGTGCAGCTTTTTATTACCCTGTTCGTCTTCCTCAGTACCCGACATCAGTACAGTGAGAAAAGGAACGGGTTGTTTCTGAATGGCGCTGGGCGCTCCCCGCGGACCAAAGGGGACCGGTTTAGCTGCGTATAAAGCTTCGATATGCATGATAGTTTCCACAACAGAGAAGGGTCAGCGTGTTACTTTAAAAAAAACTGCAGCGTATTTAAACCTTTTACATGTCGTCTGCGACTAACCTGAAAACACACCGGATAAAACGGAATATGGACATGGCAGAGTCTGAAACGGAAGCACACTCCCGTTCAGAACAACAACAATTAAACAGACTCGTTGCATTGGCTGTAGCCGGCGATCGTGATGCCTATCGTCAGATTTACGAAACACACGTGAACCGGGTTTACGCCCTTTGCTACCGGCTAACCGGAGACACGTCGCTGGCTGAAGATGCGACTCAGGAAGTCTTTATACAGGTATGGCGGAAGCTCGGTAATTATCAGGGACAAAGTCTGTTCAGTACCTGGCTGCACAGCGTGACCGCGAATGTAACTATCAGTTATATGCGTAAGCAAAAGAGCTGGATGCGGCGGCTATTCGATACCATTGAGCAAATTGACAACGAGGCCGGTGTAACATCATGCAGCAGCGAAGTGGATCTGGAACGATATATCCGGCAATTGCCGGAGCGGGCACGGGTAGTGTTTGTGTTGCACGCCATAGAAGGTTACAGGCACGACGATATCGCCGTAATGCTGAATATTGCACAGGGCACCAGTAAAGCGCAGTTTCACCGTGCGCGGCAGCTATTAGAAGCGTGGATGGGAGAGAGTGATGTCTGATAAAGGGTCTGAACTTAATAAAGCGCTTAAGCGGCTGCCACAGGAAATTAAACCTGATCGTGATCTGTGGACCGGCATTGCGCTTTCTATCGAAGCCGGAGAAATGGAAATGCAGGAAGCCTCCGGAAAGGCGCCGGTGAACCGGTTGCGATATATGGCGATGGCTGCCAGCCTTTTACTGGTGACCTCCCTGTTTATCTTTATCAAGCCTTCTGAGTATTTCGGCAGCGACAGCGGCGCCGGAGATGCCCGGGGACAGGCTCTGGTGAATGTACTGAGCCGGCAACACGAACAGCAAAAACAACAACTGCTGGTGCGTTTTCAGGACCAGACAGCGGTCACTGACGACTGGCAGACACAAATTCAGGAACTTGAAGATGCTGCAGCAGCAGTAAAGCTTGCTCTGAAGCAGGATCCTGACAACACAGCGTTACTGGGTATGCTGCAGCATATTTATCAACAACAACTGTTACTGATTGAGCGGGTGCACGCGCCCAAATGGCAACAAATTTGATAAAAGGACCGACAATGCGGTTAATTCAACATTTACACCCCACAATAAAACAAACATTTCTGTTAGCGGTAATACCAGCAATCAGTTTCAATGCAATGGCCGGACAAAAGGTGGATAAAACGCTTACCACTTCCGCATCGCCTATTGTTGAAATAGAGCATGTGGCAGGCAAGGCAACGATCACCGGCTGGGATAAAAACGAAGTGAAAGTGACCGGCGAATTAGGCGAACGGACAGAAGCGTTTATCTTCGAGAAAAAAGGCGATGACGTCATTCTGAAGGTAGAAACGAACCACCGTAAAATTGACTGGCGGGATAAAAATCCGGGCGACGGTGATGATTTAACTATTTTTGTACCGGCTAAATCCGGTTTGTCTTACACCGCCGTTGTGGCGGATGTGGAAGCCAGCAGGCTGACTAATTCTGTTCAGTTCGATGTGGTCAACGGCGATATCGATGTGTCGGATCTGGCCGGTAAAGTGAAACTGGAATCAGTAAACGGAGATATTAAGCTGGATAACATTTCAGGGCTGCTTCAGGTCGAAACCGTCAATGGCAACATTTCCGGCAATCATGAAGGGGATAAAAGCACCCGGATCATCACGGTTAACGGTGATATCAAACTGAAAACGTCCAGCCCTGATGTGCAACTGGAATCCGTGAACGGCGATGCCAAACTGGAACTGTCTGAAATTGACGTGCTTTCTCTCACTACGGTAAACGGCGATATCACTGCCAGTTTAACGCTGGCAGAGAAAGGGGATGTGGATGCCTCGTCAGTTGGCGGAACACTGCATCTTAAAATGCAGAAAGGTGTGTCAGCGAGGGTAGAAATGCAGGCGCATGCCGGTGGCGATATCGTGAACAGGCTCACTGCAGATAAACCATCTTCAGCGAAATATGGTCCAAATGAATGGCTGGAATTTACGGCAAACGGGGGCAGAGCCACAATAGAAATGTCTACGGTTCATGGAGAACTCATTGTTGAGTAAAGGCTACGATGTTATTTTTATGTAAATAAACTGAACGAATCCTCTGGCTAAAAGACTAACTATCCGGAAACGACGATAAGCCGCAGGGTATGCGGCTTGTCGTTGAACTTTATACCCCCATATTCGTATACGTATGAAAATTATGGAGAAGTAGATGACAGCGCGTCGATTAAGCGCAAGAGGATGGTCACCGGTAGCCTGGTTCGCAGCCTTATTCTTAACTGCCGGCTCAGTGCTGATGAGTTGTGCCGTAAAGGAACCTGCCAGCGTGGAAGGTACCTGGGTAATCACCTCGTCGGTAACACCTGGCATTAGTGCTATGTTACCTGAGCAGGCGGAAATGTGGCTGGGTCAGTCATTTCAGTACACCCCCGATAACGTGATCCTGGGACAAACGCAGTGTGGTCCCGCTGAGTGGAAAGAAACCTCTCTGTCCGGCGATGATTTTCTTCGCGAATATCATGTGTCGTTTGAAAGACTCGGCATTGTTGCCAATCGTGTAGCCCGTTTCGATGTCAGTTGCCACGGCGAACATGTACCCGGCCAGTCAATACTGGTTGCCGGTAAAGACAAAGCGTTTACTCTGTGGGACGGAGTTTTCTTTAAAATGGAAAAAGCCGGACCTGACCCGCAACAATTCGCCGGATAAAAAGCCCTCAGGCATTGCTTTTCGCTCTGATTCACGGAAAATATCAGATCCCTGATTTTTGGATGTGCGTATTGTGAAAGCTGTTTCCACCTCAAAAGACAAAAATGTCGAAAAGCTGAAAGTACCGCCGCACAGCATCGAAGCTGAACAAGCGGTGCTGGGCAGTATGCTTATCGATCGTGAGAGCTGGGATAAAGTCGCAGAACTGGTCACAGACGCAGATTTTTATAATCATTCCCACCAGGTCATATTCAAAGTTATTCTGAAATTGCTGGGCGAAAGTCAGCCTGTGGATTTGATCACTGTTTCAGAAGCCCTGGAACACCGCAATGAGTTAGAAGACGCCGGTGGTTTCGCTTACCTGGCTGAGCTTGCCAAAAATACCCCCAGTTCTGCCAACGTGACGTCCTATGCGAAAATTGTCAGTGAACGGGCAATTACCCGGGAGCTCATTGGTGTAGCCCACGAAATTGCAGAAGTGGGATACAACCCCGAAGGCCGGGACAGTGCTGATATTCTCGACATGGCCGAGAGTAAAGTATTTGAAATCGCCGAGAAGCGTACCGGTGAAAATGAAGGTCCCCGTGACGTCGACTCCGTACTGGATAAGACTATCAAGCGGCTTGAGTCGCTGATTGAAACCAGTAAAGAAGTGACCGGGGTAACCACAGGTTTCAGTGATCTGGATAAGAAGACCAGCGGATTACAGCCCTCCGACTTAATCATTGTCGCGGCCCGTCCTTCGATGGGTAAAACCACATTTGCCATGAACTTATGTGAAAACGCTATGATGGCTGAAACAAAACCTGTACTGGTTTTCAGTCTTGAGATGCCGTCGGAACAAATCATGATGCGTATGCTCGCATCACTCAGCCGTGTTGATCAAACCCGTATCCGTACAGCACAGCTGGACGATCAGGAGTGGGCCAGGGTATCCAATACAATGGCTATGCTGAAAGATAAAGATAACCTGTTTATTGATGACTCCTCCGGTCTGACGCCCATGGACGTGCGTTCCCGTGCCCGTAAGCTGGCCAGAGAGCGCGGGGGGATCAGTCTCATCATGGTGGATTACCTTCAGCTTATGCGTGTACCTTCATTAAGTGATAACCGTACGTTGGAGATTGCTGAAATCTCCCGCTCACTGAAAGCGCTGGCAAAAGAACTGGAAGTGCCGGTTGTGGCGCTGTCACAGCTGAACCGTAGTTTGGAGCAGCGTGCTGATAAGCGACCGGTGAACTCTGACTTGCGTGAATCCGGTTCAATCGAGCAGGATGCCGACTTAATCATGTTTATTTACCGTGATGAGGTGTATCACGAGAACAGTGAGTATAAAGGTATTGCTGAGATCATCATCGGTAAGCAAAGGAACGGTCCAATCGGTACCAGCCGGTTAACCTTCCAGGGGCAGTTCTCCCGTTTTGATAACTATGCCGGTCCGGCATTTGATGACGAGTATTAATCAGCCCGGGGAAAGGTGAGTGCGTACCGGAAATGCTTAATTACTTTGCCAGATAAACAGACACAAAAAAGGCGCCGTAAGGCGCCTTTTGCATATCTGATTTGTTGAATTAACGCTTTTCAGGTACTTCAACAATCGCTGTTACGCGAATAGAGATACGACGGTTTACACGGTTAGCTTCTGCAGAGCTACCTTCCATCAGCAGTTCTGATTCACCGAAACCTTCAGTGCTCAGACGTGATGCATCGATACCATATTCGTTAACCAGTACATTTTTGAATGCTTCAGCACGACGCTCAGACAGCTCCATGTTGTAGCTTTCGGTACCTGGTGCAGATGCGTGGCCTTCGATTACCGCTTCAGTTTTACCGTAGCGCTTGAAGAAAGCAACGAAGTCTTCGATGTCAGCAGAGTGAGGTTCTGCAACTTCAGCACTTTCGTTTGCGAACAGTACACGCAGGTTGTGGGTTACTTCTTCTTTATCAAATACAGTACAACCGTCAGAATCAACTTTGTCGTTCATTGGTGTGTCAGGGCACAGATCTTTACCATCTGCTACGCCGTCTTTATCGCTGTCCGCGATAACAGCACAACCTTTAGAATCAACTTGCGTACCGGCAGGCGTGTTAGGGCACTGATCCATGCTGTTCAGTACGCCGTCATTGTCGCTGTCGCCGTCTACAACAGGCGCTGGCTTGCTGTAGCTTGAAGTCTTAGACTGGCCAAACGGGAATGCCAGACCTACTTTTACACTGTAATCGTAGTAAGAATCATCAAAATCACGGTAAGCAGCGATTTCAGTTGTCAGCTTAACGTCGTCATTGATGTCCCAGTGTTTACCAATACCAACATTGGCAAGGTTGTAGTTTTCGTCTAACAGTTGGCGCTTAACACCACCGAATACGTACCACAGGTCGTCTGGCAGGAAGTATAAAGCGTCAACACCGAACATGTGACCAGATATGCTGTCTTTTGAACCCAGCACTTGTTGGTAGTCTAAATCCAAAACAGTATATTCACCACGCACCGCCCAGCTCTCGTCGAAACGCCAGCCGTATTCGAAACCGAAACCAAAACCGTCGTCCATCAGATCCGGTGCTGGCTTAGTTTCTTCCGTGTTGTAATACATGCCATGCAGCCCTAACCAGCTGTCAAATGGCTTGCCGTCTTCCTGAGCCGCTACATTCGCAGATGCTGCAACAGCAAAAGCAAGAGCAGTAAATTTAAAAGTTTTGTTCATTTTCACATCCTGTATAACGTTGAGTGATTAGTAAAATCGAGTGGATGATAGCTCTTAGCACACGCCGTGCCAATAGACAAAAGAGCATAAAATAGATAATAACTAATATTATCGCCAAATTCCTTGCAAAGTGGCTATGATGCGCCGGTTGCCACCAGAATTGCGATGTTCGCCTAAAATTATGCCTTGCCAGGTGCCAAGTTGTAACTCCCCGTTTTTAACGGGAATTGTTACCTCACATCCTAATAAACTGGACTTAATGTGTGCGGGCATATCATCACTTCCTTCATAGGTATGTGTAAAATATGCCGTGCTTTCCTGTACAGTATGGTTAAACCACGCTTCCAGATCACTTCTCACCGACGGATCTGCATTTTCATTAATGGTCAGACTAGCACTGGTGTGCTGTAGCCAGAGGTGCAATTGCCCAATCTTTACATTGTGAAGTTCAGGCAGGGCGCGCTCTACGTGGGAGGTAATTAAATGAAAACCCCGCCTGAAAGCGGGGAGAGAGAATTCCTGCTGATGCCAGTTACTTGTCAAAGCAGATTTCCATATGCGCCAGACCCGCATCACACATAAACGGCATAATAAGCTTTGCACCATCTACCTGATGACTGATGGTATGTTGCTTTCCGGATACAACGATAGGCGTAGCCATACCAAAATCAAAGCCCTTTTCAGCAAGATCCCGTTTTGCGTTGCCGCAAATCATGTTGGTTACTTCACCCACCATGTCGCCAACTTCCGCATCCAGTTTCTCCGGACGTTCACCCACCATACGCTCCATAATGGTCAGCGCGAGACCTTCATCAAACGTAATCGACATTGACCCTTTTACCTGCGGGCCCACCATGCCAATTAACCCTGAGACATCACCCTGAGCTACATCACTTTGTTTTCTCTTGGGTTTTCCGGGCTTTAACGTGGTTTGTGCCATGGTTTCCATGACATTCAGTAAACCATTGATGAAAGGATTAACAAACTCAACATTCATGATTTTTTTCCTCAAGCTCCGCACTTTCTGCATCCTGACAATCTGCACAAAGGCCGTGAGCTTCAATTGTTTGCTTTGATACTTTGAATCCGTGCTGTTTTGCCTGACTGTCCAGCGTTTCCTGCAGCCCTTCTGACTGTATCTCGGCAACATCACCGCAACTGTCGCAAATTAGGAACTGTACCGGATGGTGACAACCAAAATGATGACATGCAACAAAAGCATTGGTCGATTCCAGCCGGTGAATGAAACCGAATTCCAGTAGAAAATCCAGTGCACGGTACACCGTGGCCGGTTTTGCGCTTGATTCCGTTTCCTTGAGGGCATCAAGTAATTCATACGCCCCCATAGGCCCGTGTTTACCCAACAAGATTTCATATACTTTTTCCCGCAGAGGGGTGAATCTTGCTCCCCGTTGTTCACAATAGGCACGGGCTTTATTAATGAGGGTAGTACTATTCATGATGTTTTACCGGCAAACGTCTGATTTTTTTTTGTCTGGTGATCATGCGATTAAACAGCAGACTGCGTTCAATGCATCTGATTTCTATTCTCAGTATAACATTGGCCCGTACCTTAACAATGATATCGCGTTGAGTGAAATGCATTTACTGTAAATTGTTGTGTAAAAAAACTAAACTGGGCGGCATTCTCAGCTCTCACCGGGGTATGTTCAATGATCAAAGCGGTATCTGACCGGCAGTTGCAATCTGCTCAGGCACACTGGCTGATATTCAGCCGCGATAAAATACTCGTTCCTAAATCCACTACTTCACTTTATCTGGGCGGCTGGTCTGCACTGGAATTTATTGCTCATCATCAGGCCAGCATTGTGGAGCTGCCGCCGCTTTCAGAACATCATGCTGTGGGCGCGCCTGTATACATTATTGATACGGGGGCAGAGCACATTGAACAGGATGACTGGGAACTGACATCCCTGCGCACCTTACTGGCGGCTGGTACTGATGAGCAATTTAATGTTCTGGCCAGAGCCTGGCAGTATGTGCATTTTCTGCGCACACACCGCTATTGCGGTCAGTGCGGGGCTAAGATGGAACAGGTTGACTGGGAAATGGCGATGCAGTGCCATCAGTGCAAGCACCGTGTTTATCCACGCATCTCGCCATGTATTATTGTTGCTATTTACCGGCATAATCAGATTTTGCTGGCCAAAGGGGTGAGGCACAAGGACACCAATATGTATTCCACCATCGCCGGATTTGTCGAAAGTGGTGAGAGCCTCGAGCAGGCGGTACACAGGGAAGTGGAAGAAGAAGTGGGCGTAAAGGTGAAAAATCTCACTTACTTTGACAGTCAGCCCTGGCCATTTCCTCACTCATTAATGATGGGTTATCTGGCAGAATATGAAAGCGGTGACATTGTGCCCGAAGAAGGAGAAATCGTTGATGCGCAGTGGTTCGATATTGATGCACTGCCGGACATTCCGCCCAAACTATCTATTGCAGGACGTCTTATTGAGGCAGTGTTGAATAAGCACAAAGGAGGATAACAGATAATAAAAAGCCCCGCGATGCGGGGCCTCAGGATTGTGCGTCGGTCCCTTTTAATGATGTTAAACAAAATTAAAGGGCTTCTTTATGTTGTGTCTATTATTATCGACATGTACTTAAGTAGCAAGACTAAAGTCTTATACTTTTGGTTATTTTTATGCCATTTGGTGTCAAAAACTGTGATTACTTGATCTGTGACCGCCGTTTCAACCTTATTTATTGGTATACTCCCGCCAGAATCAGTATTGAAAACAGAGGAAATGCATGACGGCTAACAGCCCTTCCACAGCGCGTCCGGCGCTGAAAAATGACAGATATCTACGCGCATTGCTGAAGCAACCTGTTGATGTAACGCCGGTTTGGATGATGCGACAGGCCGGTCGTTATTTGCCTGAATATAAAGCAACCCGGGCTGAAGCCGGTGACTTTATGTCGTTATGCAAAAACGCAGAACTGGCTTGTGAAGTGACTTTACAACCCCTGCGTCGCTTTCCTCTGGATGCTGCGATTTTATTTTCAGATATCCTGACGATTCCTGATGCAATGGGATTAGGTCTGTATTTCGAAGCCGGAGAAGGTCCGCGTTTTAAAAATCCGGTTACGTCAAAAGCGGATGTGGACAAAATTGGTGTCCCTGATCCCGAAGGGGAGCTTCAGTATGTGATGAATGCTGTGCGCACCATCCGCAGAGAATTAAAAGGTGAAGTACCGCTTATCGGTTTCTCAGGCAGTCCCTGGACGCTGGCTACTTATATGGTAGAAGGCGGATCAAGCAAGGCATTCACGAAAATTAAGAAAATGGCATTCGCAGAGCCTGCGATACTGCATGCGCTGCTGGGCAAGCTTGCCGACTCTGTCACCAGTTATCTGAATGCACAGATTGCTGCGGGCGCGCAGTCAGTGATGATTTTCGATACCTGGGGTGGTGTACTTTCTCCCCGGGATTACAAGGAATTTTCTCTTCAGTATATGGCACGTATTGTCGAAGGGCTGACCCGTGAGAGTGAAGGGCGCCGGGTGCCGGTGACTCTGTTTACCAAAAACGGTGGCATGTGGCTGGAAGCAATTGCTGCGACAGGTTGTGATGCAGTTGGTCTGGACTGGACAATTGATATTGCAGATGCCAAAGCCCGCGTGGGGGATAAAGTCGCGTTGCAGGGCAATATGGATCCGTCCATGCTGTACGCGCCACCTGCGCGTATTGAAGAGGAAGTGGCGGGCATTCTGGCCGGCTTCGGTGAAGGCTCAGGGCATGTGTTTAATTTAGGCCATGGTATCCATCTGGACGTGCCGCCTGAGCATGCCGGCGTTTTTGTTGATGCGGTTCACCGTCTGAGTCGTCAGTACCACAAATAAAAACGACGCTGTTTTTCTTTTTGGAAAGGGCTACGCATCACGCGGCAGCCCTTTTTTTATTACCCGGGTGAGACGCTGCTGTTGCCGGTTGCTGACTGTTTCCCTGTCTTGCTTCCCTGCCTGTTGGGCCAGCGCCCAGTCAATGTGTTCCTGAACCATCTCTGACACACTTCCCGAACGACCTTCAAGAGCCGACACAATGGCTTCACTGGCCGATGCATTGCCCATGGCGACGGCAAGATTCCGTAACCATTTTTCGTGTCCTATCCGCCGTATAGGTGAGCCTTCAGTATTTTTCAGGAACGTGGATTCATCCCAGGCAAACAGGGTGGTCAGAGGCTGACCGTGCAATTGCTTGCGGGCGTGGAAGTCTGTTTCTTCTGTAATTGCTGCATAGCGGTTCCAGGGACACACCAACTGACAGTCATCACAGCCGTATATGCGGTTTCCCATCAGCGGGCGATATGTTTCCGGAATCGGCCCGTTATTCTCAATGGTGAGGTAAGAAATGCACTTTCTGGCATCAACGGTATAAGGCGCGACGATGGCTTGTGTGGGGCAAATCGTCAGGCAGGCAGTACAACTGCCGCATCCTTCTTCTACCGGCTCGTCTACAGGCAGCGGCAGGTTGATGAACAACTCGCCGAGAAAAAACCAGGAGCCGGCTTCTTTACTGATAGTGAGGGAGTGTTTACCTGTCCAGCCGGTACCGGCCTTTTCAGCAATAGCGTGTTCCAGCACCGGTGCGGAGTCGACAAAAGGACGCCACTGCGCATCCTCAAACTGCGCAGATATTTTTTCCCCCAGTTGTTTCAGACGTTGCCGCAGTACTTTGTGGTAGTCACGGCCAAGCGCGTACCGGCTGACATAACCAATCTGATCATCAGAAAGATGGCGGGCAAAAGACGCATCCGGAGGAAGATAGTCCATGCGCACACTGATTACTCTCACGGTGCCGGGCAGTAACTCTGCGGGCCTGGCTCTTTTGGTGCCGTGCGCGGCCATATATTCCATATCACCGTGATAGCCCTTTTCCAGCCATGCCATCAACTTCTCTTCATGCTGACTGAGATCAACATCACTGATACCCACATGCTGAAAACCTAGCGCGCGGCCCCAAGCCTTGATATCGTTTGTTAATCTATTGAGATCGATTGATTGCAACGCGGACATGGAAACTATGCTGGATACTAAACTCGCGACAAGCTTATCACATAAACTCTTTCGCGCCGAACAGGTAAGAGAACACGAACAGGCCGCAGCGGAGCAGTCCGGCTGTGATCTGGCCACCCTGATGGAGCGTGCAGGTGCTTCGGTATTCCGTCAGTGTCAGAGCCTGCTGCCAAACACCCACGTTTATCTTGTGATGGTAGGGCAGGGCAACAATGCCGGCGATGGTTATATCGCTGCACTGAAAGCGAAAGAAGCAGGCAAGCAGGTGCATGTGTGCGCCGTCGAACCTCACCGTATTCTTGAAGGCGATGCTGGCCGGGCACAAAAACGCTGGCTTGATGCCGGCGGAAAAATTGAAGTCTTCGATAAAGGCTTGCTGGATAAAGCAGGACTGGTTGTCGACGCGATGTTGGGAACCGGTATCACCAGTTATATCCGCAATGAATTTGCTGATATTATTGATGCTATCAATGCTCATGCTATTCCGGTGGTCAGTATCGATGTGCCCTCCGGTCTCGATGCCAATACCGGTCAGTCATTAGGTCGCTGTATTGAAGCTGATGTCACCGTCACATTCGTGGGTATTAAGCCCGGTTTATCTACCGGTGCCGGCAAGCAGTCCTGCGGTAAGTTAGTTTACGATGACCTCGGAATCGGTAAAGCCTTCTCTGAACTCGCCCGTTCGTCAGCCAGCTTACTGGATATCGAACAGTTTCGCGGTATGGGTCCACGTGCGGTACACAGTCACAAAGGTACATACGGCCGGTTATTGTGCGTTGGCGGCAATAAAGGCACTGCCGGGGCAATCCGTCTGTCAAGTGAAGCTGCGCTGCGAAGCGGTGCCGGCATGGTGCGGGTTTATACCCATGAAGCGTCAACCATTCAGGTCAGCGCCGGCCGTCCGGAGCTGATGGTGACAGATGAAAATCTGGAAGATGCGTTGAGCTGGGCGACCTGCGTGGTGATCGGACCCGGTCTGGGGCAGGATGACTGGGCAGAAACCGTATTTCAAACGGTGATGAAGCATTGTCAGACTCATCCGAAGCCGATGGTGCTGGATGCCGATGCGTTGAATTTGCTCAGCCGTCAGGCCACTGCGTATACCATTAATGACTGTATTTTAACGCCACATGCCGGAGAAGCGGCGCGCCTGCTGGGTGTGTCTGTGGATGATGTGGAAGCTGAACGCTTTAATTATGCCAGACAATGCGCCCAGCGTTATCATGCCACCTGTGTGCTGAAAGGCGCGGGAACCATTATTGATAACGAGCGGTCTACCTGGGTAAGCAAACACGGTAATCCGGGTATGGCAACGGCGGGTAGCGGTGATGTGCTCAGTGGTATCCTGGGAGCGCTGCTAGCGCAGGGGCTGTCACGGGATATCGCAGCAAAATATGGCGTCACTGTGCATGCTAAAGCCGGAGATGATCTGGCTGACTTGTACGGCCAACGTGGTATGATTGCCAGCGATTTATTTGACGCCGTCAGGGTGCTCATCAACCAGTAGTATTTGTTGAAGCAGAGTTTATGTCGTACGCAGAACATGTTTTCCGGTCAGATTCACCGGAAGCCACACAAAAAATTTCAGAGCAATTAGCCAGCGCTGTTAAGAGCAGACTGCCAGCCGGCCTGGTGATTTATCTGGAAGGCGACCTGGGCGCCGGCAAAACGACATTTTCCCGCTTTTTCATTCAAACACTCGGACACGCGGGGCACGTAAAAAGCCCCACGTATACCCTGGTGGAACCTTACGAACTGGATGAAGTCTCTGTTTATCATTTTGATCTGTACCGTCTGGCGGATCCTGAAGAACTGGAATTCATGGGGATCCGTGATTACTTCGGTGAAAAGAGCGTTTGTCTGATTGAATGGCCTCAAAAAGGGGCCGAGTTCTTGGCATCTGCGGATTTAGTGATTAGTATTAACTCACATGATGATGTGCGGACATTGCACATTGCCGCGAAATCAGCGGACGGTGATGCTGTTGTTTGTGCACTGAGTGCCCCATAAAAAATAAAAAAGCTGACGAAAGGAAATTTTCAGGGCGAAATATGTTGCGCGTAATCGTTTACACAATCTGTTTGTGGTCACTGGCATGCGCTGCCTGGGCACAAAACCAGATTAGCGGAGTCAGGGCTGCACCTTCCGGTGACAGGACCCGCGTTGTGCTCGATCTTAAAACGGCGCCTGAATTTACCTATTTTTCATTAGACAACCCTGCCAGGCTGGTTATTGACCTTGCGGATACCGATAACGGCAGCGATTTGTCACAGGCTGATATCACCGGTGACCTGGTAAAGCGGGTGCGCCACTCAACACCAAAGAACAGTCAGTCAGCCCGCATCGTTATCGAAATGGCGAGAAAGGCAAAGCCTTCCATTTTTCCTGTTGAGCCTGATGGTCCCTACGGACACCGCCTCGTGGTTGACTTAATTGATCCGAACCCCGGCCCCGCTGCGCCACTGGCGTCGACTTCCGTCGTGCTGGATACGAAAAACAACAGTCGGGACCGCGATATTATTGTTGCCATTGATGCGGGTCACGGCGGTAATGACCCCGGTTCTATCGGCCGTGCCGGTACTTACGAAAAACACATTACCCTGAGTATTGCCAAATACCTTGAAAAACTGGTTAATGCGGAATCCGGCATGCGTGCAGTAATGACACGGGAAGGCGATTATTACGTCGGGCTGAACCGCAGACCAGAAATCGCCCGCAAAAGTAAAGCTGACTTACTGATTTCAATACACGCTGATGCCTTTACCACAGCCGGTCCGAGAGGCGGATCTGTGTGGGTATTGTCAATGCGCCGTGCTGATACTGAATTGGGTCGCTGGCTGGAAAGAACCGAACAGCATTCTGAATTACTGGGCGGCGCAGCAGAAGTGATTTCTGATAACGCCAGCGAGCGTTATCTGGCAGAAACCATTCTCGGTTTGTCCATGGATCATTCTATGTCAGCCAGCTACGACCTCAGTCAGAAAGTGATAAAAGAGTTGCGTGGCGTAACACGTATGCACAAGTCTTCTCCGCAGGCGGCCAGTCTCGCCGTTCTGACAGCGCCGGATATTCCGTCAATTCTGGTAGAAACCGGTTTTATCAGTAATCCGCAGGAAGAAAAAAACCTGAACTGGAGTGAATACCGCGAGCGGCTGGCTACCTCAATGTTTGAGGCAATCAAGACGTATTTTCGTCAGGTCCCGCCGGACGGCACCTTATGGGCTTCACAAAAATCCCGTAATTTAATTCACAAGGTTCGCAGTGGTGAGTCATTGTCCTTGCTGGCGCAACGTTACAATGTCAAAATCAGTACCATTAAAGCGGCAAATAACCTTAGCGGCGACACCGTACAGATTGGTCAGGAACTGACCATCCCGAGAACCTGAAACAAAGTCTGGAATTCCCTTGCCTATACAGCTACTCCCACCGCAGTTAGCGAACCAAATCGCTGCCGGCGAAGTGGTAGAAAGACCTGCGTCTGTTGTTAAAGAACTAATTGAGAACAGTCTCGACGCCGGTGCCACACGTATCGAACTGGATATTGAAAAAGGCGGGCAAAAGCGCATCAGATTGCGTGACAACGGTGGCGGCATCTGCAAAGACGAATTACCCCTGGCGCTCAGCCGTCATGCAACCAGTAAAATTGCAACGCTGGATGATCTCGAACAAATCATGTCGTTAGGATTCCGCGGTGAAGCACTGGCCAGTATCAGCTCAGTCAGCAGGCTTACTCTGACTTCCAGACCGGAAGATCAGGAACAGGCATGGCAGGCTCACTGTGAAGGTCGTGACATGGAGGTCACCGTAAACCCGGTTGCCCATCCGAATGGCACGACTATCGACGTGGCTGATTTGTTTTACAATACGCCGGCAAGACGCAAGTTCTTGCGCACTGAAAAAACCGAATATCAGCATATCGAAGATGTGGTCCGCAGGATTGCACTCAGCCATCCCGACGTGTCCTTTTTGCTGAAACACAACGGCAAGATGACAAAGCGTTATCAGGCTTCGTCAGCTGATCCTCTGACCCGCCGTATCAGTGCGGTAATGGGGCAAAAGTTTCTGAGCAACGCGGTTTACGTGCAAACCGGCTATGACGGCATGACACTTGAAGCCTGGCTGGGCAATGAGACCATGCTAAGAAGCAGTACCGACAGCCAGTTCAGTTTTGTAAACGGCCGGGGTATGCGGGACAAACTCATCCTGCACGCAATCCGTCAGGCTTATGAAAGTGTGTGGGGTGTGCTGGAACAACCGTCTTTCGTGGTTTACCTGACCGTTGATCCCCGTGATGTCGATGTGAATGTGCATCCGGCTAAACATGAAGTTCGCTTTCAGCAAAGCCGTCTTGTACATGATTTTATCTGTAAGGCCGTGGCAGATGCGCTCAGTGACGGTGACACCGGTGAGACAGCGCAGTTTGATGAGCCGGAACACGATTACATTCGCCCCCTTACACCGGCGCAACCGCAGGGTACGCATCAGGGGCTTTCGCCGGAAAATAACGGATACAGCACAACAGCAACGCAATCCGTGCCGCGGTCTTCACAGTCTTTTGCTGGTTCCTCTGCCGGAACTGCACAGGGACGCTATCAAGGAAGCGGGGCGGCAGGAGGAACGGGCCGTCACCGCAGTGCACCGGTGCCTGCCGCAACGGTGGCCGATTACGGGCAGCGCTACAGCACTTTGCTCAGCTCACAGATTGATACGCAGGAGACCTCTGCGTTATCATTCTTGCAGTTAAATGAATATGTAAGAATTTACTGTCATAAAAACAACTGTTTGCTTTTATCTGTAAACGCTATAATCGCCCAGTGGGTGGCGGCTCAAATTGAGCTGGCCGGCACATCGCAACCATTGCTGATGCCGGTATCAGTGGCCAACACGAATGTAAGTGAACAAACCGTTGAGGTTTTGCAAGATCACCACTTTGAAATCAGTCTGGTGGCAGGTAAATACCGGTTACAACAGGCACCTTCAGGATGCAGACATTTTCCCTGGGTGAACTGGTTTCCGGCCATGCTGACTTCCGGCGGGCAGAACCTGAATGATGTGCTAAAGTCTTTAATATCAGTGACAACCGTACCGGCTGATATTCTTACAGCAGTGTGGCACGGATTTGAATCGATGCCTGTCAGCGAACAGATTACTGTGCTGGAACAACAGGGGCGCAGCCAGCCTGCAGACAGATTAATAGAGACGTGGCCGGAATGAGTGAAAGTCAGAATATGAAGCCCGTCGTAAGTATTATGGGGCCTACCGCTTCCGGTAAAACAGGTCTGGCGCTGGAGCTGTCACAACGCGTACCTTGTGAAATTATCAGTGTTGACTCAGCACTGGTGTACAAAGGCATGGACATCGGTACGGCAAAGCCGACCGCGGAAGAACAGGCGCTGGCGCCACACTGGCTGATTGATATTATCGATCCGTCAGAAACGTATTCCGTGGCGGAATTTCGCCGGGATGTCATTTCGCTGGTTAACGATATCCATCAGCGCGGCAAATTGCCAGTGCTGGTGGGTGGTACGATGATGTACTTTAATGCCTTGATAAATGGTATTTCGCCCTTACCTAAGTCTGACGATGAGGTGAGAGCGGGCATTGTCCGGGATGCCGGGGCGCATGGATGGCAAGCCTTACACGATGAATTATCTCGTGTAGACCCTGTAAGTGGCGCCCGCATTCACCCGAATGATCCGCAGCGTGTAACACGGGCGCTTGAGGTTTACCGGTCGACCGGCCGCAGCCTCACTGACTGGCAGGCCGAAAAAGGCGAGCCATGTCCTTTTCAGGTGACGCAATTTGCGATAGCACCGGAAGACAGAGCAGTGTTACACGGTCGTATTGAACAGCGGTTCGATATGATGCTTGAAGATGGCTTCATTGATGAAGTGAAGACATTGTTTGCCCGGGGTGATCTTCATGAAGATTTACCCTCTATACGTTCAGTAGGATACCGTCAGGCGTGGCAGTATTTACAAGGGCAACTCGACTATGCAGAAATGCGTGAGAAAGGTATTATTGCAACGCGTCAACTTGCAAAACGGCAGCTGACCTGGTTAAGAGGCTGGCCGGAACTGCACTGGCTTGACACGTTTGCTAACCATAATTTGACGAATATTTTGTCAAAAATCACACTTTAAGTGTTGGAGTGTGTTATACATTAAGCGCGGTGGCAAACGTATATGTTTGCCATGGAAATAATAAAAACTAAGGATATCAAATGGCTAAAGGGCAATCACTACAAGACCCATTCTTGAATGCGTTAAGAAAAGAGCGTATTCCCGTATCCATTTATCTGGTAAATGGGATCAAACTTCAGGGGCAAGTGGAATCGTTCGACCAGTTCGTGATTCTGTTGAAAAACACAGTTAGCCAGATGGTTTACAAGCATGCCATTTCAACGGTTGTACCATCACGTGCTATCACTATGCCTAGCTCAACCCAAGGGGATGCTGAAAATAGTAAAAGTGAATAATTTAAAAGGTACATTGCTTGTTTGACCGTTATGAAGCCGGTGAACAGGCTATTCTTGTTCATGTAAATTTTGCTGACGAGAACAGCAAAGAAGATCTCGCCGAGCTTGAATTGCTCGTATCTTCTGCGGGAGTGAATGCGGTAGACGTACTTACGACGTCGCGCAGTGCTCCACATGCTAAGTATTTCGTTGGTTCTGGTAAAGCCGAAGAGATTGCTGCTTCTGTGAAAGCGCATGATGCTAATGTAGTGATTTTCAATCATGCGTTATCGCCGTCTCAAGAGCGGAATCTCGAAGCCATCTGCAAATGCCGGGTCTTAGATCGTACCGGCCTTATCCTCGATATCTTCGCACAACGTGCCCGGACACATGAAGGTAAGTTGCAAGTGGAACTGGCACAGCTTCGACATATTTCTACCCGGTTAATTCGTGGATGGACACACCTTGAGCGCCAGAAAGGCGGGATAGGTCTGCGTGGTCCGGGTGAAACACAGCTTGAAACTGACCGCCGGTTGTTACGTGGCCGTATTAAAGCCATTCTCCGTCGGCTGGAGAAGGTACAGAAACAACGTGAGCAAGGGCGCAGATCGCGCAAACGTGCCGAAATTCCCACGGTTTCTCTGGTTGGCTATACCAACGCAGGGAAATCGACGTTATTTAATACCATCACAAATTCCCACGTGTATGCAGCTGACCAGCTGTTTGCCACGCTGGATCCTACTCTGCGCAAAATTGACTTGCAGGATGTGGGGCCGGCTATTCTGGCAGATACCGTCGGGTTTATCCGTCATCTCCCTCACGACCTGGTTGCAGCATTTAAAGCCACGTTACAGGAAACACAGGAAGCGGATTTACTGCTTCATGTTGTTGATGTGGCAGAAGCAAACTACCGTGAAACGATGGATGAAGTGAATGCGGTGCTTGAAGAAATTGAAGCAGATGATATTCAACAATTAATAATCTGTAATAAGATTGATAAACTTGATGAAATATCACCGCGTATAGATAGAGACGACGAGGGTGTACCTGTTCGTGTATGGGTGTCTGCTCATTCCGGAGAGGGGCTCGATTTATTGAGTAAAGCACTTACCGATTGCTTAGGACAGAGCATGGTAAGTTACACACTGCGGATCCCCCCGGCGCAAAGTAAATTGCGCGGGGTGTTGTATGATTTAAATTGTATCGCAAATGAGGCCTATGACGACGGCGGTGACTGGGTAGTGGATGTAAGAATGCCCACCAGCGACTGGAACCGTTTAGAAAAACGCCTTGATGACGGCTTGTCCGGCTATGTGGTACATCATTAAACGACAGATTCGTAACGACAGATTTTAAAATCAGATCCCAAAATAATTGAACGGCTGTTCATCGCGGGCAGCTTATTCAGTTATCGGGGGTTAACCACTTATGGAGTATCAGCATGGCTTGGAATGAGCCGGGTGGCAAAAATAACGACCCGTGGAAAAACCGCGGCGGTCGCGATCAGGGGCCCCCGGATTTGGACGACGTGTTCAAAAACCTGTTTGGTAAATTCGGAAAAATGGGCGGTGGCAACGGTGGTTCAGGTAAAAGCCTGGGCACAGTCGGCGCTGCTATTCTAATCGCGCTGCTGGCCGTAATCTGGGTGGTAAGCGGGTTCTATACCATCCGTGAATCAGAACGTGGTGTAGTGCTTCGTTTCGGTGAATATTCTCAGCAGGTAGAACCTGGACTTCGCTGGAAGCCAACCTTTATCGATACCGTTATTCCGGTTGATGTCACATCTATCCGCGACCAGGCTTCGAGCGGCTCCATGCTGACGGAAGACGAAAACGTGGTGCGTGTTCAGATGGAAATGCAATACCGCGTGGTAGACCCGTATCGCTGGACGTTTGCGGTAACCAGCCCTGAAATGAGCCTGAGCCAGGCACTCGACAGTGCAATCCGTTATGTTGTAGGTCACTCACAAATGGATGACGTATTAACCGATGGCCGTGAGGTTACCCGTCAACGTGTCTGGGAAGAGCTGCAATCTATTCTTGAACCTTACGATCTTGGTGTCACCATCACTGACATGAACTTCCGTGATGCCCGTCCGCCTGAAGAAGTGAAAGATGCATTCGATGATGCTATCGCTGCTCAGGAAGATGAACAGCGTTTCATCCGCGAAGCCGAAGCTTACGCACGTGAAATTGAACCCCGTGCCCGTGGTCAGGTTAACCGGATGAACGAAGAAGCACAGGCTTACAAAGAGCGTGTCATTCTGGAAGCGCAGGGTGAAGTGGCCCGTTTCTCTGAGCTGCTGCCTCAGTTTGAAGCTGCGCCTCAGGTTACCCGTGAGCGTATCTATCTGGAAACGATGGAAGAAGTACTGGGTAAAACCAGCAAAGTGCTTGTCGACAGCAAAGGTGGAAATAACATGATGTATCTGCCGCTGGATAAAATGATGGAACAAAAATCATCATCTGCGCCGGCCCGTTCATCTTCGTCTTATCAGTCGCTGCCATCTTCATCCGGCAGTAACTCATCGGGCTCAGCAACGCAGAGTTCCGGTTTCCGTGACAGTCGTTTCGGTAACGGAGGAGAATAACGCATGAAGAACTTACTCATTGCAGTAGTAGTACTGTTTGTTATTTTGCTGTCCGGCTCGTTATTTGTCGTAAGCGAAGGCGAAAGAGCAATTGTTATTCAGTTCGGTAAAGTACAACGTGATGACGCCACCGGCGAAACACGCGTATTCGAGCCCGGCCTGCATTTCAAATTGCCGTTTATCGATTCTGTCCGTCGTCTGGATGCCCGCATTCAAACGCTGGATGATGTGCCTGATCGCTTCGTTACTTCAGAGAAGAAAGACCTTATTGTCGATTCCTATGTGAAGTGGAAAATTGCTGATTTCGCAAAATATTACCTCTCTACACAAGGTGGTAATAAGTTGCAGGCAGAGGCGCTTCTGAAACAGAAGGTGAACAACGGTCTGCGTTCTGAATTCGGTGCCCGCACCATTGCACAAATCGTATCCGGTGAGCGTTCTGCACTGATGAATCAGGCAATGGAACAAGCCAGCGAATCATCTAAAGAACTGGGTATTCAAATCGTTGACGTACGGGTTAAGCAAATTAACCTGCCTAACGAAGTCAGTAACGCGATCTTCCAGCGTATGCGTGCAGAGCGTGCTGCGGTAGCCCGTGAGCACCGTTCGGAAGGTCAGGAACAAGCCGAAGTGATCCGTGCAGATATCGATGCAAAAGTTACCGTTATGCTGGCAGACGCGGAGCGTAATGCCCGTCAGGTACGTGGTGAAGGTGACGCACTGGCAGCACAAATCTATGCAACGTCTTACTCGAAGAACCCCGATTTCTATAGCTTCCTGCGCAGCATGGATGCCTATCGTAAGAGCTTCAATGGTAAAGATGACGTGATGGTGCTTGCACCGGACAGCGATTTCTTTAAATACCTGGATAATTCCAAGGGTAAATAAATCGTAACTTACTGAAAAACCCGCTTTAAGCGGGTTTTTTTATGCCCTTAAAACCCACTGTCAGACGTTTTTTTCGTCGTCCTAAAGTATGGAAAATAGCCGCTTTACAGCCCTTTTGCTGCGAAGACGCTGTTTATTCGCTATACTGTGCGCGACATTATTATAATCAGGCTGCATAAAATGCAGATCTGAATAAAAACGACAGAGGTTTATCTTGAGTTCCAATCAGTCTCAGGTGCCGTCCCGCGGGGATGCTGCACAGAGCGGATGGTTCGCACGATTTTTGGCTACCGTTGAGTGGCTCGGGAATTTGTTGCCGCATCCGATCACATTATTCGCATTACTATCTGTATTCATCGTCATCTTAAGTGGCATCCTGGGCTACTTCGATGTGGCTGTGGCTGATCCCCGTCCTGTAGGCGCAAAAGGCCGCGAAGCAGACGGCATGATTGAAGTCATCTCGCTGATGAGTGCTGAAGGCCTTCAGCGTATCGTTACCGGTCTGGTGACCAACTTCACAAGCTTTGCTCCGCTTGGTACCGTGCTGGTGGCATTGTTGGGTGTCTCTGTGGCAGAGCACTCCGGTATGCTTTCCGCGCTGATGCGTTCCCTGGTGATGGGTGCACCTAAGCGCGTGGTCACATTCGCCGTGGTGTTTGCCGGCATTCTTTCAAATACCGCATCTGAGCTGGGATATGTTGTCCTTATTCCGCTTGCAGCCATGATCTTTCATTCTCTGGGGCGTCATCCGCTGGCCGGGCTGGCTGCTGCATTTGCCGGCGTGTCGGCGGGTTACAGCGCAAACCTGTTACTTGGCACCGTTGACCCGTTACTTTCCGGCATCACTGAAGCCGCCGCGCATATGATTGACCCTGAATATGTGGTTGGCCCGGAAGTAAACTGGTATTTCATGTTCATCAGTACCTTTGTCATTGCCATCATGGGCACCTTTGTGACTGAAAAAATTGTCGAGCCAAGGCTGGGTAGGTTCAACGAATCGGATGCCTCTGTGGAACTGGAAGGCCAGTCCATGGAAGCGCCAACGGCTCTGGAAAAGAAAGGTCTGAAAATGGCCGGACTTGCATTCGTTGCAGTGTGTGCTGTGCTGGCACTTACCGTTGTACCTGAAAATGGCCCGCTGCGAAATCCGGAAACCGGCCTTATAACCGGTTCGCCTTTTCTTAAAGGTATCGTTGCTTTTATTTTCATTACCTTTGCTATACCCGGCTTCGTGTACGGCAGGGTAACTGGTTCGATGAAAAACGACCGCGATGTAATTAACGCCATGTCCAAAAGTATGGGAGCAATGGGTCTCTACATCACGCTGGTATTCTTCGCCGCCCAGTTTGTAGCCTTCTTTAAATGGACAAACCTTGGTACGTTCCTCGCCGTTAAAGGTGCAGCGCTGTTGCAGGCCGCGGGTCTTGACGGGCCGTCGGTGTTCATTCTGTTTATTTTAATGTGCGGACTGGTGAATCTGTCGCTGGGCAGTGCCTCGGCGCAGTGGGCTGTGACTGCGCCCATTTTCGTGCCCATGCTGATGCTATTAGGTTACGCACCGGAAGTGATTCAGGCTGCATATCGTATCGGCGACTCGGTTACCAACGTGATCTCGCCGATGATGAGCTATTTCGGTCTGATCCTCGCTATGGCGGCTAAGTATCGTAAGGATGTCGGAATGGGCACTCTGATTGCCATGATGCTGCCTTATTCTATGGTGTTTATCCTTGGCTGGTCGCTGCTGTTTTTCTTCTGGGTATTCCTTCTTGGTATGCCTGTTGGACCGGGTGCGGCAACCTTCTATACACCTTAACGAAATGTAAAGTCTCTGAGGCCGGCGAATACCGGCCTTTTTTATTGGCGACCCGCAGCGATAGTAATCGCTTAAACTGAATCAAATAATCGTTATAAATGTCTGATTCCGGGGATCAAAATTGTCTCAGGTTCAGTATAATTAATTGTCTTTTTGATTAGTTGGCAGCGATTTCAGGTAAAGCAGCATGAAATATATTAACTCTACCCATTTCACACATGGCCAGGCAGACCGGCTGGGCGTGCTGATCACCAATTTAGGTACACCTGAGCAGCCGACTAAAGCAGCGCTGAAGCCTTACCTGAAAGAGTTTCTTTCCGATCCCCGGGTTGTCGAAGTTCCCCGCCTGATTTGGTGGTTCGTACTCAACGGGGTGATCCTTAACTTCCGGCCCGGACGGTCTGCAAAAGCCTATTCCACAGTGTGGACAGACGAAGGTTCACCGTTAATGGCGATCACTAAGGCTCAGCATGCAGCACTGGCAGAGAAGTGCCGGGAGAAATACGGCGACGATGTGGTAGTTGATTTTGCCATGCGCTATGGGCAGCCGTCCGTGGCGTCTGCCATCGACAGAATGCTCAGTCAGGGCGTGAGAAAGCTGGTAGTACTGCCGCTGTATCCGCAATATTGTGCATCCACCACTGCGTCGACTTTTGATGCTGTGGCAGCCGATTTTACCCGCCGCCGCTGGATGCCGGAATTGCGCTTTGTAACGCACTACAATGACGAACCCGCCTACATCGAAGCGCTGGCTGCGAGTGTCAGGCAGCATTGGAAGGAAAACGGGAAAGCTGATTTGCTGGTTATGTCCTATCACGGGATCCCGAAGCGTTATCTGACCAATGGTGATCCATACCACTGCGAGTGTCATAAAACATCAAGATTGCTGGCTGAAGCGCTGGATCTGAAATCAGACGAATACATGACCACCTTCCAGTCCCGTTTTGGCCGCGAAGAGTGGCTTCAGCCTTACACTGACGAAACCATGAAAGGATTGCCGGGTAAAGGCGTGCGGTCCGTGCAGGTACTGTGCCCCGGATTTTCTGCGGACTGCCTGGAAACCATTGAAGAAATCGGTGAGGAAAACAAAGACTACTTCATGGAAGCTGGCGGAAAGCGTTTTGAATATATTCCTGCGCTAAACGACTCACCGGCACATATAGATACGTTAATGACGCTCATCGAACGTAATCTGCACGGCTGGCAGGCTTCTGCACAAAACCGTAAACGGGAAGCACTGGCTAAAGCCCTCGGTGCAGACAGGTAAGCTGTCCGGTGATAAAAGCCGGATTAGCCCGGCTATTTATCGTTGAACAGGAGAATGACCATGGACAGTAATGTAAAAGCTCCGGAAGAGCTGCTCAAGGCACAAAAATGGGCAAACATGCTGGATACGGCGATAAAGTTGCCTGTTATTCCCTTCCGTATCGGGCTTGATTCTATTATCGGTCTCATCCCGGGCGCCGGTGACGCTGCCATGCTCATTGCCGGTTTTCGTATTATCTCTCTTGGAAAAAAGATGGGCATGCCATCCGGCTTGCTTAAAACTATGGTACGTAATTCTATTATGGACTTCGCTCTCGGCTTCATCCCGTTTGTTGGCGATATTGCCGACTTCTTTTATAAATCTAACAGTAAAAATGTGCAGATTATGGAGAAGTGGTGGATAAGTAATAATAAGGCTGCGGTCGACCGCGCCACGCAGGAAAAATTGTCAGCCTGGCAGGAGCAACTCACCGACTGACCCGGCGTTCCGGCCCGGAACTGTAAACAAACCTAATCGCTTTTAGCTTTCCCGCCGTAGCACACCTTACCTGCTAGTAAACGTAAGGAGCGACAGAACGGAATGAAAGCCTCAGACCTCTTTGTTAAAGCGCTTGAAGCTGAAGGTGTGGAATACATCTTCGGTATTCCGGGTGAGGAAAACCTCGATTTACTGGAATCTCTCCGCACATCTGACATTAAACTTGTGCTGACCCGCCACGAACAGGGAGCGGGATTCATGGCCGCCACCTACGGCCGGCTCACCGGTAAAGTTGGCGTTTGTTTATCTACTCTCGGCCCCGGCGCAACGAATTTAGTGACGCCCGCCGCCTATGCGCAACTCGGCGCTATGCCGGTGTTAATGATCACTGGCCAGAAGCCGGTAAAAACCAGCAAACAGGGGCGTTTTCAGGTCATTGATGTGGTAGATATGATGCGTCCTATCACTAAATACACAACCCAGATTGTCAGCGGTGACCGTATCCCGTCTGTGGCGCGTGAAGCTTTCCGCCTTGCATCAGAAGAACGCCCCGGCGCAGTGCACATTGAATTGCCGGAGGACATTGCTGATGAAAGCACTTCAGCGTCCCTGTTGAAGCCCAGTTATACCCGCAGACCGATAGCAGAGTATAAAGCCATCCGCGAAGCTGTTGAGATGATTGAAAGGGCTGCGTCTCCATTGTTACTTATCGGTGCCGGCGCAAACCGTAAACTCACAGCAAAAATGCTCAGAGAGTTTGTAGATAAAACAGGGATCCCGTTTGTCACCACCCAAATGGGAAAAGGGGTGCTTAATGAAAGTGATCCTCTGTTTGCCGGAAACACTGCGTTATCCGACGGTGACTTTGTCCACCGTGCCATCAGCCGTGCTGATCTCATTATCAATGTAGGCCATGATGTGGTTGAGAAGCCGCCGTTTTTTATGCACGACGACGGAAAGAAAGTTATTCATATTAATTTTGAGCCGGCCGCTGTTGACCCTGTGTACTTCCCTCAGGCAGAAGTTGTCGGCGACATCGCTAACAGTATCTGGCAAATAAAGGAAAAGGTATCGCCTCAGTCCGGCTGGAAGCTGGATTTTTATAAAGATGTGCACGATGCCTATGTCAACCACAGGCGGGAAGCGGAAGATGATGACCGGTTTCCGGTTCTGCCGGAACGTTTTGTCCGCGATATCCGCAAAGTGATGCCGGATGAAGGTATTGTGACGCTGGATAACGGCGTGTACAAAATCTGGTTTGCCAGAAACTATCCGGCTTACCACCCCAACACATTACTGCTTGATAATGCCCTTGCCTCTATGGGGGCCGGTCTTCCATCTGCTATTGCTGCAAAACTCGTTAACCCTGACAAGCCCGTAATCAGTGTATGCGGTGACGGTGGCTTTATGATGAACAGTCAGGAACTGGAAACTGCCGTCAGACTCAATCTCGATCTGACTGTCATTATTCTCCGGGATGACGCTTACGGCATGATCAAATGGAAACAGGCTCATATGTCTTTCGACAACTTCGGGCTGGACTACGGGAATCCTGACTTCGTGCAATATGCCAACAGCTATGGCGCCAAAGGCTGGCGCATCGAAGATACCACATCACTCAGCGAGGTTATCACCCGGTGCATTAATACGCCCGGCGTTCATGTGGTGGACTGCCCGGTTGATTACAGCATGAATGATGAAACGCTGAATCAGACAATCCGCGAATTAAGTGACAAGCTTTAAGGAGTTCTTACATGTTGAATGAAAGCTATCCCTACTATCTTGCAAGCAAACCTGTGTTTGCTAATACCGATCTGGAAGTTACGAACAAGTATACCGGTGAAGTGGCAACCAGAGTGGCCAAAGCCGGTGCTGATGTTATCGACAAAGCCATTGCTGCGGCAGAAAAGGCGCAACCGGCCATGGCGGCTATGAAGCCCTATGAACGTAAAGCGGTACTGGAACATTGCGTAAAACGCTTTACAGAACGTAAGGACGAGTTGGCAATGGCGCTGTGTATTGAAGCCGGAAAACCGATAAAAGATGCGCAGGGAGAAGTAACCCGCCTGATTGATACTTTTCAGATAGCGGCTGAAGAATGTGTGCGTATAGAAGGTCAGGTGCTGAACCTTGAGATATCCGACCGCGCTTCCGGCTACCAGGGCATGACAAAGCGGGTGCCCATTGGTCCCTGTTCATTTATTTCGCCGTTTAACTTTCCGTTAAATCTGGCCGCGCATAAAGTCGCGCCGGCGATTGCTGCCGGTTGTACGTTTGTTCTGAAACCTGCTTCAAGAACACCCATCGGCGCGTTGATTATCGGTGAAGTGCTGGCAGAAACAGATTTACCTGAAGGGGCATTTTCCATTCTGCCATGTAACCGTGACGGTGCGGATTTGTTTACTACTGACGAACGGTTGAAGCTGTTGAGTTTTACCGGCTCCCCCGATGTGGGCTGGGCACTTAAAGCCAAAGCCGGTAAAAAGCCAGTAGTATTGGAACTTGGCGGTAACGCTGCCTGCATCGTGGATGAAGATGCTGATATTGATGATGCTATCAAACGCATTATCGTTGGCGCCTATTACCAGTCCGGTCAGAGCTGTATCAGTGTGCAGCGTATACTGGTACACAAAAACATTTATGAAACCTTCCGTGAAAAATTCGTTCATGAAGTATCGGCATTAGTGGCCGGCGATCCTGCAGATGAAAACACGTTTATCGGCCCCATGATTTCAGAGTCTGAGGCGGAAAGGCTGGAGGACTGGATCCACGAAGCCAGAGAGGCCGGCGCAACGGTTCTGTGTGGTGGCACACGAAAAGGCGCTATGCTCGATGCCACCGTCATGGAAGGCGTACCGGCAGACTGTAACGCCAGTGCAGAAGAGGCTTTCGGGCCGCTCTCGGTTTTAGTGCCATTCGACGATTATGACGAAGCCTTAAAAGAGGTTAATAACAGCCGCTATGGTTTGCAGGCAGGCATCTTCACCCGTGATTTGTATAAAGCTCATGAAGCGTGGGATGTTCTGGAAGTCGGCGGCGTAGTGATCGGCGATGTGCCAAGCTGGCGGGTTGATAATATGCCCTATGGCGGGGTGAAGGATTCCGGCCTTGGCAGGGAAGGGATCCGCTATGCCATTGAAGATATGACCGAAACCAGGCTGATGGTTATCAGAACACCCTGATCCACCGTCAGTAAGGGAATAAACCCGGGCCGGTGTCACTACCGGCTGAAACCCTACGTGAGATTTTTTTCATTTGCTATCATCCGCCAGGTTGATTTAATAAAAGAAAAGTTGTCTCTATTATCCCTGATAACAGTGAACAGGCCTCAATATGTTAGATAAAAGTCAGTTAAGCCCACCGGTTGCGACAGCGAATGTGAACGCTCAGGAAATCGCCCGCTTTGATGCGCTGGCTGATGCATGGTGGGATCCTGACGGTAAATATAAAACCGCGCTGTCTTTCAATGCCGCGCGGGTAGATTTTATCGAACAGGCTATCAATAAGCATTTTCGTCCTAAGGGATTGGCCGATGCATTGTTTGAGGGCTTATCAGTATTGGATGTTGGCAGTGGCGGCGGGTTGATTTGCGAGCCTCTGGCTAAGCGTGGCGCAGACGTGACCGGCATTGATGCCAGTGCGACCAGTGTCGAAGTTGCAAGACGGCATGCACTGAAGCAAAACTTGCCTGTAAGCTACCACCATTGTCTGGCCGGTGAATGGGCAGATAAAGGACAACAGTATGATGTGGTTATCAATGCTGAGGTGGTAGAACATGTACCTGATCAGCAAACGCTGATTCAGGAATGCGCCTCCATGGTTAAACCGGGCGGGTTACTCATTCTGGCAACCTTAAACCGTACTTTTCGCAGTTTTATTGTTGCTATTGTGGGGGCCGAATATGTTATGCGCTATCTGCCGGTGGGTACGCACAGCTGGTCAAAGTTCGTGACACCTGAGGAGCTTGACAGCTGGACAGGCAGTCAGTTTGTACGTCACACACAAAGCGGGTTTAAGCTTAACCCGCTCACCGGACACTGGAAAACCACGCCTTCCATGGCGGTAAACTATCTCTGCTGCTATAAAAAGCAGACCTGACAGTGCGGTCTTCCCGTCCGGTAGTGGGTTGGTCAGCTTAGCAGCTCAGGTTGGGTGAACCTGGCGGTATGGACACTGGCTATGTGCACATCTTCCGATGAAATACTGCTTACGTATAACCAGTTAGCCTCTACCTCCTGAGGCGTAAAGGTCACTGTCATGTATCCTCTCAGGTTCAGATTGCAGTATTCAAGATCTTTCACCAGCAGGGGCAGAGCTTGTGCCAGGCGGTGTGCCTCATTGTTATCCATCGTCAGATAACTCTCCATTCCGGGAGACGAGACACTGGATGTGCCGAATTCTATACCTACAGCCTGATTGTTGCCGGTGGTCAGTTTGTTGCACCAGCCGTTGTGCGTATCGCCGGCAAAGACGATCGCCGCTTTTCCTTTTTCCCTGAACTGCTTATAAAGTGTTTCCCGTTCTGCCGGATAGCCGTCCCAGGCATCAAGATTATATGCCATCGTGGTGTTTAGCCGCGCGGTTTCTTCATCGCTCACCGGTTGTCCGGCAATTTGTTTGCGGCGAATATCAGCAAGAGCATGGATTTTTGAAGGAATTTCTTCCCGTGGTGTACCGGAGAAAATTTCTGCCGGGAAAAACATTTTTCCCATTAATACCTGTTGTCCCAGCACCTGCCAGGTCGCTTTACTCTTTTCCAGGGATTCAAATAACCAGTCCCGTTGTTGCAAGCCCAGCATAGTGCGGTCTTCTGCCATCAGCGCGGCAGTGAAGCCGATGTCATCAAACTGGCCGGTCTCTTCGTCAGTAAAAGCGGCGTAACTAAGTTGCTTATCCCGTCCGATAATACGGGTGTCCAGCATGTACAGTGACAGCAAGTCACCAAATTCGAACGTACGGTAGATTGTTGGATCTGTGTCGCTCACCGGTGGCCGGATGGGCAGCCACTCATAGTAGGCCTGTACCGCAGCGGCGCGGCGTTTAAAGAAGTCGCCTTCATCCGGCTGGTGGTTTTCGGCACCTGTGGTGTAGGTATCGTTTGCCACTTCGTGGTCGTCCCACACTACAATCCAGGGCTTATTCTGATGCAGGGCTTTTAAGCCTTTATCAGTGCGGTAAATCGCGTACCGGTTCCGGTAGTCCGCAAGGGTGATAATTTCTTCATTGTTATCAGTGGCGAATGTGCGGCCTAATTCAGCAGCACGCTCTGTGGCGTAGCCGTCCCCGGCATATTCGTAAATATAGTCACCGAGATGCAATACAAAGTCGATACTCTCATCTGCAGAAGCTGCCAGATAGGGCGTAAAAAAACCGGCAGGGTAGTTTGAGCAGGAGAACAATCCGAGTTTGACGTTGTCGACCTTTCCCGCCGGTAAAGTAAGTGTTTTCCCCACAGGTGATGTTTCTGTGGCAGTTGAAAACCGGTAAAAATAGCGGGTGGACGGTGATAACTCCCGTACATCTACTTTTATTGTGTAGTCACGGGCAGCGATGGCTTTGGCATGTCCCGAACGGATGATATCTGAGAAGTTACTGTCTGCTGCAATTTCCCAGAAAACCGTTGCCGAAGGGGAGTTGCCGGCAGGCACTGCTCTGGTCCATAAGATAATGCTGTCCGCAGACGGGTCACCACTGGCAACACCATGAGAAAAAGAAACCGGATTCTCCGGTAAGCCTGCAGTTGAAGTGCACCCGGTTAAACCGGTAGAAATAACCATACTGCCGCTCAGTGCGGCGGATAATTTAAGAAATAAACGGCGGTCCATGTGTCATCCTGAGCCGGGTAAAAGCTCATACTAGTCAGCATATATGACGAATTCGTGGCAGGTGGAGTTGGATAACTGTTGAACAGTGCAATGCTTTTGGCAAATAACTGTTATAATGGCGCCAAAGCAAAATCAATAAGTGAGTACATGAGCGACGATCCCCATTTTCAGCGAGAAAAAGAGAAATACGATAATCCGGTAGCCAGCCGTGAGTATTTAATGTCTGTCATGAAAGAGCAGGGCAAGCCCTTGTCTTTTTTAGAAATCTGCTCGCTGGTGGACGCGTTCGAAGAAGACAGCCGGATTGGCATTCAGCGCCGCCTGCGCGCCATGGAGCGTCAGGGCCAGGTGCAGTTTACCAAGCAGAAGAAATATGCGCTGCAAAACCGTGATGAACTGATCCGTGGCCGTATTATCGGTCACCGTGACGGTTACGGCTTCCTTCGCCCTGAAGACAACAGCGGCGATTTATTTATCAGTGCCGGACAGATGAATCTGTTCATGCACGACGATTACGTTGAAGCCCGTGAAAGCGGTACCGACCGCCGTGGACGCCGGGAAGCTTTCATCAATCAGGTTATTGAGCCCCGCAGTGAGCCCATTGTCGGCCGGTTCTTCGTAGAAAAGGGCATTGCCGTTGTGATGCCTGATGACAGCCGTCTTCAGCATGAAATTGTGATCCCGCCGGAAGCAACGAAAGGTGCCCGTATGGGGCAGGTGGTGGTTGTTGAGATCACTCAGCGTCCCCGCCGCCGCATCAGTCCTGTCGGAAAAATTATCGAAATCCTCGGTGACCACATGGCGCCCGGCATGGAAATCGAAATGGCCCTGCGTACCTTCGATATCCCTCATGTCTGGCCTGACGCTGTTGAGCGCTACGTTAAGCGGTTTACTGAAGACGTACCGGAAGAATCTAAAGAAGGACGCATCGATCTGCGTCAGTTACCACTGGTAACGATAGACGGTGAAGATGCCCGTGACTTCGATGATGCTGTGTTCTGTGAGCCGCTGGATGAAGGGGGCTGGCAGTTGTGGGTGGCCATTGCCGATGTGAGTACTTATGTGAAGCTGGGTACGGCCCTCGATAAAGAAGCACAGAATCGTGGTAATTCCGTGTATTTCCCTGATCAGGTTATTCCCATGTTGCCGGAAGTGCTGTCGAACGGGTTATGTTCACTGAATCCGGAAGTAGACCGCCTGTGTATGGTCTGTGAAATGACGATTACTGAGCAGGGAAAGCTGGATAAGTATCAGTTTTATGAAGCGGTGATGAACTCTCACGCCCGTCTGACCTACACCAAAGTGTGGCAGATCCTGGAAGGTGATAAGGAACTTCATCAGCGATACGAGGCTCAGGTGCCTCATCTGCGTAACTTGCATGATTTGTATCGGGCATTGAAACGTGCCCGTGCCCAGCGTGGTGCCATTGAGTTTGAAACGCAGGAAAGTAAATTCGTTTTCAATGCTCAGCGCAAGATAGAAAACATTGTACCGGTAGTCCGTAACGACGCGCACAAAATGATTGAAGAGTGCATGATCATGGCGAACGTCAGTGCGGCAAAAATGCTGGAGAAGCATAACCAGTCTGCATTATACCGGGTGCATGACAAACCTGATGCAGACCGTTTGACGGCATTTACCTCCTATTTAGGAGAAGTAGGCATTCCCCATCGTATCACTGAAGGGGCAAGCCCTGCAGATTTCACCGATGTGGTAGATAAGATCAGAGCCCGTCCGGACCAGGAGCTTATTCAAACCATGCTGCTGCGCTCTATGAAGCAGGCGGTTTACGATTGCGATAACGTAGGACACTTTGGTCTTGCGCTGGAAGAGTATGCACACTTTACCTCGCCAATCCGCCGTTATCCGGACTTAGTGGTGCACCGCGCCATTAAAGCGATTCTTAAAAAGCAGAAGCAAAAGGTTACCGGCCCGAAAGCGTATACCGTTGAGGAAGTGGAACAACTCGGTGAACAGTGCTCCATGACCGAACGTCGTGCCGATGATGCTACCCGTGATGTGGCCGACTGGCTCAAGTGTGAGTTTATGCAGGATCACGTGGGTTCTACCTTTGAAGGTGTTGTCAGTTCAGTGACTAACTTCGGTTTATTTGTGCGTATTACGGACTACCATATTGATGGCCTGGTTCACATTACGTCTCTGGACGATGATTACTACCGCTATGATGATGTTAAACAAACTTTGCAAGGTGAGTCCGGCGCACGGCAGTTCCGCTTAGGCGATACCTTATCGGTGAAAGTGGCAGCGGTGAACCTGGATGAAAGAAAGATTGATTTAATTCTCGACGGCACTATGCTGCGCGGCCGCGGTGGCAAAAAAGTGCAGGTGAGAACGGCAGCATCAAAATTTGCCGGTGATCGCAGGAACACGACTGACCGCAGAGAAGGCGGTAAATCGTCTGCCACCGGAAAAGGGCGTAAATCGCGGGAGAAAGGTAAAACCGATCGCCGTTCTGACAGTAAGAAGCCGGCAACCCGTGCGCCGAAGAAATCCCGTAGTAAATCAGGTAAAGGTAAGAAAAAGTAAATGGCGCAACAAGAATGGTTATATGGTCTGCATGCCATGCAGTCGGTATTGGAAAACGAGCCGGAGCGGGTACTGGAAGTACTGGTACTCAAAGGCCGTGATGACGACCGTCTCAAGAATATTATTAATCAGGCCAGACGGTTTGGGATCAGCGTGCAGTTTTGTCAGCGCAAGGTACTCGATGATAAAGTGCAGGGCGAACAGCATCAGGGCGTGGTTGCACGTGCCAAGCCTGCACGGGCGCTGGATGAAGCCGATCTTGATGCTATCCTGAGCCGTCACGCAGAACCTTTTCTGCTGGTGCTTGATGGTGTTACCGACCCTCATAACATTGGCGCCTGTTTACGTACCGCCGACGCTGCCGGTGTGCATGCGTTAATCGTACCCAAGGATAAATCCGGTGGCCTTACTGCTACAGCCAGAAAAGTTGCCTGTGGTGCCGCAGAGTCTGTTCCGCTTATTCAGGTTACCAACCTTGCCCGTACGCTCAAGCATTTGCAGGAAAAAGGCGTGTGGATTGCCGGTACTGCCGGAGAAGCAGAACAGCTTATTTATGATGTTGACCTGAAAGGGCCCACAGCACTGGTAATGGGCGCTGAAGGCAAAGGCATGCGCAGACTCACCCGTGAGCATTGTGACCAGTTAGTTAAATTACCCATGGCCGGCGCTGTGTCGTCACTCAATGTGTCGGTGGCGACGGGGGTGTGTTTGTACGAAATAGTCAGGCAACGCCAGAGCTGATTTTCAAATCAAGGCCACATTTTGTGGCCTTTTTTACACCCGCAGCCCGCACTCTTTCGGGCATTTACTCAAGTATAATATTCACTTATTTTAAATATTTAATTAAATATTTCTTAAAAAAATACTGAGAATCATTATTATTACCGCGTCAGGACCAACCAACAGGTAATAATCATTGTGAAAAAGTCTATTTTGTCACTCAGTATTCTCTCCGCCCTTTGTGTGTCAGGTAACGTCGTTGCTCAGGAACAGGCTAAGGTTGAGGCGCAGGAAGAAAGTGTAGAACGTATCACTATCCGCGGTGCCTTCTTCGGCCAGCAGGTCGCAGACGCGGTGAAAACACCCACGTTATTGCTGAATGTGCCGCAGTCAGCATCTATTATCGGTGAAGCACAAATTGAAGAGCAGGGTCTGTTCAGCGTTGCTGATGCTATGCAATATACCCCGGGTGTCAGTATCGGGTTGGGTGAAGATCACCGGGACCAGATCACTATTCGCGGTCAGAACACCACTGCTGACTTCTTTGTTGATGGTTTACGGGATGATGTGCAGTATTTCCGTCCGCTCTATAACATAGAGCGTATTGAAATCATGCGTGGTTCCAATGCACTGTTATTTGGCCGCGGTGGTGGTGGTGGTGTGGTTAACCGCGTAACCAAAACCGCTGATGTATCATCAGACTTCACAGTTCTGAGCGGGAATATCGATACGTTCAGTGCCGGCGGTATTACACTTGATACCAACGTCGTTATCGATAAAGACCAGGCATTCCGTCTGAATGCAGCGGCAGACAGTGTTGATAGTCACCGCGATTTCAAAGAGGGCAACCGTTATGCTTTTAATCCGACCTGGTATCTTGCGCTGAGCGACGTCACTTCTCTGAATGCATCTTATGAGTATGTGAATGATGACAGGCTGGTGGACAGAGGGATCCCGTCGTTGAACGGAAAGCCGTTAAACGGCGTTTACGATACATTCTTCGGTGATAAAGATTTCAACAACACCACGCTGGAAGCTCACATTGCCCGCGTAAAGCTGGATCATAAATTATCAGCTGAGTGGTCAGTGAATACTACTGTGCAGTTTGCTGACTACGATAAGGCTTATCAGAACTTGTATCCCACTGCCTTCGATGATGAATCCCAGTTTGTCACTCTCGACGGCTACCGCGATACCACACAGCGGGAAAACTTCCTGTGGCAGCTTAACGCTATTGGTCAGTTTGATACCGGGGCAGTTTCTCACACTGTACTGGCCGGTGCTGAATATGCTGATCAGAGCACAGAGAATGCGCGCATGGACAACCAGTTCCTTGAAAATGGCAGTGACAAACTGTCATTTATTTTCAGCGATCCCCTTGTTGTTCCGGCACACACATTAACGGCTCCGGTACGAGACCGTGCGTCTGATGTCAGTGTGGTTTCTGCATTTGTGCAGGATGAAATCGGACTGGGTGAAAACTGGGTACTGGTTGCCGGTTTGCGATACGACAGCTTTAATATTGATGTCACCGATCAGATTGAAATTAACGATGGCACAGAAGATGGCAACAACGGTTTGCTGTCCAGTGATGACAGTGAAATCTCTCCCCGCTTTGGTGTTATTTTTAAACCGGCGGAAGATATTTCACTGTACGCCAGTTACAGTGTGTCTTTCCTGCCACGCTCCGGCGATCAGTTCCTTACCTTGTCATTGAGTTCTGCGGCTCTGGATGCTGAAGAGTTCAGGAATACGGAAGTGGGCTTTAAATGGAACCTGACTGATTCACTGAACCTTTCTGCGGCCGCATTCAAAGTGGAAAGAGAAAACGGTGCCACAGTGGATCCGGACAATCCTGAGGTGTCACAACTGACCGGCACAGAAACACAGGGCTTCGAGTTGCAGTTGTCGGGATATATCACAGATTCATGGTCTGTGACCGGCGGTTACAGCTACCTCGATGGCAACCAGACCAGTGTTTCCGGCGCCGGTTCCGGTGAAGGTCAGCGACTGGCACAACTGCCGGAGCATATGTTCAGTGTATGGAACAAATTCCTGATTGACGAGAAGTGGCAATGGGGACTGGGTATTGTTCATCAGTCAGAGCAGTATGCGTCTTTGAGTAACAATGTGACTTTACCTTCCTTTACACGCTTTGATGCTGCTGTGTTCTATACTCACAGCGATGCATTGTCATTGCAGCTCAACGTCAATAACGTGCTTGATACGCAGTATTTCCCCTCAGCACACAATGACAACAACATCAGTACAGGCGCACCGCTGCACGCAAGAGTTGCAGCGACTTACCGCTTCTGAGCTGATTAATAAGCTTATTTTCAGCATACAGTGAAACGGCCGGTGTTTACCGGCCTTTTTGTTGCATAAATGGATCAAATTGTTCGATTCTTCAGTTCAATGTAAACAGTGCAAAGATTGCGTAAATCGTCGAACTGACGCGGGTTTCAGAGAGACTTAACGGGGTAAAATAACGACGTTCCGGTTAATCCGGACATCAATCACTACTTTCAGTTAAGGATTTACGTTTTTATGGTATCCCGCACACTTAAGTCGCTTATTAAGTTGTTTGCTGCCGTTGGCGTTGCTGTTGGCCTGACCGCCTGCGGCGGGTCAGACAGCAGTTCAGACTACTCGTACGCATACATTCAGTTTTACAATGCTTCACCTAACGGGGCAACTGTCACAATGCGTGAAGTTGACGGCGACGATTTAGGTTCTGCACAATTCGGTGACACAACCTCACTGATTTCAGCTGATTCCGGTGACCTGGAATTGGAATTCATCCGCACCGATTCTGACGATCAGGAAATCCTGCTTGAAGAGATGACGGTCAACCTCAGTACCGGTTACAAAACGTTGATCGTCCTGAGCGGTGATTTCAGTCAGCCTGAATTCATCGAATACAAATTTGAGCGTGAGTCTTTAGATGACCATTTCCGTCTGTTCGTTACCAGCATGATGGTGGATGAATCTCAGTACGATTTTTACCTGGCTGAAGACGGCGACCCGTTTGAAGCGGCAAACTATCTGGGTACTGTGTCTTATCAGGAATTGTCAGAAATGACTTTCTGGGATCCGGATGACGACAGTGAAGATTTTGATTCAGATGAATACACGATTTATCTGACAGAACCGGGCTCTACCGACGTGGTTTTCGAATCACAAACACTGGATTTCACTTACGATACTGAGTATGTGCTAGCTATTCGTGACGTCAGTGGTGCTATTCAGGCAGGTATGTCTATTGATACTATTTTGAATTCTTCATATGTGACAAATGTGACAGACGTAGATGCTGATGCACAATACCGTATCTACAACAGCACAGAATCCACATCACCGCTGACGGTTACCTTCGGTGGCAATGACGGTGAAGAAGACACAGAATTCACATTGTCTGCCGGTGAACTGTCTGACTTTACCGAAATCAAATACGGTGACTACCGTGTTACTGTGCAAACTGAAGACGGCAGTGCAACAGCGCTGACTAACAAGCTGATCACCCTTAATCAGGGCGAAAGTAAGGCGATTATGATTTACGAAGCTGACGGCAAACTGGCTGCAGCGACGTTTGTTGAAAGTGGTCTGCCCCAGTCTTACGACAAAACCGTTAACTTCATCAATCTGGTAAGCGATTTCGATAATATCGATTTCTATCTGGTGCGCAGCGATGAAACTATCGACACTGCCGATTACTACACCATGAATCTTGAGCTTGCTGAAAGCAGCACGCTGGTTCTGCCTTCTGACTACTACGAAATCATCGCAGTATATGAAGACGAAAACGATGAACAGGTACTGCTTGACCGTACTGCACTGTATGGTTTCACAGAAGAAGAAAACTACATCGTTACTGTAGAGCCTGCAGATACAGCAACAGGGTATGAAATCAACGTATTGTACTGATACGTGATTAACGAAAGCACCGGCGCCCCTTTCCGGTGAACGGCGGGGTGGAAACAGGGAATGTTTCCACCCCGTTTTATTTTGTGTGTTAATCTTTAAGGAGAGTCCTAAGCGTTCAAACGGGGCAATATGAAACTGATAAAAGCGTTACATGCTATTTCTGCAGACGGTAAAAGCTCGACTGAAGACAAATTAAAGCGGCTGTTACAGCTTGGTCTTGATGCCTTCGACATGGAGCTTGGCATTGTCAGTCATATCAAAGATGGCGTCTATACGGTCGTTTCTGCCATTTCTCCCGAAGATGCGCTCCAGAAGGGCGACAGTTTTGAACTGAAAAATACCTACTGCCGCGACACCCTGGCAGCTGACGGTATTGTCGCTTATCACGATGCTGAAAAATCCCCCGGCGTGTCTCATCCTGCTTATCAGGCTTTTGCACTTAAAAGCTATATCGGTATTCCTTATTTCGTCAACGGCGAACGCTACGGCACAGTGAATTTCTCCCGGGTTGATGCCAAAGAACGCCAGTTCGACAATGACGAGCTTGATTACATTGTGCTTCTGGCGGAGTGGGTGGGTACTGAGATTGCCCGTGAACATCAGCTTCAGGCCATCGTTGAACAACAAAAAGCATTACAACATCAGCATTTACTGCATTTACAGATGTCAGAGCTGGCGAGAGTGGGTACCTGGGAAATAAACCGCAATACCGGTGAAATCTCTTTGTCTGATTCTCTGGTAAAACTGTTTGAAATTCCCGAAGGGGATCACATCACCTTCGACACCATGCAACGGGTGGTAAAACACGATAAAGACGTGGAAATCTTGCGGGGACTCATGGAAAAGTCCGTTGAAGATGAAGCGCCGTGGTCTCATGAGTTTGAAGCTGTTTCACTGGGAGGGCGGCAATTCTGGGTGCAGACACAGGGGGCCGTGGACACCAGTGATCCTGACAATATCCGGTTTTTCGGTGCCACGCAGGATGTGACCCACAGAATACAAGTGGCCAGGGAACTGGAGAGCCGCCGTCATGTGGCAGAGCAGGCACTGGAGTCACGGAGTCTTTTTCTGGCGAACATGAGCCATGAAATCAGAACGCCCATCAATGGTATTGTCGGTATGCTGGAGGCCCTGAAGAAAACCTCGTTGACGGAGCAGCAAAACGAATTTTGTAAACTTGCGGGGGAGAGTGCGTCCAGTTTGCTGCAAATCGTTAACGATGTGCTGGATTTCTCAAAGATAGATGCCGGAGGTCTGGAGCTTGAAAGCATTCCGGTGAACTTAAGCCGCATTGCTGAAGAACAATACCGGCTGTTCTCTATGCCGGCTCAGAAAAAGCAACTCTCATTGACCCTCGATACCCGTGGTACTGACGATCTGGTTTTTCTTACCGATCCAACACGGATACGGCAAATTTTTACAAACCTCATCAGTAATGCGATTAAATTTACTGACCGTGGTGCAATAAATATCAAACTGAAAGCGATTAAGCAGGCCCGCCAGCAATATCTGGTTCAGATTATGATCCGTGATGAAGGAATTGGTATCGCACCGGAACATCAGGCGACCATATTCTCTCCGTTCAGACAGGGTGACAGCAATACGACAAGACGCTTTGGTGGCACAGGACTGGGCTTGTCTATTGTGTCTCAGATAGCCGCGCACATGCATGGCGGTATTCGTGTTAACAGTAAACCCGAAGAAGGGGCAACGTTTATCGTTGCGCTGAAGCTGAATGAAGCGTCAGACCATGAAAATGAAACAGAAGACGCCGGTGACATACTGAGACCGGCGGACCTGGCAGGAAAGCGGGTACTGGTAGTTGAAGATAACGAAATCAATCAGATAGTCGTAAAAGAGCAGCTCAAAGAATTCAGTATCGGGAGTGATATCGCCGGCCATGGCGCTGAAGCTATTGAGATGGTGATCAGAAGCATCGCTGGTAACCATCCCTATGATTTGATATTGATGGATTGCCAGATGCCGGTCATGGATGGTTACGAAGCATCGAAAAAAATTCGTCAGCTTGGCGGACAGGCGGAGATTGTCCCTATAATCGCACTGACTGCAAATGTGCTGGTGGGTGAACGGGAAAAATGCTTACTTGCCGGTATGAATGACTATTTAACTAAGCCCGTTGACAAAGAACAGTTTACCCGCTGTTTGCATCGATATTTACTCGCTTAGCATACCTATTCACAGCCACGGCCATTAAGGCGCACAGGCCCGGTACCACCGTAAGCAAATCGTCTAAAATTAATTCAAAAACGCACTATCACTTCCCAATCTTTTCTGTTATAGTTTCGCGCCCTTTTTATGGGGGTATGTACATAAAAGCGGCAATATCTGCTGCTTTTATCAGCGCAAACGACTCGAGAGAGTCTTAATTATCGAGCGGAGCACTAACATGATCCAAATGCAAACTAACCTGGATGTAGCCGACAATAGCGGCGCTCGCAGGGTTCAGTGTATTAAGGTTCTTGGTGGCTCGCATCGCCGTTATGCAGGTATCGGTGACATCATCAAAGTTACTGTTAAGGAAGCAATTCCTCGCGGTAAAGTAAAAAAAGGTGACGTACTGAACGCAGTGGTGGTGCGTACTAGAAAAGGCGTTCGTCGTGCAGATGGTTCTACCATCCGTTTTGACGCAAACGCGGCTGTATTGTTAAACAACAATAAGCAACCTATTGGTACGCGTATCTTTGGACCGGTTACACGTGAGCTGAGAAGTGACAACTTCATGAAAATCATCTCACTGGCCCCAGAGGTACTATAAGGAGTCACGATAATGGCTAGAAAAATTCGTCGTGATGATGAAGTAGTCGTATTAGCGGGTAAAGATAAAGGCAAACAAGGCAAAGTCCTGAAAGTGCTGGTATCTGAAGACCGTGTAGTTGTAGAAGGTGTAAACCTTGTCAAGAAGCACCAGAAGCCAAACCCTCATATGGGCGTAGCTGGCGGTATTGTTGAGAAAGAAGCATCTCTGCACGTTTCTAATGTTGCGGTAGTTAACCCTGCTACGGGTAAAGCTGACCGTATTGGTTTCCGTACTGAAGACGGTAAGAAAGTTCGTTTCTTTAAGTCTAACGGTGAACTTGTTTAATTAATTGGAGAGTACGATGGCGAAACTGCATGATTTCTATAAAGAAACGGTAGTAGCTGACCTTGCTAAGCAGTTCAGTTACCAAAGCGTCATGCAAGTCCCTCGGATTGAAAAAATCACCTTAAACATGGGTTTAGGTGAAGCCGTAGCTGACAAGAAAGTTCTTGAGAATGCGACTGCCGATATGGCTGCTATCGCAGGTCAAAAACCTATTGTTACCGTTGCGCGTAAATCTGTTGCGGGTTTTAAAATCCGTGAAGGTTATCCGATTGGCTGTAAAGTAACCCTGCGTGGCGAGCGTATGTGGGAATTCTTAGAGCGTTTGATTTCAATCGCAATTCCTCGTATCCGCGACTTCCGTGGCCTGAGTTCAAAATCTTTTGACGGTCGTGGAAACTACAGCATGGGCGTTCGTGAACAAATCATCTTCCCTGAAATCGATTTCGATAAAGTGGATAAAGTACGCGGTATGGATATCACTATCACTACCAGTGCAAAAACTGATGATGAAGCACGTGCTCTGTTGACCGCGTTCAACTTCCCATTCAAAAAATAAGGGGTGTAGGGTTATGGCAAAAGAATCAATGAAGGCCCGTGAAGTAAAGCGTGCAAAGCTTGTCGCTAAGTATGCTGAAAAACGTGCCGCACTTAAAGCGATTATCAGCGATGTTAACGCCTCTGAAGAAGAGCGTTGGGATGCTGTTCTGAAGCTACAACAACTGCCACGTGACAGTGCTAAATCTCGTCAGCAAAACCGCTGCCGCGTTACTGGCCGTCCACACGGTTTCCTACGTAAGTTCGGTCTGAGCCGTATCAAGTTGCGTGAAGCAGCGATGCGCGGTGAAGTCCCTGGCCTGAAAAAAGCCAGCTGGTAAGGAGTAGCTAAAAATGAGCATGCAAGATCCTATCGCGGATATGTTTACCCGCATCCGTAACGGCCAGATGGCACAGAAAGTTTCTGTTGTTATGCCTTCTTCAAAACTTCGCGTAGCAATCTGTGAAGTACTGAAAGCTGAAGGTTATATCACTGACTTCGCTGCTTCTGGTGACGTTAAGCCTACTTTAGAAGTTACTCTTAAGTACTTCGAAGGTAAGCAAGTAATCGACACAATTGAACGTGTAAGCCGTCCTGGTCTGCGCATCTATAAGAAAAAAGATGAGCTGCCAAAAGTAATGGGTGGTTTAGGCGTTGCTATCGTGTCAACTTCTAAAGGTGTGATGACTGACCGTGCTGCGCGTAAAGCAGGCATGGGCGGTGAGATCATCGGTTATGTAGCGTAATCGGAGGAGTTGAAATGTCACGAGTAGCAAAAGCCCCTGTTAACGTAGCATCTGGCGTTGAAGTTAAAATCAACGGTCAGGAAGTTACTGTTAAGGGTAGTAAAGGTACACTGGTACGTGTATTCAACGACGCTGTTGAAGTTGTACAAGAAGAGAACCAGCTGAAAGCACTTCCTCGTGAAGGTTTTGCTGATGCATGGGCTCAGGCTGGTACTGCGCGCGCGCTGTTGAACGGTATGGTCCTGGGTGTATCTGAAGGTTTCGAGAAAAAACTGCAGTTGCAAGGTGTTGGTTACCGTGCACAAGCACAAGGTGCCAAACTGAACCTGACTTTAGGTTTCTCACACCCTGTAGTTTATGAAATGCCTGAAGGCATTACAGTTGAAACTCCTACACAAACTGAAATCCTCGTTAAAGGCGCGGATAAGCAGGTTGTAGGTCAGGTTGCGGCAAACATTCGCGGCTACCGTCCACCAGAGCCTTACAAAGGTAAAGGTGTTCGTTATGCTGATGAAAACGTTCGTCGTAAAGAAGCTAAGAAAAAGTAGGTGGGTGATACGATGGATAAGAAAACATCACGTTTACGTCGCGCAACTCGCGCACGCGCTAAAATCCGTGAATTGGCCGCGCATCGCCTGGTAATTAACCGTACACCTCGCCACATCTATGCCCAGTTAATCGCGCCTAGCGGTTCTGAGGTACTGGCGGCGGCTTCTACCGTTGAAAAAGGTCTGGCAGCAGATCTGAAAGCAACTGGTAATGCAGAAGCAGCTGCGGCAGTGGGTAAAGCTATCGCCGAGCGTGCAATCGAAAAAGGCATCAAAGTTGTTGCTTTCGATCGCAGCGGTTTTAAATACCACGGTCGCGTAAAAGCATTAGCTGATGCAGCTCGCGAAGCTGGTCTTCAGTTCTAGGAGTGAAGAATAATGGCTAAACAAGAAGTTCAAAACGGTGAATTTTTAGAGAAATTGATCGCTGTAAACCGCGTTTCTAAAGTGGTTAAAGGTGGTCGTATCTTTAGTTTCACTGCACTGACTGTAGTTGGTGACGGCAATGGCCGTGTTGGTTTTGGTTACGGTAAAGCACGTGAAGTGCCTGCTGCTATCCAAAAAGCGATGGAAAAAGCGCGTCGCAACATGGTTAACGTAGACCTGAACGGTCACACGTTGCAGCACCCAATTAAAGGTCGTCACTCTGGCTCTAAAGTTTACATGCAGCCTGCATCTGAAGGTACCGGTATCATTGCCGGTGGTGCGATGCGTGCAGTACTTGAAGTAGCTGGTGTACAGAACGTACTTTCAAAATGCTACGGCTCTACAAACCCAATCAACGTTGTTCGTGCAACAGTAAACGCGCTGACTGAGATGAACTCTCCAGCGGGTATTGCAGCGAAGCGTGGATTGTCTGTAGAAGAAATTTTGGGGTAATCAGACATGGCAACGATTAAAGTAAAGCAAACTAAAAGTGCAATTGGCCGTCTGCCAAAGCACAAAGCGACGCTTAAAGGCTTAGGTCTTCGTAAAATCAACCATGTCCGTGAACTGGAAGATACCCCAGCAGTACGTGGCATGATCAACCGTGTATATTACATGGTTGAGATCGTGGAGGAGTAAGACATGCGTTTAAATACAATTTCTCCTGCAGAAGGTTCAAAACCAGCAGCTAAGCGTGTAGGTCGTGGTATTGGTTCAGGTCTGGGTAAAACCGGTGGCCGTGGTCACAAAGGCCAAACCAGCCGTTCAGGCGGTTCCATCAGACAAGGCTTTGAAGGTGGTCAGATGCCAATTCAGCGCCGTCTGCCTAAGTTTGGTTTCACCTCTCGTAAGAGCTTTGTTACCGATCAGGTAACTCTGACTGAAATCGCTAAGGTTGAAGGTGATACGGTTTCTCTGGACTCTTTAAAAGCTGCTGGTCTTGTTAAGAAAGACGTGCAGTTCGTTAAAGTAGTTAAGAGCGGCGAAGTATCGCGCGCTGTTACAGTTAGCGGGTTAAAGGTTACTAAAGGCGCTCTTGCAGCGATTGAAGCCGCCGGCGGTAAAGTAGAGGAATAAGCTAGATGGCTAAACCAGGATTGGATTCAGGCGCGAAAAGCGGCTTGAGTGAGCTGAAGTCAAGGTTGTTGTTCGTACTAGGTGCGATCGTCGTATTCAGACTGGGCTCTTATGTGCCTCTTCCTGGCATCGATGCGGCAGTTCTTGCTGAGTTGTTTGAGCAACAAAAAGGTACCATCGTAGAAATGTTCAACATGTTCTCCGGTGGTGCGCTTGAGCGTGCATCCGTTCTGGCTTTGGGCATTATGCCATACATTACTGCATCAATTATTATGCAGTTGCTCACGGTGGTTCATCCACCGATGATGGAGCTTAAAAAAGAAGGCGAAGCAGGCCGTCGTAAAATCAGTCAGTATACGCGTTATTTGACGCTGGTACTGGCCACGTTCCAATCTATTGGAATCGCGACGAACCTGCCTAACCTGATTAATGGTTTGGTTATAAACCCTGGCTTCGGATTCTACTTTACAGCGGTAGTTAGCTTAGTCACAGGAACGATGTTCCTGATGTGGTTAGGTGAGCAAATTACTGAACGTGGTATCGGTAACGGTATCTCGATATTGATTTTTGCTGGTATTGTTGCCGGTCTGCCAACAGCGATTGGTCAGACAGCGGAACAAGCAAGACAGGGCGACATTAATCTGTTGTTCCTGATGTTGATTGGCGTGATTGTCATCGGCCTGATTTACCTGGTAGTGTTCGTAGAACGTGCCCAGCGTCGTATTGTTGTGAACTATGCTAAGCGTCAGCAGGGCCGTAAGGTTTTTGCAGCGCAAAGCACACACTTACCGCTGAAAGTGAACATGGCTGGTGTTATTCCACCAATCTTCGCATCCAGCATCATTCTGTTCCCGTCCACCATTGCTGGTTGGTTCGGTCAGAATGAATCTACAGCGTGGTTGCAGGACGTAGCATTAATGCTTTCTCCTGGTCAGCCGCTGTACGTGATGTTATACGCAACTGCGATTATCTTCTTCTGCTTCTTCTATACAGCGCTGGTTTTCAATCCGCGTGAAACAGCAGATAACCTGAAGAAGTCCGGTGCGTTCATTCCTGGTATCCGTCCGGGTGAGCAAACATCACGTTATATCGATAAGGTAATGACTCGTCTGACTCTGGCTGGCGCACTTTACATAACCTTTATTTGTTTAGTGCCTGAATTCATGTTGATTGCGTGGAATGTGCCGTTCTACTTCGGTGGTACGTCGCTTCTGATTATCGTGGTTGTTATCATGGACTTTATGGCACAGGTGCAGACACATCTGATGTCCAGTCAGTATGAGTCTGTTCTGAAGAAAGCTAATCTGAAAGGCTACGGCCGCTAAGATTAGTGCACTACGGAGTGATGTAATGAAAGTTCGTGCATCAGTAAAGAAGATTTGCCGTAACTGTAAAATCATCAAGCGCAACGGTGTTGTGCGTGTGATTTGCAGCTCTGACCCTAAGCATAAGCAGCGTCAAGGCTAATCTAAAACGCGGTTAAAATTCGAAATGTAAGCTGAACCTCGTACTGGGTTCAGCTTGCTCTATTTCGATTTTATGAACCTTAAGTTGCAATTTTGTCGTCGGGTAAGTATCCTATCGGGCTTTTTAGGTCGTCGACATTAAAATTAAGAGGAGTGCTGTTAATGGCCCGTATCGCTGGCATTAACATTCCTGAACACAAGCACACTGTAATCGCGCTTCAAGCGATTTACGGTGTAGGCGCAACTCGTGCAAAAGAGATCTGTGCTAACGCTGGTGTTGCAGAATCAACAAAAGTAAAAGAGCTTGACGAAGCAACTGTAGAGAAGCTTCGTGAAGAAGTGGCAAAGTTCACCGTTGAAGGTGATCTGCGTCGTGAAGTATCTATGAGCATCAAACGTTTGATGGACCTGGGTTGCTTCCGTGGTATCCGCCACCGTCGTAGCTTGCCTCTACGTGGTCAGCGCACTAAAACTAATGCGCGTACCCGTAAAGGTCCTCGTAAGCCAATTAAGAAGTAAGCGGGGAGATTAAGTTATGGCAAAAGCACCTACTCGTACTACGCGTAAACGCGCTAAGCGTCAGGTTGCAGACGGTATGGCTCATATCCATGCGTCTTTCAACAACACAATTGTGACTATCACTGACCGTCAAGGCAATGCATTAGCATGGGCGACATCAGGTGGTTCAGGTTTCCGTGGTTCACGTAAATCTACCCCTTTTGCTGCACAGGTTGCTGCTGAGCGTGCTGGCGTAGCCGCACAAGACTACGGTCTGAAAAACCTTGAAGTTTTCGTTAAAGGTCCGGGTCCAGGCCGTGAGTCTGCTATCCGTGCACTTAACGCAACTGGTTATAAGATCACAAACATTACCGATGTGACCCCTATTCCTCACAACGGTTGTCGTCCACCGAAAAAACGTCGCGTTTAATCGCCGGACAGTTGGAGAAAGAACATGGCAAGATATTTGGGTCCTAAACTCAAACTTAGCCGTCGCGAAGGAACTGACCTGTTCCTGAAAAGCGGCGTTCGCGCAATCGATTCTAAGTGTAAAATCGATAATGCGCCTGGTCAGCACGGTGCCCGTCGTGGCCGTCTGTCTGACTACGGTGTACAGTTGCGTGAAAAGCAAAAAGTTCGTCGTATGTACGGCGTTCTGGAAAAACAATTCCGTAACTACTATAAAGAAGCTGCCCGTCTGAAAGGCAACACCGGTGAAAACCTGTTGCAACTTCTTGAGCAGCGTCTGGATAACGTAGTTTATCGTATGGGATTCGCCAGCACTCGTGCAGAAGCACGTCAGCTGGTTAGCCACAAGGCGATCATGGTAAATGGTCAAGTTGTGAACATTCCATCGTTTAACGTTTCTGCCGAAGACGTGGTTTCTGTTCGTGAAAAGGCTAAAAAGCAAGCGCGTATCGTTGCTGCTTTGGAACTGGCTGACCAACGTGAGAAGCCAACCTGGATTGAAGTAGACAACAGCAAAATGGAAGGCACTTTCAAGCGCGTTCCGGAAAGAACTGACCTGTCTGCTGAAATTAACGAACAGTTGATCGTCGAACTTTACTCTAAGTAAAGCTAACTAAAGAGGAAGCATTGTGGGTTCTGTGACTGAATTCCTGAAACCGAGATTAGTTGAGATCGAAAACGTTTCTCCTACTCGTGCCAAAGTAACTTTGGAACCACTGGAGCGCGGCTTTGGCCACACTCTGGGTAACGCCCTTCGCCGTATCTTACTGTCATCCATGCCTGGATGTGCGGTAACTGAGGTCGAAATTGACGGCGTATTACACGAGTACAGCACCAAAGAAGGTGTGCAGGAAGATGTAATCGAGATTCTGCTGAATCTGAAAGGTTTAGCGGTTCGCCTTGAAGGTAAAACTGAGGCAACCCTGACAATAGTGAAATCTGGCGCTGGCCCTGTTGTTGCTGGTGATATTCAGCATGACGGTGACGTAGAAATCGTTAACCCTGAGCACGTTATCTGTACTTTAACCGGCGAAGCTGAAATCAGCATGCGCATTAAAGTTGAAACTGGTCGTGGTTACATTCCTGCTGCTACTCGTCGCTCCTCCGAGGAAGATGATCGTCCAATTGGTCGTTTGTTAGTTGATGCTTCATACAGCCCTGTTGAACGTATTGCTTATTCAGTTGAGTCTGCCCGTGTTGAACAACGCACAGACTTAGACAAACTGATCATCGATATGGAAACGAACGGTACTCTGGATCCTGAAGAAGCGATCCGCCGCGCAGCCACTATTCTGGCTGAGCAATTAGATGCCTTCGTTGATCTGCGTGACGTTTCTGAACCTGTTCAGAAAGAAGAGAAGCCGGAATTTGATCCGATTCTGTTACGTCCTGTTGATGACCTGGAATTAACTGTACGTTCTGCAAACTGTTTGAAAGCAGAAGCTATCCAGTACATTGGTGACCTGGTTCAGCGTACTGAGGTTGAGTTACTTAAGACGCCTAACCTTGGTAAGAAATCGCTAACTGAAATCAAAGATGTTCTTGCATCTCGTGGATTGTCTCTGGGCATGCGCCTGGAAAACTGGCCACCAGAGAGCATCGCTGAGAAAGATTAATCAGGTTTTTATCAAACTGATTTGTAGAGAAGGATAAAACTATGCGCCATCGTAAGAGTGGTCGTCAGTTGAATCGCAACAGCAGCCATCGTCAAGCTATGTTCAAAAACATGGCCGGCTCACTGGTCAAGCACGAAGTGATCAAAACGACGTTACCAAAAGCGAAAGAATTACGTCGCGTAATCGAGCCTTTAATCACACTGGCTAAACAAGACAGCGTTGCAAACCGCCGTCTGGCTATGGCCCGTACAGGTGATAAAGAGGTAGTAGGTAAACTGTTCAACGAGCTTGGTCCTCGTTACGAAGCTCGCCCTGGCGGTTACACTCGCATTCTGAAATGCGGTTTCCGTACAGGCGACAACGCTCCTATGGCGTTTGTTGAACTGGTAGACCGTCCTGAAGTTGAAGTTTCTGAAGAAGCTGAAGCGACAGAAGAGTAAGAGATTACTTCATCGATTTATCGATATTAAAAAACCCCGCGAAAGCGGGGTTTTTTGTTTTATAAAGAAATATACGACTATATAAATTTTTTTGTGATTGTAGTAACCTGTTGAACTAAATAGCGTCTAGGAATTAAAATGAATAAAGAAGGCTTTTTATTACACTTAGAGAATAACAAATTGATTAAAGAAGAAATAATTAAAAATATAGATAATCAATTTTTGAAATTCCAGTTACCTAATGGTGGCAAACTAGATGATTTCTTTGGAAATTATGAGATAGATCCTAATAAAGATTTTTCTTCTACTAAATACTTAGAACTAAACGAAGATGTGAAGAAAGAAGGGATACATCCTTATTTCCATTATATCGCTCATGGTAAAGCTGAAAATAGAATTGCGACACCATCTAGTAACTATAGAAATTATCAATTATCTGAAGGCTATCAGTTAACTGATGACGCAAATAAAGCTACAGAACTTGATGCTTGTCAATTTTGGGATGCAAATTTCTACTCTCATAAATACCCAGACACTTATGGTTGGAAACACTATATTGAGTATGGACACAAAGAAAACAGAATACCAAATCTAGGTATAATTCCTGAAGCATTGAGCTTAATAGAAATAGAAAAAAAGCAAAAAGAAACAATACCAATACTCACACTCTTAAAGAATGCTCAAAAATTTAAAGGCCAGCTCTGTAGCCAAAATCCAAGTTTATCGATTGTCATATTAAATTGGAATAAAAGTATTATGACACTTCAATGTGTTTATACTCTTCTATTTAATACCTATAACAATGACATTGAGATAATAGTAGTCGATAATGGTAGTCGTGAACACGAATTTAACAAGTTATTAGAGTTAGAGGCATACCCTTTTATCAGAATTCTAAGAAATAGAACCAATCGATTCTATGGAGAAGCAAATAATTTGGGTGTTGAGATTGCAAATTCTGAGTATATTTGTTTATTAAACAATGATGCCTTTGTTTGCAAAGATTGGGATAGATACCTATTAGAAGAGTTAAAAAATGAAGATGTGGGTGGTGTAGGGCCGAAATTTATTTTTCCTGATTTGCGACTCCAAGAAGCTGGCGGCGAAATTAATCCCTGTGGGCAAAATGTGCAAATCGGTAAGGGACTCGATCCAAATCTACGTGCATTTAATATAACTCGCGATGTATCACATATCTCTGCAGCATGTTTCATATTAAGAAAAGATCTTTTTGAAAGGTTGAATGGATTTGATTATAGATATGAACCTGCCTATTACGAAGATGCAGATTTATCTGCTAAAATCACTAATGAAGGATTTAAAATACGATACCAGCCAAATGCGGTAGTAATGCATGTAGAAAATGCTACATCAAAGGATAAAGATATAGGTTTTGATTTCGGTTCCCTTATCTCGACAAACCGACAAAAGTTTGTTGAAAAATGGTCATATTGTCTGACCTCAAAAACAAAAATAGAAATACCTAACAATATGGCTACTTATTTGACCGGTGAAGAACTTAATAAGGTAGCTGTAGTTTATTCTCCCTATAATTTGACGCCTGGTGGTGGTGAAAGATATATATTATCAGTTGCTATTGCAATTCAAAAATCCGGATTTAAAACATACTTTTGTTCTCCTGAACGCTACTCAAAGTATAGACTATTTAATATAGCAAATGAATTAGGTCTAGATATCACGAATATCAACTTGATTGGTGAGGATGAAATAGACTCGATACCTGATATCTCCCTATTTATGGCAATGGGAAATGAACTGAGTCCTAGAATTACTCCTAAATCAGAGCATAACAATATCTATCATTGTCAATTTCCATTTAAGATGAGCCCTGAACATATGGCTAATTTTAGGCGTAATGTCGAGAACTATCAGAAGGTTATTGTAAACTCAGAATTTACAAAAAATATTTATTTAGCTGAGGCTAGAAAGTTATTTGTTAATCCTCCAGAGGTTATTGTAATTAATCCTCCAGTTCCACTTATACCAAAAGTTAAAAGAAATTCAGGAAGTAATGTTGTTCGGATATTGTCTGTTGGAAGATTTATTGCAAATGGACATTGTAAAAAACAATATGAATTAGTCACTGAGTTTAAAAGACTAAATGAAGAAGTAGAGAAACAAGGTCTGAAATCTAAGTTAACTTTAATCGGTTCTTTAAGTGCCAGTCAGGAAGATAGGGAGTATCTAGCAAGAATCAGAGAAATAGCACCAAAAAATGTTGAAATTATTTTGAATGCAACACTTGAAGAGTTGCACAAACAATACCAAAAGGCCGATTTCTACTGGCATGGAACAGGTATTGGTGAGGACATCATTGAAAACCCAGAGAAGTTTGAGCATTTTGGTATTACACCTTTGGAAGCAATTGGTGCAGGCTGCACACCGATAGTTTGGGCTAATGGCGGGCCTAGGGAAGTCATCGAAGCTATTTGCCAGCAAGAGCCTGAAAGATTCATTGCTTTTGAAGTTTCGGATTATACAACCAAAACACTTAAGCTTATAAATGAACCGAAGATAAACTTTGCAATTGACCGATATTCTGAAAAAAACTTTATAAAAAGTGTAATTACTCAAATCGTTGAGGCAAAGTAAATGACAAGAGAGATAATTATACATGCAGGTTTACCTGCAACAAATTCGAATCTAATTCAGAGGACTCTTCTAAACAATAAAAATTTATTGGCTGAGAAAGGTTATAACTTTCTTCATCTCAATGAGAGTGGTAATTCTTCTGGTTCCATCAGTGTGAATAGAGGTGAAATCTTAAATGCTTCCATATCTGAAAAATTTTATAATTTAGTTGACTCGTCGGAGAATAATTGCATCATATCCGCCGAGTACCTGTCATTCGTGCACGATGAATATGAAATATCTAGATTGAAAGATTTCCTAATTACTAGATTTGATCGCATAGTCATTACTTTCTGTCTTTCAAACCAAGCAAAGGTGGCAAGATTTTTTAATTTTCAAGCGTCGAATGGGCTTCAATCTAATCAGATGCCATCAAGTATAGTTTGCGGTCATGAAAAAAATGTATTACCGGAATTAAATAAATCATTATTGAAGCTTTTAGATTACAACAGCAAAATTTCTCTCTGGTCTAGATATTTTGGACTAGAGGCTATCTGCATTTTTAATCTTGATTTGTTTAGTAGCTTTAGAGATTTTTTTAAAGAATTTATATCAAAATGTAATTTACCAGAATGTTTAGATTTAATTTCTGAAAGTGAACCTCAACTCAATAAATCGAGATTCCTGATAAATCAGTTCTTTTTAAAATATAAACTGCCGAAACCAAATCTTAATGCGAGTAATGATAATTACAAACTTAATAACTTAAAGGTCAATTCAATTGATTATCAGATATACGAAGAAACATTCTTCGAATCTAACAAATTATTGAAAAAAGACTTTTATTGCGAAATAGTTCCGCTACCAGAAGAATTTATAACCGAGGCTAAAGATCATTATAGTAGCTTTGAAATATCTGAAATAAATAATCATTTGGTAGCGAAATTGTCTGATATCGCGGACTTAATTTTAGCTCAAAAAATTTTAGCATTATCTCTTTATATATCTTCATTTAAGCAAGATGTAGATGTTTCTCTAATATCACTATTTAATTATTTATTAAATACATGCGATGATAGGCCTGAAATTGATTATTTATACGTTTTAACACTTAGGAATGTTTTGTTAAAAGAACCTAGTAACTTTATGTATAGATACTACTATTACTGGGGGATTAATGATTCTAGTTTCATTAAAAATGATGTACCAATTAATTTTGCGCGTGATGAAATATTCTTATTCGATGTAACTAAAGATATTAAAACTCCAGGTAGCTATGTTGGTGATCTAAAAGATATATTAAGCAGAAATAGTTTCGATTGTTCTTTACCTGTAGCTTTCGGTGATAAAATTCACAACACATCTCAGCCATTTTTCACAAAGGCGCGTTCAGTAAGTACTTTGAATGGAATTTTGCTTCGATTAAATTATGACCGTCATTGGAAGCCTCATTCAGATTTTTTCGACACGTTAAATTTCCGTGAGAAACTAGATTCACTTGTTTGGCGCGGAGCAAGCACTGGTTATGATACAGAATCGGAAAACCCAAGATATTTGTTTGTTCATAAGTACTTCGAAAAGTACGATGTAGGTTTTTCAAAACTTGTTCAAGGAAGAGAATGGAAGCATCTCTTGAAAGAGCCCCTTACTATCGAAGAACAACTAAAATATAAGTTTATAGCAGTTCTTGAAGGTAATGATGTTGCCACATCATTGAAATGGATATTGAAATCGAATTCAGTGCCTTTTATGTCGAATCCGACAAAAGAAAGTTGGTTAATGGAAGGGATTTTACAACCATATGTACATTACGTACCTATTAAGGCAGATTTTTCAAATCTTGAACACATGGTTGCTTGGGCTATAAAAAATCCCGAATTAATTTCACAGATATCAGAAAATGGGAAAAAATTTATGCACATTTTTTCTGATGATAAAGTAGAAAAGTCATTAGAGGATGCATTATTAAGGCAATTTTCTATTGTTAAGGCGTAGAAAGTGATAAATAGTTATTCAATGCAAGATCTTAAAAAATATTTATTTGATGGATTCATCAACTATTCTCAATTGAATATAATAGAAAGGGAAGAAGAATTTAAAGATAAGATTTCTAACTTCCATGGCAAAATTATGCTTTCAATTGGAGAAAATTGCGGTCCCGCTGTGAAAATTAGGGAACTAGGTGAGAACAGGTTAGGAGCTTTTTTTTTCGATAACATAGTCTCTCCTTTGGAATCAACCGTTCAATTATTTAATAATGATTTTAAAGATATTCTCTCCTTGAGAAATCTATCGATAAGTAAGTGGGAAAATAATGATTCTGTCTTCAATACTTTTTACGGGATTTATTATCACCATTACTTTTATTTGAGGGGCTTAGAAAAGCGCTATAGTCAAAATGAAGGCGGAAAAAGACGGATTGATAATCAAGACATTCCCATGTTTTTGAGTTCTGTTATTAGTCAATTTGAATACTTATTGTTTAAATCTAAATATATATTGCAGAGTAGTGTAAACAAGACGTTGATATTTAGGGCTGTCAATGGTCAGCCTTTAAATAATGTCCGATATAATATGCTCAAGGATAGTTTAGAAAAGATAGGTGCTAAAAATTACGATCTTATCGTCGTTTATTCTAACGGTAATATTGAAAACTCTCTCCACTTTGATGAAAAAAGGCATTTTTATATTCCAGAAAATAATATGCGCTGGGGCGATGTTTCAGAATGGAAAAAACTTTTTTTTGAGAAATAGGAATAGGATTTGAAAATTTTTAAAAAATTAATTAACTTTAAAAAAAAGATTAGAAAAAGAAAAGTTTTAAGTGTTTTCACAAGTTCAAATCTTAAAGAACACTCTCTGATGGAGCTTATACAGAGAAACTATTCTATAGAAGTTAAAATTAATAAAATAAGACATTCACGGAATCATTGGAAGACAGAAGGAATCTTTTTCGCAATATTTCCAGGTTACCGCGGCTTTAGTGAGAATCTATACCTTGAACAAAACCCAGATGTTAGGTCTGCTGTACAGATAGGAAAATTCAAAGATGGTTATGATCACTTCGTAAAGCACGGATTTGCAGAGGCAATCTTAGGTGATAGGGTCTTACCGTTCGATTTTTCTGAAAGGCTATTCACACAAGATAAAATTAAAGATTTCTTTGATGGTTTTCTTTATATCAACGCACTTCAAGAATGTGGCTTAGATTCTAATATAACGGGCTCTGAACTTAATCATTTCTCCAGTGTGGGTCTAACTAAAATTTCTGAAGGTGAACTAGCTTATAAATATTCAATTAGGTATGAAAATAAACTATATGCAGAGGTCGCGAAAGATGTAAACATGTTGATTCTTTTAGGAGATTTTTGTTCCTATTTTGAGCATTTCCTTTTATTCGGCCATAAGGAATTAAAGGAAAGAACTAGAGAATATAAAAGGTCTCTTTCTTTGTATGAATATCAACGCCCCGTCAAGACTGAAGAAATTGCTTACGAAATAGAAAACTTTAGATATAAACCTACGATATCAATCGTTATGCCCGTTTTTAATGTTGATCCCAAATGGTTAAAATTGGCGATAAAATCTATTAATGATCAATGGTATAAGAATTGGGAACTGTGCATCTGCGACGATCATAGTAGTAATCAGTTAACATTAGATTATCTTAAAGAATTAGAATCTATCAATAACATACATGTTATATATTCTTCGCATAATCAGAATATCTCTTTGTGCTCAAATAAAGCACTTGAAAATGTAACTGGTGATTTTGTTGCTCTAATGGATAATGATGATGAACTCTCTGTAGATGCTCTCTACGAAGTTGTTAAAGTTTTACAAAATAGAAATATCACTTTTGTTTATTCTGATGAAGACAAACTTGAAATTAATGGAAAGCACGTAGAGCCACATTTTAAGCCTGACTTTTCTCCTGAAATGTTCCATTCACACAACTATGTAAGTCATCTAGGTGTAATTTGTAAAAAGCTAGTCGACGAAGTAGGCGGTTGGAAGACAGGTTTCGAAGGTGCACAAGACTATGACCTATATTTGCGTTTATCAGAATGCAAAAATTTTACTCCATATCACATATCAAAAGTTTTATATCATTGGCGAAAAATTCCAGGCTCGACTGCAGCAACATTCGGTGAAAAATCCTATGCAAATTTTGCAGGAAAAAAATCACTAGAGGCAATGTTAAAACGTAACAATATTTTGGCGAAAGTAGATTATGGCAAGTCACTAGGTACTTATAAAATTAATTACGATATAGTGGGAAATCCACTAGTCACGATAGTTATTCCATTTAAAGATAAACCAAGTCTACTTAAAACATGTCTGGAATCTATAATTAATCTTACTGACTATAAGAATTATGAAATTATAGCTGTTGATAATCAAAGTACTGCCCCTGAGATAAAAAAACTAACTGCTTATTATTCAGAAATTCATAAAAACATAAAATTTATTAAATTCGATGACAAGTTCAATTATTCAGCTATTAACAATTATGCTGTTAATAATTTCTCATCTGGTGAACATATTGTTTTCTTGAATAATGATATAGAAATCATAAATGGCGATTGGCTGCATCAATTGCTAAGTTATTCACAGCGAAGTGATATTGGAGCCGTAGGGGCAAAGCTGCTCTATCCAGATGGCAAGATTCAACATGCTGGCATTGTGATTACTCCCTACACTCCTCATTCAGTTATGACAGCTTTTCAAGCTGAATGCTCTACCTCTTCTGGTTATTTTTCAAGATTAAATTCAGTTGCAAACTATTCAGCTGTTACAGCTGCATTGCTTATGGTCAAAAAGGATCTATTTGAGATTGTTCATGGTTTTGATGAAAAGCTTGCAGTTGCTTATAATGATGTAGATTTATGTCTGAAAATACAAAATGAAGGTTATAGGAATGTTTTAAACCCTTATGTAGAAGCAATTCATCATGAGTCAGTTAGTAGAGGTTATGAAGATAATATAGACAAGTTAAAACGTCTAGCTTCAGAGAAACACACTTTAATATCTAAGAATATTAAATTGTTTGAATCATATGATCCTTATTTTAATATTAATCTTGATTATTACAGCCCAATCTTTAATGTTGACAAATATAATTCAGTAAATGGTTTTTCCTACCTTCCGCAACCATATAAAGAGGAGATCATCTATGAAATTGGCAATACAGATGGAGTCAAAAACAAAGTGTGTATTTTTGCCCATTTTGATAAGCAAGACATTATAGACGAATATGTTATAGATTACTTGAGCGAATTGAGTAAGCGATATTCAATTATATTTGTGACTACAAGCTCTGCTATCTCCACCGATGAGCTCACTAAGATCATGACCTATTGCGCTTTGATTGTCGTTAAAAAGAATCTTGGCTATGATTTTGGTTCATGGAAAACTGGAATTGATAAACTAGGTGAGAGGCTTGAAACATTAGAAGAATTATTATTATGTAATGATAGCGTATATGGACCGATATCTTCGTTAGATAAAGTATTTAACTCTAAGAAATTTAATTCTTGCGATCTATTTAGTATTTCAGACAATTTCGAGATTAGCTATCATCTACAGAGTTTTTTTATTGTTTATAAATCCAAAATATTAAAGTCTCATATTTTTCAAAAATTTTGGTCCGATCTAAAGATTTTTAAAGACAAAAATGATTTAGTCTTGTTTAATGAAATTATGTATATACGCAGATATCTTAACAGTAATTATAAATGCGTAAGTTACGTGGATTCCACTAAATTATCATATTTAAATAATTTACATTATTTTTGGAAAGATCTTTTGATTGAACATGATTTCCCATTTTTGAAGGTTGAATTAGTTAGGGCAAACCCACTAAAGGTTGATATTACAGAATTTAAACAGGTAGTTGATACTCTTCGACCAGGATATAGTTCAATTATTACTAATCATTTATCTAGACTGAATACTGTTAATAATGCAAAATGTAGTTAACAAGCGGGTTATTATTCATGTTGGCCCACCTAAAACCGGTACTTCTGCTATACAGCATTGGTGTAGAGAAAATATTGTATTTTTGTCTAAGCATGGTATCTATTATCCCGAACACGATTTAGATGCAAACCTTATTAGTTCGGGTAATATTTTATCTATTTGTGATATAAAAAGATCCTCTTCAGGAATTAATAAAGTTTCTATTGACCATTTCAAGGTTACTGAACTCATAGATCAATTTAATAAATCTGATTTTTCTATACTTCTTTTGTCCTCAGAATTTTTTCTACAACATATGTTGGAAATAAAAGCTTTGGTTCCAAATGCAGAATTTATAGCGTACTTAAGAAATCCAATTGAGATAATCGAATCCAACTATAATCAAGGGATAAAAAGAAATCGTCATACAAAAAAAATTAATTTTTCTACTTTTCGAACATTTCCTCATGCTTCGCTATTGATTGAGTATGAGAGTAAATATAAAGATGAGTCGTTAAATTTACGAATATATAGAGATAATCAAAATTTTGATATTGTTTGTGATTTTTTAGAGTTTCTAAATATAACTATTGCTTATAAACGAAAAAATTTACGTATCAATTCATCCTATCAATTAGAAGCATTGGAATACAAAAGGTGGATAAATCAATTTGATTTAGGTGATTATTATAACCATAAGATTGATCGGTTGCTTCAGGCTTATAATAGTGGGACAGACAATTTCACCTTTATTCCAAAAGATGAACTACCTATGATAAAGAGTTTTTATTTATCTAGAATAGACGAAATAATTGTAAAGTTTGAACGATTTGATTTATCTAAATATCGTGATTCAGTAGAATTTTATTCTACGCCGAAATGTTATGAGCAGTCTATACTCAAGTCTGATTTTATTAAAATTACTCAGTATCTTACTGCTCGTTTCGGTTTGCTTGCTTATCCTTTCCTAGAGTCCATTTATTCTAAAGTGAAATCAATGGATTCACAGGAGCCATACTGTGATTATTTTATAGAATTTTATAAAAAAGCTCACTTCTTTAAAGCTAAGTTTTTTTTCTATAGATTATTTAAAAAGTTTCTAAGACGGTAGTATATTCATGTTTAATTATGTTAATCGAGTTATTAATAGACAGTCAGATTTCAATCAGGCTACGACAATTTATGATCCAAGAGTTGCTGTCGTAGCAATTGCAAAGGACGAGGCTGCTTATATTCACGAGTGGATCCATCATTATTTATACTTTGGTTTTACAAATATCTTTATCGGTATAAATAGATTGACTGATAGCACGTTAGACATCCTATCAAAGATTAATTTATTATTTCCAAATGTTTCTTTTTTTGATGTCAGTTGGATTGATAAAGGATGTCTTCAAGACAAGAATCCACAAATGCAGTCTTTGTCATATGCTTTTATTTCAAATCATATTAGAATCAACCATCGTGATATTACTCATGTGCTATACTGTGATGTTGACGAATTTCTATTTAATTATTCTTTTAATTTCAATATAAATCGATATATTAAAAAGATGAGTGATTTTGATGCCTTATCGTTTGCTTGGCTTAATCAGAATGGAGACAATTCTGAATTTCTCAAGCCCTTTAATAATCTTAATGTTTCATATAATCGTCATATGAAAACTATCCATGCTGTCTCCTCTTTTTCTCGAATAACGGAATTTAGGTGTCATTGTTCAAAATATAATGATGATTTTATCCATATTACTTCTAATGGAAGCCCAGTTCGTTATGGCGAACATGACCAAGTTTTCAAAACAAATGATGTTAATCAAAGTTTCTTCCTCCTTCATCGAATGGTTCGTTCGAAGCTAGAATATACTGCTATGCTCATGAGAGAACGTCCTGGCGTCCAAGTGCCAATTAAAAATAATCGTTCTGGGTTCTCCACATCTTTTGATTTTTCTATTGATATTAATAATAATGCATTAAATAATTATTGGCAGAGTTTGGATGAGTTTGTAATACGATGCGACTTGGCTTTCGAGTTAGAAAATGCAAGAAGTAAAATTAAAATTAAATCTGAATCTGTCTTGTCTATTTCACCTAAAGTCCTTATTGCGCACCTAGATTCTTATTTGAATGTACTTAAAGGAACAGAATACCATGATAAAATTATCTCAATTTTAGAAAACTCTGATAATTCCATATTCACTGATAATTATGCAGCTAAGCTTAATGATATTGCAGTACGATTTGAGTCGAATAAAGATTTTACACAAGCTTTTCGATATATTTCTTTAGCACGTAAATGTAGACCCCATGGTCCTGTTATAATCGATAACTTTAATCGGTTAAAGGCATTGTCTAATAATGTTGGAACAATCTAAATGTTCAAAGAGATTGTTAACTGTCATTCAGGCATATCTTTTCGTCAATTATCAATTATTTTATCGATTATATTCAACGTGATACTAATGAATTGGTGATAACATTTGAAAATGCAGATAAACCAGAAGTTTCTCGGATTGACAATAGAAGGGAGTGTTGGGGCGCTTCTTTCTTAGTAAAAAGGGGCTATTGTGTTCTTGGTATTAAAACTATAAATGTTGATTGGTACCGCGGGACTCAATTACATGATTTTTTTGATTCTATTGAGTTTCAATTATTTGTTTCTAGTTTTAAAAAGGTTTATTTTTACGTCTCTTCTATGGGTGGGTGCGGAGCCTTAGTATTCTCATCATCCGTAAAAGACTCGATAGTTATAGCTTTCAACCCACAATCTACTTTTAATCCGCGTCTAGTATCATGGGACGGTCGCTATCCTATGGGTTGTGAACACGATTGGTCTGGTCGTTATGCTGATGCTCGTTTAGCGTTAGATAATGCAAGTAAAGTTTATTCGGCCTATGACCCATTTTCTTTGAAGATAATTTACATGTTAAACGTTTATCTGATTAATCTAGTAAAATTATAGCTCTTAGAATGCGTTTTGTTGGCCACGTCATGATGCGTTGGTTACAATAATCACAGATTTTATCTGATTTTTTAGATGGTGTATTTTCGTGTAATTTAACTGCTTCCGACTGTTCGTCCCTGGCAAGGGTAAGACGTAAACTACCTAGATATTACAGACAATTATCTCTCAGGTTTGATAAGCAGAATATTTATTATTTTTCTCTAAAGTGTCTTTTTCAACTTAACTCCTTCGAAAATGGATTTCTTGAGGTCGTAAAATTGTTATTACAAAAGATTAGCGATCCTGATCTCTTTGTCCTATCATATTTCTCTGCTTGCTTGAAGGAAATTGAATTTAATCATGAATTGGTGACTGCTTATTACCATTTAGTTAAGCGACTCTCTGATCTTGGCCGAGTATCGGATTCATTGTCGTTTTCTTTGTCTTTATATCGAAAGGGATGTTTTGATCCGCTTTTATTTAGTAATATTTCTGAATGCTATTATCGTCTTAAAAAGTTTCACAAGGCTCTTTTTTATTGAAGAAGCCTTAGAGATTAATTCTAAAATTCTAATTTTTATAGGTTGCAGCTTAGAGTTTTAATTTCATCTGAAGATGTAATTGAAGCAATAGAAAATGTTAGATTGTCACTTTCTATTGACGAAACTAGTTATATTGGTATTAATGAATTATTTAAGTATACTTTAAAAGTTAATGATTATCCGAATGCTGAAATTGCTGCGCGTCTTTTAAATAAAAGTCATAATGACAATTCCCTTATTAATAAGTTGTTACCGTGATTTTAGTTTTTTCTCTCCCATCAATTTCAAGTTATGTCAGATGAAATTCTTATCCTTCTTTCCTTATTCTTTATTCAATGGGGTTTTATCTTTCGTATGTTTTTTTATGAATAAATGAAAGTTTTCCTCTAGTATTAGGTGAAAAAAATTTAAGTTGATTTTTCAGATTATTTATTTATTTGTAATTTGCCCTTAATTTTTCTTTTTTATATGAAAACATCTATTGCTACAATTACTTATAATAATGTTATTACGTCTATATTTACTTATCTATATTTATGCTTATATTTTCATTGGGAATCTTGCTTTTTAGTTTCTAGTTTTTGAATTATATGTTTTGGAGTTAATTTTTTTAAAATGGTTTATGATTGCTTTATTTTTTATAATGAACTGGAACTTCTTGAATTAAGGTTGGCTGAACTTTACGATAAAGTCGATAATTTTGTTCTAGTGGAGGCAACAATGAAATTCAATGGCGAAAATAAGCCATTGTTTTATAAATAAAATGAAGAGCTTTTTAGTGATTTTAATGATAAGATTATTCATGTTGTTGTTGATACATTTCCAAAAACCTCTAACGCTTGGGTAAGAGAGATTACCCAGAGAAACGCTGTTTTGGAAGGACTTCGTTGTGCTAGATCTGATGATTTTATCTTGATTTCAGATATCGATGAGATTCCTAAGATAGAGAATGTTCTCAGTTCTATATCAGAAAATGATATACATATTCTTGAGCAAAAGTTTTTCTATTATAAGTTCAATTTGCTCAGAGGTTATTGGTCCAAAGCTATTGCTTGCAAATACAAAAATCTCTCTATCACTCCACATGAAGCTAGAACGTTACATAGTGCACCGATAATTCAAAATGCCGGCTGGCATTTTAGCTATCTTATGGATGAGCTTAGAATCTCAGATAAAATTCGGTCTTTTTCTCACCAAGAGTTCAATAAAGAGCAGTTTTATAGTACAGAAGCTATTAGACACAGAGTCGAAAATAATATGGATCTTTTCGGAAGGAATATCAAAGATATGACTATTGTTGAGTTGGATTCAAGTTTTCCGTCCGTATTGCTTAACAATCTATCCAAATATAAAGATTTTATTGGATGATTTATATTTAATCTGGTGTGCTTGCTATCTGAATTTTTTACCGTTTTCCATTAATTTAAAAGCTAAAAATCTATTTATTTATTCGTTCTTTATTTATTGTATTAAATCCAATTATAATAGGTAGTGTTAAATGCAGTTGGCTTCTACTCAAATTTTGGGGAAAGTAATGAGAAAAGGAATAATACTTGCCGGTGGCTCAGGCACTCGCCTTCACCCGCTAACTAAAGTCGTCAGCAAGCAACTGATGCCTGTGTATGATAAGCCGATGATTTTTTATCCGCTTGCGACGCTTATGATGTCTGGGATCAGTGACATTCTGATTATCAGTACTCCGCAGGAGCAGGCCCGTTTCATAGAATTGATCGGGGACGGTTCGTCGTTAGGTATCAATGTGCAGTATGCTGCTCAGCCCAGTCCAGATGGATTGGCTCAGGCTTTTCTCATTGGTGAAGAGTTCATCGGTGAAGATGCCTGTACCCTTATCTTGGGTGATAACATCTATTACGGTCATGATTTGAAAGTTTCTCTGCAGAATGCGTACGAGCAAGAGTCTGGCGCTACCGTTTTCGGCTACCACGTGAATGACCCTGAACGTTACGGCGTGGTGGACTTTGATAGCGACTGGAATGCGCTTTCTATCGAAGAAAAGCCTGCGAATCCTAAATCAAACTATGCGGTAACCGGTTTGTATTATTACGACAACCGTGTGGTGGACTTTGCTAAGGCTGTTAAGCCGTCCCCCCGTGGCGAATTGGAAATCACTGATCTGAACAACCTCTATCTGCAGGATGGTTCGCTTAAAGTCGAACTGATGGGCCGTGGTTCTGCCTGGCTGGATACAGGTACGCTGGACAGCCTGCTGGATGCGGCTAACTTTGTGGCTGCTATCGAAAAGCGTCAGGGCCTGAAAGTCTGTTGTCCGGAAGAAGTCGCCTATCGCATGGGCTTTATTGATGCAGCACAGCTTGAAAAACTGGCTGCCCCACTCAAGAAGAGTGGCTATGGCGATTATCTGATGAAAGTCATCAGCGACCGCGTTAAAGTGTAACGATACGCTGTCACGCTAAAAAGATTATTCGATTTTTTATCCAGGTAAGTATATGCAAGTAGTAACCACCGACATCCCGGATGTCAAAATTATTGAGCCCCGCGTCTTTGGTGATGAGCGTGGCTTTTTCTTAGAAACGTTTCGCACAGACTGGTTCAAGAAGGAATGCGCGGACGTGGATTTCGTGCAGGACAATCACTCTAAATCCAAGCAAGGTATTCTGCGTGGTCTGCACTATCAGCTGGAACAGACGCAGGGTAAATTAGTCCGTGTGGTCAGCGGTGAAGTGTTTGATGTGGCCGTGGACATGCGTAAAGACTCACCGACATTCGGCAAATGGGTAGGCGTATTGTTGTCAGCTGAAAACAAGCGCCAGCTTTGGGTGCCTGCAGGTTTCGCTCACGGTTTCTATGTCACCACTGAATCAGCTGAGTTCGTGTATAAGTGCACCGACTATTATCACCCTGAAAGTGAAGTGTCGGTGAAGTATGACGACCCGACTATCGGTATCGACTGGCCGCTGGTAAATGGCGAAGCGCCGTCGCTGTCTGCAAAAGATGCGGATGGCCTGGCGTTTAATAACGCGCCGACATTTTAAGGAATTCCTATGACAATTGTAGTGATAGGGAAGTCCGGACAACTGGCTTACGAGCTTCAGCAGGCAGGCGGTGACAAGATTGTTTGCCTGGGCCGTGATGATATCGACATTACCGATAAGGCCGCACTGACTGATAAGCTGGACAGCATCAGCCCGGATGCAGTAATCAATGCCTCTGCATACACCGCAGTAGATAAAGCAGAATCTGAACCGGAAGCAGCGGCACTGATTAATACACAGGGTGTGGCGAATCTTGCTGAGTACTGCAAAGCAAACGGCATCTTCCTGGTGCATGTGTCTACCGACTATGTATTTAACGGTAAGAAGGGGTCACCCTACACGGTGGATGACACCATTGAACCGCAGGGCGTATATGGACAAACCAAAGCCGATGGTGAAAAAGTGCTGTTAAACACCATCCCGGATGCAAGCTGTTTAATCCGCACCGCCTGGGTGTACTCGACCCACGGCAATAATTTTGTCAAAACCATGCTGCGCCTGATGGCAGATAAACCACAGCTCACTGTGATTGATGACCAGATTGGTTCGCCTACACTGGCAAGCGGGCTGGCACAGGCCTGTTTGTTTGCGGCACAAAACAAGACGGCCGGTGTTTACCACTGGACTGACGAAGGCGTCACCAGCTGGTACGATTTTGCACTGGCCATTCAGGAACTGGCAGTCGAAAAAGGCCTGCTTGAAAACAACATTCCTGTATTGCCTATTCCGTCGTCACAATATCCCACACCGGCGAAGCGACCGCACTACAGCGTGCTGGATAAAACCCTGACCCGCGAAACCTTTTCTTCATTGCAACCTGCCCATTGGCGTGCACAACTTTCCGCCATGCTGGATGCACTGAAAGCACAACAGAGCAATACACAATGAGCAAAACCATTTTAGTGACCGGCGGTGCCGGCTTCATCGGTTCGGCAGTAGTCCGTCACCTGATTAACGATACCGACCATACGGTTATCAATGTAGATAAACTGACTTATGCCGGTAACCTGGAGTCACTGACTACCGTGTCAGACAGCGACCGCTACTTCTTCGAAAAGGTAGATATCTGCGATGCCGACGAAGTAAAACGTGTATTCAACACACACCAGCCTGACATCGTTATGCATCTGGCAGCAGAATCACACGTTGACCGCTCTATCGACGGCCCGGGTGAATTTATCCAGACTAACGTCGTCGGCACTTACACGTTGCTCGAGCAGGCTCGCGCGTACTGGTCAAAGCTGGAAGGTGAGAAAAAAGACAGCTTTAAATTCCACCACATATCCACCGATGAAGTGTACGGCGACCTGCCACATCCGGATGACGTGGAAGAGGGCACAGAACTGCCACTGTTTACTGAAACAACGCCGTACGCACCCAGTTCACCCTATTCCGCGAGTAAAGCATCTTCAGACCAGCTGGTCCGTGCCTGGCTGCGCACCTACAAACTGCCAACACTGGTGACCAACTGTTCGAACAACTACGGCCCGTATCACTTCCCTGAAAAACTCATTCCGCTGGTTATCTTAAATGCTCTGGCCGGGAAACCGCTGCCGGTATACGGCAAAGGCAATCAAATCCGTGACTGGCTGTATGTGGAAGACCATGCGCGAGCACTGGTTGTGGTAGCCCTTAACGGTGAAATTGGTGAAACCTATAACATTGGCGGCCATAACGAGAAACAGAACATCGACGTGGTGAAAACCATCTGTACTATTCTGGATGACGTGAAGCCAAAAAGTACCAGGTACGCAGAGCAAATCACTTACGTAACAGACCGTCCCGGCCACGATATGCGCTATGCCATCGATGCCTCCAAGATTCAGAAAGAACTGGGCTGGACACCGCAGGAAACCTTTGAAAGCGGTATCCGCAAAACTGTCGAGTGGTATCTGAACAATGAAGCCTGGTGGAAAGCGGTGTTAGACGGCAGCTATCAGGGTGAGCGTCTGGGCGCAGGTAACTAAGCACCATTGTAATCAATCATGTTAAGATACTAAGGCCGCTATTAAACGCGGCCTTTTGTTGCACGCATGGAAAATGGCAGTATGAAAAAAATTGCGATGATGACGGTAAAGGGAGCAGTGGGTCTGTTACCAAAATCCGTTAAAGCCCGGTTAAAAGACAATCATAAGCTGACGGAGTTTTACAGTCGCTCATTACAACGCTCCGGCTTGTTCTATGGCTTTCCTTCAAAGAAGAAAAGAATGGCCTTGTACGGTGCTTACTTGAAAGAGCAGAATCAGGCACTAAAGAGTTTCTCAGGTAATGATTCTGCCGGCAATGCGCTCTTTCTTGTTGTGTTGGGCAAGAAGCAATCAGAACAGACTCTGAGTTCAGCAAAAAAGTGTGGAATTCTTTCTGAGCGCATTTTCGTCGTAAATACAAAAAGTTCTGCGAACAGCAACAACGAGTTCTCAAGTATTTGCGAAGCCGTTGCAGGCATTCCTGCATCATCTGGGGTACTCCTCGTAAACAGTGGTGATACTCTTGTTGAGGAAGCTTCTGATATTTTTGCGTCATCAGGTGCTGATGCAGATATTTTTTATTGCGATACAGACAAGTTCGATAAAAAAGGAAAACGTACTTCCCCCCATTTTTTGCCTGACTGGAATCCGGATTTATTATTTTCAACTGCTTATGTCAATACCGGTGTTATGTTTAGTGCTGAATTGATCAAAGGAATAGCCAGTCAGGAAACTACTATTGCCGGTCTGCTGGCAAAAATAGCAGTACATAAGAAAGACACTATCATCAGGCACATTCCCTATACGCTGGTGCATCGGGGTAAAGACTCGCTCAAAGAGAGAGCGTTAAACGAAATTACCTGCATACTCAATGAAACCGGTAAGCCGGTATCGGTTTACGATAAAGAACTGGGCATAAACCATGTTCAGTGGCCGGTGTTGAGCAACCCGTTAGTGTCGCTAATTATACCCACCAGGAACGGAAAAGAACTGGTTCAGGCATGTATTGAGTCCATTTTACAAAAAACGACGTACAATAATTTTGAAATACTACTTATTGATAATGGCTCAGATGAACAGGAAAGCATTGATTACTTTAAAAAACTGAATCAGGAGCCGCAGATACGCGTATTGTCATATCCGGGTGAGTTTAATTACTCAGCCATTAATAACTTTGGCGTACAACATGCAAGAGGAGAGGTTGTTGGCCTTATCAATAATGATATAGAGGTTATCAAACCTGAATGGTTAACATACATGCTGAGTCATGCGTTAAGAGATGATGTCGGTTGTGTAGGTGCGAAACTGCTTTATTCTGACGGCAGGGTACAGCACGCTGGTGTTGTTCTGGGATATGGTGGCGGAGCAGGGCATGCTCACAAGTATTTTCCCCGATATCACCCGGGTTATTTGAAACGATTGATTGCCACACAGAATTATTCGGCTGTAACAGCTGCATGTTTACTGGTGAAAAAATCAAAATTTATTGAAGTAGGTGGTTTAAATGAGAAAGATCTCACTGTCGCCTTTAACGATGTAGATTTTTGCCTCAGGGTCAGAGAAACTGGTGTCAGGAACCTGTATTGCGCGGAAGCGGAGCTCTATCACCATGAGTCTGTGAGCCGGGGGCTTGATCTGTCCCCTGAGAAAGCAGCCAGATTCAAAAAAGAGCTCGATTATCTTCAGGTACAGTGGTGTGATTACATTCAACATGATCCTGCCTACAGCCCGAACCTCACGTTAAAGCGGGAAAATTTTTCTGTGAAAACGAAAGAAGAGTTCAGCGAGTCCGGCAATTAACGGAATTAAGAATTAAAGTTGGAGAAAGATATAAATGGAAGCAAATAAAAAGCTCAAAGTCGCAGTAGCCGGGACTGGCTACGTAGGATTATCAAACGCAGTGCTGCTTGCCCAGCACAATGAAGTTGTTGCTGTTGACTTAGTTCCTGAAAAGGTAGAAACGCTCAACGCACGGAAGTCGCCTATTGAAGATAAAGAAATTTCTCAATATCTGGCGGAGAAGGAACTTAATCTCAGAGCGACCCTTGATGCTGAAGAGGCATACCGCGATGCAGATTTCGTGGTTATCGCAACGCCTACTGATTACGACCCGCAAACCAACTATTTTAACACCGGCAGCGTTGATGCAGTCATCAAAACTGTAATGAAAGTAAATCCTGATGCGGTTATGGTTGTAAAATCAACCGTACCTGTAGGTTTTACTAAAGAAGCAAAAGTAGAACACGGAACTGACAATCTTCTTTTCTCTCCTGAGTTCTTGCGTGAGGGACGCGCGCTTTACGATAACCTTTATCCAAGCCGTATTATTGTGGGCGAAAGAAGTGAGCGGGCTGAGGTGTTTGCTGGCTTACTCAAGCAAGGTGCAATTAAAGAAGATATTGAAGTACTGTTTACCGACAGTACTGAAGCGGAAGCCATTAAGCTTTTTGCCAACACTTATCTGGCGATGCGGGTTGCTTATTTTAATGAACTGGACAGCTATGCAGAAAGTAATGGTCTGGATTCTAAGCAGATCATCGAAGGTGTAGGCCTTGACCCGCGAATCGGCAAACACTACAACAATCCAAGTTTTGGTTACGGTGGTTACTGCTTACCTAAAGACACGAAGCAATTGCTGGCAAACTACAGCGCAGTGCCTAACAACATGATTCAGGCAATTGTCGATGCCAACCGTACCCGTAAGGATTTTGTGGCTGATTCGATTATCAGTCGCCGTCCTAAAATTGTCGGTATTTTCCGTCTGATCATGAAGTCCGGTTCGGATAACTTCCGCGCCAGTGCGATTCAGGGGATCATGAAACGTATTAAGGCCAAAGGTATTGAAGTGGTGGTCTATGAACCGGTTATTAAAGAGGATGAGTTCTTTAATTCCCGTGTAATTAACGATTTGAATGCGTTTAAAGAAATGTCAGATGTTATTGTTGCTAACCGTGTGACAGATGATATCCGTGATGTTCTTGAAAAAGTCTACAGCCGCGATTTGTTCGGTGCAGACTAATTAAGAAAGAAAACAAGAAGGGGAGCGTTTGCTCCCCTTTGTTTTATCTGTTCAGTACTATCTGTATGTCTTCGTCAGTTAAACCTATGGACTGGCCATATTCAGCCAGCTTATCGTCACTGACACCATAACTTTGCGCTGTTTCCAATATCCGGATTGCCTGCTCTTTCTCTGCATGAGTTTGTTGCAGGGCGGTGGTAATTACCTCATCCGACTGGGCAGGGAACACTGCAAGCAATGCATCCACAACATACTCGCCGACATAAGGAACAGTATTGAGTGCGGTAGACAAAATCTCTATCACCTTATTGGGATGTTCCTGAGATAATGTTTGCACAATACGATCGGCCGAGTCAGGTTCAGTTTGTACTGCTACACGAACAATTTCATCCAGCTCTTCCGGCGTCGTATCGGCTGCGGCCTGAACAACAAAATCAACATAACTGGGCTCAGCGCGAATTGCCAGCTTTACGATATTAGTACAGGTACTAACATCTTTCTCAATTGCCATCTGCACTATATCCTGAGTAGAAGCGGGTTGTGCTGAAATGGCGGCAAAGATAATTTCGCGGTATTTATCAGGATAAGTATCCAGAGCAACATCTACAATAGACACCACATCCTGGGGATAGTGGCTGGCAATCGATCGGATAGCCCGGCCAATAGACATGTTTTGATCAACCTGACGTTTCAGAAACTGGATCTGAAAATCATCATTATTATTCTTAACTGTGTCTGCGTTAGATGCTGCGAAACATAGTGCGGGTAAACACATAGCTACTACAAAAAACGGTATGCTAACTCTGGGAGTCATACTCCACCCTCATTAAATTGCGTCCCTAATGGACGCTATTATTGCTCTTATAATAGAGCTATCGTATTCGCAATTAGTTCAAATTGTCTAATTATTGTATGTATAGTCTATAAAGTAATCATTCGAACGCATAAACACAACTTTTTTAGGTATAGGTGTTGACGTGCGATTATAAATCTCTAGAATGCGCCCCACTTCTGACGGGGAGTCACGAAAGAGACTACTAAAGAAGTGTTATAACACAGAGCAAACGTGATGAGTTATAACAGTTTTCACTGAAAACACTTGAGAAATTAAATTTCAAAAAGATGTTGACACTGAAAACGAAGCGCGTAGAATGCGCGTCCCGCTTCAGGGAGAAACACTGAAGCAGCTAAGAAGATTCTTAGCATTGTTCTTTAAAAATTTATAACAAGACAATCTGTGTGGGCACTCGTTGAGAGTGTCAACCGACGATTCATAAAAGTTTTTCGATATATTTAATTGAAGAGTTTGATCATGGCTCAGATTGAACGCTGGCGGCAGGCCTA